>CABUPO010000001.1 GCA_902493385.1 uncultured Lachnospiraceae bacterium
CAGATAATTGTTAGAAAGTATATCTTTTTTTCCTATAATAATGCCTCCCGTTATGCCCTGTATGATTATTATGTTGTAATGCTGTATTATCCTAATTGCTTAAGATGAAAAAAGACGTGTAAAGCTTTAGAATTGTGTGATAAAATAATTGTACTACATTTAATATATGAAGTCAACTCTTTTTTGTAAACTTTATAATTTGTTATTATTAAATGATAGCAAAATAAATGACAGCCGCCTTACTTATAATAAGACAGCTGTCTTGCTTTAAATTGTATTATCTGCGTATTAAATGTACTACTTAAATGCTTTTCTTAAGAAGTTGTATAATCCATGTCCCCACGCTGATTCATCATGTCCTGCGCCTGCAACCTCATAATATACATGCGGAACGCCGTTTGACTCAAGCGCTTCATGATATGTAGCAGGCATTTCATGAACAGTAGTATCATTCGCACCTTTGACAATCATTGTAAATGTATTGTCCATATACTGAGACGGGAGCGTAAAGGACGCCGTATCAGCAAACAAGCCGTCTTCACCAACTCCGGTCCAGTTAGGAGCATAAGCAAATATACCGTATGCCGGACAAAATGCCCCGATATATCCAAAATATTCTGGCTTTGATATACCAATGTAAAGCGACTCGCGGCCTCCCATTGAGAAACCTGCAATCGCCGTATTCTCTCTACCGGTAGCTATGCTGTAGTTTGCTTCCATATATGGCATCAGACAATCTATAAGGTCTTCTCTGAACTTATCATACAGCTTATAATTCTCTGCCGAAAAGTCATCCTCTATACTCGCATCAGCACATACGCGAATACTTGGTATGACTATAATAGCCTCAACTGCAGCTTTATCTGCATACAGATTCCCCGACGTCTTCACAATAGAGCATGTCTCTGCACTTGAACCAAATGAATTCTGGTCACATTTTATGCCATGAAGCATATATACTACAGGATACTTCTTTGCTTCAGAATATCCATATGGAAGAATAACATTAAACGGCCTTTCAGTGTTCGTATATGTTGAATAATACTTATCCGATTTGAAGGTACCGTAGTTTTTGCCAGCCTGACTTGCATTATAGTTATCTGGAAGATTCATAACAACTTCGTAGTCTGTATCTTCTTCAGTTACTTGTTTTTTTTTAATACAATAGACTTAATCTGAACAATCGGGCTTCCTGCAAATGAAACATATTTAAGTCCTTTAATATAACTTCCGCTCTGAAGCTGATATGTAACTGTAGTTTCATCTGTATTACTCTTAATACTAATTGGATCCTGCTGGCCTGCAGGCGTCTGACCTTTTCCATCCGTCATCTCCTCATTAAGCAGATACAGATTAACATCAGCTCCGCCTGGATTAGAAAATGTTACATCCGCATAGTCATAACCACTAGTATATACTGCCTCAGGTATATTAATTATCACACCCTGATATTGGGCAAGATTAAGCTTAAGAACGCCGTCTTCCACGACTGCTGAAGCAGAGTCTCCATCATTAGTACATATATCAGCAGAAAGAGCAAGCTCTTCTGTAGTAAAATCATCAGGAGACGGTGTTGCTGTCGGCTCAACTGCTTCATGCTTTTCAAGTCCTGAAAGCACTATTGATTCAATTGTAACTGTAGCTTCTGCCGGAACACTGAAAAATCTAAATGCAGAGAAATATTTTTCATCAACAACTTTGCCAGCGTCAATGTTAAATATTTTCTCTCCGGCGCCGTCTGGCAATGCACCGCCGCCCCATGAAGCATCATCAGGATAAGTTGAACTCCACCAAGGTGAGGACGTTCCATATTTTTTCGCTATGCCGACGCCTGTAAATCCGGATGCATTTTTATATGTTATCGTCATTGTCCTGAAATCATTATTTTTCCATACCTCCTCAGGGAACGCAAAACCGACTTCACACCCTTCTGCAGCAGAGATTGTATACGAACCGTTATCATTTTTCACTACAGTACACTTATCATTTGGTAATACAGAGCTGTCATCAAGCTTTAAGCTATATTCAGTTTTATCTGCATTCCAGCCTGTTACAGGAGCTGCAATTTCAGGCATGTCAGCATCTGTAAGCACCTTATATATAACAAAGTTCTTAATACAGTATTCTTTGTTTCCTGCGTTAGCAGTTGAAAAATATGAAGAACCATCATATGATTCCTGATTACTTGTTTTAACTTCAAACTTCTGCCACTGACCGTTTCCTGCAAGAATTTTACCTTCAAATCCTGCCTGCGGCCATGTATTCCATCCATAAAATGCGCATAGATTAATATCTGTTCCAGCCTCGGATTTAATATCTGCAGAATATATATAACTATCCGTCGTTGCCATACTTGGATGTATATAACCAATACCCTTTCCCTGAGTATTCTCTGTTCCTTCTCCTGCTTCAGGCGTTGTTACTTTATAATAAGGAGCTTCTTCTCCTTCAGCAACATATTCACACACGGCCCTTGCATTATTTTTTCCGACAACAAACTTACCGCTTGAATAGTCGCCTGATTTATCCGGCATCTCAAGATTAGTATGTTCAGCGCTCATATCAAGCTTTGCATATTCGTATACTAAAGTTCCGGCATAATCTCCGGACTCAAGCATTATAACGTCCTTACCGGTCTGAGCCCCTATAGATTCTACAATTCCATTAATACTCTTGGTAACGGCATCCGTCTGTGCCGATATAACCTCAGGCGCTTCTGTTTTCTTAACAAATCCTATAAACTCAATCTCAGCCGCCGCCTGCGCTACCGGTATATTCTTAACTACAACCGTATATACAATCTTATCTTCATCAACATTCTTTGAATAAACCTTCTGATAGTTTTCATCTGCTGTAGAAACCACTGTGTAATCCTTAGATGAATCTTTCAGCTTAAGCTTTATACCGCATTCGCTGGCATAGCTTGCATTAGACACTTCAATGCCCACTCTGAGAGATTGAAATCCCTTGTCATTATCTGCCGCAAGCGTAGCTCCAAGCACTTTAACCGTAGGTTCTGCCTCTGCTGCTTTTACCGCGCCGTAATTTGACACTGCCGCTCCAGACAAAGCAACCGCAGCTGCCATAACAAGCGCGATTGTCTTCCTGCCTAATTTAAACAAATTAATTACCTCCAATCATTTTTGAACATAGTTATTCTTTTCAATCACAATCAATACTTAAAAACAATCAAAATATAAATCAAACAGTCTATCTCAAATTGTAATTATACGCTTTATTTTTGTAATTTTATATGATTTTTACTGATTTAATCGTTATATATATTGACTGATAAGGATTTATCTGGCAAAAAAGGCGTCCTAAAAACTTTATAAATTTTTCAGGACGTCTTTTTATTGCTTAATTATGCCAAAATAATATTAATTTATTTTTTTGTGACAATAATTTGATTAATTACCAGGCCATCTATCGGTCCTCCACCTGCCCATGTCTGCAGATTCTTAACAGTTAATTTAGCACACTCATCATTTGCAGTAAGGTCAAATGTCTTTTCAAATTCACTGCCGCTTTCAAATTCATTATGATTCAAAACCTGAACCTGCTCCACATGTGAATTGCCGCCACTGCCAATCCATACTCTAAAACCATGAGTACCGGTATAAGTTCCTTTTACCGTTATTGCTGCTGTTTCACCTGAAACAATTGTCTCCGGCAAATCAAAGTAATACTCGGAGTCGCCTGTATCATTTATCACAACCTTGCCGGTTTCAATATCATATGAGCCTGCCGCACCGGTGCCCTGCCGACAGGTAGATAAATCTATCTCTCCCGGCGCCAGCGTTGGTTTTGGCTTCTCTGTAATTTCTTTAAAATACAGAGAAGTTATCTCCAAATCCGTAATTTGCGCACCGCTGTTAGCACAGATTACCAATTGCTTAAATGTCTCGGCTTCAGGGCTGTCAGAAGGGTTTAAGGTCACCTCGCGTGTAAATGCAGCGCCGCTTCCTCCCGTATTATTAGATACAACGTCTGATGTACGTGAGCTCCATCTTCCGCCGCTCCACATACGGAACACCTGATTATTCTCATAAGATATTCCTGTAATATATACTTTTATAATCTGCGACTTATCATATTCTTTATTTAATGGAATCTCCACATAGTCAGCGCCGTGCATAACAAGACTTTTGCTGTCGCTGATATAGCTTGTGTCATTATTAACACTGATGCCTGTCAAATCAACCTTCTGCCAGCCTTCTCCAACCGGCTCTTCTGCCGCTGGCGGCGCCGGTCTTTCCGTCACTTCTGGAACGTCTGTAGGTTCAGGCGTTGGTTCAGGCGTCGGTATTGGCGCGGCCGTTGCATCAGGATTCTCTTTTTCTGCATCCTTATTCTTGTACAAAGTAATGGAATTCAGAGTAAAGGTATTGCTTTCTCCAGACGAATCACCCTGTGCCTGTATATATACAGCGCTTTGTATTTTTTTTGACGCGTCCCAATTATTCCATTTATCAGATGTAAAAGTATAATCATGAGTACCTTCTGTAAATGCAATTCCATATCCCAACGCTGTTTTTAAGCCATTATTAGTCCAATAACTGCTGTCTACATACGGTCCGCTGAATCCTACCGAGTAAGTTCCTGTTCCAGCCGCATCAGAGGTTACATTAAGAACCATCTTACTGTAATCATTCAAGTTAATCGGGCTCTTATTATCATTAATATAATATCCTACTGAAAGTCCTCCTGAATCTCTTGACAGCTCAATTGTTACCGTTCCATCGCCGTTATCAGTAAATGTCTTCGTCTGAGAATAAGCCAAATTACTTTCTGCAATATTAACCTGCTTTTCAGCTATTGGCTCAAGCGACTCAATTGCAGCTTTAACACCCTCAACCGTTCTTTCTGCCATATCTGTTGCAGCTGTATACTCATTGCCTGTTTCGCCGGATTTTCTGACAACTCCTCTAAAACTGATTTTCCTGTCAAAATATGCAGCCGGAATATTCTTAACAACAACTGTATACACAACTATATCAAGATTATCATGACGGCTGTATATCTTTCTCTGCTGCTCATTGTCCGTTGATATCAGAACAGGTTCTTTTGTACTTCCTTCAACGCCGACCTCTATACCGCACATATCGGCATAGCTTGCATTAGAAACCTGTATGGCAAGCCTCATTGACTGGCTTTGGTCTTCTGCCGCCTCCTCTAAAATTGTTGCCCCCAGAACTTTTACCTGTGGTTCAAGGTCTGCAGCTTTAATTGTTTTGTCCGGCAAAAACACAATCCCTGATACAACGACCGCAGCAGCCATTGTAACCGCAATTATCTTTTTGGCCATTTTAGACAATCTCATCTCATTACCTCCCTTTTTCAAAAGCCGTACATTCCCAGCTCATAAAAATTTGATAAAATATAACAAAACAATTACTTTTCAGTCAATTCCATATCAAACAATCTATCTTAAAATTAATTATACCAATATATTCATTTAAGTACATTGCATTAAATAATCGGTATATTTCAATAAATATTACAATTTTATTCAGTAGTTTTTCTTGACTTCTCCGAATTATTTGTTTAGAATATTACTAACAATCAATTACAATCATTCAATTAATATATGTCAGACAGCTATCCATTCTAAATGAAAGGATGGCGTATTAAAGTTATGAAAAAAGCTTATAGCGAACTTGATGTTTCAATCGTTAAGTTTGAAAACGAAGATATTGTCACCGAATCAAGTATTATGGATTTACCACTTGACGAGTTGAACAAAGACAATATTCTTGATTGGAGCGAATTATTTGGATTATAAGTAAATACTCGTTACGCTTAACGGATTATTTTAATTAATCAGCATTTTATATGCCGGTTGATATGTCCAAAGGGAGATTTACATGAAAAAATCAACTAAAAAAGCTATTATTGCATGTGCCGCTGCTGCTGTAGTAATAATAGTCATTATTATTGCCGTATCTATCAATAATAAGGCAGACAATAATGCGGAACCGGCACAGTCTTCTGCTCCAGTACAGAACGAATCTGATACGCAGCCAAATGATACAGATTCTTCTGCAGCCGGTACGGTTACCGGCAATACCGACAGCGGCTCAGATGCAGCAGCTAATGACGATGCATTATCAGATGAAAATATAACAGACCAAACTAACAGCGCTGGCAGCAATAACATCTCAGATAATGCAGGCAACAATACAGATGCTGATTCCTCTGACAGGGAATCAGGCAATAAGAATACCGGCGATACCAGTTCAGATAATCAATCTTCAAAGGAACACAATGACAGCGTCGGCAGCACTGATAAACCAGATGATGACAATCTTTCAGATTATGAAGCAACCGGCAATGACAACGAGATATCATTTGAGGATTTATTTGAATAATACCAAACAGCCAAAACACATAACAACGTGTCTTGGCTGTTTTTTTCTCTAAACATCATACATATACATTTATTTCACTACTACAATCGTGCATTTTTACAATTAAAACATTTACAATCGGTAATATAATAGGTTCAAATAATGTAAATTATATTTGAGCATAGGTTAATTATGGAATATTTGGGAGGATTTACGGATATGAACGCAAATTTTATCCGCGAACGTATTGCAAAATTAAGAACCGAAAAATGTATTTCCGAATATAAAATGAGTTTGGATCTTGGCCACAGTAAAAGTTACATACAAAGCATTTCATCAGGCAAGGCGCTGCCATCCATGTCAGAATTTCTATATATATGCAATTATTTGGACGTCTCTCCAAAGGAGTTTTTTGATGAAGACCTTAAACATCCTGTCAAATCACACGAGCTTAATGAACTGACTAAAGATATGACCTCCGATGATCTTGAACTTTTAATTAATCTGACAAAAAGAATTAAAGATCTTTAAATACATGCATCAAATATACTGCGGATTTTTCATGCCCTCATATGCTGTTATGGCGGCTTCTTCAGACATATTGCAGAATAATTCATACTCAGGAATATCATTTAACATTCTATCTATAAGTCCAAGATATCTTATAATTTCACTTTTTTCTCTTGGCAGCAATATCTGATGTACAATAAGCTTAATTGCTTCAGCCGGTTCAACAGACCGTATATGATTACTGTCTTGCCGCCTGAGATAACACAAGGCGGCAAGAGGCGCTTTTGTATTAATATTCCAGCCTTCCTTCCCACACCAGGGAGTTCCATATACAACAAACGCGCCGTCTATATATCTTATTATAGGCTTATCACCGTTAATAATGTGCGCCCGGCTGCCATATACCTTTTTCCACAATGCAAGATGTGTACTTTTGCCCGTACCGCTTTTCGCACAGAATGTATATGCTCTGCCATCCATCTCTATACACGCTCCATGAAGCAGAAGCCCGTCAAAATTAATAAGCTGTCTGCTTATGCTGCGGTATATGCATATGCTTTCGCAATATGGCTTTGAATATTCTGTATCCTGATTTTTACTGCTTTCTTCCTGCTCTTTTTCAATGTCTTCCATCAAAACATGTATATGCATATCCGCTCGTATAGATTCATCCGGATAAACTATGTAGTCTGCGCACATTTTTTTAACATATTCATAATTATTGTCTATGCAGATTAAAAGGTCTGCCATTCTTATATAGAACATCATTTTCTCCTGTAAATCTTCGTCCTTATTTTATACCAGACATATCTTAACGGAAAGATTATATTCCATAGCTTTATATAAATTCTATATCCGGAATCTGTCGGTTTTATAGTACGTCCTTTGCGGTAAATCTCAGTTACTATGCCAAGCATATTATCAGGAGTTATACGTTCGCATGTCATACAGTTGTCGCCACGCGTACGATACAGAACTGCATTGCCGCAAGAATCTTTATATACTTTTATCAGCCTGTGGATAACATATTTTCCGTCCTGCCGCACAAATAACGGAAGATCTCCTTCTTTTAACGTCTCAGTAATGGGTTCTACAAGCACCTGTGTTGTCTTCTTTTTACCTTTATCGTATAAAAGAGGCTGCATACTTACTCCTGATGTGGATATGATTACAAATCTTCCCTTCGACAGCTCAGTTCTGATATCAGTATATTCTACGCTCATTATATACTCCTATCTACTACAACATTAAGTATTCACAAAGACAGTGAAATTTGGGGGATAAAAAACGAGGGAAGCCTTATACAATAAGATTTCCCTCGTTTTTAATGAACGGAGAAGGAGGGATTTGAACCCTCGCGCCGCTATTAACGACCTACTCCCTTTCCAGGGGAGCCCCTTCAGCCACTTGGGTACTTCTCCATGTGCCTTACCTGTATACACCAGCTATGGGATAGAAAATCCTTACGAATATTCTATCCCATAATAAAACGGAGAGGGAGGGATTCGAACCCTCGGTGCCTTGCGGCACGCCGGTTTTCAAGACCGGTGCACTAAACCAGCTATGCGACCTCTCCTTAACTGCCCGTCTAGTATAACATTACATATTATGCCATGTCAAGCAGTATTTTATTTATTTTTTTAAAATTAGTTACTATCCTTTATGACAGATTTCAAAAACATTTTGACAGGTTCTATATCCTCGGCAGTTGTGAGCTTTATATTGGAGTATGCTCCAGTAACAAGGCGTACTGGCTGTTCATTATACATTTCCCATATCATAGCGTCGTCCGTAACCCGCACATCATTATCCGAGCTCATATATTTGTTAAATGCTTCACAAAGAGGCTTCATTTTAAATGTCTGCGGAGTCTGCACATTCCACACGTTGTCTCTTTTGGGAGTTGATATAACATAGCCGTTATCATCTGCAATTCTTATAGTATCTTTACTTAAAACAGCAGGAATCACTGCGTCGTCTTTTATAACCTCTTTAACCAGCCTGTGTAAAAGCTGCGCATTAATACACGGCCTTGCCCCGTCATGAATCATAACATAATCGACGTCTTTAAGAGCATTTAATCCGTTATACACCGAATTATAACGCTCCTTTCCACCTTCTGTAACAGCCGATACCTTACGAAAGCCTCCTGCTCTTACAATATCTTTCATTATCATGTCATGATACTCGCCCGCAGCCACAATAACTATATCCGATACATATGGACACTTTTCAAATTCATAAAGCGAATAATATAATACAGGATGTCCTTCTATCATCATATACTGCTTTGGTATATCACTATTCATACGGCTTCCGCTTCCTGCGGACAAAAGCACTACTCCAAACCGCATATTGTCTTCATTCATAGACTACCTCGCTTACACTACTCAAATTTAAGATTGGCTGCTGCGTTAAGGTCATAACCGTGACGCACTCCGCGAATATATTCATAATATCCCGCCGCGCCTATCATAGCTGCATTGTCCGTGCATAAGACCGGATCAGGATAATAAAGCTTTTTACCTTTACGTCGGCATATTTCTTTAAATTCCCTTCTGAGTTCACTGTTGCAGGCTACTCCTCCGGCAAGTGCAACGCAGTCGTAACCGTATTCATCGGCGGCTTCCATAGTATGCCCAACAAGCACGTCGACGACAGCCTTCTGAAAAGATGCCGCTATGGACGCCCTGTTATATTCTTCATTCTTCATATTGCATCCGTTTACATAATTAAGAACGGCAGATTTGATACCGCTGAAGCTAAAATCATATGGATGTCCTTCAATATGGCCTCTCGGAAAATGAACCGCTTCCGCATCCCCTTCTTTTGCAAGCTTGTCTATCTTAGCGCCGCCCGGATAACCAAGCCCTATAGTTCTCGCCACTTTATCAAACGCTTCGCCCGCAGCGTCGTCTCTCGTTCTTCCTATAATATTATATACTCCATAATCCTTTACTTCTACTATATTAGTATGGCCTCCTGAAACTACAAGACATAAAAACGGGGGCTTAAGGTCTTTATGGCATATATAATTAGCGGAAATATGTCCTCCTATATGATGAACTCCAACAAGAGGAATATTTTTTGCATAAGCTATTGCTTTTGCCGCCGACACTCCTACAAGCAGAGAACCAACCAGCCCCGGACCGTAGGTAACGCATACCGCATCTATTTTATCAAGCTCTGTATCAGCCTGTTTCAGAGCTTCTTCTATAACAGGATTAATACATTCTATGTGCTTTCTTGAAGCTATCTCCGGCACAACCCCGCCGTATAATTTATGAATGTCTATCTGCGACGCTATTATATTAGATAGTACGTCTCTTCCATTACGAACAACAGCTGCTGAGGTTTCATCACAAGAGCTCTCTATTGCAAGTATATATGTATCATCCTCACAGCCACAGACCGCGTGAGGATACGCTGCATTATAAAAACTTATATTCTCATCCATCATCAATCATCCTCATAAATCAGGGTAACGCTTTTTCTGTCTTTTGCACATTTAGTATTTGGGAAAACGGCCCTTACTTCATTCAAATACTGCTCCGGCCTTACAAGAGAAGGACTATAATGCGTAAGCCACAATTCACCGACTTTTGCATCTTTTGCAAGCGAAGCCGCTTCATAAAATGTCATGTGGCGGTTCTCAGAAGCTTTCTTCTGCTTGTCCTTTTCACCATACATTCCTTCGCATATGAACAAATCGGCGCCCTTTGCCTTATCAGATATTACAGGAACAGGCCTTGTATCAGTACAATAAGTCAGCTTAATACCCTTTCTCGGAGGGCCAAGCACCTCGTCAGATGTATAAACCTTTCCTTCATATTCTACTGTTCCGCCCTTCTGAAGCGGATTCCACAGCTTAACCGGAATCCCTTTTTCTTTGGCGCGTTCTACAGAAAATTTGCCTGCTCTTGGAAGAATAAGGCTATAGCCATAACATGTTATACTGTGGCTGACCTTAAACGCTTCAATTGTAAGTCCGTCTATCTCTGTACTAAATTCATTTTCATCTATTTCATTATATATTATATCAAATGGAAGCTCCGGAGCAATAACTCTTAAACAGCTCACAACCCTCTCGAGGCCTTTCGGGCCAATGAGGGTAAGCGGCTTTACTCTGTCAGAATTCCCCATAGAAAGAAGCAGACCCGGAAGGCCGCTTATATGATCTCCATGATAATGTGTAAAGCATATTGTATCTATCGGATTGACACTCCATCCTTTTTCACGAATAGACACCTGAGTACCTTCACCGCAGTCAATAAGAAGGCTGCTTCCATTATATCTTACCATAAGCGAAGTAAGGTGTCTCTTAGGAAGCGGCATCATTCCGCCCGTACCAAGCAAGCATACATCTAACATCTGATATCTCCTTTAAACTTACTAAGAAGATATTAGCACACATTAATTATTTAAACAAGAAAAAGGCGCGGACATAACCTCTGTTTTTTCACTGATTTCCACAGGAACAGCAAAGGCAGATGTGATTTTTTCATAACAATCTTCACACAGATTAAACCTGTGTACCTGAAGGTCATTTTTTGAAAAATATCCCCATTCTTTGACAAATGTACATACATCTTCCTGCGGAATGCCGCCTTTAAATAATATTTTTTTTCCACATGAATTGCATATCATAAGACATAATCCTCCCCAGCTCAAATAAAGATAAATGAATTATATCAGCAAGTATTCATAATGCCTAGTGGGAATTGGTGGCAGTCACAATGTCCTTATCATTATAAGCGCATTTTCTACAGGGTTAGAATAGTAAGATTTACGGCTTCCCTCTATAGTAAAGCCTTCATTTTCATACAGCCTTACCGCAGGAAAATTACTCTCCCGCACCTCAAGAACATACTGCATTACTCCTGTCTGTGCGCCATGATATAATGCATCTCTCAAAAGCATTGTTCCTATCTTTTCATTTCTGAAATCCTCTGCAACACAGACGTTAATTATATCTGCAGTATCAAAACTTATACGCATTATAAGAAAACCACATACAATGCCATCTTTTACTGCTACGATGCTGTAATCATGTGCAGCGTCTACTGAATAAACAAATGATTCTTTATCCCACGCATCATTAAACGAAGCAGTCTCTATTTCATACACATAAGGAATATCACATGCCGCCATGTTACGAATTATAACATCATTTTTTCTGTTCACGTTCAAGCCGTTCCCTCTCTGCCTGCGATAACCTCAGATAAACAGGCGCAAAGCCTGCGGCGTCTAAAGTCATGCCTTTTTCATATAAATGAGCGGCGTATACAGCGGCTGCAGACGCATTCTGCAAAACCAGATGAGGAGGTGCAAAATGAGCATACGCTCCCATATTATCTTTAATAACCTCTTTAAATACCGGCACACCATCCCCTGCAAATATTACTTCTTTACCGTCTTTAAACAAATCAAGCAGTTCTGTTATACCCATTGCCGAAGGCTTTTTTTCAGTTACAAGTTCATCGTCCTCAAAACGGTACAGGGCGGTGTACACCTGACTGCGCCTTGCATCCATAATCGGGCATATAAGCCTGTCCGTAAACGGCAGATTATATGCTATCATTGCAAGCGATGAAACAGGAACAACAGGCTTGTTGGCCGCAAGGCAGAGCCCCTTTACCGTAGCGGCTCCTATTCTTAAACCGGTAAACGAGCCCGGTCCTTCTCCTGCCGCCACTGCGTCCATATCGTGTATAGTAAGCTCCGCTTCATAAAGAACACGTTCAATCATTGGAAGAAGCGTCTGAGAATGCGTCTTTTTGTTATTAACAGATGAGGCCGCCTTTATCACTCCGTCCGCATATACCGCAGCCGTAGCTGTAAGTCCTGAACTGTCTAATGCAAGCAGCTTCATACATTACCATCTCCTCTTACTGTTATTTTTCGATAATCAAATCCTTTTTCAATATTCTTTTCAATAAGAATATACACAGCATCAGATGGAAGCAGCTCCGTAATCAGCTCCGCCCATTCAACGAGACATACTCCCTCTCCAAAAAAATATTCCTCATATCCAAGCTCATACATTTCAGACACATCGCCTATACGGTAAACATCAAAATGATAAAACGGGAGTCTTCCGCTGTTATATGTCTGCATTATGGTAAATGTAGGACTGTTCACACATTCGTCTATCCCAAGCCCCTCTGCAAAGCCCTTTGCAAATACAGTCTTGCCGCATCCAAGATCTCCTGTCAAAAGATACAGGCTGCCAGGACCTGCATGAGCGGCAAGCTTCCTTGCAAAGTCCAGCGTTTGTTCCATACTGTAAGTCTCTATACTGTAACAGTCTTTATTCATATCTATTCCTTCTATCATTTTGCGTATATATTTGCCTTAATTCTTTCTACAATAGCAGAACTGTTATTTATCTGGTCTTTCGGAAGAATAAACGCCATAACCGGAGATGTGTATATAAGTATTGTCTTTCTGGTCTCTTTAAGCTTTCTTATATCCGCCCAAAGCACATTGGCAAATTCCTCACCCTGGCGGATAACGATTCCTTCTTTACATATATTGTATCTGATAGGCTTCTTGAACATTTCCTGCCTTGCTACCTGTCTTTTTGCCTGGTTTACTATCTGAAGCGGCCTTATAACCGTAAACAAGAGCGCAAGAAATACCAGAATACATATTTCAGCCGTACCGTATTTTGCGCGTCCTGCTATTACCATAACAAGTGCAATTAAGCTTATGGCAACTCCAAACCATCCGGAAAAGGATGAATAATTGTGCGAAAACAGAAAATTTCTCATATCCTTTGCCCGCACCGTCACCTCGCACTCTATGCTGTCTTCCATATCCAAAGGCTCTGGTTTTTCCTCTGCCGTGTCATTCTTTTCTGAAGCGTTACCGCTGTTATCAGGCTCATCATCAAATTCACCCGACATCTCTTTAAGTTCTTCAAGATATTCGTTCTTCTTCATAAAGCAATCTCCTTTACGCTCTTATACGTCACTATTCTATATCTTTTTCGCTATTGTTGCAACGAAAAAATCATGCTATAATATTTTATATATAATTACGGATATTACACACTCAGCAATTGTGAAAGGGGTCTACAATATGGAATACAGAAAAATGAAAAACGGAGCGGTACCGTCGCTTTTAGGCTTTGGATGTATGAGATTTCCTACAATAAAAAAAGACGGCAAAGAAGTCATTGACAGAAAAAAAGCCGCTCACATGCTTGATACCGCAATCAAATCAGGCGTAAACTATATCGATACGGCATATCCTTATCATAACGGAGAAAGCGAGCTTTTTCTCGGCGAAGCGCTGAAAGCTTATCCGCGCGACAGCTTTTACCTTGCTACAAAGCTTCCTATGTGGGATGTGAAGGAAAAAGCCGACGTAAAAAGAATTTTTCATAAGCAGCTCGAAAAGCTGCAGACAGATTATATTGATTTTTATCTGTTGCACGGGCTGAATGAAGGAAGCTTTAAAACCGTAACTGATTTTGATATTATAAATATTCTTGAGGAGCTTCGCGAAGAAGGAAAAATTCGCTATATAGGATTTTCTTTCCATGACAGCTACGAGGTATTTGAACGCATTGCTACATACTATGACTGGGATTTCTGCCAGATTCAATTCAACTATATGGATTCCGAAGAACAAGCCGGTATGCGCGGATATGAGCTTACCAAAAAGCTTAATATACCTCTTGTTATAATGGAGCCTGTTAAGGGCGGTTCACTTGCTAATTATTCAGACGATATCAAGGAACAATTCTACAGCTATAAGCCTGGATATTCTATAGCTTCCTGGGCTATGAGATGGGTTGGAAGCATGAGCAATGTACATGTAATATTAAGCGGCATGAGCACCGATGAGCAGGTAGAGGACAATCTGAAGACCTTAGGTGATTTTGAACCTCTTTCTGATGATGAAAAAGCATTTCTTAATGATATGATTAAAAAAATAAGAGCCAGAGTTAATAACGGCTGTACAGGCTGCCGTTACTGTATGCCTTGTCCTCATGGCGTAGATATTCCTCGCAGCTTCTCAGTATGGAATGGATACGCAATGTATAACAACCCCGGCGCCGTTATATGGAATTATAACGACATGAAGAACAACAAATCTACCGCCGATATGTGTAAGGGCTGCGGATTATGCGAAACAAAGTGCCCGCAAAAGCTGCCTATCAGAAAGCATCTGCTTGCTGCACATGAAGATATAATAAAAGTTGTCGGATAAATTATACAGGGGAGAGACCTTACATAACGGCCTCTCCCCTTATCTCTCGCACAAAACAGCTCGTTGAATCAATCTCTTCCGCAGCAGAACTTATATTTTTTGCCGCTTCCGCATGGACACGGATCATTACGTCCGATCTTCTTTTCCTTTACAATAGTTCCTGATGCTTTCTGCTCCTTATAAAGCTCCTTACGTCTCTCCTCAGTAAGAAGCGCATCCCACTGCGGCAGGTTATATAACCAGTCAGCTTTACAGTCCACCATATTATAATAAAGCTTTTCAGCATCAAATCCAAGATTAACCTCTGTATCTTCAGTCATATCATCTATCGGGTTAGGCTCTTTAAGGCTGTCGTTGATTCCATCAAGAAAACCTACCATATACATAACTGCAAGGTCATACTTCTTTGCAAGCTCTGAAACCGTTCCCTTAACAACATTATCAGGGTCGGAAAGAAGCTGTTCATATATTCCTTTCTCAAGCACAAAATATTCAGCCCAGAATCTTTCTCCTTTTTTCCCCTGCATCTCCTGGCCGTATGCAAGCTCTCTCCACTTCTTTAACAAACTTTCGCTCATTGTCTTACTCCTTATATAATATTAATCATAAGTTTTTACCAAAGATAGAATAACACCTTTTTATGAATCGGGCAAGTTATATTGTATAATTTTGTTCATTATGATATGATTAATCCGATATGCAGACGGACAAGGAGATAATTTCATGCTGCAACGGGTTAATACATTAATTATATTTACAGCTGTAGAATCTATATTATATATAGCTTTTTTATTATTGGATTTACTTAATGCGGACACTTCAATTTTAAAATATTTATCTATATGTATATGTTTATTTTATGCTGTACTATTGAAGATATATAATAAAAGTATGCCTCCGGTTCTCTTAGCCGCTATGTCGTTTACACTGCTTGCAGATACATTTCTTCTGCTCATTGGAAAATACTATCTTTCAGGAATAATTTTTTTCTGCATTGTTCAGGCTATATATGCAATATACCTGATATCCTTATCAGATATGCTTTCAATATTTCCAAGGCTTGCGGTTTTTTTAGCAGTTGTTCTTTCCCTTGACCAAAATAATATGGCAGACTCAATATCCATAGCTTCTGCATTGTGTTACACACAGCTTGCATTTAATGCAGTCCATGCCTTTACAATAAAAAACAAAAAATCTGACGGCTGGTTACTGGCAATCGGGCTCCTTTTATTCTTTCTGTGTGATACATGTGTAGGACTTACTAATATCGCACTTTTTTATACTAAAATACCTGCTTTTACCGCATCGATACAACGAGCGGTTTCATTTGGAATGTGGCTGTTTTACCTTCCCGCCCAGGTATTAATCGTATGCTCATTTTATAACAAATATAAGGAAAATAATAATGAAAAATAAGCTGATTTTTGTATTAACAACTCTTGTCATAATACTATTTATTATATCATTTTCAATATCAATACCTATAGTTATACGCCCATTCTATTATGTGCAGATAGATAATCTTAAGTTTGTGCATGATACCGGTTTTTCAAAAGAACAGATTAAGGAAGCGTATGACGAAATGTTAGATTACTGCCTGTATTTAACTGATGATTTTAGTACCGGAGACCTTTCATGGTCCGAATCCGGCAAGGCCCATTTCGCCGACGTAAGACAGCTGTTTCTTCTTGATTTGCATATACTGGCGGCAACATCAGTATTTCTTATAATATATGCCATTTTAATTGCGAAAAGAAAATATACTCCTTACCGTCTTTTTGGCTATACTTCTTCGTTCTACAGCAGTATTATATTAGCCGTTCTTTTTTCTGTAACCGGAATACTGTGCGCTGCAGATTTTAACAGGGCGTTTACAGTATTTCACCATATATTTTTTCCCGGAAAGGATAACTGGCTATTCAATTATAAAACAGATGAAATTATACTTATACTTCCTACGGAATTTTTTATGCGCTGCGCGCTATGTATACTGACGTCCATCGTGTTATTATGCGCATCATGCATCATCTTTGGCATACTCAGAAAAAAATTTCCTTATTGGAAGCGAGGCGCCGCCAATAAGGAAAATACTATGACGTAATTAACATACTAAGGAATCATTACCGCTCTCTCATATGAGAATCCTCTATCGGACGTTATTTCTGATTTTTTACATTCAAAATATACAACTGCAAATTCATCAAGCTCTCTTTTTATACTCAGCTTTCCGTCCTTAACGTCAAGCCTGTCGGAAGAAATGAACGGTACTGCTGCCTGTCTCAGAGTCTCTTTCTGTAATTCTGTAAGAGAAGACGGCTCTCCCATATCATGCCATACTTTATACGGATTGCAGCATTTTTCGTCAACCGTGCTGTATATTATACTGTACTGCCCTTCGCCGCCTTCCTGTACGTCAATATCACACGCAAAGTCAAGACTTCTTCCATTTCTCTTAAGCGCGCTGTTCCATATGACGCCCCGGTATTCATTTTCACCGCTTCGCACAATGACAGCTTCATCGCTTCTGTGAATACACTGATAATCCGAAAGCTTTTTATAGAATGCAAACGTCCAAAACGTCGGCTTTGGTATAACTCCGTTAGCAACCATTCCAAACCCACCGTGAAACGGCGTAAAAGGTACTCCCTGTTCTTCAAATATATCTCCGAACGTCCAATAAGAGTATGATTCATTATCATCACCCAGCCATGAAAGCTGTCCCGCCATATAAGCTGCGTTCTGGTTAGTATCGTGTATAGGATTATTTGGCACATACGAAGTATTGAACTCTGTTATATGTATCTTTCTTCCCTTATACTCGCTGAAGCTGTCAACAATCTGCCTTGTAACATGAAGGTTATTCTTTCCATACTCAGCATCCGTAAGCTCCTGATATGAATAATGTCCTGCATGCTCCGGCATCTCCGTTGTATAATGATGCCTTGTAATAAAATCAACAGGAATGCTGTTATCCCTGCAGAATTCCATGAACCTTCTAATCCATTCTTCATCATTCACACCACATATAGCAGGACCGCCGACTCTGAATCTTTCGTCAACCTCTTTTATAGCATAAAATGTCTCTTTAAAGAGCTTAAAATACTCTGCCATATCGGCGTCTTTAAAAAATCCCGGCAGATTAGGCTCATTCCACACTTCAACCGGCCACGTAACTACTTCATCCGCACCATATCTGTCCATAAGATGCCTAAGGGTATTCTTAACTAACTCACACCATCCTTCATATGACTTAGGCGGTGTAACATTGCCCTTCCAGTAGAATACAGTCTGTTCTCCACTTGCCAGCTTATCAGGCATAAATCCCAGCTCAATAAACGGCTTAATGCCCAGTGACGTATAGGAATCCATAACAAGATCAAGATAAGTAAAGTTATATTCACGGCAGATATCGCCATTCTCATCTTCATATTCATGGTATATTGCCATATCATCAGTAAATAACCCATGCCCTCTTATGTGCTTAAAGCCTATAATATCCTGAACATATTTAAGCTGTTCATAATATTCTTTCTGAAGCGCAAGACCCATACGCCCTGTCCCCACGCAATAGTCCACGCGGTTATTAAACGGAACTGTCTTATTATAAGAAGCTTTATAGCTGACACTTATTTTTTCTTCGCTCATGTATTATACCTCCAAGTAATTCATAAAGGTATTCTAACATAAGCTGATATACAAAATCTACCTTATTTTCATTCTGATTTAGACTTTACAGCCGCACTTACCATGCCATGCACTGCCACAAACAGCACTCCTGCAACAGGCCAGACAATCCATGTGCTTTCCCAGTTATTGCTGTAAAAGCTAACTCCAAGATATATGGCTGTAATAAAACACCAGTATACGCCCGGAAAAAATGAAATCTTTTTAGCAGTCTGCTTTTTTTTCCTTGTATATTCTCCGGTCTGAAGAAGCTTATCATAACTGTCCTTAACCATGCATGCTGAAACAAAAAAGAACGTTCCTATACTTACAAATATCAAAAGAATATTCACACAAGTAACATATACATATTCATAGGCGCTGTCGCCCGTCTCAAACGCAGCGGCAATCATCATCGGTATAACACCGAAAATACATAGCACTACTCCTGTAGTAATCTTTACTGTGAAGTTATGTGCATTATCATCCTTTTTACATTTAACCATTTCAGCTACGCCGCTATCGAGCTTTATCTCCTCTTTACCAAGATACTCAAATTCTGACAATTTTGAGCCGTTAATAATACATACAGCTACGCCAGCTGCAACAATTGCAAGAAGTATGGCTACGCCTATTCCTCCTGCCATCTCTTCTGTGATTTTATTACAATACTCCGCATATCCGCTAAGCTGTATAAGACATACCGGAGAAAGAATCATAAAAGAAATTGCAGCCGCCATCTTTTTAGAAATATTAAACACCGTATTAATATACACTTCTGCTTCATTTTTTGAGATATGCTTTGCATTATCATACACGCATTCAGCCTCTTCATGCATATTATTACTTATATCAGTGAAAGCTTCTGCTTCATCTTTCAGCAGATAATCTGTACTCACTCCAAACAAACCGCTTAATTTGATTATCTTATCAATATCCGGCATTGCGCCGCCCGACTCCCATTTGGATACTGACTGCCGCGATATGTCAAGCTTCTGCGCAAGCTCCTCCTGCGACCATCCTTGTTTTTTTCTAAGCTCTGTTATTTTTTCTGCCAATAACATACATTGCCCCTCCTTTTAAATCATTCTGTCATTGAAGAAATTATAACTGTCAAAGCTTTAAAAATCAATCAAGCCGGACAGCCAATCTGTCAACCAGTGGTTGCAAAGCGCCAAAAACGCGCTATTTTTTGCATCCGTTTACAATTTTGTAGTACGAATTAGACGTTATCCTATATACCACCACATAGAACAGCGTAAATATTAAAAACGAGCATATTGTAACAAGCATAATAAGTAATTTATTGTGCAGGTTAAACATCATAAGCAGCTTCCATACAAGCGGAAACGCAAATGCCAGATGAAGTCCTGCAAGAAGCAGCGGCAAGAAAAATACGATAAGTATCTGCGAATTAATAGTTTTGCGTATATCCTTTTTTGTCATTCCGACCTTTTTCATAATATCAAATCTTGACTGATCCTCATATCCTTCAGATATCTGCTTATAATATATAATCAGCACTGCCGCAAACACAAATACTATGCTTAACATTATTCCGATAAAGAACAAGCCCCCGAAGGTCTGGTAAAAACTATCTTTATTATCCGCAACGCAGTCGCACTGAAATGTAATCCTTTCATCACCCATTCCTATGGAGATATCTCTTAACCTGTCATTGATTTTAGAGCATACGTCCGACTGGGCTTTATCTCCTTTATTAATATTAAAGCCATATATCCAGCTTATATTAAGCATTGCAGAACCATTAATGTTGTCAGGCGTCTGAAGCGGTTTAACATATTCTTCAAAATTATTTACAATCACATACACTGTTGGCGTTACAGCCGACGTTGTCGTTCCGTTTACACTAAAGCCATCAAGAACCTCTTTAATATTCAGGACGTCTGCATCTGCCACTTTAATTGTATCTTCAGAATAATCCGTACGATAACAGGAAAGCAGCGCTTCATTATCATCAAGTGTTTTGTCAGAACCAGTCATATTGTTGTAATCTTCAATAGGAATAATATATATTCCGGTAACATTATCATAAGTACCAATATTAAAGCTGTCCAGAGCCACAGAGTCCGCATCCAGATAACCATTATCCAACAAACCATATATGGATGCCGCACGGTACTCCAGTACATTATTTTGCTCTATATCACGATTGTCGGTGATTTTCCTGAAAACACTCTTTAAACGATTAATATTATCTTCATTAAAATTACCTGTGCTGTCAGTCTTAGCCTCTATATATATGTCTCTTGGGTATCTTTCCTTTATACTGTCGTCTGCTCCTATATAAAGACTCGCCGTTGATGAAAGCATAACGAGCACCATTGTACTGAGAATACATATCGAAGCAAGGCCGGCGCCGTTACGCTTCATACGGAAAGCCATTGAAGAAACCGAAATAAAATGCTTCTTATTATAATAATACTTTTTGTTCTTTTGTAAAATACGGCACAATGCAACCGAACCGGATATCAGAAGAATATAAGAAGCCACTATTACCATTATAACCGCAATAAAAAACCATAAAAGCGCAGACATAGGACTTTTAATAGACACTGCAATATAATATGCCGCTCCAAGCACTGCAATTCCAACCACAAATCCCAGGATATTGCTTTTGGGCGGCTTTTCTCCTATATTCTCACTCTTTAAAAGCTTAAGAGGGTCAGAACAATGAACCTGCCATAACGAAAATAAAAACAGCATAAAAAATATAATTATGAATACCAAAAGCGTGTTATTTACTGCGTCCAGCGGGATATGAAATGAATAATCTATATCCGCATGAATAATGTTAAACAGCAAAAGCTCTGCAAATTTTGATAATACAATTCCAAGAATCAGTCCTGATGCAATACTTATCACAGCAATTATAAATGATTCACATAAAATAACTTTTCCTATCTTTTTCTTATTCATCCCAAGTATATTATACAGCCCAAATTCCCTGTTTCTTCGTCTTACAAGAAATGAATTGGTGTAAAAGAGAAATATAAGCGCAAATATTCCTATTACCCTCTTTGCAAATGAAAGTATATAACCGGCATTGCCTCCTCCTGACATATGAAGAAGCAGCGGACTTACAGAAAGGGCATTTATAATATAAAACATAAATACCATGCATATACACGTAAATATATATGGAAAATAAAGCTGCCTGTTATTTTTTATTCCACTCCATGCAATTTTTGAAAAAAACCCGCTATTCATCTGCTCTCACCTCCTGCTACAAGCATTGTGAGAGTATCTGATATTTTTTGGTATAACTGCTCATTAGTACATTCGCCGCGATATATCTGATGAAATACTTCTCCGTCCTTAATAAACAATACGCGTCCCGCATTACTTGCCGCTTTTACAGAATGTGTTACCATAAGAATAGTCTGTCCGCCGGAGTTGATATCACTAAACAGCCCTAAGAGTTCATCTGCTGCCTTTGAGTCAAGCGCTCCTGTCGGCTCGTCTGCAAAAATTATCTTCGGCCCGGTAATCAGCGCTCTGGCAACGGCTGCTCTTTGTTTCTGTCCGCCGGAAACCTCGTACGGATATTTCTTCAAAATATCAACAATTCCAAGCTTTCCCGCAATCGGCATAAGCCTTGCCCGCATTTCCCTGTAATCTTTTCCTGCCAAAACAAGCGGCAGATAAATATTATCTTCAAGTGAAAATGTATCAAGAAGATTAAAATCCTGAAATACAAAGCCAAGATTATCACGCCTGAAATCTGACATATCTTTTTCCTTTATTTCAGACATATCCTTGTTTTCAAGCATTATTTTTCCTGAAGTCGGTTTATCAAGAGCTGCCAGAATATTAAGAAGCGTCGTCTTTCCGGACCCTGACTCACCCATTATCGCTACATATTCGCCCTTTTCCACGCTGAAATTTACATTTTTCAGCGCCAAAACTTTATTTCCTCCGAAACGGGCAGTGTATATCTTTTTTAATCCCTGTACCTGTAAAATCATTTCCATTGCTATATCTCCTTTATTTTATAATACCATAATTATAGCAATGCGGCGGTACCGGCCTCCATAGCTTCTCCTTACAATATCTATATGAATCCTAACGTTTTTGTCACATTTTAACGCTTCTCTGCCTTACATTCTGTAAAGTCAAGACTTACAATCGTTCCCTTGTCAGGCTCAGATTCAGCTGATATACCTAATCCCATGTTATCTGAAATACGTTTGCAAAGATAAAGTCCCAGACCACTCGCTTTCTTATCATTTCGTCCGTTATAACCGGTATATCCCTTTTCAAATATCCTTGGAAGATCTTCTTTCGATATTCCAATACCGGTATCCTTTATGCACAAAATATACGGTTCTTCCATAAATATGCTTATACATCCTGACGCAGTATATTTGAGAGCGTTGGAAATAATCTGCTCAATAACGAACAAAAGCCATTTTTCATCAGTAACAACGTCCTTTTCTACAGGTGTATAATCAAGCTTTATGCTATTTCCTATGAATTGACCGGCAAATTTTCTTACAGCCTGTCGTATGATGTCATCTAAAGAATATTCAGCAAAAACATAATCGCTTGAATCAGAATCAAGTCTTAGATAAGTCAGTACCATATTAACATACTGCTCAATACGAAAAAGGTCTTCTGACAGTTTTCTCGAAAGCGCCGTATCTTCATTCTGAAGCGTCAGCCTCATGGATGCAATCGGAGTTTTAATCTGGTGCGCCCACGTGGTATAGTAATCAACCATGTCAGAATAACGGGTATCATATTCATACTGTGTTTTCTTTTCCTGTTCCTGCATCAGTCGAATTATCTCCTGATAATCAGTATCAAAAGCATCGTCATATTCAGATAAAATATCGAACATATTCTCAGGAAGCGCCAAAAGACTTTTCAGAAGCTTATGCTTTTTTCGTTTATGCAGATAATCCATAATACACACGGCTGCAATAAGCGCTGCACAAAGCAGCGCAGGATAAATCACAGCCTTAACCGGCAGATGGTAAAGCATAAATGAAGTTAAAAATATTACTATGCATAATACAAATAATACTATATATCTTTTCATGGTATTCCCTTATACAATAATATAGCCGACACCGAACTTTGTTTCAATATATCCCTTAAGTCCTGCTGCTTCAATCTTTTTACGCAGACGGTTTACATTAACGGTCAGCGTATTTTCATCAACATAATTATCCGTCTCCCACAGCGCTTCCATCAATTTCTGACGGCTCACAACCCTGCCTTTATTCTTCATAAGCATATAAAGAATCCTATACTCATTTTTTGAGAGATTAATCTGCTCATCTTTATAGGTAAATACTGCTTCTCCTGTATTAAGTATAGCTCCTCTGTGCTCGTATATGGGAGTATCTTTTGCAAAGTCGTATGTGCGTCTTAATAACGCCTGAATCTTTGCCATAAGTATGCTTTGGTCAAACGGCTTTGCAATAAAATCATCTGCTCCCATATTCATCGCCATTACAATGTTCATGTTGTCTGCAGCTGATGATATGAATATAATCGGAACTTTTGAAATTTTTCTGATTTCACTGCACCAATGATAGCCGTCAAAAAAAGGAAGCGATATATCAATAAGAACAAGCTGCGGCGAATATTCTGCAAATTCAGACATTATATTTCTGAAATTACGCGTACACGCCGCTTTCATATCCCATGCTTTTAAGCTCTCTATAACTGCTTCGGCTATTCCTCTATCATCTTCTATTATATATATCTTATACATAAATATTTCCTTTGTCGTACTTATTATCTGAGTGCGCGGCAGGAAGCGTCACAATTATACTAAGGCTCTGCCCATCCTTACTTACTGCCTGAATCCTTCCTTTATGGGCGTTTATAATTGATTTTGCAGCAGACAGGCCTATTCCAAATCCCCCTGTCTCAGAATTTCTCGATGCGTCACGTCTGTAAAAGCGTTCAAATATTTTATCATTATTGCCTTTATCAATACCTTTTACATAATTAAATGTTTTAAAAACGATTCTGCTTCCTTTTTTGTATAATGATACCTCTATTGTGCTGTCAGCATCCGAATACTTCACCGCATTATCAAGCAGTATGTTAAGCATCTGCCTTATCTGCTTTTCATCGCCTGATATATATATATCTTCTTTAATATCTATATCAAGCCCCTTTCCTGCAAGCTTTGCGGGCGCAGAAAATGACGAGACCGTTTCCTTTGCTGCCTGTGACAATGAAAATCTGTCGCACGTTTTAACAAATTTTTCTTCATCTAGTCTCGCCAGCGTAAGAAGCCGTGAGGTAAGGGCGTTTAACCTGTCTATCTGATTATGTGTGCTTACTGTCCACTGATTTTCACCCGCTTCCATCTCAAGCACTTCCGTATTGGCCGATATAACGGCAAGCGGCGTTTTTATCTCATGGCTTGCATCCGTTATAAACTGCTTTTGGCGTACATAGCTTTCCTGTACCGGAGCAAATACCATCCTTGAAAATACCATGACAAGTATAAATACTGCCAAAAGCCCCAGTGCAAATACTAAAAGGCTGATAAGCAAAAGCATCCTTGCCGCCGCCAGTTCCCTTCTGCAGTCAAGGAAAATAACTTTTATTCCTTCACTGGTTTTAGATTTTCTGAAACGGTAGATATCCATAAATCCCTTTTGCTTATGTGCGCTATAGGCCGCTTTTGCATATTTTTCTGCTTCTGATTCACTGACTGCGGCAATATTTTTAGTATCTGACAAAATTATATCACCGTTTGAATCTAATATAAAATAAAAATACCGTGTCTCAAACGGCGTTTCTTCAGATAACCGTTCGGGCTTCGGAGGTATTTTTTCCTTATTAAAATCTGACCTGTTAAATAAAGGGAGCTTACCGTCCCCTGCTTCAATAAGCCATGTCATATAATCAGCGTGCTCTCTAAGCCTCGCATAATTCATCGTATTAATCATACCGATGATTACTGCAAATACTATAAATATGGCGCACATTGCAGCAATTATAAACTTCTTTCTAAGACTTTTTATCATTTCACCGCCTCCAGCGAATATCCCTGATTCCTGGCAGTTCTAATATGCGTACCGGAAGAAAGCACGGCAAGCTTTTTTCTTAAATTAGATATATATACCCATACCACAGCTATCTCTGCATCGCTGTCATATCCCCATATTTTCTCCCAGAATCTGTCTATTGAAATAACCTGTCCTGGATTGGATATGAGCATTTCCATCATCTGAAATTCTTTATTGGCAAGCTTAAAGCTGCCCTTTGCGGAATACATATCAAACGCCGCGAGGTCAAGAGATATATCTCCAAATGTCAGTACGGCGCCAGCCGTTTCCGTTCTCCTTCTTGTGACTGCTCTTATACGTGCAAGAAGCTCTTTGGTAGAAAATGGCTTACACAAATAATCGTCCGCACCGCTGTCCAGCCCAATAACCCTATCGTCAACCTCTGACTTTGCCGTAAGTATAAGAACAGGAGTCATATTGCCCTGCGAGCGTATTTTAGTAAGTACCTGAATGCCATCCATTCCCGGCATCATTATATCCAGTATTACTCCGTCATAATCCTGGTTCATAAGGAAATCCAATGCATCCAGACCATTATATACTACGTCTACCGAATAATTATTGTGCCGAAGTATAGCTGTAAGCGCATTCGATAATTCTTTTTCATCCTCTGCCAGTAAAAGTCTCATAACGTCCTCCATAATATACTGATAACCACGCGCCAACGCACCTTAATAATAGCATATCATAAGAACGAACTGCAAGACTCACATCTAACCTGTATACCTCAGAGATTCAATTGGATTCTTTTTAGCCGCTTTATGTGCCGGATATAGTCCAAATACTACACCAATTACTGTAGAAAATATTATAGCTATCCATACTACGCCTATAGAAAGCTCGAAATTAAGGCTGTATGCTGACGCAGCTACCGAAAGAATCTTTAATATTCCCCACGAGGCAGCCACGCCTGTAAAACATCCCATTAAACTCAGCATCATTGCTTCAATAAGAAACTGAAGCATAATTGTATATCTTCCCGCCCCGATTGCTTTACGTATACCAATCTCTTTCGTCCGCTCTGTAACAGACACAAGCATAATATTCATAATACCGATGCCCCCAACCAAAAGAGATATTGCGGCAATGCCTCCTAAAAGCAGCGATAAAATATTAGTAACATCACTAAGCGCTTCCATAATCTCAGACTGATTCATAATGGAAAACGCTTCATCATCATTTTCAAAACGCTCCATAAGAATTGTCTCTATGCTGCTTTCAGCGGCATCCAGGCTTTCGTCACTTTCAGCTGATACACAAAAGCTTGTTATGCTTGTCGGAACAGAATCTACAAGCCGTACAAGAGAAGTAAATGGGATATACAGCTCATAATTGGAATACGTCTCCGTAGATGTATCCTCTGCCTCAAGTACGCCTATTATAAGAAATTTTGTACCGTTAAGCTGTATACTTTCTCCTGCGGCGTTGGCGTAACCAACAACATCCTCTGCAAGGTCTGCGCTTATAACCGCCACATTAGTATGATTCTCCACATCCGAATTTTTAATAAATCTCCCGCTGCCAAGCGTAAGCCCGTTAATATCCATATAGCTTCCCGTTGTTCCGTATACTGCAGCTGTTTCGCTGTTATCGGCATAATCAGCCGTCACTGAAGACTGCGCTATCGGCGAAGCATCGGAAATCTCAGGAAGAGCAATAAATTCAGAAAGGTCATCAAGCTTTATCGGACTTCCTTTATCATCAGATATCATAACCGTAAGCAGGTTAGAGCCAAGTGAGGATATCTTGTCGGTAACAGAACCTGTAGCGCCGCTCGTAAGAGACACAAGAACAACCAAAGACATTACTCCTATAATAATTCCAAGCATTGTAAGAAATGCTCTCATCTTATTTCCCGCAATAGATTTCCACGCCATTTTTACAGACTGTATAATCATTCCTCTACCTCCGTAATATGACCGTCAAGTATACTTATTCTTCTTGACGCCTGTAAAGCAACATTTTCATCATGCGTTATAAGTATAATAGTGTTGCCGTTATGATGAAGCTCATGAAATATCTGCATAATCTCATCTCCTGTCTTAGAGTCAAGATTTCCTGTCGGCTCGTCCGCAAGAATCAGCGAAGGCTTTGATGCAATGGCACGCGCAATAGCAATTCTCTGCTGCTGTCCTCCGGACAGCTCGGACGGTTTGTGTGTGCCTCTGTTGTCTAGCTTTACAAGCTGCAGCGCTTCGCAAACCCGTTTTTTTCGTTCTTTTTTCGGAAGCTTCTGATATATAAGCGGCAGTTCAATGTTTTCTTCGGCAGTCAGGTTTCCAATCAAATTAAAGTTTTGGAATATAAATCCAATCTGTCTGTTTCTTATATGTGCAAGCTCAGTTTCCGAATATGACTCTATCGACTGCCCGTTTAATATATATTTTCCACTGTCAGCCGTATCAAGGCATCCTATAATGTTCATCATTGTGGATTTACCGCTTCCGCTTGGACCAATTATACTTACAAATTCCTGTTCCCTTATACACATACTGGCTTCATCAAGCGCACGCACTTCCTGTCCGCCAATATTATATATCTTTGAAATCTTGTCAAAAACAATCATATTTTTTATTGATTCCAATTCCTTCCTCCTCCCAATTCTCCCGATGGTCTGCTGTCAGATGTTCTGTCTCTCATTGGCATATCTCCCTGAAATCCATTCTGATTTATATTATTTCCAAAATTCCTGTTATCGCCCGGCATTCCAAAACCTCCCATACCGCCGCTTTCATCCTGCGAATTAATCACTGTATAATATATAGTATCGCCTTCAGATAATCCTTCGGTAACTTCAACATTCGTTCCGTCCGAAAGCCCCGTCTGAATCAAAACCTCGCCTGACAGCTGTCCATCCTCACTTTTTTCTGTATATACAAATGAATCTCCGCCTCTTTCAGATATAGCGTTTGCCGGAATCAAAATTACGTCGTCTGCCTCGTTGATATTTATAACAGCCGACGCGCTCATGCCCTGAAGCATGCCCTCTTCTTTATTTAAAGTAATATCGACCGTATATTTTGAACTGCCTCCGTTAGTTGTTGCAGTAGTATCTATATTACTTATAGTTCCCGAAAATTCATTGTTTTCAAACGCATCCATTGTAATAACGGCATTCTGTCCACACTTTACGGAATTAATATCAAGCTCATCCACACTTACTGACAGTACCATACTGTCTGACGGTGAAATGGCAAATATTTCCACCTGTGATATATCAATATTGCTTTCAGTAGTATCATCAGATGATTTTTCAGTTGAAGCCGATGACGCTGAAACAGTGACGGCTGTATCTGTATCATTATTATTCTTTGTACTCTGTGAACTGCCAGTTACATCAGATTTTGATTGAACATTATCCGATACAGTATTTTTCTGTGTTTTTTTGGATTCCTTAGCAGAAGGCGGCTCTGTCGCCTGATTTTCTTCCTCTATCATATAGGATACTCTTATGCCGAGTTCATTACCCGATACCCCTGCTTCCTGATTCAGAGCCAATTCTTTTGAAACAACAGAGCTGTCGTTCAATATATTATAACTATCAGCTGCTGCAAATGCATATCCATACTTTGCAGTAAGAATTATTGTTGCCGTATATGTTTTTCCTGACTCAAAGCTTCCTGTAGTATCCCAGCTTATTTTTCCTGTATAAAAATGTGTTTCTTCAATTTCAGACTGCGGCGCCTCAGCTGATGCCGGCGTTTGAATTCTAAGCGCAGACATATCCGCATTTGTTATTAAAGTAACGTTATCATTCATTTCCTGTGAAAGCGGCTGCACACTATCCCTGCCGGATACATCAGAGGACAATAACGTAATACCAGAAGATGTTTTCTTATCTGAGCTAAGCATGCTTCCATTAACAGCGCTATCTGCGCTTCCTGAATTTTGACCTGAAACTGTTGCATCGTCCGTTACATTAACCGTATCAACGATACCTGCCGACGAAGCTGTAATTTTACCTGATTTATATATCTGCATTAGCTTTTTCTTTTCGGACTTAAGGTCTTTTATACTGTTTTTTAGTATAAGGCGTTGCATATACTCTGTAGAAGTTTTATCGCTTGAAGCATCAACATCTTCAAGCTCATCTGAAAGTGTATCAATATTTTCATCAATATCAAGAATAATTTCCGCTGCTGACGCCTTATCAACTAAAGCAAGCTCCTGACCCTCTTCAACGAAATCACCCTCGTTTACATACACCTTTTTTATTTTAATTCCTTCAGGAATTTCTATGGATTCTGCATCCGCATTGGCAAGTGTTCCTGTACTGCTTATAGTTGTGCTTACATTTCCCTTTGTTACTTCATAGGACTGGACTATGGCAGAATCATTTTTAAAATCAGTTCCTTTATTTCTGAATATCAACGTAGGTACAATTATCAGTACGGCAGCAACGAAAAGACATATTGCTGCAACAACTCTTTTTTTAATTTTCCTTTTCTTTACTGTATTTTTCTGCTTTATTTTTCTCATTTTTCTCTCCTTGTCATGTTCATTATTGAAATTTCAGCTGCCGAGCCGTCATCATTATATATAACGGAAACCACGTCTCCTTCATTAATATCATTTATACTAATTTCTTCATTTATTTCGTCATAAGCGCGGCCCTCTTCTTCCATATCCGCTGGCGGCGTGCCCTCCGGCTTACTGCCATTTCGCATACCTCTCATATTCATCCTTTTTATCACTGTACTTTCTGATACCTCAAGGTCTGTTTCCTCTCCCGTAAGGTCAAGCATTGACGACATATCCTCTTCATCCTTTAACGTACCTTTTTTTATAGTAATAATATTTCCATCTATAGCAGATACCTCTCCATATTCGGCATCCTCTGCAATCGCCCGTATATCAGCCACAGCGTCTTTTGGCTTGTCTTTATCCCTTCCGCAGCCTGCAGCAGACATTGTTAAAAACAATAATCCTGCCAGACATATCACCGTTCTTTTTTTCATACTTTTTCTGTCCTTTCATTTAAAGATTTACATACCAAAGTATATCGGTGTAACCTTAAATGAACCTTAAATCAATATTCCGCATACTGTGAAATTTTTGTGTCGTTTTGCTTTCGTTATACAGAGCCTCTTTTATCAATAATAAATGTATCTGAAAGCAAAAGCCAGTTAGCGCGGAACAGCCTCATTATCTGCCAGTATCCCGCTCCTCTCAGATTATATTCGCTGATTAATCCCAATTTAGCCCGCATACTTCTCACATCCTCAAACCACACTTCATGTTCTGTTCCCAATTCATCTGTGTAATTAAAATACGGCGTCTGAGCTAATTCATCATACTGTATTACCGCCCCATATCTTACCGCAATATTTACTGCTTCAATATTACCGATTGTTCTGGCTTTCGTAATACCTTTTTCATAAGGAAGAGGCCAGTCGTACCCGTAGTTCGGTATACCCATATCAATCTTACTGACAGGAATTTCAGTTACCGCGTACTCTATAACCTGACGCACTTTATTTACAGGTGCAACAGCCATTGGCTGGCTGTATGTATAACCCCATTCATAAGTCATTAAAAGCACGCTGTCAGCCGCCGCTCCAAGCCCGGCGTAATCCTTTCCCTCATATAACAGCCCCTGTTGGTCTGCGCTAGTTTTCGGCGCAAGCGCAACAGAAACAGTATATCCTGATTCGTTAAGTATCCGCGTCATTCTTGCAACAAACGTCGTAAAATAATCCCTGTCTTCGGCAAGAATATATTCAAAATCCACATCAACACCGGCATAGCCTTTACTGTTAAGCTCGGCAAGAATTTCATCAATTAATATAAGCTGTATATCATTATTTCTGACAACGGAACTAATAAGATTATTATTAAATCTCCCATTCTCATCAAATGGAGTCAGTGTAAGTATCGGGAGTGTGTCATTGGTATCAGAAAGATTAATCATAAACTGTGGATTAATTGCAGGAGGAACCAACTCTCCTTCCGCCGTAAATCCATAAGAAAATACAGACAAAAATGTAAGATATGAAAGTGTCTCTTCCAGTATGTCCTCATTTATAAACGGGTAAGCATAACCGTTAGCAGTTATGCTTCTGTATATTACAGGCGCAGCTTCGCGTATATACAACGCCTGGCCTACAGCCAGCGCATATGGGTATTCAATCTGATTATCATAAATAAGCTCATATACAGGAATATTATATAAACGCGCTATATTATCAACATTATCACCAGGCTTTACTACATAAATCATGAATAAACACCTTCAGTTTTTTTTAATATATGCGCCGCACTAAATTATATGAATATTAAGAAGTCCTGAAAGATTATCGACAATGTAATCAGCTCCTGCGTCTTCAAGCTCATTTTTCTCAGAGAAACCGCACCGGACTCCTATGCTGAGCATATTGCACTGGTTCGCTCCGATAATATCATGCTTTCTGTCTCCTACCATAATTGCTTCCTTTGGATTTATTTTAAGCGCATTAAGCGCCTTATTGATAACATCGCATTTATGATAAAAGCTTCCATCAAGCCCGCTTCCGCATATACAATCAAAATATTGCGACAAACCAAAGCGCTCACATATTTTTACCGCAAATATTTCCGGTTTGCTTGTTGCGACAGCAAGAATTTTCCCACGCCCCTTAAGCTCCTTTAATACAGAAACGACGTCGTCATACAATACGGCTTCATACAAGCCTTCTTTTGAATACCGCTCTCTATAGTATCTTACTGCTGTAGAACACTCTTCTTCATTCATATTATAAAAATCTCTGAAGGAATCCATGATAGGCGGACCGATGAACTTTAAAAGATTAGAACGCTCTTCATTAATGCCAACATTACGCAGCGCATACTGCACGCTCTTTGTTATGCCCTCGCTTGTATCTGTAAGAGTCCCATCAAGGTCAAAAAGGATATACTGAATCTTTTGCATTACATCACCTTCCATTTTAACTGTGCAATAATAAATACAATAATACACTATAGCGGCATGTACTCGTTGCCAAAAAATTATAAATATGATAATATATTAATAAATATTATTAAGGGAGGATATTATATTGAGAAAAATTGTATTTAAAAAAATTCTTGCTTCTATGCTTAGCATGACGCTTATCGCAGGAATGATTGTAATTCCTGAAAAAACTTCCACAGCCAGTGTAGATACATCCGGCTGGAAGACTTCTATAGCGCTTGACTTCGGAATCCATCCGGATTCTGAGGAAGCCGATACTAATGTCAACGAATCGTCGCTTATGCCTAAGGTTTTTGCCGACTACCCTGATTTATTTACATCAACTCCGGACAGTCCCGCTGAAGCGCCGGCTGCAGGATACGGCAACATGACCTATGCTGACACAACTGTTTCTGACGTCTATAAGGACAGCGCACCGCAGCAGAATTCACAGCACATCGGTTTTGACAGAGTAATGCCTTCCGCTGTTACTACTGAGGGCGGAAACTATTTTAAAGACTGGGTTTTCTCACCTGACGGCGAAAAATACAGCTTCAGCGTGGATTTACCTGTCGGACAATATTATGTATACGTTTATACAGGCAACAAAACCAAGGAACGCAACAACACAACTATTGTGAATTTTAATAATGAAACAATTGGTGAAGCTGCACTAAATTATGATCAGACGTCTAACGGCGCAAGCCAGTTCTACGGCGCTACCAGGACAGAAGTTATATATGTGGTTGACGTAAAAGATAACGGCCAGGGATACGGTACTCTCACAGCTTATTTATCTGATAATACAATCGGCAACGAAGCATATGCCGCATCACATACATATACTATAGGCGATGCATTAGATGAGAACGATACTAAAGGAATTGACCGCTTCGATTTTTATGAAGGTACGGATGATGCAATAAATCCGGCAGCAGACGCAATCGTTACGGCACGTCTTAACGGTATTGAAATTGCACCTGTTGCTTCTCCTGTTCATGCTCAGGATATTTCATCAACTGAAAACAACATAGAGCTTGAAATTAATTCCGAAGCGTCATTTAAACAAAGAGTTGCTGGAATAGAAGGCTGCACAGACAGAATTGCTTATCTAAGCTCTAATCCTGACGTTGCTTCAATTGATATATATTCAGGCATGATTACTACGCATAAGATAGGTGAGGCGGACATATATGCATATAATGCATATCTTAACAAATATGCAGTGACAAAGCTTTCAGTAACTGCCGAAACAGTTATTTCACTTGACAAGTCTGAATTATCACTTACTCTTGACGCTGACGATTCAGCATCTGCCGAGCTTACCGCTTCATTCAATATGGCATCGTCTGAAATAGTAGAATGGACAAGCAGCAATCCCGACGTTACAATAAGCGAGGCTTCATTTACACAAGGAGAAACATCAACGTCAAAGGTAACTGTTACCGCTAAAAATTCAGGTACGGCAACTATTACGGCAAAGAGAATTGATACAGGCAAAACGGCAGCCTGTACAATTAATATCAGCCGTCCTGTAAAAGAGGTCTCTATAGCAGATAAAGACGGAAACGTATATAACGACGACGCTAAAATTACGATAACAGCGGGCGATTCAATCGACATATCCGCAATAGTAACGCCTGATAACGCAACCAATAAGACAGTTCGTTTTGCTTCATCAGACCAGTCTGTTGCATCAGTTTCGACTGATAACAATATCGGAACCATATCAGGCAAAAATGCCGGAGAGACAGTTATTACTGTTACAGCCGAAGATAATTCAGAAGCATCTGATACTATCACCGTTACAGTTTTGCCAGCTCCTGTTGACAACAACGATAATACGACTACTGTTAATCCGTCTCCGGTTCCACAGGACAGCGGCAATACTATTAATCCTTCGCCTGCTCCTTTGGATAACAGCGCCGTAAGCAGTTCAGTAACTCTTTCGGGCAAAAAGCAGTCTACTGTAAAAGTTAAAAAGAGCATAACCTTTAAAGCAAAGGCTTCAAATACATCGGTAAAGAAAATTAAAGTAAAAATCAAATCAGGAAAGAAGCTTATAAAAGTCAAAAAATCCGCAAAGAAGGTTAAAGTAACCGCTCTGAAAAAAGGCAAGGCAGCAATTGTTGTAACAGTCAAAGCAAAAGATGGTATATCAAAGAAATTTACACGTAAGATTACAATCAAATAATTTAAACATAAAAAGGGAGCTTTGCTGCTCCCTTTTTATCACCATATTAATATAATAAACAAAGCATACTTCCCATGTACTAATCAGCCGCTTTTAAAGCAGCGTCTACTACATGCTTCATAAGCACAGCCGTAGTCACACTGCCCACTCCGCCCGGTACCGGTGTAATAGCGGAAACTATTGGTTCTACAGCTGTATAATCAACATCGCCGCAAAGCCTGCCCTCATCATTTACATTAATGCCGACATCGATAATTATCTGTCCTTCCCTTACATAATCAGCTCCTACTACTCCCGCGCGTCCGCAGGCGGCAATAATAATATCGGCTCCTTTAGCGATATTCTGCACATCCTTTGTTTTGGTATGGCAGATTGTAACTGTTGCATTCTTTTTAAGAAGCATCATTGAAACCGGCTTTCCAACAACAAGCGAACGTCCTATAACGACAATATTTTTTCCTTCGCATCCGATATTATAATGGTCTAATATTGCAAGACATGCTTCAGGCGTACATGGCGGATATCCTACGTCTCTTCCGGTAAATACGCCGCACAGCGAAGCCTCTGTCATACAGTCAACATCCTTTGCCGGGTCAAGTGCATTTTCAATCTTTTTGCTGTCCATATGCTTCGGAAGCGGTCTGAATAAAAGCGCGCCATGAATATCTTTATCATTATTTACTTCATCTATTATATTAAGCAGCTCCCCCTCTGACGCATCGCCGTTAAGAAGATATTTTCTGCATTCTATACCGAGATTTTCACATCGCTTTACCGCTCCGCGCTCATAAGACATATCGCTTTCATTCTCTCCGACACGTATTATAGCAAGCACAGGGGTAATTCCTTTATTATTTAACGCGCTTACATCAGCCTTTATAAAGCCGCTCATAGCCTCTGATACAGCTTTTCCTGATAACATTTCCGCCATATAACCTCACCTTACTTTCTGATTTTTTTCATAACATAATCAAATATTTCATCTGCAAAAGCGCCATACTCTGACAACATATCATCAGCTTTTTTATTAAGCTCCTTTGCATAATCTGTATCCTTCATAAGACCCGTATTAATATATACATTAAGAGACGCCCCATAAAGGGCCGCCTTTGTACAGGAGCATGCCACTCCGGCGTCAGACACCGCAAGCACGCTTCCCTTCTCTGCAAATTCCTTAATAACCAAAAGCGCTTCGCAGCATTTTTCCATAATATTCAGCGGCGTTTCACTTGCTGTTCGCAGAGCGGCTTCCATAATACTATTACGTTCTTTGATTTCCTCCTGCGTGTTTTTAGGAAGACCGTACGCTTTTGATAACGGCTCAAACGCATTGGCGTCTTCATCTATAAGCTTAAGCATGTCCTCTCTGATTGCACAGGCTTTATCAATAAGCTTTATTATATCGTCCTCAACGTCCTTATACTTTTTCTTTCCTATTGTCAGGCTTCCGACCATATTACCAAGAGCAATTCCTATCGCTCCCATAAGCGCAGAAGCACCGCCGCCGCCCGGAACTGCCGAAGAGCCTGCCAGCTTTGTTACAAATTCATCACATGACATATCCGCATACCGCATATAATTTACCTCCGTATAATTACTAAAGTTCTGTCACAATATTACTCAGCCATATTCCTTTTTTCAACATAATCATTCCTATACCAAGCTTTATCAAATCAACCATCTGGCAGATAAGGTATACGGTCACAATTCCAAGCAGGGTATAACGGCTTAATACAAACGCCAGCGGAATCGAAACAACCCATACGTATGTGCTGTCAAACAGGAATGTAATAAACGTCTTTCCTCCAGACCTTATGGTAAAATATGTTGAATGAAGCACCGCCTGTACAGGCATCATGCATGCAATAACTCTTATAAAGCCAGCCGCAAGATTCCTGACCTCTTCTGATGTATTGTATATCATAGGGAATAACGGTGCAAGGATAAACAATACACATCCTATAATAACATTTCCGACAAATGTTGCAAATATAATCTTACCAGCCGCATCAATCGCTTCATCAAATTTTCCCGCTCCAAGATGCTGGCCTACAATTATTGCTACGGCGCTTCCTACCGCTATAAACATAATATTAAACAAATTGCCTATCGTAGACGATATATTAAGCGCCGCTACTACAGACAGCCCTCTCACCGAATACGACTGCGTAAGCATTGCCATTCCCGCCGCCCACAGACATTCATTTAACAGCAGAGGAGTTCCCTTAATAATAATTTTTTTGACAAGCGAAACAGGTATCGTAAAGTTCCTGTACGCGCAGACAATAAAATTATTCTTTTCTTTATGCCTGTGCGTCCATGTTACTATAATACTGCATTCGACTATACGCGCTATAACAGTAGCTATTGCCGCTCCCTTAACCCCAAGCATTGGAGCCCCCAGTTTACCATATATGAGTATGTAATTCAGTATAAGATTAATAATTACGGCAGCCATACCTGCCTTCATCGGAACGACAGTTTCATTAGTCTCTCTTAACGTTCCTGAATAACACTGCTCAACTGCAAAAGGGAAAAGCCCTATAAGCATTATTTTAAGATAATCCATACTGTATCCCATTGTAGCTGCAATATTTCCGGTTTTGCCGCCCTCATGCATATAAAAGGACGCAAGCTTTTCTCCAAAAAGGATAAAAACAGTAATTCCCAAAACAGTAATTACTGTGCTTATTACAAGCTTAAACCTGAACGAATGCTTTACACCTTCATGGTTTCCCTGTCCATAAAACTGCGCGCCAAATATTCCCGCACCGGATATTGCGCCGAATATACACAGGTTAAATACAAAAATAAGCTGATTAATAATCGATACTCCCGACATCTGATCCGTTCCGACTGCGCCTATCATAATATTATCCAGCAGCGCAACAAAATTAGTTATCCCATTCTGTATCATAATAGGAAAAGCAATCCTTAAAAGCATCATATAAAATTTTCTGTCGCCTATTAACTTTTTCAAAACCTCTATTCCCCTTAATCGTTTCTAAACTGTTCTTCGTACAAGCTCTTGTATTGTCCTCCAAGCTTTATAAGCTCATCATGGCTTCCTCTCTCAATTATATCGCCATCAGCGATTACAGCTATCTCGTCAGCATTTCTTATAGTTGACAGGCGATGGGCTACTACAAGAGTAGTCCTGCCTTTACACAGTTCGTCAAGCGACTGCTGTATCATAATCTCAGTAGTATTGTCAAGCGCGCTTGTAGCTTCATCAAGTATAAGTATCGATGGATTCTTAAGAAACACTCTGGCAATACTGAGTCTCTGCTTCTGTCCTCCCGACAGCCTTACTCCACGTTCTCCTATCCCGGTATCATAACCATTCTCAAGGCTCATAATATAATCATGGATGCGCGCTTTCTTCGCTGCTTCTATTACTTCATCATCCGATGCATCAGGTCTTCCGTATAAAATATTATCCTTAATACTTGCATTAAACAAATATATATCCTGCTGGACAATTCCAATATTACGCCTGAGCGATTCAAGAGTATACCTGTCTATCGGCGTATTGTCAATAAGAATGGAACCTGATTTAATATCATAAAAATGAGGAATCAGATGACATATTGTAGTTTTTCCACCGCCGCTTGGACCCACAAGAGCAAAAGTCGTTCCCTTCGATATTGAAAAGCTTATATCATTAAGAACATCCTGTCCGCCTTCGTAACCATAGCACACATCTTTAAATTCAATATTTCCGAGAAGCTTTCCTGCGTCAATGGCTCCTGTTGTATCTTTTTCCGGTTTCTCTTCAAGAATCTCAAGAAATCTTTCAAATCCAGTCACTCCGTTCTGGAACTGCTCCATAAAATTAATCAGAGTCGTGACAGGATTAAGGAATATATTTACCGATACAACGAATGCCGAATAATCTCCAAAATCAATTCTTTCGTTATATAAAAATAATCCGCCTGCAATAAGAACTATAACATTAAACACGTCTGTAACAAACGTTGTGCTGGAATGGAACTGTCCCATAGCCTTGTAGGCGTCTCTTCTTGCCTCAACAAAATCAATATTGCCTTCTTCAAATTTTTCTTCTTCCTTTTTTGAATTGGTAAACGCCTTTGTAACCCTTATTCCTGAAATACTGCTCTCAAGCGCCGAGTTAATCTTTGCAATAGATACCCTGCTGTCCATAAATGCTTTACGCATCTTTTTTCTAAGCAGCATGACTATAACGAACATAAATGGTATGCATACAAATATAATAAGCGTAAGTATATTATCGATTGACCACAAATATACAAACGAAATAATAATAGCAATAGAAGAAATAAGTATATTTTCAGGTCCGTGATGGGCAAGCTCGCTTATATCCATAAGATCGTTGGTCATACGGGACATTATTTTTCCGGTCTCATGGTTGTCATAAAAGCTGTATGGAAGCTTTTCCAGATGCTCGAACATTTCCCTGCGCATCTGCGCCTGCATTTTTACACCCATCATATGTCCCTGATACTGTATAAAAAACTGCAAAAGCATTCTTAATATATATAAAGCAAGCAGAGTAAGCCCCGCTCCGATAATCAGCCTGTATTTTTGGTTAGGTATGAAATCATTTAACATGTTTCTTGTCACTACCGGATACATTATTCCTATCAGAGCAACAAAAAAAGAAGCTGCCATATCAAGTATGAACAGCAGCTTGTGAGGTCTATAGTAGCTTATGAATTTCTTAAACATCTTATCTGCCTTTCATTATATTGCTCATTCTTCCCTAATATGCTCGCAGCCCTGAGCTATAATAAGACGTACATGGTCGTCGGCAAGCGAATAAAATACGGATTTACCTTCACGTCTGCTTTTAACAAGCTTATTCTGCTTAAGTATCCTTAACTGATGCGATATGGCAGACTGAGTCATATTAAGCACCTGCGCCAAATCACACACGCATACTTCGGCTTCAAATAAAACAAACAAAATTCTTATCCTTGTCGAATCGCCAAACACCTTAAACAGTTCAGCAAGATCATATAATTCTGTCTCAGGCGGCATAGTCTCATTCACTATCTTAACAAGCTCTTCATGCACTTCAATCTGTTCACAGCATTCTGCAGCATTAATATGGTTCATTATATCACATCCTTATTTTTTTTACAAACAACGCCCTTATAGCATTAAGCACTGCAATAACCATAACGCCTACATCGGCAAATATTGCAAGCCACATATTGGCGATACCCAGCGCACCGAGCAAAAGGCATATAATCTTAATTCCTATTGCAAAATATATATTCTCATATACTATTCTTAAACATTTATCTGCAATCTTTACTGCCTGAACTATCTTAAGAGGATCATCGTCCATCAGAACAACATCGGCAGCTTCTATTGCTGCGTCCGAACCCAGCGCACCCATTGCAATCCCTATATCTGCTCTTGAAAGCACAGGCGCGTCATTAATTCCGTCTCCGACAAATGCAAGCTTTTCTTTTTCAGGCTTCGCGGCAAGAAGCTCTTCTACCTTAGCAACCTTATCAGCGGGAAGAAGGTCGCTGTACACCTCTGTTATTCCAACATCTTCCGCAGTTTTTTCCGCCGCTTTTTTTATGTCTCCGGTCAACATAACAATTTTCTTAACTCCCGATTTTCTAAGGGCTTCTACTGCCTTTTTGGAATTAGGCTTAATTACGTCAGATATGACAATATGACCCTGATACTCTCCGTCAACCGCCATATGAACTACAGTTCCGGATTCATGGCAGTCTATATGCTCTACGCCTATACTATTCATAAGCTTTGCATTGCCAACAGCCACAGATACTCCGTCAACCTTTGCTGTTACGCCATTACCGCCTGTCTCGCATACATCTGTTACTATATTAATATCCGGTTTCCTGCCATAAGCCTCTATTATACTCTTACTGATAGGATGCACTGAAAATGCTTCAGCATGTGCGGCATACCAAAGAAGCTTTTCGTCCGAAAGACTGCTGTGATGTATACCGACGACCTTAAAAATACCGTGCGTTATCGTACCGGTCTTATCAAAAACAATATATCTGATTTTTGACAAGGTTTCAAGATAATTAGAACCCTTAACCAGTATGCCTTCTCTGCTTGCTCCTCCTATTCCTGCAAAAAAGCTTAATGGAATACTTATAACAAGCGCGCAAGGACAGCTTATTACAAGAAACGTAAGCGCCCTGTATACCCACACATCAAGCTGCGGCGCAAGTCCCATAAAACACAGTCTTATAAGCGGAGGCACAAGCGCCAGAAAAACCGCGCCCAAACATACAATTGGAGTGTAAAATCTTGCAAATTTCGATATAAAATTTTCTGACTTAGACTTCTTTGAGCTTGAATTTTCAACAAGGTCAAGTATCTTAGATACAGTAGACTCCCCAAACTCCTTTGTTGTCCTGACCTTTAGGACGCCCGTCATATTAATACATCCGCTTATTATCTCGCCGCCTTCACTTATATCTCTCGGAACACTTTCGCCTGTAAGCGCGCTTGTATTAATCGTTGAACTTCCTTCTATTACAATTCCGTCAATCGGGCACTTTTCTCCCGGCTGTACAACAATTACGCTTCCTGCCGGCACCTCGTCAGGATCAACCTTCTTTATTACGCCATCCTCAAATATTCCGGCATAATCCGGCCTTATATCCATAAGAGCGCCGATATTTCTTCTGCTTTTTCCAACTGCATAGCTTTGAAACAGCTCTCCAATCTGGTAAAAAAGCATAACCGCAACGCCTTCAGTATACTCGCCAAGAACTATAGCTCCCACCGTTGCCACCGCCATAAGAAAATTCTCGTCAAATACCTGTCTGTTAAGTATACCCTTTATTGCTTTCTTTAAAATATCATATCCGATAACCATATACGGTATAAGAAATAATACAAATCTTACATAACCTTCTAAAGGCAGCAGCGACATAACAGCTGTAAGTATTCCTGAAATAAATATACGAATAAGTACTTTTTTCTGCTTTTTAGTCATATTCTCAGCTCCTAAGCAACATTAATTATAAAAAAATCTCGCAGTCATCCTCAACCTTCTTACAATTTTTAACAACCTTTTTCATTACATCCGACGGTTCTGAGCCATCTTCAAATTCAACGCTCATCTTAAGCGTCATAAAATTAACAACAGCATTCTTAACACCTTCGGTCTTCCTTGCTGCCTCCTCCATCTTATTAGCACAGTTTGCACAATCCACATCAATCTTATATGTCTTTTTCATAATATATTCTCCAATCTTGTCATGTATTCATATGAGCAATTGTTCATATGTTTGATTATATTATATCATCTGAATATAATATGTCAATATGATATTTATTTTTTCTGTAAAAAATAATATATATTACAAATGCGACAACAATTCTGTCTTTGCAGCTTTAGAAAGCGGATTTCTGCAATCATAATCAAACAGGCAGTATACGCATTTTTTTTGCATTATTGTATAAAACTTACTGCAGGCTCTGTCAATCCACAAAACAGCCTCGGCTGCCAAAGGCTCTATATGCATCATACGTGCCGCCTCCTTAGAGGCATATCCCTTTTTATTTAGATCTATTTCTTCTGTTCCTCCATTTTCAAAAAACGCCCTGTAAACAGATTTCTCAATCAATTGTTCTTTTGCCCATGAAGGACGGCTTTTAACATTTTCTCTAAGATAATAATCATACGTCAAAAGACTGTCAAATATTTCAGCAGAAAACGCTCCGCCCTCCCCTTCTTTGTCATGCTTTAGCTCTCCGAACCATTCCTTGCAGAACTGCCTCAATGCTTCATATCTCGCTTCTCTCCTAAATCCAATTCCAAAAAGCTCCATATCCTGATAATACTTTCCCAGCGCTTCATAAAACTGAAACGGAGATTCATAATACGGAATAAGATACGAAAGAACATGTTCAAACTGGCTGCTGTTATAATATACCTCCACCATTTCCTCTACCTGTTTTAATACCAGTATTTCATCATAACTAATCCATCTGGTGCTTATAACTTCATATGGCTGTACGTCCTGATATTTAAGTTCATAATCCATTACCCGCTCTTCCATATAAGAGCCTTTTAATACTTTTAAAAATCCAAGCTGCAGCTGATTCGGCTTCATATCATAAGCGTCGTTAAAGGATTTCTTAAATGTGTCAAAATCCTCATATGGCAGCCCGGCAATCAAATCCAAATGCTGGTGAATATTATTAAAGCTTCTGATTAAAAGCATATTTTTCTTCAGTTTTTCTATATTCATCACACGCCTGATTTCCTTTATCGTAGCCGGATTAGTTGACTGAAGTCCGATTTCTAACTGAATCAGGCCTGGACGCATTTTCCTAAAGACCTCAAGCTCCTCTTCTCCAATTAAATCTATAGATACTTCAAAATGGAAATTTGTTATTCCATTATCATGTTCAGTAATATACTTCCATACAGCAAGCGCATGCTCTCTCCTGCAGTTAAACGTACGGTCAATAAATTTAACCTGCGTAACATTATTGTCAAGAAAGAATTGAAGCTCCCGTTCTACAAGCTTTAAGCTTCTGAACCTCACGCTCTTGTCAATAGAGGACAGACAGTAGCTGCAGGAAAAAGGACAGCCTCTGCTTGTTTCATAATACAGGATTTTATTCTCAAATCGTGATAAATCTTTATAAATAAAAGGCACTTCATCCAATGACATAAGCGGACGTCTGCCATTCTCGCATATTTCTCCCAAAGAGTTTCGGTATGTAATTCCTAAAATCCCCTGATACATATTACTTCTGCCGCTTTTACCTTTAAATCTGCCCAATTCCTTTACCAGTTCATAAAAGGTTATTTCCCCTTCTCCCTGCATTATGACGTCAATAAACGGATTATCCTCTAAAAGCTTTCTGCTGCCATAGCTTACCTCAGGCCCTCCAAGCCAAATGCACGTATCAGGCGCCGCCTTTTTAAGCTCGTTTGCAACAGACAGAATCTCCCGTATATTCCATATATAACAGGAAAAGGCGACAACCTCCGCCTTTTCCTTATACAACGACTGTAAAATCATATCCAAATTATGATTAATAGTATATTCTTTCACAACAAGCTCTATATTCTCTGAAGCTTCCTGATTCCTTTCAGCATATTCTCTTTCAAGATGCTTTACTGCATAGGCCTCCAAATCATATACGGCCAAATTTGAATGTACATATTTTGCATTCAGGGCCGCCAATACAATCTTCATGTATTTTTATCCTCCAACAACCTCATTCCGCTGTTATTAAAACAGATAATATTACATTAACCTCATATTAAGGATGTACTGAAATATCTCTCAACTCTGTCGGCAAGCACCGTAGCGATAACCATATCTTTACCATATTTCTCTGCCATCTGCTTAGCCGCCCATACATTAGCTCCTGATGAAGTTCCTACAAGAAGCCCCTGGATTTTTGCAAGCTCTCTTGCCGTATTTATCGCATCATCGTCGGAAACCTCTACGATATCTGTAATTATTTTGGTGTCCAGTATTGCGGGCACGAATCCGTCTCCTATTCCCTGAATCTGATGAAGCCCCGGCTCGTCACCAAGAAGCGCAGACACATTCTTCGGCTCAACAGCCACTATCTTGCAGTCAGGATTTTTTTCAAGAATATATTTTGCTATTCCCTGAAGAGTTCCGCCGCTTCCGATTCCCGAAACAAATACGTCAATCTTTGATTCTATCTGCTCCACAAGCTCTACAGCTGTAGTCCTGTAATGCATACCCGGATTAGCAGGGTTTTCAAACTGCTGTGGTACAAAGTATTCGTCTGATGACGACGCAATCTCTACCGCCTTATCAACAGAGCCTCCAATGCTCAGCTCAGGAGGGGTAAGTACAAGCTCTGCGCCAAGCGCGCGTATAATCTTCTTTCTTTCATCGCTCATATTCTCAGGCATTACGATAATTACTTTATAGCCCTTTCTTACTCCGCATAAAGCAAGCCCGATTCCTGTATTGCCGCTGGTGGGCTCAATTATCGTCATACCCGGTTTCAGCTTTCCGGACCTTTCCGCCTCTTCAATCATATTAAGCGCGATTCTGTCTTTAATGCTTCCTCCGGGATTCAGAAACTCAGCCTTTGCAAAAATATTAAGCCCGGTAGTTTCTTTAAGGCTGATAAGCGGAGTATTACCGATTAAGTCTAATATATTACTGTAGTACATATTCTTTTACCTCATATTCACATATAATTTATTATATTAACGCAGACGCATTTATTCCATACAATATAGTAGCCCATTTCTAATTAATTTACAATAGCAAATACTATGTATTGTAAATCAACTTGACAAGCGGTTATGCATATAGATATTCTATATTAAATATTGGAGTATATAAACATATGCAGTACAATAACATTTTTTCACTTTCAATACTTCGCAATATACCAGACGCACGCGCCATAATATATGGCGGCAGCGAATATCCTGATTTATATGGAATCGTTAATTTCTATACGGCCAAATGGGAAGCAGGGATTATCGTAGAAGCTGAAATATCAGGTCTGCCAAATACGGTTGATTATTCTCCTCGTTTTATTGCAATGCATATCCACGAAAGCGGAGACTGTTCAGATAATTTTATGAATACCGGAATGCATTATAACCCTACCGGCGCAGTACATCCATTCCACCACGGCGACCTTCTTCCTCTGTTAAACAGTAACGGATACGCGTTTACTGCATTTTATGACAGCTTTCTTAACATAGACGAGATTATAGGCAAATCCGTAATAATACATTCTAACAGGGATGATTTCACATCTCAGCCCGCAGGCGATTCAGGCGGAAAAATTGGCTGCGGTATAATAATGCCAATATAGATTATGAAAGCGCCTGTGCATATACAGCTTTAGCTCGCCTGCTCATATTTAATAATACGATGGCGAGCTAAAGATTGTTTCATATATGTTACTTTTTAAATTTAAAAGACTTAACGCCCGAATATTTACTATATAGTTTTTTCCCTCCGGATTTCTTATATGCCTTTATTCGGTAATAATTCTTCTTGTTCTTAGAAGCTTTTTTATCAACGAATGTAACAGTATTCTTTTTCTTTAATACTTTTACTGTCTTGAACTTCTTTTTGCTTCCAATAGAACGCTCAACTATGTAGCCCGACGCTCCTGATACTTTTTTCCAGGTAAGCTTTACTTTCCCTTTGACTGCTTTTACTTTTTTAAGCTTCGGCGCGCCAGGCGCACTGCTCTTATTTTTCCCAGCTTCAGATACATATGTATTTCCGTTATTATCCTGAGACGGCGCAACGACATTATTATCAGTTACAACAGATGCCGCCGCATCTTTTACTGTTATTTTATAGCTTGCGCTTTTTCTGCTTCCGTCAGCTGATACTGCATATACATATGCTTCTCCTCTACTAAGAGCTGTAACTTTTCCGGTTTCTCCGTCAATACCTGCTACAGTTGAATCGCTTACAGTATAGTAGATTTTTTTGTTGTCTGCGTTTTGCGGAATAATCACAGGCTTCTGCTCGTAGGTCTCGCCTGCGTTAAGCTCTTTTGCCGCATTTTCAAAGCTAAGTCCGGCAACCGTAACAGGAATATATCCAATCGGCATAATCGCATCAAGCACCAGCGTGCCTGATTTAAGGACGATAGTTATTTCATGCTTATCTGCGCCAAGTCCGTCGCACATTAGAAATGAACAATGCTGGCTGCTTGCATTTACATGTGCGTCCGATTCTATCGTTTCACCGTCACATATAACGTCAACTACCGCATTTCCACTATTATTACCAATAAGCGAAAATCCGTCCGTATTTATCTGAAATGTAAACGACGCGCCTGTACTGCTTGATTTGCTTGTTGAGCGGTACCAATCGTTACTGCTTCCGTTAGCGGCTATTTCCCAGCTGCCGGTATAGGAGACGCCATCTGCGGCATTATCAATAATGCTGCAGCCGTAAGGAACGGCCCCGTCTATTTTCTTAACGGCAAGATTATCATAATAAGCCTCATTCCAGCCGGAAAACAGCCTTATACGTCCAAAATATTCAGCTGCATCATCAATATACTCATAAACCTTAACATCGTTAATCATTACTGTAATAACATTATTATTACCCTTTAAAGCCAATCTGTATTTTCCGTCTGACGCCGAAACAGCATTCCCGTCTGCAATATCCCTGTCACGCTTCTTGAACTTCCATGCGCCATTCTTATCAATCTGAAGACTGTAGCCGCTGCCCGTATATCCCATACCAGTCTGTTCGCGTATAACAATTCCAGCATATCCTGACGAAGGAATAGTTACATCTACGCCGGCTTCATAGTTCATCCATCTGAAATCACCGATAACTGCATTCGGAGTATTATTCTGCCATTGTGATACCGGCGAAGTAAGAGCCTGTTTAAGCTTTCCATCCTCTACAAAAAACGCTCCCGAATAATCTACTGTATATCTTGGTTCATAACCTCTGCTCTTCAGATAATCCTTATCATAAGAAGTATATTCATAATCGTCCGCATATAAAATATTTCCGGCAGTATCCTGATAGCTTCCTGTCTCATCAGTATCAAGAACAGCTCCTGTCTCATTCTCAGGAAGCCTAATCGTATATTCCTCTTTTCCGTCGCAAGAAAGGGTTGTAACAGTAACTACTGAGAACGGTTCTACCTCAAATATATAACCTTCTCCTTCGTCTTTAATATCTGCGACATGCTTAAGGTAACTGTCAGTTTTTGTTTCCCACATTTCTAACGCCGTATCTTTAGGAATATCCATATTATCGGCATATATTCTGTAAGAAAGCGTCTTATTACTATTGTTGACTACTATTGTAGAAAAATCTTTTTTGTCAGGTGAAGCAAGCGTCATATAACTTGGATTTCCTGCTTCATTAGTAAGATGCTCCGTTCCATTTGAATTATTATCAGACGCCTCTGCAATATACCTCCATATTCCTGCAGTATTATTTTCATTTTCCCAGCCGGTCTTCGCAAATTTGTAGAAATGTGCAAGACAGTATATAGCCTCATCATAATGTATATTGCCGGACCAGGGCTCTCTTGCGCTCACCAGCTCTTTATGGTCATACTGGGAACCTTCGTAGAAAGAACCGATTGCAGGCTGGAAAATATAATGTGTTTTTCTTGAGTACACCGCGCTTTTTACCATACAGTCACACATTGCTATAGGGCTCTGATATCCTCCTAATGTGCCCGAGCCGTATGCAACGTTCTTATTTTCCTGATATTCTGAATAACTGAAACTGCCGCAGCCCTCGCTGTACCATACCTCTTTATCATCCTGCTCTGCCATCGCAATATAATCCTGAGTAGTATCCGCCGTTCCGGTAGAATAATGAAATCCTATAGCGTCAATAGAATCATACAGCGCGCTGTCCTTTCTCATCTCAGGAACTATATTAAGAGATACATTTTCATCAGATGCTATAATTTTAGTGCTGCGGTATAAATCGGCCGCTTCATCTGAAACATAGTCAGGAAAATCTTCATCAGTAGACAGCCTTTCCTTAAACCATTTAATAAAATCCACATCAGGGCTCCACGTTTCATTTTTATCCGGATTGATATAATCAAGCATATATCCGTATTTTTCATATGCGTCAAGAATAGTTTCTTTGTACCATGTATAAACCGCCTCATAGCCCTTGCCCTTCTTGTCCTGATTCCAGTAATTCTGAACCCACAAAGGCATTTCCCATCTAAGAATACTCACCTTTATTTCAGGGTTAATTTTTTTAGCGTCTGCCGCAAGTATAAAGCCCGGACTTCTTGATGCGTCCGCTTCTTCATACTCATCCCTCATAGTGCATGAATCTGCGCCGGTAGAATTATTGCCGTCATTACCCATCTCCATCTTAATATGGTTCATAAGCGGGTGTTCGCCCCCGAACAGCACATTAAGAAGCCTGTTATAAGCATACGGGTTCTGATATTTGTAATCCATCAAAAGATTACTGGTACTGTTGCCGTTTATAAGACCAAATCCCTTATATGTAAGTCCGTTAACGTTTTGTGCGGCACGCGTTACATCTCCGCCGTCAATAACTATCTCAACATCTGTATCAAACGCTTTTGCACTTTTTTCATATATCATAGTTCCTCCCGCCATACTTCCGATGCCTATACAGCATGCAAGCACACATGCCGTTATTTTCCTGCCATATTGTCTCATATACCGTACCCCTCTTTAAAATATGATTATACGTTTATATTAATACATTAACATATGTATTTTCAATCAAAAATTCAGCACATAATCTAAAAATATGAACATCATACTACACTGCTTGACATACAAAACAATATATGACATCATCATAATCGGAATATATTTAATTTTGGCATATTTAAGGAGGCATATATGGATAAAGTAATATATCCGGTCATAGGAAAGCAGACCTCCCTGCCTATGTATCTGGCAGGTATCGGAATATTGGAATATGAACTTCATATCAACCGCAGGAACGGACTAATATCCCATCAGATTTTATATACTCAGAACGGCAGTGGAATACTTCATATAGGCGATGAAACTTACCGGCTTTCTAAGGGAAGCCTGTTTTATATGTCTCCGGAAACCGCTCACGAATATTATCCCGAAAACGGGAACTGGACTACATGCTGGATTGTATTCAGAGGGAAATATCTTAAAAAATTGATGAAAGAATTAGGCTTTGGAGATTACTGCATAAAAGAAAATCCCGACTGCGAACTGCTGAACCAGCTGTTTGGAATGATTTTATCTGCCGCAGAGGATCCTGTTTCAGGGGCTGAAAAATGCTCGCTGCTTTTATACGAGTATATTCTCGAAGCCCGCAGACAGCTTGTAGACGACGCTTCCTCACCGGCTTCAGGCAGCGCTGTAAGCGACGCTGTAGCTTATATTGACATGAAATACCACGAAGATATAACTTTAGAACAGCTTTGTGAAAGGTCGGGATATTCCCATCAGCATTTCTGCCGTCTGTTCAAAGCACAGATCGGCATGCGGCCGATGGAATATATAGCAAGGCGCCGTATCGCACAGTCAAAAATACTTCTCGCGGATTCAAAGCTTAGTATAAGGCAAATCGGAGCAAGCGTCGGGTATCCTGACCCAACATACTTTGGAATGGTTTTTAAAAAATATGAAGGAACTTCTCCAGGCGAATACAGAAAACGCCGAAATAGTATCGCGATATAGCATTATTATACTAAAATACATGCACTCCCGAAGATTCCCTTATTATAATATGGCAGGGAAAATCCACTCTCATACATTCCTGATGAAGTCCGTTAAGTCTGTCGCAAAGCAGCATCACCGCCATATGAACCATATCGCTTTTCGGTATATGAACTGTTGTAAGCATAGGTGAAAACAAAGACGCTTCCTCTATATCGTCAATAGAAACTACCGCAGGCCTGTAAACGTCTTTCTTTTTACGCCCGCTTTTATCCCTGACAGCCTGAAGAAATCCAAGAGCGGTTACGTCATTTGCACAAAACACCGCCGTCGGCTGTTTACCTTTTTCAGCCAGCCTCTCATATGCTCTGTATCCCTCTTCACGGGTCTGACCGGTAGATACTACATAATCATATATAAGCGGTATTCTGTGCGCCAGAAGACATTCATAATAACCACTGTAACGCGACTCCATATTACAGTCGCCTATATAGCCGATACTTCTGTGTCCAAGACTCAAAAGATATTCTATTGCTATAGACGCCGCCTTTGCGCCGTTACATATAACCTCATCCATTTCATATTCAGTCGGATTTCTATCTATAGCTACAACAGCCTTATACTCTCTTTTAAGTTCAGATACCAGGCCTGACGGACATTTACCTAAAATAACCAGTCCCACAGATCTTATCCTCTCATTTACAGTCTTTCTAAGGGCAATATCCGGCGCCTTAAGAATCTGATTCATAACACAGTTCTGACGAAGCATCTCTGTCTCAAGATAACGGAATATCTCATAAAAAAATGCATCCTCATTAATAGAATTAAAGCGCGCCAAAAGAACGTCTACTTTAAATACATCACCAGAACCTACTGAACCTTTTTTAAGCTCTCTTGCATTACTGTTAGGAACATAACCGAGCTTTCTTGCCGCTTCTCTTATTTTCTCCGTCATGTCCTTATTCTGACAATGATAATCAGGATTATTAAGAACTCTTGAAACTGTTGCAGGAGATACTCCTGTCAATTCCGCTATCTGCTTTAACGACACTATATACTCCTCCGTCTTATCCCAGTAAACCTCTCTTTGATAACAGATGATTTTCAATTACTGAGAAGAACAATTTATCAATAATGATTCCTATAATAATAATTGTGAGCATTACCGTCATTACCTGATTAATGTCAGCAAGGTCTCTGCCGAGCATAAGCGTATAACCCAGCCCAACCGAAGCAGACATTACCTCGCCCGACATAAGCGCACGCCATGCAAATGACCAGCCCTGCTTCAGGCCGCTGACAAACGACGGCAGCGCAGCCGGAAATATAACTTTAGTATACAATCTGAAAGACCCTGCGCCCATTGATTTTGCGGCCTTGATATATATTACAGGAACATTTTTTACTCCACTTTCAACCGACAGGGCAATGCTGAATGCAGAACCCATAACGATTACAAAAAGAATTGCGGAATTGCCAAGTCCAAACCACAGTATCGCAAACGGTACCCAGCATATACTTGGAAGCGTCTGTATGCCCAGTATAATAGGTTTAAGATTCCGGCAGAGAAAATCTGAATTAAGAATCAATATACCGATAACCGTACCAATCACAATGGCAATAGCAAATCCCAAAAGAGCTCTCATCATACTGTATCCTATTGCTGTAAATAACGTCCCGCTTGAAATAAGGTCTGCGAAGCTGTTAAGGACTCCTAACGGATATGGCACCGCATACGGTTTAAATAATGAAAACCACCTTGTACCCGCAATATACAAAACCTGCCATAATGCGATAATTGCTATAACAAATATTATACTTCCCGCTATTTTTTTAGCCTTCATCCTGCACCTCCGGGTCAAATTCATTTTCAATACTCTTTTTAACGCCTTCTTTAACGCTTGTAAGAATACGCTTACGAAGCGCTACAAACTCATCATCCTCAACAATTCTCGGACGTCTTAACGTAACAGGAATAATTTCCCTTATCCTTCCCGGATTTTCTGACATAACAACAACTCTGTCAGAAAAATATATAGCTTCCTCAACGCTGTGGGTTACATATATTATCGTTCTCTTGGTCTTTTCCCATATATTCTCAAGCTCTTCACGAAGAACGTTAATTGTCTGCTTATCAAGCGCCGAGAACGGCTCGTCCATCAAAAGCAGCTTACTGTCAAGCGCCAGCGCTCTTGCCAGCGCAACACGCTGCTTCATGCCTCCTGATATCTGATGGATACGATAATCCTTGTACTTCCACAGCTGAACCATACGCAGATAATGTTCTGCTATTCTCTCCTGTTCATCTTTTGAATATCCGGCTATTTCAAGCCCAAAGGTAACATTCTGAATAACATTAAGCCAGGGATAAAGCGCAGGCTCCTGAAACATTACTACCCTGTCGGCGCCAGGCCCCTTAACCTGGCTGCCGTCCAGAACAATCTCTCCCGACGTCGGCGAGATAAAACCTGCAATAAGATTAAGCAAGGTCGATTTTCCACAACCTGACGGACCTACAATACAGATAAATTCTCCTTCTTTGATATCAAGCGAAACATCCCTTATTGTCTCTTTATCCGTATCTGCAAATGATTTATTAATTGATTTCAGTTGTAAATACATCGCTTTCCTCCGGTACTGTGTCAATAAATCCTTCTTCTTTACTGATTCTTGCAAATTCCATTATCGCATCGTGGTTTAATTCGGTTGTAATTGTCATACGTGCAAACGCATTATTAATTACGTCTTCATCAAGAAGCTTTCCTGTTGCCGCTTCAATTTCGGAATTAACAATTCCAATTGCTTCAGAAAGATTATTATTAATATATACTGAAGCTTCTTCGTGAGCTTCAAGAAATTCCTTAACAAGGTCAGGATGCTCGTCCATAAAATCCTTGCTTACAACAACTACCGCTGTAGGATAATTTCCTTCAAGGAAAACCTTATCATAATCAAGAAGAATATCTGCATTGCCATTGTTCTCAATTGTCGTACCCCAAGGCTCCGGTACAAGCGCGGCGTCAACGCTTCCGTTATCAATCAGATTAAGAATATCTGCATTGGAGCTTGCACTTATTTCCACATCTGTCAGATTATTTTTTTTTAGTATATTGAGCATACACAAATGCTGGGTATTGCCAAGCTGCGGTACTGCAACCTTCTTTCCTTCAAGGTCGCTTACCGTCTCAATGCCTGAATCTTTTCTTTTAAGAAGAACCGCTCCCGCATTTGTACTGTTTGATATTATCTTAACCTCTCCGTTTGACTTTACATTAGCGCTTATCGCCGGTACAGGACCAATATATCCAAGGTCGATTTCCCCTGCAAATATTGCTTCCATTTCAGCCGGACCTGCATTAAATGAAGTCCATGAAACATTACAGGTGTCTTTCCACTTTTCTTCAAGTGTTCCCTGATTTTTCATAACTAATGCCTGATTGTGCGTGATATTTGGAAAATATGCAATTCTTACATCAGTTTTTCCGTCGCTTTCTTTTTTCCCGCCGCATCCAGCCACTAAGCCTGCTGAGCATAAGCCAAGCGTAAGAGTAAGTGCAAAACATAATAATTTTTTCATTCTCATAATCTATCATTCCTTTTTTTATTTGATAGAAATATGATATCATAATACCAAAAAAATTATCCAGCGAATTTTGCAAACGTTATCACTGCGTTTTACTGCATATTACACGATTTTTGGGGATATTTCAATATAGAATCTTCATTTTTTTGAAATCGTTTTCATTTTCTTTTTTTCCGCAGCCTTAGCCGCTCTTTTCTTTCTAACATCGTTTTGTACAAGCTGATATATACTTGATACTACCGGCACGGCAACAAGCATACCAATTACGCCTCCTATGCCGCCTCCCACCGTTACCGCTATAAGAACCCATAAAGCCGGCAGTCCGAGCGAATTTCCAACAACTCTTGGATATATAAGATTTCCTTCCAGCTGCTGCAGTAAAACAATAAATACCACAAACATAACAGCCTTCATCGGTGATATTGTAAGCATCATAAATATGCCTGCAGCCGCTCCCAAATAAGCTCCTACAACAGGTATTAATGCCGTAAACCCTACAAGCACTCCAATCATGATTGCGTATGGAAATCTGAATATAACCATTCCTGCAGCGCACAACACGCCAAGAATTACAGCCTCGGTACACTGTCCTACTATAAATCTGTGGAAATTCCTGTTGAGAATTGAAAGAACATATTGTATCTTCTCATTCCAGCTCTTCTTTACATAATGCTCCATCAATTCTTTAGCCTGCGCGCATAAATGGTCCTTACTTAAAAGCAGGTATATTGAAAATATCAGCCCAAGCACAAAATTAACAACAGATGAAAAAACCGTAGATACTGTAGAGATAAGATTCCCCGCCATGCCGCCAAAATTTTCTGCAAAAAAATTCTGCACATTAGTTACAATACCATTCCAGTTAATATTAGAAAGATACTCGGCAACTACCGGAAGATATTTTGTAACCAGCTCGTTTTCAGATAAATTTCTAAATACAACCGGCAGCCTGTTAATAATCATACTGATGCTTTTAACAAGCTCAGGAACAACAAGCGCAATAACAAGCATCACAATCATAAAAACAATCAGAAACGACACAATCATACACACAGGTCTTCTGCTCTTTATAACGCCTTTCTTTTTTGACTCTGTAAAATAATGGCTCTCTAAAAAGCTCATAAGTATATTTACAATATAAGCTATCACTCCGCCAATTAACAACGATACCAGAGAACCGGCTATAATCATAAGATAATCAATACCTGTCTGCCAGTAATATATACACAGATACAATATAAATGCACTTACGCCAATTCTAAAACATGTTTTCCATTCTATATTATTAATCAATATTTCTGCTCCTTATTGCTGTTCATCTTTTCAGTATATTGTATATCTAATCACACTAAATTTCAATACATAACAAATACTCCATTTGTTTTACACCTTCACGCTGCGACGTTATAATAGCGTCAAGTATTGGTTTCAGCTCCGGACATATATCAAAGCTCAATGCATTTTCAGACATTTTAATCGCCCCCATATGATGCGGAATCATTTCGCGCATAAAATCAGCGTTAATATTATTCGTTGTAAAAGCCCCTGCCATTTCATGAAACATAGTCTGAGTAATGCTTTTGAAATTCTGATTATAAAGCTCTATATCACGTTTAGAATCTGTGAGCATACTGCATTTATCCAGTACGTTCTTCATATTCTCTATGCTCTTTGTCTGTTCATTTATAATATTAACAGCAATATTCTGTAATGGTATTAAAGTCGTATATTTTAAAATATTCTGCGACATTTCTATTGCTGCGCGATGGTGCGGAATCATCTGAACAATAAAATTATGAGAAATGCTGTCCGTAAGCTCCGCCGTTGTCATTCCTTTAATCATTTCACTAAGAATATCGTAAAATCTCTCCAGATAATCCTTTGTAACATTACTGAGCATACAATTAGTCTGCATAATTTTCCTTATTACAATTCTTTTATAATATATTATGTAAAAATATACGCATTTGCCATCACATTTTTCTATATACCGTAAAATACATAGTGAAAAAACTTGCAAGCCCTCCCAAAACATTAGAAATCGGCTCGGCTAAAAACACACCGTTTACTCCAAGAGCCGGAATCATAGGAAGTATAACAGTCAGCGGAACGACTATTATAACCTTTCTTAACATTGAAAAAAATATTGACTGCTTTGACTTCCCCAAAGCAACAAATGTCGATTGTCCCGCATATTGAAACGACATCATAAAAAATGCCGCAAAGTATATCAGGATAGGCTTGTAACCTGTTATAATGAGGTTTTGGTCAGATGAAAACAGCCCAAGGAAGAACGTCGGAAACATCATAATAAGCGCCCACATAACGGCTGTATACAAAAAACTAACCTTTGCGGTAAAGCTTATTCCCTGCTTCACCCTTTTATATTTTTTTGCGCCGTAATTATAGCTTATAACAGGCTGCGAACCTCCTGTTATTCCATTAATAGGAAGCCCGTTAATCTCACGCACGGAATTAATAATAGTCATAACGCCAATATAAATATCCCCTCCATATATTGATAAAGTTTTATTGCATACTGCCTGAACGACGCTATTGCTCGCCGCCATAATAAATCCAGCCATCCCAAGCGATATAATCTTTTTTATTAATTTGAAATCAAACCTAAACAAATCAGTAACCCTAAGCTTTATGACAGTCTTCCTGCCAAATAAAAATGCAAGAACCCATACACACGAAAGAGACTGTGAGATAACTGTTGCCAGAGCAGCGCCCTTTACTCCCATATGTAATCCAAATATAAATATCGGATCCAAAATCAGATTAACTACCGCGCCGATTACCGTCGTACACATTCCTGTTCCGGGAAAGCCCTGTAAATTAATAAATCCATTCATTCCTGAGCCAATTGTAAAAAACACAGTTCCCAAAAGATATATCTGCAGATACTGTCTGGCGTATGTATATGTAACATCACTGGCTCCCAAAAGATACAGCGCCGGCTTCATTGTCAAAAATACAAGCGCTGCAAGAACTACTCCAACACAAATCTGCAGCGAAAACACATTAGCCTCTATTCTTTTTGCACGCTCTTCATCCTGTTTTCCCCTTGCCATTGAACAAAGCGGCGTTCCTCCCATTGCCAAAAGATTTGTAAAGGCAGCGATTAGAGTAATAACCGGAAATGCAAGCCCAACTCCGGTAAGAGCGACTCCTACTTCTTCTCCCGGCATTCGGCCCAGATATATTCTGTCTACAATGTTATAGATTACCTGCACAAATTGAGCAATCGTCAGAGGTATAGCCTGGGACAGTATCAGATTTCCGACTTTTCCATGTTCAAAATCACCCTTTTGTTCCACTATAATCATTACCACCTTTTTTATACAGCTTAAAAAGGCGTACAAATACCTGTACACCCTTTTAACTGCCTGCTAAATTATATTATATGTGCATTAACAGTACAGATTTCTTCTATCTACTACTCTGACTGCCTTTCCTTCACTTCTCGTAATAGTTTTCGGTTCTACAACTTTTACATCAACTTTGATACCAAGCATTGATTTGAGTCCGGACACTATCTTCTTTTCCCTTTCAGAAACTGCCATAGTCGGATTAGCCGCCATCTCAGGAGTAAGCTCAACCTGTACTTCAATTGTATCAGTATTGCCTATACGGTCCACTACAATCTGATAATTTGCTTCATATCCCTGATTAAGAATTACAGCTTCAATCTGCGAAGGCCATACGTTTACGCCTTTAACAACCATCATATCGTCGCTTCTGCCCATAGGCTTATGCATACGTATATGTGTGCGTCCGCATGAGCATGGCTTTCTTGTAAGATAACACAAATCCCTTGTACGATATCTCAGAAGTGGAAACGCCTTCTTTGTAATACATGTAAATACAAGTTCTCCAACTTCTCCCTCAGGAAGAACTTCTCCTGTCTCAGGATTAATTATCTCAGCTATAAAATGGTCTTCCTGAATATGCATACCAGCCTGTTCAGAGCACTCAAAAGATACGCCTGGACCGGATATCTCAGTTAATCCATAAATATCATAAGCTTTAATTCCCAATGTCTCTTCGATATTATGTCTCATCTCTTCTGTCCAGGGTTCAGCGCCAAATATTCCTGCTTTCAGCTTTATTTTATCCTTAAGTCCTCTTTCCTTAATTGACTCGCCGAGATTAGCTGCATATGAAGGAGTACAGCAAAGAATTGTAGAGCCCAGATCTTCCATGAACTGAAGCTGTCTTTCTGTATTGCCTGAAGACATAGGAAGCGTCAAACAACCGACTTTATGTGAACCTCCGTTCAGTCCCGGTCCTCCCGTAAACAAACCATAACCATAGCATACATGGCATACATCATCTTTTGTTCCGCCTGCCGCCACAATTGCTCTCGCACAGCATTCATCCCAGACATCTATATCCTCCTGAGTATAGAAGGCAACCACACGGCGTCCTGTAGTACCGCTTGTAGACTGTATACGCACACAATCGGACAGCGGCACGCCTAACAATCCGTAAGGATACTCATTACGCAAATCATCCTTCGTAATAAACGGAAGCTTATACAAATCTTCAATTCCGTTAATATCTTCAGGTTTAACCCCTTTTTCATCCATTCTGTCACGATAAAATTTTACGTTGTCATAGACAAACTTCACCTGTTTTACAAGCCTGTCACTCTGAAGCGCCTGAATCTGCTCTACCGGCATTGTTTCAATTTCCGGCTGATAATAGTTTTCCATAATTATATCTCCTTGTTATGTAATTTTATAAACCGAATCATATCTTTTTGATTATACTATATTTTTTTGCTATAGTGAAGAATTTTCTCAGGGAATCCGGGTTAAATGGGGTTTAAGGCAATATAGAAACGTCTTACATGATCTGTTTCAAGGGAAAGTAATTGTATTTCTTGGTTGTAAATAGTTGTCTGCTTCCGCCATTATCCGACCTCATATCAGAAAATCTGTTTCATAATCCCTGTTCCATATCATCAATACTATAAACATGTTTCATCACATCGAATGTCTCTCTTAAATTACCTCTTGCACTTTTCCATCCAATTCCATCTGTAAACCACACAAATGTAAATCCCTCAATAGTGTCCGCTTCTTGTGAAAGCATTTTATAGCTCCTTGCAGTTTCATTAAGCTTTGAACCACCGCCACCATAAAAGTTTGTCTCGATACCATAAATCATCTTATCCGTCTTGATTACAAAATCAAATCTCTTAGCAGCCTTGCCCTGGTTTGAAAGTGCTGATAAATCAATATTCCATTTATCTTCAATGTCCTTAAGATACATTTCCTTAAAGTAATTTACGTTCTTTTCAAATCCTGCTGCCACGATGTATTTCTCAACCAAATCTTCCATCTGGTGGCCGCCGCGATTCTTACGACCATTAGAATCAAGTCCTGTCTCAATACCCAACGCATAATCCACAAGATTATTTACCAAATGATTTGCAAGCATACCAAACAATCCGGTCTTACGCATGAACACCTTGTACTGCTCCACACTATAATTCATATATTTGAAATTGTACAAAAACGCTCCATCTTCATCCTGTGCGTAGATTTCATATCCTCTTACAGCAAGAAGCAACGGAACACATTGTAATGTTTCCGGATACTTTGTCACTATCTTCTCAAAATCTTCCTCAATATTTTTAGAACCAATCAAAGAATTCAAGATGTTTAATTCAACCTTGATTTCATCTACATTTCTTACAACCTTTTCAAAATCGATATAGTAATCATAACTTGATATACTCGGTCTGAACTTACTCAGCCATTCATCGAAATCTCTATTTGTCATTTGCCACCTTCTCCAATCTTTTCTTGGATATGTCCAAGTATTCTTCGCTTATATCTATCCCAATAAACTTCCGTCCAAATCGTACCGCTTCTACTCCTGTAGTTCCTGAACCACAAAAAGGATCTAAGATAACTTGTCCTTCCTCCGTTGACGCCAATACGATTTTTTCAAGCAGATATTCCGGCTTTTGTGTAGGGTGCTTTCCTTCTGTTTTCTCCGATGGCTTTGTTAATGCACCTGTCCACACATCCTTCATCTGCTTGCCATCATTCATTTCTTTCATCTTCTGATAATTAAAAAAATGCCGAGACTTCTTATCATTCTTCTTTGCCCATAAAATGGTTTCCGTAGAATGTGTGAAGCATCGACATGCTAAGTTTGGTGGTGGATTAGTTTTCTGCCACGTTATGTTATTAATTATCCTGAAGCCTTCCTGCTCCAATGCCATACCAATCGAATATATATTGTGTAGTGTTCCTGATATCCAAATCGTGCCGTTCGGCTTTAGTACTTTCTTACATAACTTAATCCACTTTCTGTTAAACTTGTGTTTTTCTTCGACGCTGGTTCCACCTTCCGATAGTTTATCCCATGAGCCTTTATTTACTGAAACCATCTTCCCGCCCTGACAGGTAATACCGTCATTACTTAAAAAGTAAGGAGGATCTGCAAATATCATATCTACAGATTCCGGCTTTATTTTTGTTAGAATTTTAAAGGAATCACCCAATATTAGCTGTGATTCATCCGTCTCGAAGTATAATGGCACTTTCTTTGTAAATAAGTTCTCCATTATCTCGCCCCTCTAATAATTGCATATAATCACTTCTTCGCCAACTCTGCCCCTTGCATCTGAATTAATCATACGCTTTACACTTACCACATCTATTCTGTAGCCCTTGTTACCATATAGCTCATTTATCAAGTCTGTATTATGATTTGTGAGCATACAGTAGCAGCCTTTGGTTGTTAATTCATCAAAAAGTTTAGCCAGTCGCTTATGGCTTTCTATATCAAATCCTTCTTTTGTATATGACTCAAAAGAGGTAGGATTCAATGGTGCATACGGGCTGTCAATAAATACGAAATCGCCCTTCTTCGCATCCTTACAAGCCACTTCAAAATCTCCATCTATTATATTTACACCTTGTAAATACTTTGAAGTAGCCATAATAGCATCTTCATCAACAGATGCCCTACGGCTATTATTGTACGGAACATTGAAAAGCCCCTTACCATTTACCCGATACAATCCATTAAAGCAATGCTTATTGATAAATACAAACAGTGCAGCCAACTCCACATCATACTCTGCTTTCATCAGCTTATCATTATAATGCTCCCTGAGAGAATAATAATATTCCTTACCATCCTCCCACATTTCCGCATCAAGCTTGTTTACAGCCTTTAGAAATGCTTCCGGTGCGTTACATATCTGCTTATACGCATTTATTAACGCCTTGTTTATGTCATTTATCAGAGCATTTGCAGGCAGCAATTCAAACGTAACTGCACCGCCACCCACAAATGGCTCATAATATTTATTATACTTTTCAGGCATTCTCTCCTTTATCTGTGAAAGCAACTGACGTTTGCCTCCAGCCCATTTCACAAATGGCGCCACATTCGCATTACTCATTCTGATTCCTCTTCTCTACATCCGCAAATGGACAATCTTTTACATATTTATTATAATTGCAAACATACAAAATAACAACTTAAACTTAGCTCTTTGTGAATTATCTTACTTCTGAAATACTAATATATACTCATGTGCAAGAAGTAGAAATTTATTGTTTTGTTTCTTCAAATAATCAGTAGAACGGCAATTATGCTGCTCTTTAATAATAATCTCCTTATTCACAAAACCTGCTTGTAAAAAGCATTCCATCATACGAAATCCTAACGGAATGACCTTTTCATATCTTCTTACATCTCCTACCATAACAGCACACATTTTTCCTTTTTTCAAAACACGATATGCTTCCTTTGCCGCCTTTTTCATCTCATGTAAAAAAGCTTCCACACCTAACAGAGAAATATCCCCATCTATTCCTTTACTATACTCAATAATATTAGCATACGGTGGATGCGTACAAATAAAGTCAATTCGACTATCTTTGATAAAATGCAAATCCGTAGCATTTCCATTGCGTGTAAAAATTTTTGAATTTGTTTCACATTGGAATTGTAAATTTGTTTCAGAAATTGAAACAGATTTCGGATTGATGTCAACTCCTACCGCATTGCGACCAAGTAGCTTTGCCTCTACTAAGGTTGTTCCACTACCCATAAATTGATCTAAGACCCAATCACCGGGATTAGAATAGCGAAGTATCAGATTTCTTGGTACATATGGCGACCAATTCCCTCGATACTTTCCTGAGTGCGTTGCCCAACTTCCTCTGTTTGGAAAAGACCAAACTGTCGTTGGTTCCAGCTGAAAATTATTTGGTTGTAAACTTATAAGCCATGCCTCCTTCTTATTCTCACTGATTCATATTTTGTAAAAAAGCAATAAAACTTTCTACCTGTATATATTTGACCATTTCTTCATATATTCTTTTCTTATTTTCCACAGAAAGATTTGCAAAATCTCTTTGTACTTCCTGTCCTTTTCTAAATAATTCACCCATAAAATGTTCATATTCCTTCTGTTCTTCTTGCACTGATTTCATTTCACCTGAACCTCCCACCAATGATACTACCAAGTCTACATCAATCTTCTTAAAAAATCTACCCTTTATTTCACAATAAGTGAATTTGTATACTATTCATCTCATGCGATAATATTCACAAATAGTGAAAGAGGTGTTTGTATGTATTTTTATAATGATACCGACCTATATCGTGTTATAGGTGCAAATATAAAATATTACAGAGAACAGGCAAAATTAACACAAGTACAACTTGCTGAACAGGCTAAAATCAGCATCAGCTATCTCTCCAAAATCGAAGCAGCCGGATGTGATAAGAGTCTTTCTATATCTGTACTTAATCAGATTGCAAATGTACTTGGTGTTGAAATTAGTGAATTCTTTAAGGAGGTAGAATAATATGCCACGTTATGAACTCGATTTACACATTGATAATATTGGTTCTCGCAATGACATACGAATGAAAGTTGTGAACGAACTCGCTAAAGAGGAACCTGGATTAGGTAAAAACGATCTTGCTTCTCAATACACCTATTATGTAGAAACCTTAAATGATAATCGCAAAATATATCTAAGACGCCCGGCTTATCTACATAACGGTTTCGACTTTGTAGTTTGTGTGGCGGGCATAAACTTTAATCCTTCCGGTCGCCGACGTGATTATCCTACTCACGATGATATTCTTAATGACTTAAGAGAAAAATATCTCGAGGATCCTAAAAAATATGAATATTTGTTCGTGGCTTTATATGCAACATATGACTGTTCATATGTAGATCTTGAACCGATAAATTCATTGCACTTCAAAACTGGTTTTCCATGTGATCTCCTGATAAAAACTTTAAAATGGTTATTTATTGAACAGGATATACGATATTGGAATTATTCTGGCCGAGATATGCTTTGGAAAGGTATCTATAACATAAACCACTAATTTTAGTAAAAACAACCACAAAGGCATTACACTATATACCTCTATGGTTGTTTTTTTATCGCTTCATTAACGTTTTGATATCTTGAAAAACCCTGAAATAAGGAATTTGTGTGTGATAGTGTTGCATATGTATTATACGGGGACTATCCCAAATTGCTTAATTAAATAACCTCAAATAAAATATACAATTTCCTATCTCTTCGAGAGCGTTTGCAGAATAAGAAAAGCCCATAAATTTTTTGGGGTTATACTTGGTAGTGTTACATACCTGTTGTATGCGTAACACTACCCACACAAACGCTGGGCTTTCTTTTACCTCTCAGCAAACACAGAACATTTATAATAATTTTATTATATCCTGCTCACTCCAATATTCATTAGGATAAATTGATAAATCATTTTTATGCTTACGAATAATTCTTTGTGGCGTATCTGTATTATCATACACATGCATTATGTCACATATATCAAGTAATTTGTTGATATTATTAATGGATTTATAATATCTGTCTATAACCTTTGATTTTTCTACATCGTGCCCACCAGCAGCAACCCTTGATTTTATTCTTGCTATATTAATCTGAGGATCCATTCCAGTAGATGCAACTATATCATCAGCATTAGTATATTTACCAACCTTTTCAAAAAAAGTTGTTATTGTACTCTTTCCTGAACCATTAGGTCCTGCTAAGACAAGTACCATTGGCTTTCTATTCTGCATATTTTCTGTCTCCATTTGCATATTCAATATATGCAGCTTTCTTCTCTTTATCGTAACCTGCTATAGGTTTTTTACAAATTTTAGCCTTGTTTATCGCTGCCTTAACAGCTTCAACAGCCCGTCTATCCATCTCACTATCAGATACACTGAGTATTTCTTTTTCTTCTTGACGAGATATAACTTTTATTACTCTTCCATTTTTTGTACTCACTGTTGTCATTAAAAACATCCCTTCCTTAAATAGACATAGCATAATATATTATATTGTTAAAAATCAACAATAATCTTCTATATTTATTCTACCATAGTTCTCATAAAAAAACACCCCAGAACAAAAAATTCCGGGGTGTAATACACTTTTCTGAAACGCCATAAGACTCTTTGGATTGTAAAATTGATTATCTCTTCGAGAACTGCGGAGCACGTCTTGCAGCCTTCAAACCATACTTCTTTCTTTCCTTCATACGCGGATCTCTTGTAAGGAATCCAGCTTTCTTAAGTGCAGGACGATTCTCTGCATCAGCCTCAAGAAGCGCTCTTGAAATACCATGACGGATAGCTCCGGCCTGGCCTGTGAATCCGCCGCCCTTTACTGTTGAAATAACATCATATTTATCTGAAGCTCCGATAAGCTCAAGCGGCTGGCGGACAATAAGCTTTAAGGTCTCAAGACCAAAATAATCATCAATATCTCTTTTATTAACTGTAATCTTTCCTGAACCTGGTACAAGAAATACTCTTGCAACACTGCTTTTTCTTCTTCCTGTTCCATAAAATTTAACTGTAGCCAATGTATTTTCCTCCTTTCAACCTCTCATTAATATCTCTTAGCAATCTCGTATACTTCCGGCTTCTGTGCTGCATGTGGATGCTCTGCTCCGGCATATACATGAAGCTTTGAAAGCATCTGTCTTCCGAGAGGTCCCTTTGGAAGCATTCCCTTTACAGCATGTTCAACAACAAATGCAGGCTTCTTCTTCATCATTTCCTTTAATGTTGTCTCCTTCATACCTCCAACATACTCCGAATGTCTGTAGTATATCTTCTGGTCTAACTTCTTACCTGTTACTTTAACTTTATCTGCATTAATAACGACTACATAATCGCCTGTATCAATATGCGGTGTAAATATAGGCTTTTTCTTGCCTCTTAATATATTGGCAATCTCAGCTGAAAGACGGCCAAGCGTCTGGTCTGCCGCATCAATCACATACCATTTTCTTTCAATAGTGGATGGACTAGCCATAAAACTCTTCATCCTTAATAACCTCCTCAAAGTACATAACTTATCTAAACTGTTCAATGCGTACATAATTCAATCTTACCGGGGCTATGGTTGATTGAGCATGACACGCCACATTTGGATATTATATAATAAGAAAAAACGACTGTCAAGGCAAACTTTCACACTTTTATCAGAAATATCCAAGATACAATAAGTATTATATCGCCAGCATATAAAAGCTTCTTCGCGCGCTCCGCATTTTTCCATTCTCCGGTAATAAGTCCCCAAAAACTGCTTACAATAAGCGCTATTGCATTAAATACAAGCCAGCCTGTACTGCTGCCGTAATCGCCAAGCAGCTTTGATGAAATACCGTAAAGCGCAAGCGCCGCAAACCATACTATTGAAGTGGCAAATAGCTTTAAAAGCCTTACCCCTGCGCCCTTTTCAGTAAACGTGCTTATTGTTTTATTCTTTATCATCAAAACTACACAGCATATAACAGACGCCGCCATACCGCCCGTAAGCACCGGAAACCACTGTATCGCCGACGCCGCAGTATCATTTTTTGCAAGCTCTCCGATAACAGACGCCTTATCAAAACCGACATTCATAATCCCTGAGCATAATCCTGAAATGATTGCAAGAAGTATTCCCGGTACCGTGCTTTTTGTCTTTTGGACTTTATCCTTCATCAGACCGGCCTTCGTTATAACCGTTATCCCAATCAGAGTTATTATTATGCTGGCTGCAAGATACACTGCTGACGATGCGTGCACCGCGCCTGACGCGTTAATAAACGGTATAACTGTTCCAACTACCGACGATATACCCATATTTACTCCAAAGCATAACGACATTCCTATCATAAGCACCGACTTAGAAAATGCAATTGTCGATACTCCCCATACCATACCGCACACAAATGGAATAAAAAATGCATACGCTCCGCTTTCCAATATAAGACTGCACATATCCGGACATATTATAAACGTCCATGCTGCCGCCACAAGCAGACAGAACAGCGAATACACGCCCCAAAACGCCTCCCACGACAAGGGCGAATACTTTTTATAGCCAAGTCCAAAGCTTCCCTGGCATATTCCCGATAATATCAAAATAAATATTCCTGTCAACATAACTTTATGTACTCCTTATCCAGCTACAAACCCAGCTGTTCTTTATAATAACTCAAATATACTCTATGCCGCAAAGCGTAAGTCCCTTTGCAGGCGCCGTATTAATTGAAAAATCTCTTTTTTCCGAAACAAGAATTTCCGGTATGCGCTCCGGCTTCATTTTCCCGCTTCCAACGTCGATAAGTGTTCCGGCAATCATTCTAACCATATTATACAAAAAGCCGTTACCACACACTGTAATAATTATCTCATCACCGTCTTTTTCCACATCAAGCGAATATATAATTCGTACGGTTGATTTTGCCTGCGTATGTGTAGAACAGAAATTCCTGAAATCATGACGTCCCACAAAATATGCCGCCGCCTCGCGCATAAGCTCAATGTCCAGCTTTTTATACACGTGTATGGAATTTCTCCCCCTAACCGGCATATCAAAGCTTCTGTTAAGGATTCTGTACATATATGTTTTAATGCTCTCACATTTTCTGGGATGGAAATCAGGCTCCACCTCAAAGGACTCCTGAATTACAATATCATCAGGCAGAAGCCTGTTAAGCGCATAGCTGATTTTCTCAGCCGGTATACTCGTGTCAGTATCAAAAACAGCAACATTTCCCTCAGCATGAACTCCCGCATCAGTCCGGCTTGCGCCTGTCACCTCTATATGCTCGCCAAGAAGCTTTGAAAGGCTTTCATTAATTATCTGTTCAATTGTAACTGCATTAGGCTGCATCTGCCAGCCATGGTAGCGTGTACCGTCATAGGCGACAACTATCAGTACTCTTTTCATATTAAACCAGACTTTCCTTCCTTTTCAGACAATACTGTATGTTATATTAATCTTCCGGCTGTAACCGCCAAAACAAAATACATACATATTACAGCATAGCCCGCGTAATCTCTTGCCATATACATAAGAGGCTTCATTTTTGTCCTGCCCTCTCCGCCATGATAGCATCTTGCGTCCATTGCAAGCGCCAAATCATCCGCACGCCTCATCGCAGATACAAGCAGAGGCACCAAAACAGACACCATATTCTTAATGCGTTCAATCATTTTTCCTTCCTCAAAATCCGCCCCTCGCGCAGACTGCGCTTTTATAATTTTATCAGCCTCTTCCACAAGTATAGGAATAAATCTAAGCGCAAGCGACATTATAAGCGCGAATTCATGCACGGGAATTTTAATTTTATTCAAAGGCTTAAATGCTTTTTCAATTCCATCCGTAAGCTCATTAGGAGTCGTCGTATACGTAAGAAGAGATGAGCTTATAATTAAAAACAGCAGTCTTAGAACAAAAAACGCCGCTTTATAGGCTCCCCTTTCAGTAATCGTAAGCTTAAGAAATGTAAACAGCACACTGCCTCCTGTAGTCATAAACAGATTAATTACCGCCGTAAGAACAATAAGAAATATAACCGGCTTAAGACCTTTTAGGATATGCTTAAGCGGAACTCCTGATAATATGATTACAGCAGTAATATATAACAGCGCCGGCAGATATCCCGGCAGATTTTTTATACAAAATAATGATATAATATATAAAAATGTTCCTGCAAGCTTTACCCTGGGATCAAGTCTGTGAATTATTGATTTCTTCGGATAATATTGTCCGATTGTAATGTCTCTGAGCATCGTTTTTCCTTCTGTCTTAATATTTCCTTTACTATCTCATCAGGAGTCGTTATATCCGTATTTATATGAAAACCCCTCTCATTAAGTCCATGCACGAGATATACCGTCTCCGGAGCCATAAGGCCGATATTTTCAAGATCTCTATATTCTGCAAATACGTCTGAAGGGCTTCCCTTGGCAAACACCTTTCCTTCATTCATTACAATAATACGCTCCGCATATTCTGCAACATCATCCATACTATGTGAAACCATAATCACAGTAAGCCCGTTTTCTTTATGAAGCTTACGTACAAGCTCAAGAATATCTTTTCTGCCGCATGGGTCAAGCCCTGCCGCCGGTTCATCAAGAATCAGCACTTTTGGATTCATTGCAAGAACTCCCGCAATTGCAACACGTCTTCTCTCTCCGCCTGAAAGATGAAATGGAGATACATCATAAAGCTGCTTTGATATACCTGTCATTTCAAGCGCTTTTTCTGCACTGTCATACGCCTCTTTTTCATTCATACCAATATTATGAGGTCCAAACTTCACATCAGCAATCACTGTGTCTGCAAAAAGCTGGTATTCAGGATACTGAAACACTAAACCAACTTTGCTTCTTAAAGCTTTCTTGCTATATTTCTTATCAAATATGTCTTCGCCATTATACCTTACCGTCCCCTCAGCAGGTCTGTATAGCCCGTTAAAATGCTGGACGAGCGTGGACTTTCCCGAACCGGTATGTCCAATAATTGCAACATATTCACCATCATTTATACTTATATTAATATCGTCAAGCGCTTTCTTTTCATACGCCGTACCCTGATTATATATATAGCTCAAATGTTCTGTAACTATTGACATACGCCGCTCCCTTCAAAAAGCCCGGAAAGTATATCTATAAGTTCGCCGGCGTCTAAAACCGGTTCAGGAATATCAACCCCCGAAAGTCTTAACTTATGAGCGATATAGGTTATCACAGGAACTGTAAGCCTGTATTGTTCAAGCTCCTCTACTTTGGAAAATATTTCTTGAGGGCTGCCCTTCATCACTATACGCCCCTTATCCATAACATATATCCTGTCGGAATTAATCGTCTCTTCCATGTAATGCGTTATAAGAATTATATTAATATGCTCTTCTTTATTAAGCCTTGTAACTGCGTCAATAACCTCTTTTCTTCCTTTCGGGTCAAGCATTGCCGTAGGCTCGTCAAGAACTATACATTTTGGCTTCATCGCAAGAACTCCCGCAATTGCCGACCGCTGCTTTTGTCCTCCGGAAAGCCTGTTCGGATTCATATGTCTGCATTTAATCATATCAACAGCTGCAAGGCCTTTTTCTACGCGCTTCCATATCTCATCCGTAGGCACTCCAAGATTCTCAGGTCCAAACGCTGCGTCTTCTTCTACGATATTACCAACAATCTGATTATCCGGGTTCTGAAAAACCATACCTACACGCTGTCTTATAAGAAGCGCGTTTTTATCCTCAGACGTGTCCATACCATCTATCCACAATGTACCTTCCGTAGGCTTTATTAACGCATTCAAATGCCTGGCAAGAGTCGATTTACCGGAACCGTTATGTCCGACTATGGATATAAATTCACCCGGTTTGATATCAAATACGATACCGTCTAAAGCCTTCTTTATGTCATTAACATCATTGTTATCATCACACTGTCTATACTCATATGTAACATTATCAGCCTTAATCACCGGGGCGCCCTCCACTCTTTTTCTGTTTGAATTGGAATTTTACCAAACAGAATATGTATTGTCAAGCAGGTCACCGCAGGAAGTATCCCGTCATCTATTTATTTTCATTAACAAATTTTCCAACTCTATCCTGCAATATATTTATTGTTTCGTCAAGTGTTTTTATTCCGTCAAAATAATTTCCAAGTTCCGGTTCCATAATAATCCTAAGCGTGGTGTTATCAGTTTTAATCGCTGCGTTTTTTATCAATTCACGTATAGCTTCTACTTCCTCCTCACTATATGGATTAATAACACACTCAAGCTCATTTACTGTAACGCCTTTATCGAAAGGTTTTATTACCGTACCATCATCTCTGGTGTATGGCTCTGCTGCCGAAAAATATTTTATATACTCTTCAAATTGTTTTTTGCCTGATGGCAAATCAACAGACGTAATTTTTGAAACATCACAGTCCTGCTTAGTTATTACACTTTTAACAAAATCCCACGCTCCTTCTTTTTCATTTGAAGACGACATAATTGCCAGGGATTCTCTTTGCGGCTGTATATATGCTTTTATCTTGCCTACAGTCGGATATCCAATATACCGCATATCATTGTCAAAAAGGAGCCACCAACAGTATCATAAACGCCATAACAGCAATCTTCTTCATAATACTAACCTCCGTTTTCGTTTTATATAATATAAAACGATTAAAAACCTGAAAGTGTCTCAAAAAAGTTTTAAAAAAAGCAGGAAAACCATATGATATGATTCCCTGCAATTTTTAATAATCTATTTAGTATTACAAAGCTTATACAAGCTCAATGATAACCTGCATAGCAGCGTCGCCTTTACGAGGACCAATTTTAACTATACGGGTATAACCGCCGTTTCTGCCTGCATACTTAGGTGCAATCTCATCAAAAAGCTTCTGTGCAACATCAATGCTCTTAGTATTCTTCTTGCGTCCTGCAGTCTCCTTCGGAACTTCAGTAACACCATAAAGCACCTTGTTCATCTGCTTTCTTGCATGAAGACGTGATGGCCTGTCTTTCTTAATTGTCTTTTCAACTTCATCATATACAGTAACTCTCTTACCGTCTACAACTTCCTTTACTCTCTTACCATCTTTATCTTTTCTTGCAACTTTAGCAGTAACAGTAACTTCATCGAAGTTGTCCTTTTCACGGACTGCCATTGCAATCAGACCTTCTGCAATTTTACGAATCTCTTTAGCCTTAGCTTCAGTTGTTACAATCTTACCATGATATAACAAGCTTGTTACCTGACCACGAAGCAAAGCCTTTCTCTGGCTGGATGTTCTTCCAAGCTTTCTATAACCTGCCATTTTGCTGACCTCCTAATATAATCTAATTCTCATCACCAAGGTTCAGTGATAAGCCAAGTTCCTTAAGTTTTGTAAGTACCTCATCAAGAGACTTACGACCAAGGTTACGAACCTTCATCATATCCTCTGACGTCTTACTGCACAATTCCTCAACAGTATTGATTCCTGCACGTTTCAAACAGTTGTATGAACGTACTGATAATTCAAGCTCATCGATATTCATCTCGAGAACTTTTTCCTTCTCATTGCTGACTTTATCAACCATAACATCAACAGTCTTGGCATTCTCAGATAAATCAATAAATGAATTAAGATGCTCACTAAGTACCTTTGCAGCAAGACTTACTGCTTCGTCCGGTGCAAGCGTTCCATTGGTATATACGTCTAAAGTAAGCTTATCAAAATCAGTTATCTGACCAACACGGGTATTTTCAACAGTAAGATTAACACGTTCAACAGGTGTATATATGGAGTCAATAGAAATAACATCTATAGGCATATCATCTGTCTTATTCTTATCTGCCCCAACATAACCGCGTCCGCCGGTTATTGTCATCTCAATGAACAGCCTGCAGTCAGCGCCGCCGCTGAGTGTTGCAATAACCTGATCAGGATTAAGTATCTCTATATCCTGGTCTACCTGAATATCCTTAGCTGTTACAACGCACTCGCCTTCTGCCTCAATATAGGCAGTTTTCACTTCATTGATATCTCCGTTGTTCTTCACTGCAAGACTCTTAATATTCATGATTATCTCTGTAACATCCTCTTTAACTCCAGGGATAGCACAAAATTCATGAACTACTCCGTCAATCTTCACCTGACTAACTGCTGTTCCAGGCAATGATGAAAGCATAATCCTTCTCAGTGAATTACCCAAAGTTGTACCGTAACCTCTTTCAAGAGGCTCAACTACAAATCGTCCATACCTTTTATCCTCAGAAATCTCTGCAATCTCAATCTTTGGCTTTTCAAAATCAAACATATGCGGACCCTCCTTTTGGGTTTAATGAGCAGTTCTAATTACTTAGAATACAACTCGACAATAAGCACTTCGTTAACAGGAACATCAATCTGTGCTCTGGTAGGAATCTCTTTAACTACACCAGAAAGATTCTCATGGTCAGCTTCCAACCATTCAGGAACTAATCTTCCGTCAGTAACTTCCAGAATATCTTTATATCTCTGAGCGCTCTTAAATTTCTCTTTGATTTCAATAACATCGCCAACCTTTACCTGATAAGACGGAATGTTTACACACTTTCCGTTAACAAGTACATGTTTGTGGCCAACTATCTGCCTTGACTCTTTTCTGGTTCTTCCATAACCAAGACGGAAAAGAACATTGTCAAGTCTAAGCTCCAAAAGAATCATCAGGTTCTCGCCTGTTGTTCCATATTTTAACTTCTGGGCTTTCTCATAATTATTACGGAAAGGCTTTTCAAGAACTCCATAAATGAACTTTGCTTTCTGCTTTTCCTTAAGCTGTAAAGAATACTCGCTCGGCTTTCTTCCTTCTCTAGCATGTCTATTGGACTTTTTATCAATTCCCAAAAACGTAGGTTCAAGACCTAATGATCTGCATCTCTTGAGAACCGGTGTCATATCTCTTGCCATTTATATATCCTCCTATCATCTAAATAATAATCAATCAGACTCTTCTTCTCTTAGGTGGTCTGCATCCATTATGTGGTACAGGAGTAACGTCAGTAATACTTGTAACTTCTATTCCACACGCCTGAAGTGCACGGATTGCCGCTTCTCTTCCTGAACCAGGTCCCTTAACCATAACCTCTACTGATTTCAGACCGTGAGGAAGCGCTGCCTGAGCTGCTGCTTCGGCTGCCATCTGTGCAGCATAAGGAGTTGACTTCTTAGAGCCCTTGAAGCCAAGTCCGCCGGCGCTAGCCCATGATATCGCATTACCCTCTGCGTCAGTAAGAGTAACGATTGTATTATTAAAAGATGCATGAATATGCGCCTGTCCACGGTCGACATTTTTTCTGACACGCTTTTTAGACGTCTTCTTTGCTACTACTTTCTTAGCCATGATGACATATCCTCCTATTTCTTCTTATTAGCCACAGTACGCTTTGGTCCCTTACGGGTTCTGGCATTAGTTTTAGTTTTCTGTCCACGTACAGGAAGACCTCTTCTGTGACGGATTCCTCTGTAACATCCAATCTCCTGTAATCTCTTGATGTTAAGCGCTACTTCTCTACGCAAATCACCTTCAACAACCATAGTTTCGTCGATAACTTCACGGAGCTTCGCAACATCTTCATCGGACAAATCCTTACAACGAATGTCAGGGTCTACGCCTGCCTTTTCGAGGATACGCTTTGAACTGGTCCTGCCAATTCCATAAATATAGGTCAGACCTATCTCTACACGTTTTTCTCTTGGTAAATCTACACCACTGATACGAGCCATGTGTGTTTTACACCTCCGAATTAATAATAAATGTTTTGATTCATGTAATACCTGTAACCGGCTACGCCTCGGTTGTCCAGACCTTGTTACACATATTACCCCAGCCGCTTTAAACCATAATAACAGCATACTGATGGGAGAGAGCCATCATGCAGTTACCAGCAAAGCAAGGACAGCTTAGCTGAGACAGTTAATCACGCTGCCTATGGTATCACAGATTAACATGTTAATCTGTAACACAAAAAGCACGAATAATGTGTTGCTTACTGCAATATAACATTTATCCCTGTACCTGTTTGTGTCTTGGGTTCTCGCAGATTACTCTAATTTTACCCTTTCTTTTAATAACTTTGCATTTTTCGCAAATAGGCTTTACTGATGCTCTTACTTTCACAGTAATTCCTCCTTTCAAAAAGTCCGTCTGCTAGTTTATCATAAATAGAATTTTATGTCAAGAATTATTTTGTGTTACTATTTATCTCTCCATATAATTCTGCCTTTTGTAAGGTCATATGGTGAAAGCTCAAGTTTCACTGTATCACCCGGAAGAATTCTAATATAATTCATTCTCAGTTTGCCGCTTATATGAGCCAGAACCTTGTGTCCGTTCTCAAGCTCAACCTGAAACATTGCGTTAGGAAGCTTCTCAACAACTACTCCTTCAATCTCTACAACATCTGCTTTTGACATATTATACCTCCATGCTTATTATAATCAGTTATTAATCTCATCTTCTATACTCATACCATGTTTTATTGAAAGAAGCTTTGGTTCACCCTCAGTAATAAGTATCGTATTCTCATAATGTGCGGAATAGCTTCCGTCCTGGGTTACTACTGTCCAGTCGTCATCTTCAAACCAGACATCATAAGCGCCTGCGTTTACCATTGGCTCAATTGCAAGCGTCATTCCCGGCTTCAGTCTTATTCCTCTTCCTATCTGTTTGAAGTTAGGAATCTGCGGGTCCTCATGCATATTAGTTCCTATTCCATGACCGACCAAATCTCTTACAACTGAAAAACCGTTCTTTTCAACATATTGTTGTATCGCCTTAGATATATCGTAAAGATGATTTCCGCTCTTTGCAAATTTGATTCCTTCAAAAAAGCTCTGCTTTGTAACATCTATAAGCCTCTGTGCTTCTTCGGTAACAGAACCTACGGGATAAGTGCGCGCCGCGTCTGAATGATATCCTTCATAAATAACGCCGCAGTCAAGACTTACTATATCTCCCTTTTGAAGCTTTCTATGCTTATTTGGAATTCCATGAACAACTTCATCATTTACTGATACACACAGCGACGCAGGGTATCCATTATAATTAAGAAACGACGGGATACATCCGAACTCTCTGATATATTTATCTGCATAATTGTCGAGCTCTTTTGTAGTTATTCCCGGTTCAATAAGCTTTGCAAGCTTCTCATGTACAATCGCAAGAATATTGCCCGCTTCTCTCATTAATTCTATTTCATGTTGATTCTTTACAGTAACTGCCAAATATGACATCTCCATTCTATAATAATGCTGATTTATCCAAGAATATCTGTAATGGCTTTAAATACTTCTTCCATGCTGCATGTTCCGTCAACGGCTCTAAGTATATTTTTCTCAGTATAATAATCAATAAGCGGCTGTGTCTGCTCATGATATACACTCAGCCTTTTCTGTACTGTCTCGGGCTTATCATCATCACGTAGTATAAGCTTGCCGCCGCATACATCGCATATTCCCTCTTTTTTTGGAGGAATATTTACTATATGATATGTTCCTCCGCATGATACGCATGCTCTTCTTCCGGACATTCTGTTCACAATATTATCATCTGGCACATCAACGTCTATTGCGTAATCAATCTTATCATTCATCTCAGAAAGAGCTGCATCAAGAGCTTCAGCCTGAGGAATAGTTCTTGGGAACCCGTCAAGTACATATCCATTCTCAGCGTCTTTTTTGCCGACCCTGTCTACAACCAAATCAACAACAAGCTCATCAGGAACAAGTTCTCCGTTATCCATATAAGTCTTAGCCCTTTTGCCAAGCTCAGTACCTTCTTTAATATTCGCTCTGAAAATATCTCCTGTAGAAATATGAGGGATATTATATTTATCAGCTATCATCTTTGCCTGAGTACCCTTTCCCGCACCTGGAGCTCCAAGCATTATTATTTTCATGTATGTCACCCTTTCAAGAAATCAGTAAGAGTAGCCTGCCAAAGATATAAGGCCACGCTACTCATCTGATTGTGTTAATAACTCTATTTAGTCATTTAAAAATCCTTTGTAATTGCGGACTAACATCTGTGATTCAATCTGCTTAATCGTTTCAAGCACAACACCAACAACGATTATAAGAGATGTTCCTCCAAATCCGACATTAGCGCCAAACGCACCGGAGAAGAATATAGGCACTACAGCAACTATCGTAAGACCAACTGCTCCGATAAATATTATATTATTGAGAACCTTTGTAAGATAATCGGTAGTCGGCTTTCCAGGACGAATACCAGGAATAAATCCACCGGCTTTCTTTAAGTTCGATGCAACCTCTACAGGATTAAACGTTATATTGGTGTAGAAATATGCAAAGAATATTACAAGCGCAATATAAACGAGCAATCCAAGAGTATATTTAAATTCTCCAAAGTTCCTGAAGTTACACCAGTCGCTCTGGTTGCAAACCTTCAGTATCTTCTGCCAAAGAGTAGCGCCTCTTCCTGACTGCGGCTGAATACCCGCAAACTGTGATATAACAATCGGCAGCGACAGAAGCGAACTTGCGAAGATTACAGGAATAACTCCTGCTGTATTAACCTTAAGAGGAATATTAGACGACTGTCCTCCAACCATCTTTCTTCCCTGAAGCTTCTTAGCATACTGTACAGGTATCTTTCTCTGAGCATCCTGAAGAATGATAATAAATACAACCATAGCAACGATAATAGCAATTATTACAAGACCTGCAAGAAGCGCGTTAGTTGTATTGGACGCACTCTTTATAAACTTGTTATAAAGATTACCGAAGTCTTCCGGCATACCTGATACAATATTAAACATAAGGATTATGGAAATACCATTTCCAACGCCTTTTTCATTAATCTGCTCACCTAACCACATGAGCATTGCAGAACCTGCTGTAAGAGTAACGACCATAACAGTAACGTTAGTAAATGTTATACCGCCCTCCAAAAGATTCTGATTACCAAATCCAATAGCCATAGCCACACTTTCTATAATAGAAAGTCCGATATTAAGATAACGGGTAATTTCAGCAATCTTCTTTCTTCCGTCCTCGCCTTCCTTCTGCATTTCTTCAAGCTTAGGAATAGCAATTGTAAGAAGCTGCATAATAATTGACGCTGTAATATACGGCGTTATACTAAGCGCAAATATTGACATTCTCGTAAATGAGCCGCCGGTCATGGCGTTAAAGAAGTTTAACGCTCCCGCCTGCTGGCTGAACCATTCCGAAAAATAATCTCTGCTTACACCCGGAATAGGAAGCTGGCTTCCTATTCTTACAATTACAAGTATTAAAAATGTAAAAAACAGACGTTTTCTTATATCTGGCACCTTAAAAGCGTTACGGATAGTTTCAAACACTTAGATCACCTCTGCTTTTCCACCAAGAGCCTGTATTTTAGCAGCAGCCGATTTGCTGAACGCATTAACTTTAACATCAAGCTTCTTAGTTAATTCTCCGTTTCCAAGTATCTTAACTCCATCTTTAGGATTTCTAACAATACCTGTCTCAATTAATGTATCAACAGTAACCTCGTCACCGTCATTGAATATATTGAGACGATCTACGTTAATACCAACGATTGTCTTGGAATTAATGCACTTAAAACCTCTCTTTGGCAAACGCATATATAATGGCAGCTGACCACCCTCAAAACCTGGTCTGGGTGCTCCTGAACGCGCTTTCTGTCCTTTGTGTCCTTTACCTGCTGTCTTTCCGTTTCCTGAACCGTGTCCACGTCCTTTTCTAAACCTGTCTCCATGCTTAGAACCTTCTGCCGGTTTTAACTCTGATAAATTCATTGTCGCACCTCCTAACTGTTATCACTTATTATATTTCTTCCACTTTCACTAAATGCTGTACCTGTTTAACCATTCCTCTTACGGATTCGTTGTCCGGCATTTCAACCGACTTGTTAAGCTTACGAAGACCTAAAGCTTCGACAGTCTTTCTATGCTTAGGTATAGCACCGATTGTTGATTTCACTAATGTTATTTTTAATTTACCAGCCAATGATAACACCTCCAAATGTACATAGCCAATCAGCCCAATAAAGCTTCAACAGAAATTCCGCGAAGTCTTGCTACTTCTTCAGGAGTCTTAATATTGCCAAGTCCCTCTATAGTAGCGTATACAACGTTCTGCTTGTTGTTTGAGCCCAACGACTTAGTACGGATATTTTTGTAGCCTGCAAGCTCAAGCACTGCACGTGCAGGACCGCCTGCAATGATTCCGGTACCTTCCGGAGACTTCTTAAGAAGAACTGACGCTCCTCCGTAATTACCTGTATAATCATGTGGCACGCTGCCGTTCTCATTCAAAGGAACCTCTATCAGCTTCTTGATAGCATCCTCTTTACCTTTGCGGATTGCTTCAGGAATCTCAGTAGCTTTTCCAAGTCCGGCGCCCACATGTCCGTTCCTGTCACCAACAACAACTAAAGCTGTGAAACGCATATTACGTCCACCTTTTACAACCTTGGTTACACGCTTGATAACAACAACGCGATCTTCTAATTCCATATCCTTCGTATCAATAATTGTACGCTTCATGAATTCTCCTCCTCGCTTAGAAATTCAATCCCGCTTCTCTAGCTGCTTCAGCTAAAGCCTGGATTTTTCCCTGATAGATAAAACCGCCTCTGTCAAATACAACGTCTGTAATTCCTTTATCTAATGCTTTCTTAGCAATAACCTCGCCTAACTTAGCTGCTGCTGCAACATTATTAGTCTTTTCAAGCTGTGTCCTTACATCCTCAGAAAGAGTGGATGCTGCAACTAAAGTATTGCCGACTGAATCATCAATAATCTGAGCATACATATGATTGTTGCTTCTAAATACTGCCAAACGTGGTCTGTCTGCGGTTCCTGCAAAACGATTACGAAGTCTGTTGTGTTTCTTAACACGTACTTCAGATCTTGTTTTCTTACTTACCATCGTTCTTTCACTCCTTTAATTATTTTTTACCTGTCTTACCAACCTTACGTCTAATCACTTCGTCGGCATACTTGATTCCCTTGCCCTTATATGGCTCCGGAGCTCTCTTCTCGCGAATCTCTGCTGCGTACTGTCCAACCTTTTCCTTGTCGATTCCCTTAACAATTATCCTGTTCTGGTCTTCAACAACTATCTCTAATCCCTCCGGATCTTCCATCTCTACCGGATGTGAGTATCCAAGTGAAAGGACTAACTTTTTACCCTGTTTTACAGCTCTGTAACCAACGCCATTGATTTCAAGAACTTTCTGATAACCATCAGTTACGCCTACAACCATATTATTAATAAGTGTTCTTGTAAGTCCATGCAGCGACTTCATTCTCTTAAGATCATTAGGTCTGCTGACAGTAACCACGTCTCCATCCTTAGATATTGTCATCTCTGATGGAAGAACTCTTTCAAGAGTTCCTTTTGGTCCCTTAACCGTCACTTTATTATTTTCTGCAATATCTACAGTTACTCCTGCAGGTATCGCGATAGGCATTCTTCCGATACGTGACATTTCGCCTTACCTCCAATTCTTTATTGTACATGTATTACCAAATAAATGCTAATACTTCTCCGCCAACATTTTCTTTTCTGGCCTGTTTATCAGTCATGACGCCCTTATTAGTAGAAATGATAGCTATACCATATCCTCCGAGCACGCTAGGAAGTTCTTCTGTGTTAGCATACACTCTGAGTCCAGGCTTTGATATTCTCTTTAAACCTGATATAACCTTTTCATTCTTGTCCACGCCATATTTTAAAGTAATATGAATTGATTTGAAACCATTCACATCTACTAAATCAAAATTCTTAATATAACCTTCTTTATAAAGAATCTCAGCTATTGAAATCTTCATCTTTGAAGCAGGTATATCAACTGTATCATGCTTTGCAGTGTTTGCATTACGAATTCTTGTAAGCATATCTGCAATAGGATCACTCATTGTCATTTCATTTGCCTCCTTCCGATATATCCTCTTTACCAGCTTGCTTTCTTAACGCCAGGAATCTGTCCTTTGTATGCTAATTCACGAAAACATATTCTGCATATTCCATATTTTCTTAAATAAGCATGCGGGCGACCACATATTCTGCAGCGGTTATATTCTCTGGATGAGAATTTAGCCGGACGCTGCTGCTTGATTTTCATAGACTTTTTAGCCATGAATTTCCCTCCTAACTATTTTTTGAACGGCATACCGAACTCAGTAAGGAGTTCACGTGCCTCTTCGTCTGTCTTAGCAGTAGTTACAAATATAACATCCATTCCTCTTACTTTATCAACCTTATCATATTCAATTTCAGGGAAAATAAGCTGTTCCTTAATTCCTAAAGCATAATTACCTCTTCCGTCAAACGCATTCGGATTAACTCCTCTGAAGTCACGCACACGAGGAAGAGCAAGATTGATAAGACGATCTGCAAAATCATACATCTTTTCGCCACGAAGCGTAACCTTACATCCTATAGGCATTCCTTCTCTTATTTTGAAGTTTGCAACTGAATTTTTTGCTTTAGTAGTAACAGGTTTCTGACCTGAGATAATCTCAAGATCTCTCATTGCAGAATCGAGAATCTTGGAATTCTCTTTAGCTTCTCCAACGCCCATGTTAATTACGATTTTATCTAATTTTGGTACCTGTAAAACATTGGTATAACCAAATTTCTTAGTCATTGCATCAACTATTTCATTCAAATACTTTTCTTTTAACCGTGACACTTTAAGTACCTCCTCTCAGTTTTAGTCAATAACCTCACCGGTTGCTTTTGCATAACGTACCTTTTTGCCGTCAACGAACTTAAATCCAACTCTGCTAGGCTTTCCTTTACTGACATACATAACGTTAGATACGTCAAAAGCTGCTTCCTGATGAACGATACCGCCATTCGGATTAGTCTGGCTTGGCTTGGTATGCTTTGTTACCATCTTTACGCCTTCTACCGTAACTTTTCCGTCTTTAACAGCGATAACCTTTCCTTCTTTACCTTTATTTTTTCCGGTAATAACTTTAACTGTATCGCCTTTTTTGATTTTGTTCATTGCCATCCCTGCACACCTCCTATAATACTTCCGGTGCTAATGAGACGATTTTCATGAACTGCTTTTCTCTCAATTCTCTGGCTACCGGTCCAAATATACGTGTTCCTCTTGGATTCTTGTCATCTTTTATTATTACCGCAGCATTTTCATCAAACCTGATGTATGAACCATCCGGACGCTTTGTACCTTTTACAGTACGAACAACAACTGCCTTTACAACATCGCCCTTCTTAACCACGCCGCCGGGTGTTGCATCTTTAACCGAAGCAACAATAACATCGCCAACCTGTGCATATCTTCTGGTTGAGCCGCCCAGTACACGGATACAGAGAAGTTCTTTTGCACCAGTGTTATCTGCTACTTTAAGTCTTGATTCCTGCTGTACCATAATCTAACCTCCATCTTATCCGCTAAATTATTTAGCCTTTTCAATGATCTCTACCAGTCTCCATCTCTTTGTCTTTGATAAAGGTCTGGTTTCCATAACTCTGACTCTGTCACCGATACCACATTCGTTATTCTCGTCATGAGCTTTTAATTTATAGGTTCGCTTTACAATCTTGTTGTAAAGTGGATGCTTTACATTATCAACTACTGCTACAACAATAGTTTTGTCCATCTTATCGCTTATTACCTTACCGGTACGCACTTTTCTAAGATTTCTCTCTTCCACTACTGAATTCCTCCTTTCTTACCAATCAGTCGACAGCCTTCATTTCAGAGATAACAGTCTGGATTCTTGCAATCTGCTTCCTTACCTCTTTAATCCTGCTGGTATTATCCAACTGGTTAGTTGCGTTTTGGAATCTCAAGTTAAATAACTCCTTTTTAGCAGCTACTAAATCCGCATTCAGTTCTTCAACTGACTTACCTCTAAGTCCACTTAAAAAATCCTTAGTTTTCACTGCCCGCACCTCCTTCTAAGTCTGCACGGGAAACGATTTTACATTTAACAGGCAACTTATGCGTTGCAAGCCTTAACGCTTCCTTTGCGGTTTCCTCTGATACTCCGGAAATCTCAAATAACACACGTCCCGGTTTAACTACAGCTACCCAGTACTCAAGCGCGCCTTTTCCGGAACCCATTCGGGTCTCAGCAGGCTTAGCTGTTACCGGCTTATCCGGAAATATCTTAATCCATACTTTACCGCCACGCTTAATATAACGTGTCATGGCAATACGGGCTGCTTCAATCTGGTTTGACTTAATCCATGCCGGTTCAAGCGCCACAATACCATATTCACCGTAGGTAATCTTATTACCTCTTGTAGCTTTACCAGTCATTCTGCCACGAAACTGCTTACGACGTTTAACTCTCTTAGGCATTAACATTATTTATCGCTCCCTTCCTTTTTGTTACCACTCTTGGTTGGAAGAATTTCACCATGGTAAACCCATACTTTAACACCAATCTTACCATAGGTTGTGTCAGCTTCACTAAAACCATAATCAATATTTGCACGAAGTGTCTGAAGAGGAATTGTTCCCTCGCTGTAATACTCTGTACGAGCCATGTCGGCGCCGCCAAGACGTCCTGAAACAGCTGTCTTAATTCCTTTTACTCCGCTCTTCATAGCTCTTCCCATAGACTGCTTCATAGCTCTACGGAATGATATACGCTTTTCAAGCTGAAGCGCAATATTCTCAGCAACGAGCTGCGCGTCATTATCTGGCTTCTTAACTTCTTTGATGTCAACTAAAACCTTCTTAGCTGTGTAGCCGGCAAGCTCTTTCTTAAGCTTCTCTATCTCTGAACCGCCTTTTCCGATAACCACACCCGGTTTAGCTGTGTGAATTATGATTTTAACACGGTCTGAAGATCTTTCGATCTCAATCTTAGCGACACCTGAGTTATATAATTTTTTCTTTAAAAACTCTCTAATTTTGTAATCTTCGGCAAGATTATCTGCAAAATCTTCTTCTGCATACCATCTTGAGTCCCAGTCCTTGATGACGCCGACTCTTAAGCCGTGAGGATTAACCTTCTGTCCCATGATAGCCCTCCTTATCTTTCATTCAACACGATTGTGATATGGCTCATTCTCTTTTCGATACGATAAGCTGTACCACGTGCTCTTGGTCTGATTCTCTTCATTGTCGGTCCTTTATTAGCATAACATTCCTCTATATAAAGGTTATCCGGATTCATTCCGTTGTTGTTCTCTGCGTTTGCAATAGCTGACTCCAAAAGCTTCTTAATAATGCTTGAGCCGTATCTTGGATTATATTCCAGTATTCCAAGCGCTGTCTCTACATCCTTACCTCTTATGGCATCCAAAACGAAACATGCCTTCTGCACAGAAATTCTTGCATAAGAAAGCTTTGCAGATGGTCTCGTATCTCTCGTTTCACGATTTCTATCTCTCTTTATCTGAGATCTATGTCCCTTTGCCATGGATGTAACCTCCTTTCAATACCTATCTGGATTTATCTTTTACCCTTTTTCTCGTCTTTACCATGACCTCTGTAAGTTCTTGTCATAACGAACTCGCCGAGCTTGTGTCCTACCATATCCTCTGTTATATATACAGGTACGTGCTTTCTGCCATCATGAACAGCAATTGTGTGTCCAACCATCTGCGGAAAGATTGTAGAACGACGTGACCATGTTTTAATAACCTGCTTGTCACCGGACTCATTCATTGCTTCAACTTTTTTAAGCAGATGCTCGTCTGCAAATGGTCCCTTTTTTAATGAACGTGCCATTGTGTACCCTCCTTCTACTTAGATAACGCTTTACCGTCTCTTCTTCTGACGATATATTTGTTAGACTTCTTGTTCTTCTTTCTTGTCTTGAGACCAAGCGCCGGCTTGCCCCAAGGGGTAACAGGACCCGGACGTCCAATACCAGCCTTACCTTCACCACCACCGTGCGGATGGTCGTTAGGGTTCATAACAGAACCACGCACCGTAGGACGGATACCCATATTTCTCTTACGTCCTGCCTTACCAATATTGATAAGTTCATGATCGGCATTGCCTACCTGGCCAATAGTGGCGCGGCAGATAATCGGAACCATTCTCATCTCTCCTGAAGGGAGTCTTAAGGTTGCATATTTACCTTCCTTAGCCATAAGCTGCGCGCTGTTTCCTGCCGCACGAACAAGCTGTCCGCCTTTTCCAGGGTAAAGCTCAATATTATGAATCTGAGCTCCGACAGGTATATTCTGAAGCGGAAGACAGTTTCCTACGGATATTTCAGCTTCAGGTCCATTCATAATCTGCTGTCCTACCTTAAGTCCGACAGGCGCAAGAATGTATGCCTTTTCTCCATCTGCATAACATATAAGAGCTATATTAGCTGTACGGTTTGGATCATACTCAATAGTCTTAACTACTGCAGGTATTCCATCTTTTCTTCTCTTAAAATCAATTATTCTATACTTTCTTCTTGAACCACCGCCACGATGTCTTACAGTAATCTTACCCTGATTATTACGTCCGGCGCTCTTCTGCAATGACACTACAAGTGATTTCTCCGGCTTTGAAGATGTTATTTCTGAAAAATCAGAACCAGTCATATGCCTTCTAGAAGGTGTATATGGGTTAAACTTTTTAATTCCCATTATTTCTTACTCCTTTCCGCTGTATTATCTAAATTACAGACCTTCAAAGATCTCGATATCAGCGCTGTCTTTTGATAAGGTAACTATTGCTTTCTTTCTCTTAGCCGTCTTACCAACTGCCGTTCCACGTCTGCGGTTCTTACCGTTAAGATTCATTGTATTAACTTTCTCAACCTTCGCACCTGCAAACATCTTTTCCACCGCTTCTTTAATCTGAGTTTTAGTTGCGTCTGTATGAACAGAAAAAGTATATTTTTTGTCCTCCATAGCAGCCATTGACTTCTCAGTAATAATTGGAGCGAGGATAATATCATAATATTTCAAATCTGCCATTATGCGTACACCTCCTCGATGTTCTTAGCGGCATTTTTAGCTATTACCACCGTATCATACTTGAGGATATCATATACGCTTAAAGTTGCTGATACAGATACTTCATCTTTCTTTACGAATGACGTCTTAACGCCCTGAAGATTAGCTGCCGACTTAATAACCTTCTCGTCAGCATTATCAAGAACGATAAGGGCTTTCTTAACGCCAAGCGCCTCAAGCATTGCGATAATCTTTTTTGTTTTATATTCATCAAGCTGAATCTCGTCAACTACAAGGAACTTATTCTCACTGACCTTTGAGCTGAGTACAGACTTCATGGCAGCAGCCTTTTCCTTCTTATTCATCTTAAATGAATAATCTCTAGGAACTGGTGCAAATACAACACCGCCGCCCGTCCACTGAGGTGCTCTTGTTGAACCCTGTCTTGCATGACCGGTTCCCTTCTGTCTCCAAGGCTTTCTTCCACCGCCTCGTACCTCTGAACGTGTCTTAGCCTTCTGCGTTCCCTGACGTTTATTTGCAAGCTGTAACTGAACAGCCATATGAACCAAATGTTCATTTACTGGAGCAGCAAATACAGAGTCGCTTAATTCCATTGCGCCAACTTCTTTGCCTTCCATATTATAAACAGATACGTTTGCCATCTGTGTTTCCTCCTTCCTGAAAGTTTAGACAGCCTTTACAGATTCTTTTAATACTACTGTAGCCTTCTTAGGTCCAGGTACTGCGCCCTTAACCAAAATAATATTCTCTTCTGCATCAATTCTTACGATTTCCAAATTCTGCACTGTAACCTTTACAGCGCCCATCTGTCCAGGCATCTTCTTTCCTTTAAACACCTTGCTGGGATCTGAACAAGCGCCGTTAGAACCCGCATGTCTGTGATACTTAGAACCATGCGCCATAGGTCCTCTTGACTGTCCATGTCTTTTAATAGCGCCCTGAAAACCCTTACCTTTTGACTTGCCCGTAACATCAATTCTGTCGCCAATGGCAAATATGTCGGCTTTGATTTCCTGTCCAAGCTCATACTCAGCTGAGTTATCAAACTTGAACTCCTTGAAAAACCTAAGGCATCCAACTCCAGCCTTATCAAGGCGGCCCTTAGTCGGCTTGTTAACAAGCTTCTCACGAACGTCTCCGAAGCCAACCTGAATTGCTTCGTAGCCATCGTTCTCGGCATTCTTGACCTGTGTTACGTAACAAGGACCAGCCTGAAGTACCGTAACAGGAATCAACATACCATTCTCGTCGAAAATCTGTGTCATACCGATTTTCTTAGCTAAAATTCCTTTAGTCATGCTTTCGCACCTCCTGATTAATCTACAGCGGATCACATAATGAACACTCAAACCCTGCGGTGATTCTATTCACTAAGCATGCAATCATCCTAGATTGACCTTTCCGCTTAACTTTATAACTTATTCCGGCAGTATTACTTAGAAGCATTTGCCGGTTTGTTATCCTGCATCTTGATTGTAATCTTAACGCCTGCCGGCATCTCAAGCTTAGCAAGAGCGTCTACAGTTTTCTGTGTAGGTCCGATTACATCAATAAGTCTCTTATGAGTTCTCTGCTCAAACTGCTCTCTGGAATCCTTATATTTATGAACAGCCCTTAATATAGTAACAACTTCCCTCTTGGTCGGAAGTGGTACAGGTCCGCTCACCTTTGCTCCACTCTTCTTAACAGTTTCAACAATTTTTCCGGCTGAATAATCAATCAATTTGTGATCATACGCCTTGAGAGTAATTCTCATAACCTTCTGACTTGCCATAAAAAAGCCGCCTCCTTTTCGCACTTTAAACTACAGTACGACAAGTGGTGACTGTACACTTATCCGTGCGTGTCGCATCGACCCTCAAAAATAATGAGCCACATGCGCGGGCCACACGTTTATCTGCTCAAAGACAGAATTATAAATTAGTACAGTGACTTGTCGCCATCATCTGAGGTAGTAAACATTCTACCTTCTTGCTGACATTCGCTCCACGAAAAACCCCCAAAAACAGTGTATTCTGCATTGCGGCAACCTCCGCTTCACAGCTATCATGTCACACAACATTTGAGATTATACACTATTTCATTTCTCAATGCAATAGTTTTCTTATTTTTTTAGAGTTTTTTGTATTGAACAAAAACTGCGGCGCACCTGTTATGGCACGCCGCGTTATACCTTAAAAATGAAAATTGCTTCTTAATATGGATAAATATTATTTTGCTATAAGCTTCACAGATTTAACTGTAATATCTGCGCTATAGCCGCCTTCCGTAATAGTTCCCCACCATCCCCATGTTCCTGGGAGAGCTACTACTACTCCATATATATCATCTGTTACTTGTGACATATCAAATTCAAACACTGCTTCTGAATCTGCATCTCCAGCATTATAAATTCCATCTTTTATAACGCTGTTGCCTTCGCCGTCAGGATTACACTCAGCGTTCGTCACAACACCCAGTCTTATAGGTGTGTTGCTCTGGCTTGAAGAAAGAGTTACCACCATTTCTGAATATTTTGAAGGATCAACAGCAGTCTTGTCTCCATTGAAATAGAATACAATTCCTTTTCCAGCAGCAACATTCGCTGTAACGCTTCCATCTTTTCCATATGTGTTAGCTTCTTTACTAATCCACCATGAAGCATTAACTGCTGTGTCTTCTGACATTACAACATCTAAATCCTCAGTTGTATCTGGTTCATCTGTTGTACTTGGTTCATCCGTTGTACTTGGCTCGTCTGTTGTACTTGGCTCGTCTGTTGTGCTTGGCTCGTCTGTTGTTCCAGGATCACTGCCTGTATATTTTGAATTAGAGAACACTACTTTGGTAATAGTAACCTTTGCAGGTCCATTAGCGCTAAGTGAATCTGCATCATTGAAGAAGAAGAGCGCCTTATTAATATACCAGCTTGTGCTGTCTCCTTCAGGAAGTGATGCTGTATATTCTCCTTCAGGAAGTATATTGCCTTCTTCATCTGCAGCGGCAAATACTCCGCCCCATGCTGCAACGGTCTCAGTAGACTTATCGTTAGGATCTCTCCAAAGTCCGCATCCAAATCCGCCTGCTACGTTAACAGGATCTTTATAATATACAGTTATAGTATCATAGTTCTTTCCTAAAATTTCTTCAGGTGCGTTAAATGCCATTCCTGAATACTGTGAACTTACCTCAACTGTAACAGTACCGTCTTCATTAAGTACAGCCGTAGCATCTCCCTGAGCTACTACATTAGGCGTATCTCCATCTAATGTAAATGGAAGCGTATATGGAGCAGCCGGTGATTCCATAGGCGGAGCCGTTGGTGTTGGCGTTGGTGTTGATGGCACTGCCGTAGGTCTAGGTGTTCTTGTCGGCTTTGGTGTATCTGTAGCAGATGGAACATCTGTAGCAGGATTAACTGTTGCCGTAGGATTAGGATTCTGTGTAGCGTTCTGTCCTGGCGCTGTAGGGTTAGCTGAAGGTACTACAGCAGATGCTGCGCTTACAGCAACCTTAACAGTTGCCTTAGCCTTCTTATTAACCTTTGATGTTACTTTAATCTTAGCAGTTCCTACTGCCTTAGCTTTAATAACACCTTTCTTAGTAACTGTTGCAACAGCCTTCTTGGTTGTCTTGTAAGAAACCTTTTTGCTTGCTTTTGCAGGGTTAACCTTCTTGACCTTAAGCTTGAACTTCTGTCCTACAGTAAGGTTAACCTTCTTTTTGTTCATTACAATCTTCTTAGCTTTAGGTGCAGCAGATGCGTCCGGAGCTAATGTTAATGATGTACAAACAAGAGCTGCCGCCATTGCCACGCACGTAAGCTTTTTAATGGCTTTTTTCATTTCATTTCCTCCTTGATATTATAAATTTACTCTTACAATTATACAATCTAATACAAACCGGGTCAAGTCAATTATCAAAATATATTGCAGATTTTTTTGCAATATTGCAAAAAATTATTTCCATCTTGCGCTTGCCCCGCAGGGAAATAACAGCCCACTGGATGTCACAGGCAGTCCTATCTCATCCGCTGTAACAGTTCCGCCGAACTTTCTTGTTATCTCAGTATTCATTATATAAGAAAGAACTGCGGGCTGAAGTCCTGTGGTGTATGAATTAATAACAAAAAATATCGGATTATCTGACAGAATCTTTGTACAAAGCTTAACAAGCTCGTGAATCTTATCCTCAATCTTCCAGACCTCGCCTCCCGGTCCCCTTCCATAAGAGGGTGGATCCATAACGATTCCATCATAATGATTTCCGCGTCTTATTTCTCTTTCTACGAACTTAACGCAGTCATCCACAAGATATCTTACCGGCGCCGAAGCAAGTCCTGAAAGAGCCGCGTTCTCTTTAGCCCATGTAACCATGCCCTTAGATGCGTCAACATGCGTAACTGCTGCCCCCGCTTCTGCACACGCCACCGTAGCTCCTCCTGTATAAGCGAACAGATTCAGCACCTTAACCGGCCTGCCCGCTTCACGTATACGCGCCCTCATATAATCCCAGTTAACAGCCTGTTCGGGAAACAGTCCGGTATGCTTAAAGCTAAACGGTTTAAGGCCAAAAGTAAGATTTCTATATCTTATGTTCCACTGCTTTGGCAAATCAAAAAACTCCCATTCACCGCCGCCTCTGCTGCTTCTATGATAGTGGGCGTTCGGCTTTTTCCAGCCGGGATGCTTCTTCGGCGTCTTCCATATAGCCTGCGGATCAGGCCTTATCAGTATATAATCTCCCCATCTTTCCAGCTTCTCTCCTGATGATGCGTCAAGCACCTCATAATCTTTCCATCCATCTGCAATAAACATGCTTTTTCACCTCAATAATCAATTGTACAATTATATTTACAGAGGGTCAACCTGTTCTGATATACATTTACAAAAAAGAATACGTATGTTAGAATTTCAGATATTAATATTTATGGAGGTATCTGATGTTAGATATAAAATGTCCGTCATGTTCACAACCAATGGAATTTGATACTGCCACCGGTAATCTTACATGTGCTTTCTGTTCATTTGAAACGCATATTACCAAAATAAATATGCCTGAATACGGCTCATACCAAAAATCTTCTTATATTAATGAACTGGCAGTTACAGATAACGATACAGATATTAATAACGCCATAAGCGCTGAGGTTTATATAGATAATAATAAGGAATATATTCCTGAAGCTATATCTAAAAGCGAAGCCTGCACAGTATTAAGAAAATGGGCCGGCAAAAGTATATTTACCTGCCAATCCTTTAACAAAGCATTATCAGACGAAGACGCCGCCCTGAAATATGTTCCTGTATACATATTTAAAGCAAACGCGTCCGCCGTATTAAACGGCGCAGCCGCAAAAACTGATGATCAGGAGGACCAGAAAGAACGTATAACACGCACGCATTATTATAATATCAAACGACAGATAACGATTAATAACTACGCCAAAGCATTCAGCGCTTCAGACTATATATCCGATATTATATTAGAAGATATTCTTCCATACGATTATTCACACGCAGAAATATATGATGACAATACCGTATGCAAAGGCGCTGTATGTAAAATCGCCAACCAACCGGATGATATACCTGACAAGGCCAAAAAGCCGGTTATCGCATATATGAACGACTTGCTGCTTGCTTCCACAAAAGAATATTCATCATTACACAACTACAGCATCACCCCATATCTGAATAATGCCGAAATAAAGACATTATATGTACCTGTATGGGAAGTCCGCTACAGCAAAAAACAATACGTCCACACTGTATATATTAATGCCGAGACAGGAAAAATAAGCGGAGAATCTCCCGAATCTCCTCTTCGCATTACCTTATGCATTCTGATTACAGGCATTATCCTGTCAGCTTTGGCTGTACTCGGAATCTTATTAATATAAAAGGAGGAGGCATTACTATGAAATATGCGGCACATTATTTTACTACATGTATAATACTTACATTTCTTCTTACGTTACTTACATCAGCAGAATGCAAAGCACGCGTAAGTCTTGACATCAACAGCGACAAACCGGCTGTACAGGACGATGCAGATATATTCAGCGATTATGAAGAGGTAACCATTATCGACAGAGCCACAGAGCTCTACGAGAAAACCGGATTTGTATACATTTTTATAACAACAGACAATACAACCGATTATAAGGCGTCGCGAGAGCTTGAAAGCATATACAACGAGCATAAAGAAGCGTTTGTTGGAAAAGGCGTCGTGCTGCTTCTTATAAGCACTGACCCTGATAATATATTATGCGAGCTTCAGGCATACAAAACGGCGGCTGATATGTTTCCGCAGTCAATATGCAATTATATAGAAAAGAATATAATAAACGATATAAATAACGGAGCATATACCAACGCCGTTAATACAATGTTCGATGAACTAAACAAAGTATATAATGGCGAGCCGACTAAAGATTCAGTTTCGGAAGACAATACTTTCGCAAAAAAGCTTAAAAGCAAAATACCTGCAATGATTCTTTCGGTATGCATAGCTTTTATTTTGTCGGCTGTAATCACACTGGCAGCCGTAAAAATTGGAAAAAGAGGCTGCAAAAAGCCTCTTTCGGAAACAGACGGCTTCACATCAGATTCTATCAAAAAACATGATGTGTATATCCGTTCAATAATTAACTCATATGACAAGCAGCGTAAGCATTCCTAATGAATGTACTATAAATGCACATATCCACGCAATAACACACTGCATTATAACAACATATACAGCCCATTTAATTCCAAGCTCCCTTTTAATGGAGGCAACCGCCGCAACACACGGTGTATATAAAAGGCAGAATACCAAAAGCGACATTGCACCAAGCGGCGTTATCACAGAAAGTAACGCCGCCGTATTGCCAAACAATACAGTAATAGTGGATACTACGCTTTCTTTTGCCATAAATCCCGATATCAGCGCAGTCGAAATTCTCCAGTCGCCAAATCCAAGAGGCGTAAATACCGGCGTTATCCATCCTGCAATAACTGCAAGTATACTATCCTTTGAATCCGACACCATGTTAAGCTGCGTATCAAACGACTGCATAAACCATATTATAATAGTTGCAATAAATATAACTGTAAACGCCCTCTGTAAAAAATCCTTTGCCTTATCCCACAAAAGCTGAATAACATTCTTAGCGCCCGGAAGGCGGTAATTTGGAAGCTCCATTACGAACGGAACCGCCTCGCCTTTAAACGCGCTGTTCTTAAGTATAACCGCAGTCAGAATACCGGCGGCTATTCCCATAAAGTACAGCCCAACCATTATAAGGCCCGCGCAGTCCGGGAAAAACAGCCTTGTAAAGAAGCCATATATAGGAAGCTTTGCCGTACAGCTCATAAACGGCGTCAGTATAATTGTCATTTTCCTGTCCCTTTCGGACGGAAGCGTTCTCGCCGCCATTACTCCCGGAACAGTACATCCGAATCCTATAAGCATAGGAACAATACTTCTCCCTGACAATCCGATTTTTCTAAGCAGCTTATCCATTACAAACGCCACTCTGGCCATATATCCCGTATCCTCAAGCAATGACAGGAAGAAAAATAATATAACGATAATCGGAATGAAGCTAAGCACGCTTCCTACGCCGTTAAATATTCCGTCGATAACCAAAGAACGCAGCGCCTCATTTACCCCGGCATTTATCATCGCCGTATCAACAAGCTCTGTAACCCAGTCTATACAAGCCTCCAAAAGATTCTGAAGCCATGCTCCTATAACGTTAAAGGTCAAATAAAATATAATTCCAATTATACCGATAAACGCCGGAATAGCGGTATATTTTCCGGTAAGAAGCTTATCGAGCTTAAGGCTTCTTATCTGCTCTCTGCTTTTTTCAGGCTTGGTTACGCATTCTTTTACCAGCTTCATTATAAATGAGAACCGCATGTCGGCAATAGCAGCCGTACGGTCGAGGCCTCTTTCTTCTTCCATCTGGACAATAATATGCTCTAATGTCTCCTCCTCATTTTTCGTAAGCTTCAAAGACTTTAATATATCTTCATCCTGTTCAATCAGTTTTGTTGCTGCAAATCTTACCGGAATATCAGCGCTCTTTGCATGGTCGTCAATCAGATGCATTATAGCATGCAGGCATCTATGCACTGCGCCGCCATAATCAGACTCGTCACAAAAGTCGTTTCTTCCCGGCCTCTCCTGATATTTTGCAATATGAAGCGCATGATCGATAAGCTCGTCTACGCCTTCATTTTTAGCAGCAGAAATCGGTACAACCGGTATACCCAGCATTCCTTCCATTTTATTGATATCGACAGAACCGCCGTTGCCGCGCATCTCATCCATCATGTTAAGAGCGAGCACAACCGGTATGTCAAGCTCCATAAGCTGCATTGTAAGGTACAGATTACGCTCAATGTTAGTTGCATCTACTATATTAATTACGCATGTAGGCTTATTTGATAAAATAAACCTTCTCGAAACAAGCTCTTCACTTGAATAAGGAGACAGAGAATATATGCCCGGCAAATCCGTAACAAGCGTATGCGGATGAGCCTTAATAACCCCATCCTTTCTGTCTACCGTTACTCCCGGAAAATTACCCACATGCTGATTAGAGCCTGTAAGCTGGTTAAAAAGCGTTGTTTTTCCACAGTTCTGGTTTCCTGCAAGCGCAAATGTAAGCGTCGTGTTATCCGGCAGAGGATTCTCGCCTTCTTTTATATGATAACGCCCTCCTTCGCCAAAACCTGGATGCATACTCTTTTTATGTACTCTCCTGTCCGTTCCTTCATGGATTTTATCAGAATTATCCACCGGTGTAATCGTAATATTTTTCGCATCATCCAGCCGGAGCGTCAGCTCATACCCATGTATCTTAATCTCCATAGGGTCGCCCATAGGCGCATATTTGACAAGTGTAACTTCTGCGCCGGGAATAACTCCCATATCAAGTAAATGCTGCCTTAATACGCCTTCTCCGAAAACTGATTCTATGCGCGCCGAATCACCTATAGCCAGCTCATTAAGCGTCATATTACCAACATCTCCTTTTTAATCTATAACATCAGCTTCCACCGGTATCCACATATTAGGATTGAAATTCAAGGTATATTTGTATTTGCTCACATCTGCACTCGTAATGTCCTCAACTACATATGTAACATTGTCACTAAGTCCGATAAAGTGCTTTTTATACTCTCCATTTTCATCTTCTACAATAATTTCAAGCTGATTATCCTCAGTATCAGCCGTTATGGACATCTTTCCCGTCATTTGAAAAAGCACGTCGCCCTGCAGGCAGTTAATGACAGTAATCTGCCTTATATCATTAAAATTATCCGCCTCCTGCGACAGGTTATAAGAAACCTTTTCAGCCTCTGATTCACACCCTGTCATTACTGTCATAACAGTTATAACCATTAATAATAAAGCAATTATTTTTTTCATTTCAAAACCCTCATTTTCATTATTATTCTTTATACAATATAACACACCAAAGCAATTGTTTCCACTATCAACTTTAACTTTGATATGCCATAAGAAAGCACAGGGCACAAAAAAATACGATAAATACGGCATCCCTGCTGTATATATCGTATCCATAAGCCAATGCGGAAGATGGGACTTGAACCCACACGCTCGCAATGAGCACAAGATCCTTAGTCTTGCTCGTCTGCCAGTTCCGACACTTCCGCAAACCGCATCTTTTCTTGACGCAAGATTGATTATAACAAAGCATATCGCAGTTGTCAACAATATTTTCAAAAAACTTCGCCGCTAAATATATTTAACGAACATCTTCGGTAAGTATTCCGTATGCTTTGGAGTACTTAGCCCTCCATCTTGCGCGCTGCTCGTCAGACACTCCGCTTACGCCGGCAATCCTGCTTTCATCCATATTGTGGCGCAGGTCGGCAAGCTTTACCGCCTTTGCCGCAGGATTATCCTTAAGCCGGATTATATAATCAAAATAATCCTCGCCGTCCTGATGCGTAAGAAGTCTTATGGCGTCCGTTATACGGTCCGGAAACTCTTTGCAAAGCTCTTCTAATGTAATATCCGTATCTTCAACAACGTCATGCAAAAGCGCAGCACAGACTTCCGTTTCATTATCAAACTGTTCCGCAAGATGATAAGGATGAAATATATACGGAACGCCGCTTACGTCATATTGCCCGTGATGCGCTTTATATGCAAACCTTATTGCTTTAATTACCAATGGTGTATACAGCATTACATCGCCTCCATATACACATGATAATTTATTTTTTCCTATAGTGCAACGTCTAATATCATCATCACCAAAAATCCGACAATAAATCCTAATGTACCAATTGTATCTTTTTCGCTCATATGAGCCTGAGGTATAAGCTCTTCTACAACTACATAAATCATCGTTCCTGCCGCAAGCGCCAGAAGAAGAGGAAGCGCAGGCTGTATAAAGCTCGAAAGAGCTGCGGCCATAATTCCGAAAACCGGCTCCACTACCGCCGACATACTTCCTATTAAAAAGGCTTTCTTTTTACTCATGCCATCGCCTATTAACGGAAGTGCAACAGCAGTTCCTTCAGGATAATTCTGTATTCCTATACCTATTGCAAGCGCGACAGCGCCGGACATAAGGCCTGCGTTCATCGTATCCTGTGCGGCGAGAGAAAATGCCAGACCTACTGCAATACCCTCAGGTATATTATGAATAGTAATAGCCAGAATCATCATTACCGTATTTTTCTTAAGCGTAACCTTCTTGCTTTTTTGCTTCATCTTTTCATATTTTTTCTTTATCAATCTGTCCGCAGCCAGCAGAATTATTACTCCTATAATAAATCCACCCGAAACAACCAGCCAGCTTATCTGATTATTCTCATTTGCAGCATTTATTCCCGGAACAAGAAGCGACCATATTGAAGCTGCAACCATAACTCCGCCTGCAAATCCAAGAAATACCTTCTGTATATCATCACCAGGTCTTCTTTTAACAAAAAATACGTTAAAAGCTCCAAGCATCGTTATAGAAAATGTAAATAAAGTACCTATTAACGCAAATATTACACCATTCATTCAATCACCTCTGGTTAATATATTCATGGCAGGCTGAATTGTTCTTGCAAAAATTTCATTTGACTATAACTAATAAGTATAATATTTTATAAAGGGTAGTATAGTATACAAAAGGAGACATTATGAAAAAACGAACATTTGCATTAATAACAACATTTTTACTGACAGCGCCTTTAATTTCGGCATGCTATACATTACATGATACATATACTACGGTGAATAATATAGATAATAACGAAACATACACCGCCGTGCCTGTGGACAAACCCTCAAAGGAGCCTGCAGAAGATAACGCTCAGGAAACAACCACAGAGGCTCCAGGCGAAGCCCCTTCTTCTTCGCCTGAGCCGACTCCCACAAAAGACCCCGATACATGGGATTATGATAATAACAGCGATGTAAATATGTTATATACCGAACCTGAGGACACACCTGACAAGATGCCCTATGAAATTCATGTAAACAAACAGATGAACTGCATTACCGTATACAAGGCAGATAAAAAGGGCAGATATACTAAGCCCGTCAAAGCGATGGTATGCTCCGCAGGAAGCAAAACCCCTCTTGGCACATTCCACACAAGCACCAAATATTACTGGAAGGCAATGATACATGAAGTGTGGGCGCAATATGCCACAAGGATTACCGGCGATATACTGTTTCATTCAGTTCCATATGACGATCACGAAAAGAATACGCTTATTACGAGCTATTATAACCGGCTTGGGAGCACAGCTTCGGCCGGATGCATACGGCTTTCTGTAAAAGACGCCAAGTGGATTCTTGAAAACTGCCCTTCCGGAACAACCGTAGTCATATACAACAGCTCCGACGCGGGTCCTTTGGGAAAGCCTTCGCCTATACGTATACCGTCACAATGTAAATGGGATCCTACTGACCCTGATTCACGTAATCCATTAAAGAGCAAAAAGAGCACGATTACAGGAGTTAAGGACCGTACTGTCGAACGCGGCCAGTCTGTAAACTGCCTTGAAAACGTTACCGCATTTGATAAAAATACATTTAATATGAGTACATCAAATATATCCGTAAGCACAAAGCTTAATGTAAAAAAGCCGGGAACATATAAGGTCAGGTACAAATTTAAGGACTCAAAGGGAAAGGTCGTCAAAAAGACCGCATCATTTACGGTTGAAGACACTACCGCTCCGGTTATATCAGGCCTGCCCGAAAAATATTATGTGCGCGATGCGGACAAAATCAATAAAGACAGCATATATAAGGCTGTCTCCGTCACGGACAATGGTTATGCCTTAAGCAAAAAAGACCACCTGACAGTAGATTACTCAGAAAATAATGCTGTAATTACCGCAACGGATGATTACGGGCATACAAAGACGCTGAACGTAGAAATAATAGAGGACAACACTCCTCCTGTACTTGTATTGAAAAATAATCAAAAAACTGAATATCCGATATCACAGAAAATTGACGAGAGCTTTGCAAGAAGCAGAATTAAGACAGTGTCCGACGATATCGCGAAGCTTAACACAGACAGCCCTAAGATTACGATAAAGCCTAACGGATGGGGCGTTACAATATCCTATGATGTATACGACCACGCAGGCAACAGGGCGTCTGCCAAAGAGATTATAACATTTGAAAAGGTGCGTATTACGCTGCCTGACGACACCCCGACAGTAAAGAACATTAAAAGTGATAACGCGCTTAAAAAGCTTATATCGGTTGTCTCTGAAAAGACTGGCAGACCTGTAAAATACAGCGTTAAAATAAAACGCAGCAAAATCAAAAAAACAAAAGGCTTCAAATTATACAAAATAAATTACAGCATTACTTACAGCTCAGCCGCAGGAAGCAAAAACACCGTTAAAACCTTAAAGGTTAAGGTACCAGACTGATTTAAAACAAATGCCCCGGACGTGAACACACTAACTCCGAGGCATAATTCATCAGTCTTATTTTATCTTCTTTTTTGCCGAATATTTTCCATAAGCCATGCTGCCGTCACTGTTCTTAGCGCATGCTCTGACCTTAATATAATATGTCTTTTTGCCGTTTAGCTTCTTTAAAGTAACTTTTGTTTTCTTCTTAACAATAAGCTTCTTTACGGCTTTTTTCATTTTCTTATCAGCAGAATAAATAACCTCGTATTTTTCTGCGCCTGATACCTTTTTCCATTTTAATACCGCTTTCTTTGAGCCCTTCTTCTTAACTGAAAGTCCCTTAACCTTAGAAAGAGTAACCTTGCTTACTGAAGGAGCGGCTGCACCTCCTCCATTGTTTTGATTCGGCGTACCTGTCTGTCCAGACGGTGTAACTGACGGAGTATTTGGCTCCTCAACATAAGCTTTAACAACTATGTCAGGATTGCAGTTACTTACATTATAATCAATGTAACCGTCGTCAACATAGATATAATCTGTTTTTATCTTTCCAGACCTGTCGGCAGTCACAGATTTATCGGATTTCACATGTATCACAGCAAATAGTCTGTCAGCCGCATCAAACGTTATGTCTTTTCCTTTTACCAAAAGTATAAGACGTCCGTTTTCATATGTATATGAACCTTCTCCGTTCTTTATTGCAGACATATTATAATCTACTGATTTGACATTAAGCTCTTTCGGAAGGACAACAGACGCTTTTATCTGTGCATAATCCGAGCTTTCAATATTATCCATATAAAGCGATATGGTATCGTTATCAGCGCTTACTTTAAGCTCGGCAGATGCATCTCCCATATATTCATCTTCTCCTGTAAGCTCACTTTGTACATGGAAGTAATCTACATCAACATATCCGCCTTCTTCTGCTGTTGCATAATTAAATATTCCTACTCTTATACCCATGAACATCGGACTTATATCATATTTTGTATACGCAGACGTTCCTATCCTGTTCCATGTCTTTCCATTATAACTGTAATAAAAATCCATCTGGTCATATTCTTTTTCTGTATCTGCAAACAAAAATTCCGCTTTAAGGTATACCGTATCATTTTCACATGGCACAGCTTCCACAATATCAGCATCCGCATTATTTACTCCGCTGTTATTTGAACCGTCTACCATAACGATATCCTTCGTGCCGTCGTCATTACATTTTACACCTACATAACCGTATCTGTTGGCCAGTCCGCCAAGTCCCGTTATATCGCCCGGCTTCATATTATTTACATCCATAGATACTGAATATGCGCTTGTAGGCCCATATGTTCTCTGTGTAAGAGTATTTCTTGCATTAAGCCATCCTTTGGCGGTTCCGGCTGTATAAAGCCTCAGATATCCTTCTCTTTCTGTAAGAGACCATTTAGTATTATCAGGATTATGATTCCACTCCCAGCACATATCAAGGTTTGAACCGTTATAATCCGCTTCTTCACTATCGACAGTCTGCACCGCTTCATATTGCTTATGAACAGCGTCATTATAAAATTCATCACTCTTTACAAGAGTCTTTTTACCGGAAGGCGTTCCCGGAATATCCATAATGTTTGCAACGGTTTTGGTATCTCCATTCTCGCCTGCCGCCGGCCATCCGTCGTCTGTCCATGTAAGCTTTGTAAGAACAGGCACTCTTCCTATTCCGTCATGGTCCTGAAACATATAGCAGTACCATTCTCCTTGTGTTGTATCGATGATTCCTCCCTGCGCAACACCGTTTCCAAGATTATTAACTCCAAAATTATCAAATCTTGTCTTTAAAACGATTCTTGTTTTCCAGTCGTCATTCGTTCCCGGAAATACTGAGCTTCTATGTACAACCTCGGTTCTGACATTCGGATGTGCGTTAATTGTGAATACATAATAATATCCGTCTCTGTAATATACATGGCTTCCTTCATTTCCAAGTCCGCCGGCTCCCGGAAACATCTCTTTTCCATCCTCATTTATGTTGCCTTCAAACATAACGCCGCTTCTTCCGCCAGCCTTAACTCCTGACAAATCGTCGTTAAGCTCAACGTACTGTATGGTGTTATTGCCATATACAAGATAGCATGCGCCGTCATTAGCATCATCCCAGAACAGCGCGCAGTCATGATAACTCTTACCGAGCTCTACGCGGTCCCATGCGCCATTTTCTATATCATCTGTAGAGAATATGTAAGCTGTTCCCGTTGTATTTGAATTAAATGCAACATAATACATGTCGTTATGATATTTGATGCTTGCAGCCCACTGTCCTGCGCCGTACATGCTCTTACCATTAATAAGATTCGCAGAGTCACTGTCATCAAGCCTGTCAAATACATAATTTACAGTCTCCCAGTTTACAAGGTCTGTAGATTTAAGTATCGGACATCCCGGCGACATATGCATTGTTGTGCTTACCATGTAATAATTTTCACCAACTCTTATCATATCTATATCCGGTACGTCCAGATATACATTAGGATTAGTAAACGTACCGTCTCCATTATCTGATGTTGATGAAGAACGTGCTTTTGCGTTCTGTGGTGTCTGTGTCATGGTCAATACAACAACAATGACATAAATCATAATTTTTTTAAATTTATTAATCATTATTGTTTCCTCTCATTCTTTATATTATTTTACTTTTATTCCCTTAAATAGCTTCTTATATTTTTTAATTGCTTTCTCAGGAACCTTTGCCGCTGCATTTTTCGCTGTTTTGCTGAATGCATTCTTACCAACCTTCTTTATTTTGGTACCTTTAACGACAATTGTCTTTAACTTACTACAATTACTGAATGCCTTATTTCCAATCTTAGTTACATTTTTTCCGATAGTAACCTTCTTAAGATTTTTGCATCCCTTAAATGCTCCGTTTCCTATTGCGGTTATTTTGTATGAAGCTCCTTTTATTGATACAGCGCTTCCGATAACTGCTGATTTAGCCTTTTTATCGGCGATTTTTATTATAGATACGGTGCCTTTGCCTGATGCAGATACTGAGGTTACTTTATAAGTATATCTGCCGTCAGTTATAATTGAACCCTTTGTAACATTATCATCAGGCTTCTCACCCGGATTCTGTGTAGTTACAGGCGGATTCTGTGTTACAACAGGAGGGTTTTCCTGCTGCTGTTTCTTACTTTCAGTCTCTTTCGATGTGACTATAACTTTAAGCGTTACTTCCTCATATTCATACGCTAGCTCCAAATCACCATACATATACAGCACAGGTTCCCCGTCAACATCAAAATGAACTGTTCTAAGCCCGGTATTACGTGAACCTACGTTGCCTTTATCATCTACAGGTCTTGCATGATATACAAATACAAGATTTCCGGCCGCATCCCTGGTATATGAATTATGTCCCGGTCCGGCCTCGCCTTCTACCGCGCGCGGATATAATATCGGGAAATTGCTCTTTGTCCACGAATCCGCCGAAAGAAGATCTGCGTTTATATCGGCCTTTAACATTCCCACGCAATACGTAGCTCCTACAGAAGAGCCTGAAAATGTTATGAATATATTACTGTCAGTAATGATTGCATAAGGCCCTTCGTCAACCGGAGTATTATCATTATTATCCCATCCATAATCAGGCCTGCATATAAGCACCGGCTCGCTTGTAAGCTGCCAGGGCTCAGAAGGGTCAATTGTACCTATAAAAAGGATTGAACCTGTTTCTTTTCCAAAATCCCTCTGCGTCCAGCATACATAAGTATTACCGTTAAGCTCAAACGAAGTCATATCAAGCGTTATTCCGCCTATATCTGTTGCCTCTTTAAGCGGCTTTCCGTCCATTCCCAAAAACCTTACCGGCTTATCCCAGTCGTCTTTATTGGTCATATCATCACCGATTAGTTGCATGACAAAGCACTGGACGTCCCATCCTCCCGCAGGGTTTGCGGCAAAGAAAATGTACGTCTGCCCGCCGATTTTATGAATCTCAGGCGCCCATAAGACCATGTTTACATCATCATAATCATCAACTGAAAGAATAACGCTTTCCTTTGCATCTCTAAGCCCTTCAATTGTTTCTGATTTTCTTATTCCAAACGTCGCATTTCCATTGCTGTCGTCAGTTGCAATAAAATAATAATATCCGTCGTCTTCATTATAATAAATGCACGGATCAGCCCTTTTCACACCAAGCGACGTGTCGTCAGAAGCTTTCATTGCCGGCGCTCTCTGAATGTAACCTGTGGCGTAATATTCTCCTTCTTTTCCAAAATCAACGCTGCTTATATCCCAGTCTACCGCTTTCTCAGCTGTAGAACCGTCGCTGTACAACAGTTCAGCCTTAGTTGATTTAAGCTGCTCTTTGCAGGCATTGATTCCATCATCTGTATATAACTTAACGTCAGGAAGAGTTACGCCTGTGTTGTATATCGTGCTAAACTTACTTACAACCTTTTTTCCCACAGCTTCCGGCACATAAAAATAATTACGCTCGCATGCGCCTTCTATACCGGTTTCCTCTGATTTGATACTGAATACGCTTCCTTCTGACGTATCGGCGTGAAGGTCCAACACGTCCTTAGATGTACTTTTATAATATACCCCTTCCGTATCTCTCCACCTGATTATATACATATCTAACGCCGAATCATAATCGCATATTACATCAGATACCGTTTTATCCACGCCAAGGTCAATAAGGCCCTGTTCCTCATAATGGATAAAATCATAAGTCGTACACAAAAGCACTTTACCCTTGCCTGAAGCGTCTTCATTATCTGAAGCTTCTGTTTCTGCCGAATCCGTACGGACTGATACAATTCCATACTGCCCGTCTTTCATGTAGAACACATATGGATTCTTAAGATTCTTCGGATTAAGCTTTCCATTAGACGAAATAACTGCTTTGGCATACATAAGCCCGCAATTACCGTATAATGCTTCATACCCGTCTGTGTTTTTAACCGCAAGATGAAGACTGTAAGCAAGTTTTCCTGAATACACATCCTTCTCAAGAGCTTCTCTTGTATATGCCTCAAGCTTGTATGCATTCTTACCAAGGATTTTTACCGGAAATTCCTTTTCTTCAGTTTTGCCGTTTGCTGAATACGTCGCTTTAACAGTCGTATCAGTATCTTGTGAAACCTCTTTTATTGTTCCGTCGTTTGAAACCAAATCGCCGCTCCAGCTTACTGCGCCTCCCCCATATGTATTCTGCAGCGTTTCATCGCAGGAAACTACCGGATTAATAAGAAAATTTTCCCTGAAGTCTTCTGCTGAATAATTTTCTGCCGCTGCACTTGTTCCTCCTCCAAAACATACCATTCCAAAAATCAGCGAACCTGATAATAGTAACGACATGCTTCTTTTTAACTGCTTTTTCATACTAAACCTCCTTCTTTAAAAGTTTTTTATATGCAGATGCTTTCTTTTTCGGAACCTTTATTTTAATGGAAGCATTTACTTTCTTAAAAGCGTCTTTTCCTACCTTTTTAAGAACTTTTGATTTTACCGTAGCTTTTTTAAGGCTTCTGCATCCATAAAACGCCCTCTTACCAATTTTAACTACATTTGCGCCTATTGTTACCTTTTTAAGCTTTTTGCAGTTCTTAAATGCACCGTCTGCTATCCTGGTAATCTTATAAGACTTTCCGTTAATCTTTATGCTGTTTTTAATATTAACGCTTTTTATCTTTTTACCTGCTGCTCCCATTACAGTAACCGTGCCCACTTTATCTGATGCTTTGGATGTTATATAATACTTAAGCCCCGAAATTGTATATTCTTTAATCTCAGGCTCATCCTGACTAACAGACGGGTCTTTTACAGCAGGATTCGTCTGAAAATTATTCTGATTACCAGAATCAGATGTCTGCTGTGAATTATCAGCCACATTTACAGTCATTGTTACCGTACGCAGTTCGCTTGATAATATCTGTTCGGAAGTCATATTAAGTATAGGGAATCCGTCTGCGCCAAAATGTACGCATTTAACGTAAGCATGACGTCCCGGATCACTAAGTCCATACTTGTCGTTTCCTGTTGCAAATGACTCGCTCCAGTCTCTTGCATGGTATACCAAAAGAACATTTCCATTCTCATCAACCGTAAAATTACTGTGTCCAGGTCCCATTAATCCCTCATATGTTCCGTCGCCGTCAATAAGCACTGAATCTTTAATTGTTGTCGTCAAATCAGCCGTTGTTAAAAGCGGCGTCTGAAGCTTAGTCCAGCTCTCAGGGTCCATAAGGTCACTGTCGAGGTCGGCATATATAAGGTTAGTGCAGTAATGCATATCTATTGTTGCGCCTGAATAAGTTACATACACACGCCCATCATGTATAAGAGCCGCCGGTCCCTCAAGTATGCTCTGTCCTGTCCCTATATTATTTTCATACGCCCTGCTTGGAGCTGCAATAGACACCCTTGGTCCTGTAGGTGTTTCGAGGTCTGTGGGATCTACTGTCGTAATATCAAGCTTTGAGCCTCCTGATGTGTGTTGTGTTACATAATATCCCTGTCCTTCATATTCAAAATATGTAGTATCAAACGGGCCAATCTGCTGATTATCTGTAGTATTGCCTATATAACCTGTATAACTCCACGCTTCAGGGTCCATAAGGTCGTCTCCGTCACATGTTAATATACACTGACGGCTTGTTCCGTCAACCGTACCCTGTACCAAAATTCTGTACTTTCCGTTAATCATATGTATCTCCGGAGCCCAGTAGTCAGGCGTTACGTTTGCACCGGATTCCGCCTTTGTCGTTCCCGAAAAAATCTTCACTTCCTCAGCGTCAGTCAATTCATTAATTGTCTTTGCTTTTCTTATTACTACATAATCATATGCATTTTTTAAATCCTCCTGCATATACGAGCCTGTCAGATAATAATATCCGTCATTTTCATTATACAAAATAAACGGGTCGGCTCTGAAATCTGCAATCGGGCTGTTATATTCCGTTGTGCCCTTTATTGTGCCTTTTATTTTGTATGTACCTGCGGATGCCTTATTATAATCAAGCCCCGTACCGTCTTTCTCCCAATCGACGCCCATCTTCGTAACAGAACCGTCGCTATATCTTACATCAAGAGTTTCAGGCAATGCTACAGCCGAGCCTGCAGGAACATTCATTGTAAGGCCGTCTACGCTTACACTTTTTACTTCTCCATATTTTTTAATGATTCTGTCATACTCGTCTGCATTAAGGACAAACACATCTGCTTCTTCTGATTTTGCATATACAGGAAGCTCGCCTGTTACATCTTTTTTCTTATAATCACATGTAACCGGTTCAGAAAACGATACAAAGTCCTCTGTAACTGACAAGTACGAATTACCGTCGTCTCCTTCCCAGCTTATATTGTAGGCATCAGCTTCTTTATCGTACTCTGCTACAGGATTTTTAACTTTTATTCCCATATTATTGAGCGTAACAGTTCTGTCATTATAAAAAGTAATCAAATCATCAGAATCACTTAAAAATATCTGGCTTGAATCATTGCATGCGCCCGCTATAAGTCCATAGGTTCCGTCTGCTTTTCTGAATAACGACGGCGAACCAATCCTGCACATATTGTACGGATAAAGAACAGGCCTGTCATTGTTAAGTCCTGTAAAAGTCTCTCCGTCAAGCGATATAGCATAATACAATACAGCAGTGCGTCTGTTACCTGTGTAATTTCCCGAAGGAAACTGTGCGTGCTCAACTCCCATATTGTACTCGTATTCCGCAGAATATGTCGCGAGATATGCAATTTGAGGCTTATCGTCTGCCTTTACATTATCTTTACGTATGGATACTGATGCTGCACACAGCGCAAGTATTAGAATTACTGATAACATTTTTGTCTTCATTTTTTTCCCCTTTCTTTTATCTATGCTACACGTCCATAAATTAAGTATATCCCACTGTTTACTTATCTTCCATACACTTTCTTGTGCAAAAATTGACGTTTTTTCCATATTATCCTCTTGCATTTATTTTATTTTTAGTATAATCTTAATATAAGAACAGCAAATCTTTATAATAAGGCAGGTATTTTATGTTCAACGTAGGATATTGTGGTTACAATATAAGAAATGTAGATTATGATACGATTAACCGTCCGGACGGCTCCAATGACTATCTGTTTCTGTACTTTATGGCGCCTATGATAATCGAGCTTGATAATAACCGTATTAATGTGCCTGCCGAAAGTATGATAATATATACTCCCGGCCACAGGCAGTGGTATCATGCGGAAAAAAAGTTCAAGAACAGCTTCGTGCATTTTACCGACGACGAGGGATTCTGCAAAAAACTCGGTCTTCCTTTGAATCAGATATTCACAATACCCGAGCCAGCTGAGATTAATGAAACGCTTCGTCATATCGAATTTGAGTTCTTTACCCGCAACGAATATTACCGGGAACAAATTGACTCATATGTTAAAACTCTGCTTATCCAGCTTTCCCGCTGCTTGTTTGGCGAGAAATCAGGCATTATAGAAAAAAATACTTTTAAAATGTTTTTTGAGATACGTATGCATATTCTGTCTAACCTCGCATACGATTGGAACACGGAAAACATGGCGGCTCTCGCTCATATGAGTAAAAGCCAGTTTTACCGGTATTATACAGCCATTTTCCACCAGCCTCCCAAAACAGAACTTATTGAAGCGCGAATGGAATATGCCAAATACCTTCTTACTAACGAGGCTCTGCAGGTAAATCAGATTGCACGTATGATAGGCTACTCCAACGAATACCATTTTATACGTATATTTAAAGAGCATTACGGTTACAGTCCGAAGCAGTACGGAAAGCAGCAAAAGAACAAAAAGGACAGCTAAGGGTACCGCGCCTTACAGACGCGATACCCCGCATAGTATATAGTATAATAATATGTCTACTTTATCTTTACTTTTATTATTTTTGAATATTTTCCGGCTCCCGCTTCATTAACCGCTTTTATTTTAAAGTAATATGTCTTTCCTTTTTTAACCTTTTTAAACTTATAAGAGTTGGTTTTAACCGTTTTCGCAAGAGTATATCTTCCTTTCTTTTTCTGCGAATAATATATTTTGTATTTTTTATCTGAAGCTTTCTTTTTCCACGAAAGCTTTATCTGCTTTCCTGACGCTTTTACTTTTATTCCGGTAACTCTTGCAGGCTTTGACACATTAACTGCAGGCACATCTCCTATAGGAGGAGTTAAAACAATACTGCCGGAAGTATTTCTATTGTTGTTATCCTGTGTTGTTTTCGGTTCTTCTACAGGCGCAGGCGTCTCGTTTTTATCAAATTTCCAATAATCAAATCGGAACATTCCCGTATCCTCTTCGCTTATCACGGCTGCAGGATCTTCTTCATCTGAAGGCTTAGCATAATTGCCTTTAAATACAATATATAAATCATGCACTCCAATTACTTTTTCGCTTATGGCAGTTGTAAGCTCCTTCCACTCAGACGACTCATTGTCAATCGCAAGCTCCCCTATCTTTACCGCATCTGAAAGATTAAGGGTGTTTATACCGTCAACACTGTCTTCATCCTTTATGTACAGCTCTATGTAAGCTTCTGCATCAGGCTTTGCATCCTTTACTGCAGCTGTAAAAGATATCGGACCGTCACTTCCAAAATCAACGCTTTCTACCTTTATATAATCATCATCATGCATATTATATACGTCTACTTCAATCTGTCCGTTATCATTAATATAATCTTCTGTTTTAATTCCGTATTCCCAGCATATCGTTTCTGCTTCATTTCTGCAGTACGGATTCAGCGTGCCGACCGCTGCTCTGTCATTAAGCGTCATATCAATAAGAGGAATTGAACCGTCTGCGCCATACACGAACTCTTCTATAGCCACGCTGCGGTGATATCCTCCGCCGTTTGCAAGGGCTGCATTATGATATACAAAATAAGATTTTCCTTTATAATCCACAATACCCGGATGAATTGTAAAACTTCCATGCCCTTTTCCATCATTTACAGCGGAAAGACTTCCCGGATCCATTATAACACCCTGAAACTCCCAGGGTCCAAGCGGAGAATCACTGACAGCATATCGTATATCTTCACCGCCGCCTTTAGAGCTTGTACCTGCATATATCATATAATATATTTTCTTTCCAGAAGCATCATTTCTTGCATAAAGCCACGGCGCTTCTACATAACTTGTAAGTCCTATGTCATCAGTCTCCTCAGATACAATTCCCGCGCTTCCTATACTTTTGTCATATGATATCATATCATCATTAAGAAGCACATATTTTAACGGACTCTGACCATAATACAGATAAGCTTGTCCGTCGTCGTCAATATATACTGTCGGGTCTATATCACGCCATGTACCTTTAATAAGAGGAGCGCCTATAGCATCCTTAAACGGTCCGTATGGATTATCCGATACCGCAACTCCTATTCCGAAGCCTGAGCCGTCCTGCATAATCACACACACATAGTAATAAAACTTCCCATTCCTTTCAACAACCTGTGCAGCCCATGCATGCTGGCCATCCTGTTTGGCCCATTCAAAGTCAGACATTTTCAGCACGGTTCCACGATCTGTCCAGTTAACCATATCAGTCGATGAATATGCTCTCCAGTCAATCATAGTGTAAAATCCATCTACAGTTACATCTTCATCATGTCCCGTATAAACATAAAACTCACCGTCTGATGTTACAAGAGGCGCCGGATCTCCTGTAAAGTATGTCTGCACTATAGGATTATCAGCATGCGAGACAAAAGGAACCCCTGCTACGGCGGCACACATAAATAATACCGCCGCCGCAATTTTTAATATCATTTTTTTAATTTTCATAAAACCCCTCCAAGCTGTTTTTAATATACATATTAATATTATTTCTTAAAAAAAACTTGGTAGATTATTTGAATATATTGATATTATTTCTTTTTGGTAAAAATAAAAAGAGGATGTAAAAACACCCTCTTAGAAATCACTGATAATATATATTTAAGCAATCTTTGACTTTGCAAGTTCAACGAGTGCAGCAAATCCTTCAGGATCGCTGATTGCCATCTCTGACAACATCTTTCTGTTGATATCTGCTTCAGCCATCTTAAGTCCGTACATGAACTTGCTGTATGATAATCCATTCATTCTTGCAGCTGCATTAATACGAGCAATCCACAGTCTTCTGAACTGTCTTTTTCTCTGCTTTCTTCCTTCATATGATGTATTAAGCGCTCTCATTACCGACTGCTTGGCAATTCTATACTGCTTTGATCTTGCTCCACGATATCCTTTAGCAAGCTTCAAGACTCTCTTATGCTTTTTCTTAGCGTTCATTCCGCCTTTAATTCTAGCCATTATTAAAACCCTCCTAAATAAATCTTATTACATATAAGGCATACATCTCTTCATCTGCTTTACATTAGAAGCATCTATCTCTGTCTGCTTTCTGAGATTCCTCTTTCTTTTTCTCGTCTTCTTGTTAAGAATATGGCTCTTATTAGCCTTCATACGCATAAGCTTGCCTGAACCTGTCTTCTTAAAACGCTTAGCAGCAGCGCTTCTTGTCTTCATTTTCGGCATAATTATATCCTCCTTATTTCTTCTCAGTTAAAAACATCACCATGCTTCTGCCCTCAAGCTTAGCAGGTTTATCTACAACAGCAATGTCATTAAGCTTCTCATAAAAAGAATCCAGAATCTGCCTGCCTACATTAACATGAGCCATCTCTCGTCCTCTGAATCTAAGCGACACCTTAACCTTGTCGCCCTTTGTAAGAAACTTTTTAGCCATATTTGCCTTTGTATTCAAATCATTCATATCGATATTTGGCGAAAGCCGTATCTCTTTGACTTCCGTTACCTTCTGCTTCTTTTTCGCTTCCTTTTCCTTACGCATCTGTTCATAACGGAACTTACCGTAATCAACAATCTTACATACCGGCGGTTTTGCGTTAGGAGCTATCTTAACAAGATCAAGATCTGCCTCTCTTGCAAGACGCATTGCCTCCTTTATTGACATAACGCCCAACTGGGCTCCGTTCTCACCGATAAGACGTACCTCTTTATCTCTTATCTGTTCATTAATAAAAAAATCGCTAATTGCCGTACACCTCCATAATAATATAACTCCCGCATAACAATGCAAGGAAAATAAAAAAGCAGACAAAGCATTCTTCTTGTCTACTCATAAAACAGCATGAAGCATCCGTTATAATAACTAACAGACTTTACTTTCATGGTAAAATGTCTTATTATTAACCCAAGTCACATATATGTGCTAAGGTGAGAGTAGACTCACTCTGCTTTATTGTAATGTCTGCATCATCCGCAGCATTTGTTATAATAACACCTTATTATACTGATGTCAACATTTTTTTAAGGAATTTACCCAATTATGAAATATAAACCATACGATACATTGCTTGATACATGTGTATATATATGCGGAATAATTATTATTCTGTCATTCATAACATACCAACTTGCCGTATTCTACACAGGATTCAGCTTTAACAATATTATGAGTCCCTGTCTTTTTCATGCAGTTACAGGATATTACTGCCCCGGATGCGGCGGAACCCGTGCATTTGAATATATGGCGTCCGGACAGTTTTTTAAAAGCCTGTACTATCACCCGATTGTACTATATATAGCTATACCGGGCATTTTTTTCATGCTGTCACAGACAATATACAGATTCAGGGGAATATCTGCAAAATTCATTCACAGACATTCCCCCGTTAAGATGTCATTGCATATTATGACCGTGCGTCCGGCATATATTTATACCGGCTGCGCCATTCTCATACTGCAGTGCATTATTAAGAATGCAGTATATTACTTTTCTGGGTTTCATATAATCAGCTGATAATTAATATATAATTTAATAATTATCTATACCGAACATATCCATATACTGTCTCATAATCTCTTCATACATTCCGCTCTGCTTCAGATAAATCATCGAAACTGCCTCAACAACAGCGAACACAAAGCCTATGCTGCCAAGTATAATTCCTGCAATCGCAAAGCCTTTAGTCGTCTCCTGCTTCTTCATTGAAACAACTCCAAGTATAACCGCAGCTACTCCAAGCGGTATTGAAATATAATAGCAGCAGCATGCAAGGACTGTCGAAAGTATTCCAAGAACCAAAGATACAATTCCGCATGTATTCTTCTTAGGCGCTTCATTAGGCATTCCGTAAGGATTGTACGGCTGGCCATTATACGGCTGCTGGCCAAAAGCATTCGCCGGCTCAGGCTGTGATTCATTCGGCGCCTGACTGTCAGTCTGCTCTGCCGCCTCCACCGGCGCAGCGTCAGTAACGCTGCTATCGTCGTTTCCGTAGTAAAAATCATTATTGTTTTCGTTTTCGTTATCCATAAGATACCTCCTTATTATTTAGAATGACATTCATTCTTATCTTACTGTTCCTCCACTTCTATTTTACGTATCTGTTTTGTACGTATTTCTTCTGTTATTTCAGATATAAATTCATCAAGCTTCTTGGTTCCCTCATCACCAAGATATCTGCTTCTCACAGATACCGTTTCATTCTCTTCTTCCTTCTGTCCTGCTATAAGCATATAAGGAACTCTGTGAAGCCTTGCATCGCGAATTTTGTATCCTATTTTCTCGCTTCTTTCATCTACGCTGCTTCTGATTCCATAAGACTTAAGCTTTTTATCAATATTTTCTGCATAATCATGGAACTTCTCTGATATCGGAAGTACGCGGACCTGTTCCGGGCAGAGCCATGTAGGGAATTTACCCGCATATTTTTCAACAAGCCATGCAAGCGTTCTCTCATAACACCCGACGCTTGTTCTATGAATGATATAAGGCCTCTTCTTGTTACCATCCTGATCAACATAATACATATCAAACTGCTCGGCAAGAAGCGCATCCCACTGAATTGTTATCATAGTATCTTCTTTACCATATACATTTTTAGCGTTAATGTCAACCTTAGGTCCGTAAAATGCAGCTTCACCTACATCCTCGACAAACGGTATATCAAGTTCTGTCAATACTTCCCGTATGTGCTGCTGGGTTTCTTCCCAAACCTCAGGCTCTCCTATATATTTTTCCTTATTCTCAGGATCCCATTTAGATAAATGGTATGTTACGTCTTCTTCAAGCCCAAGCGTTGTAAGGCAGTGCTTTGCAAGCGCAAGACATCCTTTGAACTCTTCCACCATCTGGTCGGGCCTTACAATAAGATGCCCCTCGGATATAGTAAATTGTCTTACACGCGTAAGTCCGTGCATCTCACCGGAGTCCTCATTGCGGAACAATGTAGAAGTTTCACCATATCTGATAGGAAGGTCTCTGTATGACTTCTGGCTTGCTTTATATACATAATACTGAAAAGGACATGTCATAGGACGCAGAGCAAATACTTCCTTATCCTTTTCTTCATCACCAAGCACGAACATTCCATCTTTATAATGATCCCAGTGTCCTGATATCCTGTAAAGATCGCTCTTAGCCATTAAAGGCGTTTTGGTTCTTACATATCCCCATTCATTATCCTCAAGATCTTCAATCCATCTCTGAAGCTCTTTTATCATTATAACGCCGTTAGGCATAAGAAGCGGAAGCCCCTGTCCCACAACGTCTACTGTAGTAAACAATTCCATTTCGCGTCCAAGTTTATTATGGTCACGCTTTTTAACATCCTCAAGATAGCAAAGATATTCTGCAAGATCTGCCTTCTTGTCAAACGCAGTTCCATAAATTCTTGTAAGCATCTTGTTCTTCTCCGACCCTCTCCAATATGCTCCCGACGAGGATATGAGCTTAAATGCCTTAATCTGCTTTGTGCTCATAAGGTGAGGCCCCGCGCATAAATCTGTAAATTCTCCCTGACGGTAAAACGAAATTACCGAGTCCCCGGGAAGCTCTTTTATCAGTTCAACTTTATATGGCTCGTTCCTTTCCTCCATAAATTGTATCGCTTCATCTCTTGAAAGAGTAAAGTATTCAAGCCTTGCGCCCTCCTTGATAATCTTCTTCATCTCAGCTTCAATTTTATCAAGCGCTTCTCTATCGAATGAAGGACAATCAAAATCATAATAAAATCCGGTGTCGATTGATGGTCCTATCGCGAGTTTTGCTTCCGGATATAATCTCTTTACAGCTTCTGCAAGCACATGAGATGTGGTGTGTCGGTAAGCTGCCTTTCCTTCTTCGTCCTGAAATGTAAGTATGCCAAGTTCTGAATCCTCATTGACAATAGTTCGCAGGTCCACAACCTTTCCGTTAAGAACAGCGGCGCATGCGGCTCTTGCAAGACCTTCACTTATATCTCTTGCAATGTCGTATACAGATACCGGGCCGCTATACTCTTTAATGGATCCGTCTTTTAATGTAATCTTCATTGCCGTACTTCCTCCTTTTTTTATAACAACTATACTATTTTATACCTGTTTTGTATGTTTAGTCAACCAAAATAATCTGTGAATGGCAATATAATTGTGAGACAATGAAAATACGGGCTTTTTCGCCGCAATTTATAAAAAATGACATCTGTCTAAATTAATAAAAATTAAAAGGTGCAAATAAGTCTTTCAAAAAACCAGAAAAAGGTGCAGATAACCATCAAATCAACTTGTAAAATGGTGCAATTTATAATATAATACCCATATTAAATGCTCGGAGGTTCGGTTATGGAACGAATTGCATTGCAAAGACTTACTGATTGGAATAAAAGCAAAAAGAAAAAGCCTTTAATTGTTTGGGGGGCAAGGCAGGTTGGAAAAACTTACCTGATTAAAGACATTTTTGCCGAAACTTATTACAAGAATAACTATATTTACATTGACTGCAAAATTGAAGATGAAATCCGTGAGTTCTGCTCAAAGACTGCCAATGCAGAGAAAATTATCGAATATATTTCTTTACTGAAGGGCAGGAAAATTACGGAAAATACACTTTTAATTTTTGACGAGGTGCAAGAATGTCCTAACATTATATCCTCGCTCAAATATTTCTGTCAGGATTTCAGAGAGATTCCAGTTATCGCAACTGGCTCTATGGTGCGAATTAAGCTGCAAAGAGAAACTCACAAAAGAGGCTCTAAGGAAAACGGTAAATTTCTTTTTCCCGTTGGAAAAATAAATCAAATAACAATTTATCCTATGACCTTTGATGAGTTTTTGATGAACAGCAATAATGTTCTTTACAATGCCGTAGAAAAAGCGTATGACAGTAAAGCACCGCTTGATACAAAAATTCACGAGCTGGCAATAGAGCAGGTGTACAAATATCTGCTGGTGGGCGGTATGCCCGAAGCGGTCGAAGCTTATATCGACGGTGAAAACCTTTTTGAGTCAAGAGAAATCCTCAAGGTTTTGTACGATAACTACCTTGTCGATATGGAATTGTATCAGGCAAGTCAGGAAGCGGTTTTGCGTTCCCGTGTTTTGTTCCAAAATATTTATAAGGAGCTCAATAAGGAGTCTAAAAACTTTTCGCCCGGACTCATTGAAGAAAAGAGCAAAACAAGAGATTTTGCCACCTCTATTCAGTGGATGACCCTGGCACACATTGTCAACCAATCCTTTCAGCTCAAAGAGCATATTACAATGCCGCTTATGCCTGACAATGACAGCAACTTCCGTCTGTTCCTCGGCGATATCGGTATGTTCTCACATCAAAGCGGTATCAATGCGGCATCGTTTATATCGCGCGAAAGAGAAAATACTCTGTCGGGTATTTTCTTTGAAAACTTCGTTGCAAATGAGCTTATAGCAAAAGGTCATAAACTGTTCTATTGGCGCGGAAAGTCATCTGCCGAGATTGAATTTATTATCGAATCGGATAATAAGCTGTACCCGATTGATGTAAAAAAGAGTAAGGGTACACTTAATTCCCTTAAAAAATTCTCAAACCATAATAAGTTTGAGCTTGCCATCAAGGTTTCTAAAAACAATTACGGCTATAACGCAGAACAAAAGCTGCTGACAATACCGTTTTACTTTATACCGTTTGCAGCAAAGGACCTTGCAGACGGCGCCATGAAAATTTAACGCACAGGCGGCCGCCTTCCAATTTACGCTGCCTGCGTATATTAATTTACTTGCTTTCTGCATAATAATATACTATATTGTATATACAATTACTATATATACTGCAAGGAGTGAGACTATGAACATAATTACGCCCTCAGTTACCATAATAGATATGAAAGATTACAGCCAGATGCTTAAAAAAATAGAACGTATCGGCCGTGTCTGCTATAAAAGCGAGCGCAATATAACCGAAACATCCGCCGAACAATTTGTAAGAAATATCATTAAGAACGGGCATGAATCGGTTATAGAACACGAAACTGTTACAGTAAAAGTTGTATGCGACCGAGGCGTAACGCATGAGATAGTGCGCCACAGGCTTGCAAGCTACAGCCAGGAAAGCACACGGTACTGCAACTATTCTAACGATATGTTTAGCAACCGTATTACAGTCATAGATATTGCGTCAGGCTTTAAATACGACTTAAATAATGAAACTGACGCCAAAAAATATGCCATATGGAATGAAGCTATGGAAAGCGCCGAAAAATTTTATTTTGAATTATTAAAGCTTGGCGCCGCCCCTCAGGAGGCACGCTCAGTTCTTCCTAATTCACTCAAAACCGAGATTATAATAAGCATGAATCTAAGGGAATGGAGACATTTCTTTAAGCTCAGGCTTGATAAAAAGGCCCATCCTCAGATGAGAGAGGTTGCCGATATGATTTATCAAAAGTTCTATAAGGCAATGCCTGTGTTCTTCAGCGGTCTTGACGCCGGGCAGTAATCATCCGCAGACTCACGGATATCAACCCTTAACTTTAATATATACTTTTTTACGAGGATAATATAATGAACATGTTAAAAATTGCTTTATTGCAGATTACGCCGTGCAAAACGCCGGATGAAAATCTTGAAAAGGGAATCATATATTGTAGAAAAGCAAAAGAAAACGGCGCTGATATCGCGCTGTTTCCTGAAATGTGGAGTAACGGCTACAACATTTATAACCGGCCTGTCTGCGAATGGAAGGCTGAAGCTATTGACGCCGACAGCAGTTTTGTTAATACATTTGGAAATCTTGCCAAAGAACTTAATATAGCTGTCGGCGTTACTATACTTGAAAAGTATAAAGACGCACCACGTAATTCACTCGTTCTTTTCGATAGATTTGGCGAAAAGAAATTTATCTATTCAAAAGTACATACCTGCGACTTTGATGTAGAACGCAATTTAACTCCCGGCGAAGATTTTTACGTTACCACACTTAATACCGCCTGCGGCGACATAAAGGTCGGCGCAATGATTTGTTATGACAGGGAATTTCCTGAAAGCGCAAGAATACTAATGCTTAAAGGCGCAGAGCTTATTCTTGTTCCGAACGCCTGTCCAATGGAAATAAACCGTCTTTCACAGCTCCGTGCCAGAGCTTACGAAAATATGACGGCAATTGCCACCTGCAGCTATCCCGGAACAGTACCGGACTGCAACGGAGGTTCAAGCGTTTTTGACGGCGTGGCTTATCTCCCCGAATCAGAGGGTTCACGAGACACATGCCTTTTACAGGCAGACGAAAAAGAGGGAATTTATATTGCGGAACTTGATTTAGAACAGCTCCGCAATTACCGTGAAAACGAAGCACACGGAAATGCGTACCGCCATCCCCAAAAGTATGGTTTATTAGTTGACTCTGAAATCAGAAAGCCCTTTATAAGGAAAGATTCCCGCCAGCGCTTTTAGAAGTCACACACCCGCACCTGAAAATACGAGCGATAGTATTATAATTACTGCGATACTGATGACTGCGGATAAAACTGTAAAAATATTCACTAACAGGCCCCCAAGGATTCTTCCTGCCGGGCCTTTTCCATGCATAAGGCACATATTGCCAATCCACATCGCAGCAAATACTATTACCATAAATAATACAGTAAATAATGTACCTATTATTTCATATTGCGATAAAACAACCATATACAAAAGATATCCGGCGATATTAATAAACATATAGGCAAAGTATGATATCTTAATCTTATATATCGCTGAAAATACCGTATTAACAATGCTGAATAAACCAATCGTCATTATTATCGCAACCGACGCATTATAGTTATATGAAAAATCACAAACCGTATCTGTGATAACGGCTGCAATTATTAACAGAATCCCTATAACAGTTTTTACCGGATTAGAAAATATACCGTTTATCCTGTTGTATTTTTTATAAAAACTGCTATCCTTTATCCTTGAAATTCCATTAAGTATACTATCTGATATATTATTCATATTATGTCCACCAATTCTCTTATATTACTTATACAATAACATTTTATATGTATATCTTCAAGCGCTTCTCTGTTAGCTTTCGGCATAATACAGGTCGTATATCCCATTTTTACCGCCTCCGCTATTCTTTTAGACGCCATGCTTACTCCCCTGACTTCACCTACAAGCCCTACTTCCCCGAATATAAGCGTTCCGTCGGGTATCGCACGGTTGCGGTAGCTAGATATTACTGCTGCAGCAACAGAAAGGTCAATCGCAGGTTCATTTATCCTCATACCGCCCGCTATATTGACATATGCGTCATAATCAGCCATATGTATTCCAATACGCTTTTCTATAACCGCCATAAGAAGCGTTATTCTGTTAAAATCAATACCGACAGCAGTACGCCTTGGGTTATTAAAGTTCGTCTGACATACCAGCGCCTGTACTTCAACCATTATAGGCCTTGTGCCCTCAAGCGCACATGTCACTGTTGAACCCGGTTCATTTTCAGGCCGTCCCGACAACATATACTCTGACGGATTCCTAACCTCGCAAAGCCCGGTATTTTTCATCTCAAACACGCCAATCTCATTAGTAGAGCCAAACCTGTTCTTCACTGCCCGCAGCATTCTATAGGAAGCTATGTTATCTCCCTCAAAATACAGAACCGTATCCACCATATGCTCAAGCATTCTTGGCCCTGCGACTACGCCCTCTTTCGTTACATGGCCGACTATAAATACTGATATCGCCTCTTTTTTCGCAAAACGCATAATTGCCGCAGTGCATTCCCTTACCTGACTTACGCTTCCCGGCGCCGCGTCAACATCTTCTTTAAATACGGTCTGAATAGAATCTATGATAATTATGGACGGAATAAATACCTCCCCGTCAACAATACACGACGCCTCAGAAATAATTGCTTCAACATTATCCAGACATGTTTCGGAAAGAAGCATTAATCTGTCAGAAAATTCACCTATACGGTCTGCCCGCATCTTAATCTGCTTTAATGATTCCTCGCCGGACACGTACAGTACTTTATTGCCCGTCTCGGCAAGATTACGGCACATCTGTAACAGCAGCGTTGATTTTCCGATTCCGGGGTCTCCACCGACAAGCGTAAGCGAGCCCTTTACTATTCCGCCTCCTAATACTCTGTCAAGCTCCCCTATTCCGGTTGTATATCTGTCCTCTGAACCAGTCGCCACCTCAGTTATCTTAGACGGCATGCTTTTCTCCGATATATGAGTATGTACCTTGTTTCCTTTTTTTACGGCCTTAGGACTTTCAACCATTGTATTCCACGCATGGCAGCCCGGACACTGGCCCGTCCACTTAGCCGTCTCAAAACCGCATTCCCTGCAGAAAAACACCTGTCTTTCCTTCGCCATAATATTCCCCTTTTTACAAAACCGGCTGCCACGATATATGACAGCCAGCACATATTACCTGATAAATTATCGTAAATCCTTAATCCGCCTTAACAGCTTCTACACTTCTTATCTGTCCCGGCTCAAGCTCTATGCTGATTACAAGCTTTCCGCCCAGATTAGTCATAATAGCGCCTATATTTTCTCCATCTATTGAAACAGTATAAAGCGTATCAGGCTCAAGCCCTAATGTTATCTGGGCGTCTTCTTCACCTTCCACATTCATCTTCACAGAATCTTCGCTAACACTAAATCCCGTAACTGCGGTTCCCAAAACAGACTCGTATACAAATAATCCGTTCTTTTCAAGCTTGGTAATCTCTTTAAATGTCTTAACCTTATATAAATCTCCCTGATATTCAAAATCTGATAGCTTGGTCTTAGTATCCAAAAGATAATTTCCAAAGCTTAAAGTACCATCTGCTTCTTTTTTAATTAGTTCTTCTACAACCGCCATTACATTATCCTCCTTATCGTATATTAAATAACTTATCAATCTGCGTTTTAATTATAATATATTACATTAAAAAATGCTACAGAAAAATAATCATTTCTACATTATTCCTGCATCTTAAATTCAATCTTATCCTTTACGCATGATACCTTTATAACAGAATGACTTTTAACCTGTCCTGTAAGTATTGCGTCTGCAAGCGCATCCTCAATTTCTCTTTGGATAGCGCGCCTTATAGGCCTTGCGCCATAATCTCTGTCAAATCCGTTTTCAGCTATATGAGTATATACGCTCTGATTTACTTTAAGCTCAATATCAAACTGCTGCTTTACCTGAGCGCACAGAGCGCCTATAAGAAGCTTAGCTATATCGCGTATGTTATCCTTCGTAAGAGAATGAAATACTATAAGCTCGTCAATACGGTTAATAAATTCCGGCTTAAATATTTTCTTTACTTCTTCAAGAACTCCGGCTTTCATGTTCTTATAATCTTCCGTTTCCGCTTCGCTTGTCGAAAATCCCAAAAGCTTAGGGGCTGCTATTCTCTGCGCGCCGGCATTAGAAGTCATTATAATAATCGTATCCTTAAAGCTTACGGTTCTTCCCTGCGAATCAGTTACATGTCCGTCTTCAAGTACCTGAAGCAGCATATTAAACACATCCGGATGCGCCTTCTCAATCTCATCAAATAACAGTACCGAGTATGGTTTGCGCCGTATTCTCTCGCTAAGCTGTCCGCCTTCTTCATAACCTACATATCCCGGCGGCGAGCCTATCATCTTAGATACGCTGTGCTTTTCCATATATTCCGACATATCAACTCTTATTATATCATTCTCACTGCCAAACACAGCTTCAGCAAGCGCTTTTGAAAGCTCGGTTTTTCCTACTCCGGTTGGTCCTAAGAATAAAAATGAACCTATCGGACGATTAGGATTCTTAAGCCCTATTCTTCCTCTCCGTACAGCTTTTGCAACAGAATTTACAGCTTCATCCTGTCCTATAACCCTTTTATGCAAGATATTCTCTAGCTTCTTAAGCCTTTTTATTTCATCCTCTTTAAGGCTTATGACAGGGATTTTTGTCCAGTCCGACACTACCTGTGCAACATCTTCTTCATCTACAGAAAGCTTTCCGTTTTCATCACCTGTCTTTCCGCTTCCTTTTTTCAATTTTGCCAGCTTCTTTTCACACGCGTCCTGTTCTTTTTGCAGACGGGACGCTTTCTCATATCGGCCTTCCTTTAACACATTTTCTTTTTTGCTTTTTATCTCTCTTATCTTCTCTTCACATTCTCTTATCTTAGTATAAGATGATAAGAGACCCATATGAACCTTTGATGCGGCTTCATCCATCGCATCTATTGCCTTATCAGGCAAATATCTGTCATTAACATATCTTGCAGTAAGCTTTACCGCAGCGTCTATTGCTTCATCAGTAATGACTACTTTATGGTGTTCCTCATAACGCGGACGAAGCCCTTTAAGAATCATTATGCTTTTTGCCACATCCGGTTCTTCAACCATAACGGGCTGGAAACGTCTTTCCAGAGCAGAATCCTTTTCAATATATTTGCGGTATTCAGAGGTGGTTGTTGCTCCTATTACCTGAAGCTCGCCTCTTGCCAGAAGCGGCTTTAAAATATTAGATGCATCTATTGAGCCTTCTGCACCTCCCGCTCCGATTATTGTATGAATCTCATCTATGAACAAAAGTATGCTGCCGCTTGAAGTCACCTCCTTTATTACTCTTTTTATACGTTCTTCAAATTCACCTCTGTATTTTGAACCCGCAACCATTCCCGAAATATCAAGCGTATATAATTTCTTTCCTTTCAGATTATCGGGAACATCACCTGAAATAATCCTCTGCGCCAAAGCCTCTGCTATGGCAGTCTTTCCAACTCCGGCTTCTCCGATAAGGCAGGGATTGTTCTTCGTTCTCCTGCCAAGAACCTGTATAACGCTCATAAGCTCTGCTTCACGTCCTATAACGGGGTCAAGCCTTCCGTCTCTTGCATATTCGGTAAGGTCTCGCGCGTATTTATTAAGCATAGTATTATTCTTCCCGGATTTACCGCCTTGTTTTCCTTTCTCAGCCATATAGTCATTTCTCGCCGTCGCCGCGTCAAACCCGAGCGCGCTCATACAATCCAGATAAAGCTTCTGCACGCTTATTCCCATATCCGTAATCATTTTAAACGCAATGCTGTCCGTATCTTTTAACACCGCAAGAAGCATATGCTCAGTTCCGGCGGCAGAGAACCCAAGCCTTTTCGCCTCTCTTAAGGAAGCCTCTATCATTTTCTTTGCCCTTGGCGTATACTCTTCATAATCACTAACCGCTGTGTCTCTGCCTTCACTCATGAATACTTCTGTAAGCTCCAAAAGCTTTTCTTTATCTACGCCGTTATTTATTAATATATCGCGGGATGCTCCGTCACACATAAGAAGCCCCGCAAGTATATGCTCAGTTCCAATATTGCTTCCTGTAATCCTTTTTGCGGCATCTGCCGCAATCTTCAGCGCCTGCATAGCGCTCTCAGTATAACCTGGTATCATAATTACCTCTTTTCTACGAAGCCGCTGGCAACGCATTTTTAATCATTTTTCCCATTCATCAAATATAATATCTATTATTTCATGGACTTCATCTCTTGTTATATCCTTGCATACTGCCTGCGCCATAAGCACCTTCATTGTTTTGGTCATCTCATTTACTGCCTTAAGCTTGTCAGGATTAAGATTAATGACCGCCCCTTTTCTTCTGTCCAGTGTCAGGTAGCCTTCCTGCCTCAGAATGGAATACGCTTTATTAACAGTATGCATGTTAATGCCTATAGTATCGGCAAGTTCCCTGACAGAAGGGAGGTTGTCGCCTTCCTTTATCTCATTTGTTGCAATCTGCATTATTATCTGATTACACAGCTGCACATATATTGCTTCATCACTGTTGAAATCTATCGTAATGTACATATTATGCACCTCCGTCAAAAATCAAGCTCATCTCTTGTTCTTCCGTTTTTTATCTTTGACTGCTTTAATACTATATTAATAACAGCCAATACAAGCATCACGCACAGCGCAGCCAGTACCGCTATTATTATTGCCATTTGTCTAAGGTTGCTTTTATACTGCTTTGCATTCATATTTTCACTGTCATTACCATCTGAAGCATTTTCATTTACCTTGTCAACGAGCCCGCCGGTATATCTCTGCAGACTCTTTTCCTGTCTGTCATACTGGTAAAACTGCTTGTCTCCGCTTTCATTCATACAATACATAAGAAGATATTCATTATCAAGGTCGTTCTCTATCGTATAAGCCGTAACATTGATTCCATATAAAAGAACGGACGTCTTCTTATAACCTGCAGGTACTTTCTCACTTTCATCAACATCAACTATTCTGAACCTGTACTGATTCTGCAGATATACTTCTCCGTCCTCCGTATATACGTCAAAACCTATTCCTCCACCGGCTCCTTCAGAAGCAAGACGCTTTTCGGTCTCGGCTTCAGTTTCTTTTTTAACCTTGATTATATAATCCTTTGTGTCATTATTCTGGGCTGTCACAGTAATCATTACTGTATTATCGCCGTAATTCAGGCTTTCATTTCCAAAAAATGATACAGCCGCCTTTTTATCAGACGCCTGATATGTGAAATACAGCGCCTCGGTATTACAGTCGACGGACGCCGTATATTCAGTAACGTCACCTGAGAACTGCGGCTCAAGCGTGCCCGCGCTTATTCCAAGAGATAACAATGTGTTATCATTGCTTAATTCTTCCGAACCTGCTTCTGATTCCTGTTGCGTTCCTCCGGCTACATTTACCGACACACGGTTACTTGACGCCTGCATAACGCTTCCGCTTTTTCCGGTAACGGACGCTTTATCTGATATGCTTACAGCGCCGTTTCCTGCTGCCGCCGCCTTAAACTGCATAGAAAATTCATACTTATTCTTTTTTCCTTTGCCGCCAGACATATATACATGTAAAAGCCCTGAACCTCCGCTAATGCCTGAGCTTCCGCTTACATATGTCATAACCTGCGCATCATAAGACACATACGCGTCAATGCCCGTTATTCTTTCTGAAGCCTCAACCGTCATATTCACGCTGAAATCGTCGCCTGTCTTAACGCTTCCCGCAGACACAGAAAACTGTATCGTCGCCGAAGACGCCGATGCGGTTTTCTGCGGAACAGTCATTCCGGCTGCAAGAAAACCTGCCGCTGCCAGTATAGCAAAACATTTCCTGATTAATTTCATAAGGAATACCAACCTTTCAGATTTTAGTTATTATTATAGTATAGTTCTTAACATTACCATTCTGCGCGGTAACGGTTATCGGCACACTTGTAACCGTATTAGTAAGCGTTATTCTGCCTGTTCCGGTAACTTTTGCATTTTTATTCACAGGCGATGCCGCAATGGACACTCCTGTCTCTGACGCAGGTACTGTTATATTGTAAGTTTCCGTACCGTCCGTCGCAAACACTGGATTCGTCTGATACAAAATCTGAGTATCTCCTGCTATGCTGATGCTTCCCAGATAATTGTTAGGGTTAAGGCTACTGCTCTGAGGCGCCGCCTCTGCTTTATCAGGCATTGAATTATATACAGGTATATAAAATACTATAGGCTGTAAAGCCATCCATTCCTTATATGCATCATACGTCTTTGCAGCCTCGGAATACGCTGCGGCAACATTACTCATATACTGATGTGAATATGTTGAATCAGGCGTCACGTTAAATTTCTGAAGGTATAACGTATTCTGCCCTCTGGCAATATAATTACTGCCTATATACTGTGCTCCTCCTACAATTGCCTTATACTGGTTATTCCAGGGTCTCATATATGTAGTGCCCTGCGAAGCAAATGTAAGGCCTCTGATTATTGCGCCTCCGTCTGCTCCATCCGACGCACCAATGTTATAAAAATTATATATTCCCTCAAATCCCTGCACCGTACCGGTAACAGCGCTGCTTACGGAATTTGCGCCGGTAACAACCTCCTGCTTCATACGTGTTGCAAGATGATACGGACTTACTCCCGTAATCGCCGCTGCCGTTACAAATGTATCTTTATAAGCTGCCGTAACCGGATTTCCGGCGTCATCAGCGTATGTATAAGACGCGCCGTTATATATAGTGCCTGCAAGTATCCTGTCTACTCCGTCGGCGTTCTGATACTGAGACTCATATGCAAGCGCTTCAAACATAAATACATATTTTTCAGTGAGGAAATTACGAGGGTCCATATAATATGCAACCGCCTGTCTCGATGCAGTTACCCAGCTTGTTCCGTCATATACTATATATTTGTCCGCCGCATAATCAAACGCGCCCTTTTCATATGATTTCCATGCGTCAGTTTTCGTGTTTGAAATAAGGCTTTTCCCAACCACAGCTTCATTATCAACCGCCGTATTCCAGTCAAGTCCGGTATTATACGACTTAAAGCTCCAATACGGATATGCCTTATGAAGTTCACGGAGATACGGCTTGTAGCTTTCAGGAAATGCCTGTGCTGTCATCTCCGCTTCAAATTCAGCATCCGACAGCGCAGACGGCGCTGGAGACTGTGTTGGCGAGCCGTTACTGTTCTGCTCTGTATTTCCATTGGCAAACATAAGCCTGCTCTGCATTATCCATCCTTTTACCGTCTTTTTACCTGACTTAGCTTTTATATAAAACCATTTTGTGCCTCTTACGGTCTTCTCTTTTACAACAGTGATTTTAGTGTTTTTCTTAAGCTTAACCACTTTCTTTTTCAGCTTTACATATGATGTGGTTCCGGCTTTTTTACTTACGGCTGTTTTCTTAAGTATATAAGCTTTTGCCTGTGTTTTATTAATTTTTATATACCGGGAATTAACATATCCTGTAATTACCTGTCCTTTATAATTAAACTCCACGCTGTACCATGTGATTTTTGAGGCTTTCTTAACAGCATTAACCGTAACCTTTTTACCTTTTTTCAGCTTAACGTTTTTGCCGCCCGACTTAAGATATGCAGAGCCTGTTTTGGCATTCACGCGTATCTTCTGTGTCGCCGTAACTGTTGCAGCCACAGCAATATCAGAAGCGTCCTCATTACCTTTTCTCCTTGTCACATACATAGACGCCGCATAGCCCGTATATGATTTGCCCGAATATACAAATGAGACCTTATACCATCCGCCCTGGTATTCGCCAAGTATACATACCTTTGCTCCGGTATTAAGCCTGATGCCAGTACCGTTATGAGTAACTACCGCATATCCGGTACCCGTGCCGCTTCTTATGTTAAGTCCATCTGTATTAACCACTCCAACGGACGTTTTGGCCTGTACTGCCCGTGCGCCTACAGCCGCAGAAAAAGCCATACAGATAATAAGAACGGCGATAAAATTTTTAGTTATACGTTTATCCATTATATCCTCCTTGTTTTGTCAGTATATCCATAAGTTTATCAGTTCCAAATTCGTATTTTTTATTGCAGAACTGGCAGCACATCTCTACAGGCTTTCCTTCTTCTATCAGAGACGCCAGTTCCTTTCTTCCCACGCTTATAAGCGCTTTCTCTACTCTTTCATAAGAGCAGCTGCATCGGTACCCGCATTCACTTTTATCTTTCAGTACAAGCCCTGCGTCTCCAAGAAGACATGCAAGAATATCATAAGGCTCCATACCCTCATTAAGCATTGCCGTAACAGGCTTTACATCAGACAGCTTATTTTCAAGCGCAGATATTACTTCCTCGCTTGTATCAGGCATCAGCTGTATAATAAAGCCTCCGGCACATCTTACAGTATTATTCTCATTCATAAGAACGCCGAGAGCCACTGTCGACGGTATCTGCTCTGACGCTGCAAAATAATAAGTAAGGTCCTCGGCTATCTCTCCCGATATGAGGTTAATCTGCCCTGTATAAGGCTCCTTAAGCCCCATATCCTTAATAACACTAAGCGTTCCCTGTCCTATCGCACCGCCTACATCAAGCTTTCCTGCGGCATTGGCCGGAAGTATTACACACGGCTCATTAACATATCCTTTTACATACCCCTTAGAATCAGCTGTAACCGTTATGCCTCCTATAGGACCGCTGCCTCTGACCTGAAGCGTAAGAACGTCCTTATCTCCCTTCATCATAGCCCCCATCATGCTTCCCGCTGTAAGAAGCCTTCCAAGAGCTACCGTTGCAACAGGGCTTGTATTATGATACTGCCTCGCCTGTTCCACAAGGCATTCCGAAGTTATGGCAAATGCCCTTATCTGATTATCTGCCGCCGTTGCTCTTATAATATAATCTTTCATATTGTATAATATTTTCCTTCCTGATATGCTTCTCTGGCTATAAAATACACCCTTTCGGAATTATCCTCCGGACTGCAATGAGTTTTTTCATCATACACTGCCACAAATTCCATTCCGGCGTCTTCTATGGCCTGCTTTACCTCTTCTATAGTATAAGCCTTCTGTCTGTGGCATTCCGTATATCTTTGATACAGTCTGCCGTCCGTATCTTCGTCCGTATATTCCTCTTCATCAGCCGCCATATATATAGTAAGCTCATAATTATGAATACCGGACTCAGCCTCATAATGATTTTCCCATATAAGCGTCGCGTCTTCCCTGCTGTCCACCTGAACCGTGTCTGCTAATATATTATTATAAAAATGTATCGTTTTCATGTCAAAAATAAATATTCCGTCTTTTTCAAGATAGTTGTTCACTTTTTTTAAAACAAGACACAAATCATCATATGTCATTATGTAATTCATACTGTCGCATACGCTTACAACAGCCCGAACCGTTCCGTAAAGCTCAAGCTCCCTCATATCCTGATGAAGATATAGGATATTATTATCTTCTTCATGCTCACGCGCTATAAGCAGCATCTCCTCCGACACGTCAACGCCTATCATATCATACCCTTGTCCTGACAGATATCTCGTAACAATACCCGTCCCGCATCCAAGCTCACACACTAACCCCGAATGAATACCGTACTCTTTAAGCATGCCTGTTATACAGCCGCCCCATTCTTCATAGGGTATATTATCCATAAATCTGTCATATATCTCTGCAAATACAGAATAAGCTTCCATACAGCCTCCTTGCGTTCTGTTCTACACAGACTATAACACAATCAGATGTAAAAGACAAGATTAATAATGCTCCATATTGTAAATACTGTAAATAGTATTTAATAAAGGAGACCAGTCATGGGTAAATCAGTAAAAAAAGAAATAATGAAAAACGACCCTTCATGCGCAGCTACGCCTGAGGAAAAAATGAAATGGGAAATTGCAAAAGAATTGGGAGTGTATGATAAAGTCCTCGCCGGCGGCTGGAAATCACTTTCAGCAAAAGAAAGCGGACGTATAGGAGGAATACTTTCAAGCCGCAGAAAACAGCTTACGAATTCTTCCGGCTCCTCAGGTTCTTAACACACGACCATAATACCGAAACAAAAAATACAGCCATATTGACTACGACAATGCTTGCCCCGACAGGCGCTTTTGCATTAAAAGATAAAATCATTCCAACAACAAAGCATATTACCGAAATAACAGCGGATAAAATAATGACCCGCTTGTAAGTCCTGCATATACGCATTGAAGTAGTCGCCGGAAATATTATAAGGCTTGATATCAGAAGCGCGCCCATCATCCTCATTCCTATAACAACAGTAACAGCCGTAAGCACAGCCAGAACGATACTGTAGACTCCTGTTTTCGTTCCGGTTGCCCGCGCAAACACATCATCAAAGGTAAATGAAAATATCCTGTTATAAAATAAAATATATACAGCCGCTATAATCACTGAAACAACAACGCACAGTACGGCATCCGTATGGCTTAATGCAAGTATGCTTCCAAACATATAATTATACACATCAGTATTCATCCCCGAAGACATTGAAATAATCATAATTCCAATCGCAAGCGCGCCGCTTGAAACAATTGCGATAGCGGCGTCACCGGAAAGCTTACTGCTGTCTTTTATACCAAGCAGACATACCGCACATATTATACATACCGGTATTGCTGTTAATAAAGGCGCGGCATTTAATGCTGCCGCTGCCGCAAGCGCTCCAAAGCCTACATGCGACAGCCCGTCTCCAATCATTGAATATCTTTTTAACACAAGACTTACGCCAAGAAGCGACGCGCACAAAGACACAAGCACTCCTACTATGACGGCTCTGATTAAAAACGGATATGAAAATATTGTACTTAAAGTATCTAAAATCATCAGGCTTTTGCTCCCTTCAGGTAATCATGACCCACTTCGCTGTTCTTATAATCCTTCACAAGACCGTAAAAAAGCTGCGTATGCGAAAGATGCATAATATGACTTGCATACCTTGCCGCCGCTTCGGTATCGTGCGATACCATTATTACAGTCATTCCCATATTTTTATTAATATCTGCAATAAGCTCATATAAATCCGTTGTAGCCGCCGGGTCAAGTCCGCTTACCGGTTCATCAAGAAGTATAAGCCTTCCCGCAGCGCACATTGCCCTTGCAAGCAGAACTCTCTGCTTCTGTCCTCCCGAAAGCTCCTGAAAGCTTCTTTTTTCAAAGCCCTTCATTCCCATAAGCTCAAGCTTTTTTACCGCATCCTCTCTGTCCTTACGGTTATAGAACGGTCTCATGCCCATGCTGTTGATTCTTCCCGACAATACAACCTCAAACACACTCGCCGGAAAATGCTGACGTACCTGCGTCTGCTGTGGAAGATATCCAATTTCACTTACACGAAGCCCGTCTCCAAATTCTATGCTTCCCATAACGGGATTAATAAGACCGAGTATTCCTTTAACAAGCGTGCTTTTACCGGCTCCGTTCTCTCCAAGTATACACATATATTCTCCGCCATGCAGGGAAAAATCTATTCCTGAAAGAACAATCTCTCCGTCATATCCGAATGCTGCGTTTTTACACGTTAAAAGTGCCATCAGTTAAGCGCCTCCCTAAGAAGCTCTGCGTTTGAGCTCATCATATCAATATATCCCGTTTTGTTCTCATAATCATCCCGTGAAATATTATGACATGTATAAAATGTGCGTACCTTTGCACCTGTAGCTTCACTTATAGTTTCAGCAATATTGCCGTTACTAAGCTCCGTTTTAAATACAACCGGGATATCATTGGTTTTCACTATATCAATAAGCTTTACAAGAACCTGCGGACTCGTCTCGGTATCCTCCGCACATCCGGGAAAAGCCGCATAATAATCCAGTCCAAATTCCTCAACAAAATATCTTAATGGAAATCTGTCGCCAAATACTATAAGCTTCCTTTTAGAATGTGTAGCTATATCCTCTATTTCACTGCAGATATCCGAAAGCCTGTCCGTATATTCTCTACGGTTTTTATCATAGATATCCGAATGCGAGGGATCAAGCTCTGAAAGCCTGTCTGCTATAGCGTCAACTATTCTGATTGCATTAGCTGGCGACGCCCAGACATGCTCGTCATATTCTTCATGCTCATCATGACTGTGCCCATGTCCTGCACCGGTAGTCTCTTCTTCTATATAAAGGTCTTCTATACATTCCATCATCCTAAGCGTCTGTACACCGCCGTCAACCGAGTCAAGAATGTCCTCTATCCACTCATCATTTTCACCGCCGTTGTATATAAAAAGATCACATTCATTAATATCTATTATATCCTGCGGAGACGGGTCAAAGGAATGACTTTCTTCTCCCGGCCTTAACAGCATGGATACGGATACTTCATCTTTTGCAATCTCCCTTACGAAATCATAAGGCGCAAATATAGTAGTTACGACTCTGAGCTTTCCGTCCTCCCTGCCTTTTCTGCCTGCACATCCGCACAGCATACATGTAAAAAGACATAAAAATAATATACATAATTTTTTCATATATATCTCCAAAAACAGTTTGTATACTAAAGGTTATATTTTTTGTTTACAAATGTCAATAATTTTTTTCTTTACACTATAATAAGTTAATGCTATATTAGTCATGGATGGTATTCGTAAAGAAGCTGTACCGGGTGTATATATAAGTTTTGCCTTCCGCGAAAGGAAGGTGATTTGCATGACGCATGACTGCATACCACAGATTGGATTTATCGGAGCGGGAAGAGCCGGCTGCTCTTTAGGCATGTATTTTAAAAATCATGGCCTTAACGTATCAGGCTATTACAGCAGGACAAAGAGTTCAGCAAGATTTGCCGCTTCATTTACTGATACTGTATACTATGACAGCATGATAAAGCTTGTCAGTGAATGCAAAATAATATTTATTACCGTTTCAGATTCATCTATTGGCGAAGTCTGGAACACAATCAAAAATACCGACATTACAGGCAAAATAATATGTCACACAAGCGGTGCGTTGTCTTCTTTAATCTTTTCAGACATAGAGCTTCTTGGGGCCTATGGCTACTCACTCCATCCATTATGTGCAATCAGTTCAAAAACAGAAAGCTATAAAATATTAAATGATGTATATTTTACAATTGAGGGAAGCAGCAGAATGCTTGATTATATGGTTTCCTTAATTACATCATTAGGCAACCGGATTTCAGTAATATCGCCTTCCGACAAAGAAAAATACCATGCTTCGGCAGTATTTGCAAGCAATCTTGTAAACGCGCTTTTTTCATCGGCGTGCGATTTGCTTACACAATGCGGTTTTACAGAAAACGATGCACATGCGGCAATTTCATCACTATTTATTAACAACAGCAAAGCAATAACAGAATCAGGTACTGTAGCCGCGCTTACCGGACCCGTTGACAGAAATGACATTACAACAGTAAAAAAACACCTTAACGTGCTTTGCGGCGATTACAGAAAAATATATGAGCTCCTGTCGTTAAGACTGATAAAAACAGCTCAAATTAAAAATCCGCATACAGATTACGCGGATATGAATAATATATTACAGAATGGGGAATGAGACTATGAAAAACACAGTACTGACTTTTAAAAAGGCAAAAGAAGAAGGAAGACGTCTTACAATGCTTACGGCATACGATTATTCTACTGCAAAGCTCATAGACGAATCGGGCGTGAACAGCATACTTGTAGGAGACTCTCTTGGCAATGTCATGCTTGGATACGAAGACACTCTTTCCGTAACAATGGAGGATATGATTCATCACGGCGCGGCAGTTGCACGAGGCGCAAAAAACGCACTTGTTGTAATTGACATGCCGTTTATGTCATATCAGTCTTCCGTATACGACGCCGTAGTCAATGCCGGACGTCTTATGAAGGAAGGAAGGGCGGGCGCCGTTAAGCTTGAAGGAGGCCGTGAGATTGCACCTCAGATTAAAGCTATTACAGGCTGCGGCATTCCGGTTGTAGCACATCTTGGACTTACGCCTCAGTCGATTAATGCGCTTGGAGGACATAAAATACAGGGAAGAAGCGAAGAAGCAGCCAAAAAACTTGTCGAAGATTCACTTGCAGTCGAGGAAGCAGGCGCATTTGCTCTTGTACTTGAATGCGTACCCGCAAAGCTTGCAGCCATTATCACCAAAAAGCTTTCTATACCTACAATCGGAATAGGCGCGGGAAATGAATGCGACGGACAGGTTTTAGTATATCAGGATATGCTTGGAATGTTTTCCGATTACGTACCAAAATTTGTAAAACAGTTTGCAAATGTCGGCGACATAATGAAGCAGGCTTTTAAGGATTATATCAATGAAGTATCATCCGGGGCTTTCCCTGATGCTTCACGTTCTTATACTATAGACGACGATATTCTTGAAAGATTATACTGAAATTTATATAATATATGCGGAGGATTATTAGTATGAAAATAGTATCTACTGTAAATGACGTACGAAATACAGTTAAGGAATGGAAAAACCAGGGCTTTAAGGTTGGTCTTGTTCCTACAATGGGATTTTTGCACGAAGGACATTTAAGCCTTATAAAAAAAGCTGTTTCAGAGAATGACAAAGTAGTTGTAAGCATATTTGTCAATCCTACTCAGTTTGGTCCTAATGAAGATTTCGAGGCATACCCGCGCGACCTTAATAAAGACGCCGCTCTTTGCGAAGAAGCAGGCGCCGATTTGATATTTCATCCTGAACCTGAAGAAATGTATCCGGACGGCTTTTGTTCTAACGTCAACATGACCGGACTGACCGACGCACTGTGCGGAAAAAGCAGACCGATTCATTTTCAGGGCGTTTGCACCGTTGTCAGCAAGCTTTTTAATATAACATCGCCTGATAATGCGTATTTTGGCGAGAAAGACGCGCAGCAGCTTGCAGTTATTAAGCGTATGGTTAAGGACCTGAATTTTGATATCAAAATAACAGGCTGTCCTATAATACGTGAAGAAGACGGTCTTGCAAAAAGCTCGCGCAACACTTATCTTAACCCTGAAGAAAGACAAGCCGCCCTCGTTCTTTCAAAGGCAGTCAAATGTGGAAAACGCCTTGTAAACGACGGCGAAAAAAATTCAGCGGCCATACTCAGAGAAATGAAATCCATTATAGAAAACGAACCTCTTGCACGTATAGACTACGTAGAGATTGTAGATATGAATACTATGCGGAATATAGATACAATTAAGGGCGACGTGCTGTGCGCTATGGCTGTATATATCGGAAAGACTCGTCTTATAGACAACTTTATCTGCCACGCAGATTAAACAGACAGTACAAAAAAGGAGAATGCCATGAATATTACAATGTTAAAAGGAAAAATTCACAGAGCCGTAGTAAAACAGGCTGAACTTAATTATGTCGGAAGTATTACCGTTGACCCTGTGCTTATGGAAGCCGCAGGAATACTTGAATATGAATATGTGCAGATTGTTGACGTTGAAAACGGCAACCGCTTTGAAACGTATACCATTGCGGGCGATACCGGCTCTGGAATGATATGCTTAAACGGCGCTGCCGCCAGGCAGGTTGCGGTAGGCGACCATATCATAATTATGAGCTACTGCACGCTTACCCCTGACGAAGCAAAAAACCATAAACCACACGTAGTATTTGTGGATGACGACAACAAAATTGTAAGATGCGCTGATTACGAAAAACATGGACAGCTGTCCCTGCACGGAGGTAAACCATGCTGACAAATAAAACCGTTGTACTTGGGGTTACAGGAAGCATTGCCGCTTATAAAATGGCCAATGCGGCCAGCATGCTGGTAAAACTGAACGCAGACGTCCATGTAATAATGACAAAAAATGCAGCCAATTTTATTAATCCGATAACCTTTGAAACGCTTACACACAACAAATGTCTTGTAGATACGTTTGACCGCAATTTTGAATTTAATGTAGAACATGTTGCTCTTGCAAAAAAAGCAGATATATTCATGATTGCTCCTGCTTCTGCAAACGTAATTGGAAAAATGGCTAACGCAATAGCTGATGATATGCTGACTACTACTGTTCTCGCCGCAAAATGCCCGGTATTAATTGCGCCCGCAATGAATACCGCAATGCTTACTAACCCGATTGTCATGGATAATATCGAAAAATTAAAGCATTACGGAATGACTGTAATCGAATCAGATAAGGGCTACCTTGCATGCGGCGATACCGGCGCAGGAAAGCTTCCCAGCGAAACAGTTCTAATCGAATATATATTAAAAGAGATTGCAATGGAGCATGACCTTTTGGGCAAAAAAATACTAATCACAGCCGGCCCCACAAAAGAAGCCATAGATCCGGTACGATTCATTTCCAATCATTCAACCGGAAAAATGGGCTATAGCATAGCTCACGCCGCAATGCTTCGCGGCGCGTCGGTTACGCTTATATCCGGTCCTGTGTCAATTACACCGCCTATGTTCTGCGACATAGTAAACGTAGAATCAGCCGCCGAAATGTACGACGCTGTAATGTCAGATTATTCATCATATGACATTATTATAAAGTCTGCCGCAGTCGCTGACTACAGACCTGAAAATACCGCTAAAGAAAAAATCAAAAAATCAGACGCCAGCTTTTCTTCTGAGATAAAGCTCACCCGCACAAAGGACATACTTTCAGAGCTTGGCAGAAAAAAAAGACCCGGTCAGATTCTGTGCGGTTTTTCAATGGAAACAGAAAACATGCTTGAAAATTCCAGAAAAAAGCTGTCAGAAAAAAACGCCGATATAATTGCGGCTAACAGTCTGAGAGAATCCGGCTCCGGGTTTGGCGTTGACACAAATGTTCTTACACTTATTACCGCAGATTCAGAAGAGCGCTTAACTCTTATGTCAAAAGAAAAAGCCGCCCACTGTCTGCTTGATAAAATAAATGAAATGTCAGCCAGAAAATAACCACAAAAGCGTAAAGCCTGTCAATCATTCATGGCATTTACGCTTTTTATAAATACCGACTCCTGTCAACGCCACGCTTATAACAATTACAGACAGCAGAATAATTAGCTGCACATTACCATTGATGCAATTTTCCCAATCCGAGAAATTAACTCTGTAACTATCTCCCGTTTCCACATCAAAAAGCTTCTCAATCAAATAATTTGCCGCATAACACGCCGTTCCTGATATCAAAGTACACAAACCCGCCTTAATAAAATTATTATAATGAAACAGACAAAGAACCGCGCATAAAATCAACGCCATATACCCATATACTGTAATGAGCAAAGAAGGCTTTAATGCAAACTCATTCCATACATTGATTGCCGCAAGCAGCAAAATTGTCAGTACAAAAGCGCTTACAAAAGAAATCAGAAATCTCAGACGCTTAATTATATTTGTCAGATTACTCTTATGTATCAGTATCGGAACACACAATAATACATATCCAATTGCTGTTCCAAGACAGGCAGTCGGCGCCCAGTATAGCGTATTGGTATATATTGCACATACTAATAAAAGCAGGCAGATTGACACAAGACTTGTCACAGAAAAAACTAACAGCTTATTAGTCTTAAAAAACGATGTAAATGTCGGCACAAATGAATACGCGCATAATAATGAAGCAAACAAAACCCAAAACCACGACAATGTGTGGTTTATCGCAATATTACATATAAAACAGCTAATTAATGCAATTCCATAAGAGATTGTTGATATCCAAAACCATGCGCCCGCTATTCTCCTGTACATTTTGGCTTCATACTTTTCCTTACGCGCACTTGTATCAACAGATGCCGAAAGCATCTCATGCTCGCTTACATCAAGCACACGGCATATATCAACAATCAAAGATATATCAGGATATGAAACTCCTCTCTCCCATTTACTGACTGCAGATTCAGTGATATATAACAATTCTGCAAGGTCTTTTTGTGAATAATTTTTTTCAGTACGTTTTGCTTTAATAAAATTACCAAAAGCTTTTTTATCAGTCATTTATGACCACCTCCGCAGATATTATATAGCAGATGCAGATGATTTGTCACTGGACTGTTAAGCCACCCCTTATTTTTACTTGATAGACGCCGTTAATTGCAGTAAAAATTCAAACAATAATTCCTGCTCCTGTTAATATACTATTAAACTGTCTATTTCTTATACAGAATATGGCAATGCAGCAACTAATTCATTGTGTAATGGGATATTCTTTCGTTGCATGCTAGTGTATGTCATAGGGACAGCAGAAAAGCACATCGAAAAAATCTCTCTTGCGAAGCCGCATTTCCATCACAAAGTTTAATGTGTCCAGAAAAAAGCGTTCCAATAACATTTAGAAGAACGGGAACGCAAAAACGGCATAGCCATAGGCTACACCGCTTAAACACAACAACTTTTAACTTAAGATACAAAAGCCTTTGGGGCACCTTCCTTACGGAGTGTGCCCCAAAGGACCTCCTTTTCAGTAGCGAGAGGGGGATTTGAACCCTCGACACTGCGGGTATGAACCGCATGCTCTAGCCAACTGAGCTATCTCGCCATATAAAAGTCTTCTGAATATAATCAAAAGACTTTATAAATGGGACCTACAGGGCTCGAACCTGTGACCCTCTGCTTGTAAGGCAGATGCTCTCCCAGCTGAGCTAAGATCCCATACAATTTCAACTGCCTTATCATTATATATACACAGGTATTATTTGTCAAGCCCTTTTTTCTCCTTTATGTCAAATTTTCTCCATTCATCAAAATCACCAATAATAATCCTTGCACCGGATATTAATCTGTCAAACACTCCGGCTTTGTAGAAACTGACAAATATCATTCCTATAGGAATGCCGATAATCATACCGATTACGCCAAGCAATCTATAACCTATAAACATATAAAAAATTGTTGCAAGCGGGGTAAGTCCGATACTGTCTGCAACCATTTTCGGCTGAAGAAACTGCCTTACCGCCTGGCATATCAGATACAACGCAAACAAAACAACAGCCATAATATAATGTCCCGTAAGCAGCTCATATACACACCAGGGCCAGATTACGGTACCTGCTCCTAATACCGGAAGAAAATCAACCACAGCAATAATCAGTGCAAATAATACAGCATAATCCACTCTAAGTATCAGAAGCCCGGCCAAAAGAATAACAAATACAAAACACATAATCTTAAACTGCGCCTTAAGATAACCGCCGAGCGCAGACATCATATTGCCTATTATAAGGTCATAACCGTGTTTAATGCCCTTTGGCATATTTCTGCTTACTGATTTGACTATATTATCATGCTCAGCCGTAAGAAAATAGCTTAACAATATGGTAATAATAGTCATAAGCAACCCTTCCGCCATGCTTTTAACTATCATACCAGCATTGCTTATCATAATATTCGCATCACTAATATCACTGATAAACTTGTTGACAAAGTCACCGATGCCTTTGACCACCATATCAATAACATCTCTTGAATGTTCTGGAAGTATCGAAGATTTTTCACGGAATGAATTTAAAAAGTCCTGCAGCGTATCAGATACAGTCGCATACATTTCCGGAAAATTATGTGCAAAGCTTATTCCCTGTTTTATAAGTATATACAATATCAAATATAAAAGGCTTATTACGATGGCAAGAGTAAGTACTATAACAATAGCTGAGCCGTGTTTTCTTACAATTTTTACCCTATGCTCCAGCAGATGCACAAGCGGATTTGCAATAAGAGCAATAATCCAGCCGACTAAAAACGGCCAGAAAAATACAATAAGTCTGGGAAATACAAATATTAAAAACAGAATAATAACCGCAGCCAAAAGGTAATTTGCAAGTATTTTTAAATATAGTACATATTTCTTTTCCTTCATAAAACCTCCTGCATTTTAACTTATAAGCGCACTGATGCCGCCAAGAAGCCCTGATGTTGCAAGCGCCATAAGAACTCCGGCAAGAACCACTCCAAGCATAACGGCAATAACGCTTGTCTTAAAATCCATATCAAGTATACTTGCCGCAAGAGTACCTGTCCACGCGCCGGTTCCCGGAAGAGGAATTCCTACAAACAGAAGAAGCGCAACGAACAGACCTTTTCCCGCCTTTTCCTGAAGCTTAGTTCCTCCCTTGTGTCCTTTCTCAAGGCAAAACCTGAAAAAACCGCCTATATATTTTTTATCTGCGCCCCATTCAAGAACTCTTCTTGCAAAGAAGAAAATAAACGGAACAGGAATCATATTGCCGATTATGCACACGATATACGACGGTACAAAATCAAGCCCAAATATTACCGAATAAGGTATTGCTCCCCTTAACTCAATAAGCGGTACCATCGAAATCAAAAAAATTATAATGTAATGCTTTAACATAACATCCTCCTTATATATATTCTTCTAATGTCTGCATCATTTTTGTAAGCGCTCTTCCTCTGTGGCTCACTTCATTTTTTTTCTCAGGCGGAAGGCATGCCGTTGTACATCCGTATTCAGGAACATAAAATATAGGGTCGTATCCAAACCCATGCTCACCTGAAATTTCATGCGACACACACCCTTCAATTACGCCTTTCTCCGTAATAATTTTTCCATCCGGAAACGCACATGCTATAACGCATACGAACCTCGCCGTTCTTTCATCCTCAGCAACGCCTTTAAGCTTATCAAGAATATAATTATTCTTGACCGTATAAGAGGTATCCTCTCCCAAAAATCTGGATGAATATATTCCGGGAGCTTTGTCAAGATAATCAACCTCAAGTCCCGAATCATCCGCAAGAACTATGTCTTTTGTAAGCTTTGCAATCTCTTTTGCCTTTATAACCGCATTTTCTTCAAACGTACTTCCATCCTCCACGATGTCCGCATGTATGTCTGCATCCTTTAATGAAACAAGCTCTATATCATGCTTTAAAATAAAATCATGCATTATTTCCCTTATCTCAACCATTTTGCCTTCATTTCCCGTTGCAAATACTATTCTCATATCGTTTTCCTCACATCTGTACATTTTTTCCCAGGCGGCTTTGGTCCCATATACTGAAGATAATATGTCTTCATCATACCATTATACAGTTTACGGTTCTTGTCCGCCTTACGTCCGATATAATGCTCGGCCTGTTCATAAGCAGTTATAATATAAGACGACCATGTATCAAGCGAACCAATAACCTCGCCTATGCTTCTATATAACTGAGGTAAATTCTTCTTTTCCTCGATACGCTCGCCATACGGCGGGTTAGTTATAATAAAACCATATTTCTTATGGCTGCTAAGCTCGTCTACTCCATGTCTCTGAAAATGAATATATTCAGACACTCCTGCAAGCTCTGCGTTTGCCTTCGACATCTTTATACACTCATCGTCTATATCAAATCCCTGAATCGACATTGTAACGTCATTTTTCACAAGGCTTCTTGCTTCCTCGTAAGCTTCCCCGAACAATTTTTTTGTATTAAACGACGTCCATTTATCGGAAAGAAATCCCCTGTTCATGCCCGGCGCTATGCCTGCTCCAATCATTGCCGCTTCAATAGGAATAGTGCCGCTGCCACAAAACGGATCTATCAGAAACCTGTCCCATTTCCACGGCGTAAGCTTAATAAGCGCCGCTGCAAGAGTTTCTGTAATAGGAGCTTTCACAGTCCATTTTCTATAGCCTCTCTTATGAAGAGAAGTTCCTGTCGTATCCAGTCCTATCGTTACTATATCCTTCATAATCGTAACTCTGACAGGATAGTCCTCCCCATCTTCAGGAAACCAGTCGATATGATATTTCATCTTCAGTCTTTCAACTATGGCTTTTTTAATTATAGACTGTATATCAGACGGGCTGAACAGCTTACTCTTAACAGAATTCGCTTTGGCAACCCAAAATCTTGCATCTTTAGGAATATATTCTTCCCATGATATGCTTTTTGTATTTTCAAATAATTCGTCGAATGTTTCCGCTTTAAACGACGCTGCTTTAAGAAGAACACGCTCAGTTGTTCTTAAAAAAATATTGGCTCTTGCCAGGGCGGAGATATCACCGTAAAAAGAGACCTTACCGTCGCTTACTTCGCTTATCTCATATCCGAGATCCATAATCTCTCTTTTACATACTGACTCAGTTCCAAAATGGCAAGGCGCAATCCATTCATATCTATGCATCTGAGATATAAACCTGCCTCTTTAATATTAATATTCATATAGTATTCTATAATGACAGATACGTCAAATGTTTTTTATATTCTTCTATTCCTCCATACAGACTTGAAACCTCAACTCCGTACTGCATAAGCTTTTTGGCATACAGCATGCTTGTATTGCCCCTTTCACAATACAAAATCACCCTGTATCCTTTATGAATAAGACCTGACAGCATTTTTACAAGCCTGTTTTCCACATCCTGGATATTTTCAAATTCATTTTCATCAATATTTACGGCATTATCAAGATGCCCTTCTACATACTGATTACGGCTCCTTATATCTATAATATATATTTTTTCATTACCTTTCATAAGCTTTATAAGGTCATTACAGGTAATAACATCCATATCAACCCCTCCTGCTACAATATATGTACAAAATAATACAAAGGTGCCTTAACGCATAATGCAGCTAAGACACCTTTATACTATCAGTCAGCTTCTAACTAACGTGAGCAGTTCTTTGAAGAATTCTGTGAACTGTTATTCTGTGATGAATTTTTTGAAGAATTCTGTGAGCTGTTATTCTGTGATGAATTTCTTGAACTATTCTGTGAAGAGTTCTGTGAATAATCCTTTGTTGAATTACTTGTTTTATTCTTTTCATAACTATTTTCGCTCATGATGACGCCTCCTAAATATATTTTTTACACCTTTAGTATGTGCCGCATCAAAAAATATATTCAGGAGTTTTAAAGCTTTTTATCTAACACCCGCATAACCAGAACAATTATCACTATTAACGCAAGCAAAGGTAAAAGAAAGCTTATAATTCTAAATAATATCGAAACTACAATAAGCACAACAAGCGCAATACATACCATCGTAAGCACTCTGTGAAGCTTTTCCAAAAATCCTTCCTCGCCGAAATCTTCATTAAAATTTTCCTCTTCGTCAGTTTCAGCATATGTTCGTTTACTGAATTGTCTGCTTATAGGATCATCTTTCATATGGTAAGTCTGTATTATTGTTTTGGCAATAAGCCTTGGACTTCCAAGTTCATTAAGCACTTCTTTTTCTGTCCTGCCTTCTGCAATCTGACTGTCAATATATGACGAATAATAAGAAATATTACTTTCCAGTTCCCTGTCATCTATTTTCCCTTTCAGACATCTTCTTAAATCATCTAAAAACTGCTTCTTATCCATATGCACCTCCAAAAGCCGTATTTTTCCTGTGTGAACTATTATATACGTTTTTACGAAAATTGCAAAACATTTCTTTTGACTTGTCTATAAACATTACATATAATAAGTATGAACAACCTATTACAAGGAGAAAATAAATGACTTATAAAAATCAATTACAAACAAATGATGAAGATATCAACATGTTTCATGTTGACGTACTTGACGGCGTAAGAGCCATTGCAGTTCTTATTGTCGTATGGTTCCATATATGGCAGCAAAGCTGGCTTATGCCGATAATCCAGACTCCAGGCCTGTCTTTTATGAATGTTTCCAAAATTGATATCGACTGGCTGCCCCGCACAGGCTACATTATGGTTACAATGATGATATTTCTTTCAGGATTCTGCCTTTATCTTCCTTATGCCAGACACAGCGCCGCTAATGGCGAACTTCCGAAAACGTCTCTTTTTTACAAAAAAAGGGTTGCGCGTATTTTACCGTCTTACCTGTTCTGCATTATTATATTATTAATTTTTAATATATGCACGCATGCATACCAGGCTCCTGAATTTGGAATGCATGAAAATCAGGGATTTATAATAAAAGATATCCTTACGCATCTTACATTTACTTTTAATCTGTTCCAGGACGTCAGTACTTATACGCTGCTTAACGGAGTTTTGTGGACTATTGCTCTTGAAGTACAATTTTACATTATATTTCCTCTGATACAGTCATTTTTCAGAAGGAAGCCTATTCTTACATATACAGTAATGAATTTAATATCTTTTGTATATATAATATACGCACAGAATCACAATACTTCCTTCCTGCTCCATCAGCTTCCGTCGTATCTGTCGGTATATGCGAACGGATTTGTCGGCGCGCATATATTTGTATCAATAGCAAAAAAATTCAAGCGCGATAAAAATGTTGGGCTTTTAGCAACGATTACATCAATCGGATGCATATTTGTATACGCGATGATGATGAAAAATCTTATCGCTTCAGAAAATATAAACGGCTGGCAGCTGCACAACCGTTTTTATCTGTCAATATTATTTATGGTATTCATACTGTCCACATCATTATCACTGTCATTTTACAGGAAAATTTTCTCAAATGGTATAATGCGGTTCATATCCACCATATCTCTTAACCTCTACATATGGCACCAAATCATCGCAACTACGCTTAAAGACTACAGAATACCATATTATTCAGGGGATACTCCGCCTAATGAATTATATGATAAGGTATGGATGTGGACCTATACTGTTATATGCTTTATAGCTGCATTTGCTGCGGCGGTATTTACAACCTACCTGATTGAAAAACCATGTTCCAGATTAATTATGAACCTAAAATGGAAGTCCCATTCCCGAAAGGCCTCCGGCAAGTGATTCCATAACCTGTGAAGATTCTTTTTCCATCATTCTGAGGGCCTCATTCGCAGCTGCTGCAATGAGGTCTTCAAGCATTTCTATATCGTCAGGGTCTACTACCTCTTCAGTAAGCTTTACAGAAACAATCTCTTTTTTACCTGACACACATACTTTTACAGCTCCGCCTCCCGCTGAACCTTCATATGTTTTTTCTTCCATTTCCTTAGTTTTTTCTTCCATCTGACGCTGCATGCGCTGCGCCTGCTTCATCAGATTATTCATATTGCCCGGCATTCCTCCCGGAAACCCGCCTCTTTTAGCCATATCAGTTCCTCCAGTTTATTATTCTCTGAAATTTATTTATTAGATTATATACAAACCCGCCGCTAAAATCAATGTATATTATTCATATGTTATCTCTACGCCATTCTTTACAAGAAGTTCGATATTAGGATATATTCCTCCTGCATCGCTTGCTTTATCTATATACCTTATGGCAATAGGAACCTCTTTACCGGCAAATGCATTGACTGCATCGCTAAGCTGCCTGTATAACGCTTCATTTTCCAAAATCATTGTAAGCGCGTGGTTGGAGCTTACAATAAGCAGCGACGGATTATCTCCCTCGCTTATGCTAAGCGTCATGCTTCTCACTGTATTTTGAAGCACCGGTTCAAGCTTTGCAACTATATCGCTCCAGTTTTCCGCAATTTTTTTAACATCCTCAGGAAGTGCGGGTACAAGCGCTGGCGCAGAGCTCTCATCCGGCTTTTTTTCATCATTCTCCATTGCTTCAGCTCTCGTTCTTACCCCGTTTTGCAGCTCAAATTCAAGACGTCTTATTCTTTCTTTAATAGATGAAAGGTCTGCTTCCATTTGAGGCCTGCACAGCTTTATTACCGCAGTCTCACACAACACTCTTTTCTGCGAAGAATATCGTATCTGCGACGACAATTCTGAAAATACGCGTATATATCTTATAATCTCTTCGCAGTCTTTTGTGTCTGCCTGCTCTTTAAGAAGCTTAAAATTATCTTCCGACATATCTATCATATCTTCACAGTCATCCGGCGATGTAGCGGCAATGAGTATATTTCTCATATACCACACCATTTCACTTACAAACCACGTAAGCTCTCGTCCGTTCTGAATGACCTCTTCTATAATCATTAACGCATTTTTAACATCGCCTGACCTTACAGCCGCAAACAGCCTGTAAAAAACCTCAGTATCAACGGCGCCTACAACCTGAAGAACTCTGTCGTATGTAATGTCTTCAGCGAGATAAAACGCTATACACTGGTCAAGTATACTGAGACTGTCTCGCATTGAGCCGTCAGCACATTTTGCAATATACCTTAAAGCCTTTTCTTCGGCGTTTACACCTTCTTTATCTGTAAGCGTCCTGAGATGGTCATATATTGTATCTATGGAAATACGGTGAAAATCATATCTCTGGCATCTTGAAAGTATAGTTACCGGTATTTTATGAACCTCTGTTGTCGCCAGTATAAATATGACATATGAAGGAGGCTCTTCAAGCGTTTTAAGAAGAGCGTTAAACGCGCCTGTTGACAGCATATGAACCTCGTCGATAATATATACCTTGAACCGTCCTTCTGCAGGAGAATACTGAACCTCTTCAATAATCTCCCTTATATTATCAACTCCGTTATTAGAAGCCGCGTCAAGCTCAACCACATTAAGAGAGGCCTGCGCTGCAATGGCTTTGCACATAGCGCACTCATTACACGGCCCATTTTCTGTAGGATGTTCACAATTGACCGCTTTTGCCATTATTTTGGCAACGGAGGTTTTACCGGTCCCCCTCGTCCCGGTAAAAAGATACGCATGCCCTATCCTCCCTGTTTTTAACTGATTCTTTAATGTAACTACAATATGATCCTGCCCTTTTACATCTCCAAAATCAGCCGGTCTGAATTTTCTGTACAAAGCTGTATAAGACATCTGTATTTAACCTCCGCTATCATATAGTTATCAGTCTCCGAAGCAGATTCCGATTGCTTTTGCTTCTTTTATTATAGAAGAATCAGGGTCAACCGCCTTAATTTTTCCCGCTACGTCTTTAAGCGGAACAGGCACTATCTCGTTATTTTTAAATCCTACCATATAGCCGTATTTCTCTTCAATTATAAGCTTTGCAGCCTCTGCCCCAAGCTGTGTTGAAATAACTCTGTCATATGGACATGGTATACCGCCCCGCTGAGTATGCCCCGGAACAGTTATTCTTATCTCCTGTCCTGTTTTTTCCTCAATCTCTGCGCCAAGCATATAAGAAATAGAAGGATACATCTTCATTTTCTTTTTTAAATCCTTCTTTGAAAGCTCGGCATCCTGCTTGGATATTGCGCCTTCGGCAACGGCAAGTATCGAAAACTTCTTACCCTGCTCGGTACGCTTGTTAATAGCGTCTACAACCTTGTCGGTATCGTACGGTATCTCAGGAATAAGAACGATATCAGCCCCGCCCGCAATACCTGCATGAAGCGTAAGCCAGCCTACGGAATGACCCATAACCTCAACTATAAATACCCTTCCATGTGAAGCAGCCGTAGTATGGATATTATCTATTGCGGCAGTCGCTATATTAACCGCGCTCTGGAATCCAAAAGTCATGTCAGTTCCAAAAAGGTCATTGTCAATCGTTTTTGGCAGCGTTACCACATTAAGTCCCTCTTCACGGAGAAGGTTAGCCGTCTTATGCGTTCCATTGCCGCCAAGTATAACAAGACAGTCTAACTTCCATTTGGTATAGTTGTTCTTCATTGCCTTAACCTTATCCATTCCGTTCTCATCAGGCTCACGCATAAGCTTGAACGGCTGTCTTGAAGTACCTATAATAGTTCCGCCCTCTGTAAGTATTCCCGAAAAATCTCTTGGACCAAGCTTTGTATAATTACCGTAAATAAGCCCCTTATATCCATCAAGTATACCGATTATCTCAACATCCTCAACATTTTCGTACAGTGTCTTCGCAACGCCTCTCATAGTGGCGTTAAGACTCTGGCAGTCACCCCCGCTGGTTAAAAATCCTATTCTCTTCATATAATGCTCCTTTCTGCCGTCTCCGGCATATAAAACTGTATACTTTTATCCGAATAATTCTTATTTATATAATATCAATTTAAGCATGAAATGACAAGTTTATATTTTCCATGAATTCCTTAATTTTTCTTGCTTTTTTTCCATGCATGAATTAAAATAAATACATGCATATTATTTGCACTAAAAAAGGAAATAATAATTACAAAAATATGAAAGGAAGGTATTATTAAATGAACAATTCACCAGCAGCAAAGATAGGTATTGTTGCAGTAAGCCGCGACTGCTTCCCTGAATCATTATCAGTTAACAGAAGAAAAGCGCTCGTTGAGGCTTATACAAAGAAGTACGGAGCAGATGACATTTACGAATGTCCAATATGTATAGTAGAAAGCGAAATCCATATGGTACAGGCGCTTGAGGATATCAAGAAGGCCGGATGCAATGCACTTTGCGTATATCTTGGAAACTTCGGTCCTGAGATTTCCGAGACGCTTCTTGCCAAGCATTTTGACGGTCCTGTTATGTTCTGCGCAGCAGCAGAGGAGACATCAAAGGACGGCGGTCTTATTCAGGGACGTGGAGACGCTTACTGCGGTATGCTTAACGCAAGCTACAATCTTAAGCTTCGCAATGTTAAAGCTTACATACCTGAATATCCTGTAGGCACAGCTGAGGAATGTGCAGACATGATTAATGAATTTGTTCCAATTTCACGCGCTGTTACAGCGCTTAAGGACCTTAAGATTATAAGCTTTGGTCCTCGTCCTCTTAATTTCCTTGCATGTAATGCACCAATTAAGCCGCTTTATGATCTTGGTGTTGAGATTGAAGAGAATTCAGAGCTCGACCTTTTTGAAGCATTTAACAACCATGCAGGCGACGCAAGAATCCCTGAGGTTGTTGCTGATATGGAGAAAGAGCTCGGTGCGGGCAACAAGAAGCCTGAAATTCTTGAAAAGCTTGCTCAGTATGAGCTTACGCTTCTTGACTGGATTGAGGCTCACAAGGGTTACAGAAAGTATGTTGCTATCGCCGGAAAATGCTGGCCTGCATTCCAGACACAGTTTGGATTCGTTCCTTGCTATGTCAACAGCCGCCTTACTGCAAAAGGTATTCCGGTATCATGCGAAGTTGATATCTACGGATGCTTAAGCGAGTTCATCGGAACCGTTGTAAGCCAGGATGCTGTTACACTTCTCGATATTAACAATTCTGTTCCTTCAGATATCTACGAAGAAGATATCAAGGGCAAGTTTGATTACACGCCTACTGATACATTCATGGGATTCCATTGCGGAAATACAGCTTCAGGAAAGCTTTCATTCTGCGAGATGAAGTATCAGATGATCATGGCAAGAAGTCTTCCAATCGAAGTTACCAACGGAACTCTTGAAGGAGATATCATTCCTGGAGACATTACATTCTTCCGTCTTCAGAGTACAGCAGATACAAAGCTTCGTGCATATATCGCACAGGGCGAGGTTCTTCCTGTTAAGACACGCTCCTTCGGCGGTATCGGTATATTCGCAATTCCTGAGATGGGACGTTTCTACCGTCATGTACTTATACAGAACAACTTCCCTCATCATGGTGCGGTTGCATTCGGTCACTTCGGAAAGGCTCTTTATGAGGTATTCAAGTATATAGGCGTTGAGGTTGAAGAGATTGGCTTCAATCAGCCAAAGGGAATGCTTTATAAGACCGAGAATCCATTTGCATAATCAGATGCACAATTTTATCTAAAACTTAAGTACTCTCGGAAGTCTTATATACATAAGTACTTCTGAGAGTATTTTACCTATCAGAACATTTATTCAGAAAGGAATATTCACAATGAACTATTTAATTGGTATTGATCTTGGAACTTCTGCAACCAAGACAGTTTTATTTGACGAGAACGGCGCTGTCATTGCATCAGCTTCAAAAGAATATCCTATGTATACGCCTCATAATGGATGGGCTGAACAGCGTCCTGAGGACTGGCGCGACGCGGCAATCGAAACAATCGCTTCCGTTGTAAAAGAATCAGGAGTTTCCAACACAGATATTAAGGGACTCGGAATCTCAGGACAGATGCACGGTCTTGTTATGCTTGACGAAAACGGAGAAGTAATAAGACCATCTATTATATGGTGCGACCAGAGAACCGCAAAGGAATGTGATGAGATTACCGAAAAAGTCGGCAAAGAACGCCTTATACAGATAACCGCCAATCCTGCGCTTACAGGATTTACTGCATCCAAGATTCTCTGGGTACGTAATAACGAGCCTGAAAATTACGCAAAATGCAGACACATTCTCCTTCCAAAGGATTACGTACGCTATATACTGACAGGCGAATTTGCCACAGAAGTATCAGACGCTTCCGGCATGCAGCTTCTTGACGTACCTAACAGATGCTGGTCCGAAGAAGTTCTTGATAAGCTTGATATTGATATAAATATGCTTGCAAAGGTATACGAATCACCTGAAATCACAGGATATATTACGCCTGAGATGGCGCAGCGCACCGGTCTTTCAACAAAGACCTGCGTCGTTGGAGGAGCAGGCGATAACGCCGCAGCAGCCGTAGGTACAGGCGTTGTAAAAGACGGAAAAGCATTTACTACTATCGGAACAAGCGGCGTTGTATTCGCACATACAAGCAATATTTCCATAGACCCTAAGGGACGCGTACATACATTCTGCTGTGCAGTACCGGGCGCATGGCACATTATGGGCGTTACCCAGGCAGCCGGACATTCTCTCAAATGGTTCCGCGACAACTTCTGCCAGGACTATATTGCCGAAGCTGAAAAGCAGGGCTGCGACCCATACGATCTTATTAATGCAGACATCAACAATGTTCCTGTCGGAAGCAACAAGATAATATATCTTCCATACCTTAACGGCGAAAGAACTCCTCATCTTGACCCTGACTGCCGGGGAGTATTCTTCGGTCTTTCCAGTATGCACACAAAAGCTGATGCTCTTCGCGCCGTTATGGAAGGCGTGTCCTATTCGCTTAAGGACTGCAATGATATTCTTATTGAAATGGGAACAAAGGTAGACGCAATGATGGCCTGCGGCGGCGGCGGAAAGAGCCCTATATGGCGTCAGATGCTTGCAGATATGTATAACTGCAGCGTTATGACCGTATCAGCTACCGAAGGTCCTGCTCTTGGAGTTGCAATTCTCGCCGGAGTAGGCGCAGGCATATACGACAGTGTTGAAGCTGCCTGTGATAAAATGATTCACACAGACAAAGAATGTGCTCCAATCGCTGAGAATACAGACAAATACAACGAATACCACAAAATTTACAAGGCTTTATACGACTGCTTAAAGGACCAGTACAAAGCTCTTGCACAGATTGACTGATTAAAGGAGACATATAAGCTGCATATAATCTTTCAGGACTCGCAAAAGCGGGTCCTGACGGCATAAGGAGGTTAAGTCATGGAGGAAAAAGATTCTATACACGAACGCATAGAACAGATTATCAAAGAAACCGAAGTTGACAGAAAAAGTCAGATTTCATCAAAGATTGCCTTTGGCGACGGTTTTGTTAAAATTGCCCTGCTCACAGCATTTTTTGGTTTTTGGGTATTTTGGGCGATTGTTGTACTTGCAGGCATATAATAAGAGGTAAAGATATGGATTTGAACACCGGAGATATTATCAGACTGAAAAAACCTCATCCATGCGGAAGCTTCACATGGGAAATTCTGCGCGCCGGAATGGATATAAGGCTTAGATGCACCGGATGTTCCCATCAGATTCTGCTGCCCAGAAAGCAGATTGAAAAAAATATCCGGGGTATTCAAAAAAATGCTTGAATATTCATCTGCCGCATGATACAATATGCATCTGTGGTGTATATTTTTCCTTGTTCTTCCACAAAGGGAGAGCCAATGACCAAAAGGAGGTGCAGACAACTATGAACAAATATGAATTATCCTTAGTTGTTAATGCAAAGATCGAGGACGAAGTCAGAACCGCTGCGGTTGATAAAGTTAAAAGCTTAATCGAGACTTTAGGCGGTACTATCACAGACATCAATGAAGCCGGCAAGAAGCGTCTTGCATATGAGATTCAGAAGATGCGTGAAGGATTTTATTATTTCATTCAGTTCGATGCTGAGCCTGAGATGCCGGCTGAACTTGAACAGAGACTTCGTATTATGGACAATGTCCTCAGATACTTATGCGTTAAACAGGAAGCATAAGAACGGAGGTTTCCAGATATGAACAAAATTATACTTATGGGTCGTCTTACACGTGACCCGGAGACAAGATATTCCCAGGGTGAGAGTCAGACTGCTATCGCAAGATTTTCACTGGCAGTAGACAGAAGATTCAAGCGTCAGGGCGATGCTGAAGCAGATTTTTTTAACTGCACGGCATTTGGCAGACAGGCTGAATTCGTTGAAAAATATCTCAGGCAGGGAACTAAGATACTGCTTACCGGACGTGTGCAGAACGATAACTACACCAACAGAAATGGTGAAAAGGTTTACAGTGTACAGATAATAGCCGAGGAAATTGAATTTGCTGAAAGCAGAAATGCTCAGGGAAATACAGGCGCTTCTTTCCAGAACGCAATGCCTGATCCCGTACAGGCAGCAGATGACGGTTTTCTCAATATCCCTAATGGAATTGAGGAAGAATTACCATTTAATACTACCCATTAATTATTATTATATGTCAGGAGGTTCGTTTCATGGCTTATACAAAACCAGAAAAGGGCGACAAGGCCGATGCTCCTATGAGAAGACGTCCAAACCGCAGAAGAAAAAAAGTATGTGCTTTCTGTGCGGATAAGGAGCATACAACTATTGATTATAAGGACGTGAACAAGTTAAAGAGATATATCTCTGAGCGCGGAAAGATTCTTCCCAGAAGAATTACAGGCAACTGTGCAAAGCATCAGAGAGCCCTTACTGTTGCAATCAAGAGAGCACGTCACATTGCTTTGCTTCCTTACACAGTAGATTAATATTTACGGCTTTATTCAGGGACTGCAGTAATGCGGTCCCTGTTTTTATATATATTTTCACAAAAACACGTTTTGTTGCGTTTTATTTTACAGCATGTTATACTTATATAGGTTGTGTTCACTTTTAATTAATATGAAAGGGCTTATTATTATGAACCAAAATAAAGTGACTGGTGTGCTTAAAAGGCATCTTATATGGCCTTTAATACTGATACCCCTGCTTGTTATAATGACTGTTCATTTATTTATAACTGATATAACATCCGGTATTTATGCTGCTGTTTACGTATTGGTATACTCTCTTATTGCGCTTATTTTGTATTATTTCAACAAAAGAGCTGTCATGGCTAACATTATTAATTATGCAATGTCATACAACAAGTTTAATAAGCTTCTTATGGAGGAACTTGACCTGCCAACAGCATATCTTGACGCGTCAGGATATCTTATATGGTATAACAATGCATTTTTTAATGTAGCAGGCGATAACGCTGAACTTAAAAAGCATATATCGCTTGTTTTTCCTGATATCTCTAAGAATTGTTTCCCTATATGTTCTCCGGATAATGAAGCCGATACCTGCGTTTCCTCACAAGAGTATCTGTTCTCATTTGGCGACAGATTTTTCAGAGCTGTCCTTAATCAGACTTCAATACATAATTATGATTTTGCCGACGACATTGAGAATCTTTCGCTGTTTGACGGAAGCGATACAATTGTTTCGCTGCATCTGTACGATGAAAGCCAGCTTAACGAATACCGGGAGATGATTGAAGACGAAGATATAATTATGGGGCTTTTATACATTGACGATTACGAGGAATCATTAAGAGACTGCGAAGAGCTGCAATGTTCTCTTCTTACAGCCCTTATTGAACGCCAGATAGCCAAAAACATGCTGTTAATTGACGGAGTATACAAAAAAATGGAAAAAGACCGTTATTTTCTTATATTCCGCCACAAATATCTTCAGGTTTTAAAGGAAAACAAGTTCAAAATATTAGAGGATGTAAGAAATGTCAAGGTTGCCAATAATGACGTACATTTAACAATAAGTATTGGTTTGGGCGTACATGCAGATTCCTACAACAAAAAATATGATTATGCACGAGCCGCTATAGACCTTGCAATCGGCAGAGGCGGCGACCAGGCTGTTATTAAAGACGGCGAAGATATTATTTATTACGGTGGCAATAATCTTCAAAAGGATATTAACACAAGAGTACGCGCCAGAGTTAAAGCCAACGCTCTTAACGAGCTTATCGTTTCTGCAGACCAGACCTACATTATGGGACACATAGGATGCGATATAGACTCATTTGGGGCAGCGGTTGGAATATACAGCATTGCCCGTAATCTCAAACGTACCGCTAAGATAGTTCTTGCACATGACGACAGAGCTTCTATACAGACTACGCTTGATGAATATAAGAACAAAGCTGATTATAACGGATTTATAATAGACAAAAACGAAGCGATGTATAATATTACCGCCGATACTCTTTTAGTTATTGTAGACGTTAATAAGCCGTCTCTTGTCGAATGTCCTGAGCTTCTTACAATGACTCATAATATCGTGGTTATTGACCACCACAGACAGACCGGCGACCGTATCAAAAACCAGATACTGTCATATATCGAACCATTTGCGTCTTCAACATGCGAAATGGTAACAGAATTTTTCCAGTATATCAACGGCGGAATCCGTCCTAATTCACTGGAGGCAGACACTCTGTATTCCGGAATAATGGTAGATACGAACAACTTTACCGTGCAGACAAGTCCCCGTACGTTTGAAGCAGTCACATACCTTAGACGTTCAAGCAACGACATTTCAAGAATAAGAAAACGGTTCCGCTGCGACCCTGAGGAATATATGGTACGCGCGCAGGCCGTAAGCAACGCCAAAGTATTTGCGGATTACTATGCTATAACGACAATTCCTTCTAATGCTACAGGCAATATTCCTGTAATCGGCGCAAAGGTTGCCAACTCTCTTCTTGAAATGAAGAACATTAAAGCATCATTTGTACTTTCGGAATATAAGTCGCGTATTCAGATAAGCGCGCGTTCAATAGACGACGCTAATGTACAGCTTATAATGGAAAAACTCGGAGGAGGCGGCCACAGCACAGTTGCTGCGGCACAGCTTGATATGAGTCTTTCCGAAGCAGTAGCGGCATTAAAGGAAGTTATAACCAATATGATTAAGGAGGGCGATTTAAAATGAAAGTAATACTTACCACAGACGTCAAAGCTTTAGGAAAAAAAGGCGAAATTGTTGAGGTAAATGATGGATACGCACGTAATTTTCTCATCAAAAAGAACCTTGGCAGGGAAGCGACGCCAAAGAATCTTAACGACCTTAAGCTTCAGAACGCCAATGAAGCAAAACAGAAAAAAGAAATATACGAAGCGGCAAAGAAGCTGGCGGACGAGCTGTCCGGCAAATCAATTACCACATATATCAAAACAGGAGAAGGCGGCAGAGCATTCGGTTCTGTTTCAACAAAGGAAATTTCTGCCGAAATTAAGACACAGCTTGGATTTTCAATCGACAAGAAAAAGATGCTCCTTAACTCTCCTATCAAATCAGAAGGCATATTTACTGTGCCTGTAAAGCTTCACCCTGAGGTTATGGCTGAGATAAAAGTAATTGTAAAGGGAAAGGATTGATTAATCAATGGACGATGCAGTCATCAAAAGAATTATGCCTCACAGCAGCGAAGCCGAGCAGTCTGTTATCGGTTCAATGCTTATTGATAATGATACGATATCCATCGCAGCTGAAAAGCTTAGTGCGGAGGACTTCTATCAGTACCAGTACGGCATTATTTTTGATGCCATCGTTTCATTATATAATTCCAACGTATCCGTCGATATCGTTACCGTACAGAACAAATTAAAAGAAAGCAACGTATCCCCGGAATTGTACAGTATTGAATTTATCAGCAGCATTGTCGCATCTGTTCCTACATCAGCTAATATACGCTCATACGCGGATATTGTGCTCGACAAATCCATTCTTCGCAAAACAATCAAAGCAGCAGAAGAAATATCTAACAGATGCTATCAGGACAGGGAAGCTCCTCAGGATATTATGGATGACGCCGAAAAAAGTATTTTCCGGATATCTCAGGAATCACGCGGTTCAGGAGATTTTGTCGATATATCCGACGCAGTAGTACGTGCTGTTACAAGTATTCAGGAAGCGTCGAAGTCAAAGGGCAATGTTACCGGCATACGCACAGGCTTTACCGACCTTGATTATATTACTTCCGGTCTCCAGCGTTCCGATTTGATTTTGGTTGCGGCAAGACCTGCAATCGGAAAAACTGCATTTGCACTGAGCATGGCAGAATACATTGCCGTGAAATCAAAGATTCCTACGGCAGTATTCAGTCTTGAGATGTCTGACGTTCAGCTTGTAAAACGTATAATGTCGATGGACGCAAGTATAGACCTGCACTCACTCAACACCGGCGACCTTACCGGCGCCGAATGGGAATCCCTTATTGAAAGCGTACAAAACATTGCCGAATCCAGGCTTTTCCTTATAGATAACCTGTCCGGTCTTACAATTAACGACATTTGCTCCAAATGCAGAAAGCTTAAGATTGAACAGGATTTAGGTCTTGTAATCATAGACTACCTGCAGCTTATTGACGCGGGCAAAAAAACCGAATCAAGGCAGCAGGAAATCGCAGGCATTTCAAGAACGCTCAAATCTCTTGCCAGAGAGCTTAATATTCCAATTATTGCTCTGTCACAGCTTAACCGGGGAGTTGAATTACGTGAGGATAAGCGACCTAAGCTTGCAGACCTCCGTGAATCCGGCGCAATCGAGCAGGACGCCGATATTGTTATGTTCCTTTACCGGGACGAGGTATACAATCCAAGCGAGGATAACAAAGGAAAAGCAGAGCTCATTATTGCCAAGCATCGTAACGGAAGCACCGGAACAGTAGACCTGGCATGGCTGGCACAATATACAAGATATGCCAACGCACAGTATTCCACACACAGAAAGTAACATATATTGACGTATTATATATACGCCTGTCGCTATATGTTCTAAATTGCTGCTCTTTGAAGTATTAAGCAGATGAATTTTCAGCATATTGCTGTTTTTCTTATTGTATGCATAAAATCGTATGTTATAATTTAACAAAACTTTGTAATTATTTACATTTTGGGAGGTTTGTTAAATGAAACATAACAATTATTCTATTTCCGATGCAGCTAAAAAACTTAATATCGAAGCACATGTATTACGCTACTGGGAAGAGGAGCTTGGACTTGATATTCCGAGAAATGATTTGGGACACAGATATTACCGTGAAAATGACCTTAAAACTTTCAAACAGATAAGCGAGCTTAAAAGCGACGGTCTGTCTTTACATGAAATAAAACAAGCTTTAAAAAACGGTACTGTTTCACAGAAACCGGCTTTATCATCTTCTGCTTCTGTCGACGCCGGTTCAGGGGACAAGCTGAGCCAGTTTAGGATAATAATGGATTCAATTATAAGCCAGGCAATTAAAAACAATAATGAAACGCTTGCATCTCTTATATGCGAAAACACATCTGACAGAGTTATCAAAGAATTAAACTATCTGTTTAGAACACTTGATGAGGATGAAGAAATACGAATATCACAATTGAAGGCTGCAATAAATGCCGCATGCGGCGTTAAACAGGAGGTCGCCGCCACAAAAGTCCGCAGCAAAAAGAAAAGCCTTTTCTCCAAAAAAAAGCCCTCTTAATTCTATAATCCCTATTGCAAACCCACATTTTTAGTGATATAATATTATCACTTATTCAGGGTGTGAGGGTTTATAATTTTTTAATATCACTCTTGAATACATAGTATAATAATATGCAAGGAGGAAAATGAAAATGAAATCAAGCAAGATGTTCAAGTCCATGGCTGCTGTTACACTGTCTATGGCAATGGTTGTGCCTATGCTTGCATATGCACCTTCAACCACACAGGCAGCTAAAAAGATGTCATTAAGCGCTAAAAGCGCTCTTCTTGTAACTGGTTCCACAAAGAGTGTTAAAGTTAAATCTTTTTCCAAAGGAGCTAAAGCTACATGGAAGTCAAGCAACAAAAAAGTTGCAACAGTCACAGGCAAGAAAGCAAAAGCAACTGTTAAGGCTGTTGGAGCAGGAACAGCTAAGATTAGCTGCGTAGTTAAGAAAGGCAAGAAGAAGACAACCGTAAGCGGACTTACAGTTAAGGTTCGCCAGAAGATTAATTCACTTGCTATGCAGAATGATGCAAGCAAAGCAACTACAAGCACAACAATCAAAGCTGGTGAGAAGATGGTTCTTAAAGCATCCATCAATAACAGCGCATCAGGAAGCACGGTTAACCAGACAGTTAAATGGTCTTCCAGTAACTCAAAGGTTGTTAAGGTTGCCAAGAAGAATGTTAACCAGGCAACTATAACAGGTATCTCTAACGGTACAGCTACTATTACAGCAGTTGCTGCACCTAACTCAAAGACAGACAAGAAGTCTGTTACATGTACTGTAACTGTTAAGGGCGAAGCTTCTCCTGGTGATAACAAGGGATCAAGCAAAGCTACAGCAACTCCAAAGCCTACATATCCGCCGGGGGTTGTATATCAGCAGACTAAGTATACTGTAGACAGACCATACAACAACGCTACTAAGAACGGTCATGCACAGCCTGGATACAAGCTTAACAACTTCGCTATCTGGATGATTGGTTTCTATGACAATGAGTTCTCAACCAGTGATGATGAGTATATGGCTTATGGTCCTGATTTAACTGAATATAAGGGCGGTCCTGCACTTAACGTATCAGGTGAATTCATGTATGACGGTACTGATCAGAAGACAGTTCTTCTCCAGCTCAATTATACTCAGCCTTCAGATTACCCAATCCTTTGGAAATGGGAGAAGGGCGCTTCCAAAGCTGCTAACGAGTATGCTAAAGAGCTTAAGATTAGCGGAGTTAATGGTTCTGAGAATGTTAATCACGGAAAATGGACTGATGTTAATGTAACATTTACAATTCCATCTAACGCTGTTAACGGCGATAAGGATGATGCAACAGGTAAGAACTTTGGTTTATATCTGTACTTCCCTAACAAGCCGGGCGGATCACTGCTTTATGTAAGCAGCAACACATTCCACTTCAGAAACTTCAAGATTACTGAAAAGAAATAATCTATTATTAATGTTAATCATTTAATGGCGGAGCTTACAGCTCCGCCATTATTTTATATCCGACAGGAGTGATATCTTTATGAAAATAGTTTTCCTTGAAACCGACACACTTGGAACTGATATGAATTTTGACAGATTTAACGAGCTTGGCGAAGTAACTCTGTATAAACGCTCATCGCCCTGTGATAATCCTTTAAGAATTGCCGATGCCGATATAATCGTTGTCAATAAGATACCAGTCAACGACTCTCTTTTAAAGTATGCTCCAAATGTAAAATTTGTAGCGGCATCTGCAACAGGTACTAATAATATTGATTTCACCTGTACCAGCAGTCGCAAAATAAAGGTAGCAAATGCGCGGGGATATTCAACAGATTCGGTAGCCCAGCACACATTTGCCATGCTGTTTTACCTGTACGAAAAATTACATACGTACGACCATTTTGTAAAAGACGGCAGATATTCCGAATATCCTATGTTTTCATGCTTTGTTCCCTGCTTTAACGAACTGTCCGGAAAAACATGGGGAATAATAGGGCTTGGAACAATCGGGCTTAAGGTAGCAGACATTGCAAAATCTTTTGGCTGCAATGTAATATACTATTCAACAAGCGGACGTAACAACAACACAGATTATATGCAGTGTGATTACCAGACTCTTCTTAAAGAATCAGATATTATATCGATACACTGTCCGCTTAACAAAAATACATTAAAGCTTATTGATGCACACTCATTTGATTTAATGAAACCATCCGCGCTGCTGCTTAATCTTGCAAGAGGCCCTGTTATTGATGAAGATGCTTTGTATGACGCACTTATACACGAAAAGATAGCAGGAGCAGGACTTGACGTACTTTGCACTGAGCCAATACCTAAGGATAGCAGCCTGCTGAAAATAAAAGACAGCGCCAGGCTTCTTATTACTCCACATATGGCATGGGGAACAAAAGAAGCACGAGCGCGCTGTCTTGATGAAGTATATAACAATATCAAAGCATTTATTAACGGCGAAGACAGAAATATAGTGACAGAATAATTATTATTTCTTCCATTTAAGCTTCTTAGCCTTAACCGTGCATATCCTGTCCATTTTATATGGGCAGGAACCTATACAGGCAGATTCAAAGGATATATACATATATCTATTTCTATATGCTATTCCTTCCATCATCGGAGGCATTGTGATTTTGCCTGTACATTTCTTTAATACAACCTTACCCTGTGAAGATTTGCTCCAGTTAACCTTATATTTTTCCATCCTTGAAATATAATACTTACTTGCTGATGAACTCGTTTGGTTAGAACGCGATATAATAACATTTTTCTTATTAATAAATTCAACATCCTGCGTTCTTGACGGTATATTCATTGTATATCTGCTTTCAAGCGCAGGAGCTGCTTCCTTATTAATAATTTTGTAGCCATACATTTTGGAAGAGCTTTTTTCCTTATGCTCTCCTACCCATAGTACATTGTTATAATATGACAAAAACGAAGCCTGAACTGCAACGGATATATTAGCCTTATAACTTATCTGCACTGCATCCTGCCCAAGCGAAACAGCATAATTGACATCATCAATCGTAAAGCAGCTTACTGATGTTCCAGCCGATATCCATATATTTACCCCGTCAAATACCAGTCCGCCTACATGATATGAATCAGGCATTACAAGCGTTGTAATATACTTGCCGGTATTTCTTTTAACAACATAAACGACAGATTTCTCCTCTCCGTCTGAATCATACGCAGATATAAGAATATAGTCGCCCGCACAGCATATAGACTGCGTAATCATTCCGTCTGATTCAAAGCCGTACACATTAGTGCTTATCACACCCGGCATAATAATACTCTTTTTAAGGTCTACCTTTTTTGTAAAATCAGTATATTTTTTATAAGTCTTTGACTTTTTAAACTTTTTATTAGTTTTATATACTGCGGCTTTCGTAGATGTAACGCATACGCCTGTAGTAGTTACCGACACTTCATTAGAAGGCTCCGCATAGTATTCAGTTCCATTATACGACTTATACGGCACCACAACAAATCTGTAGCCTGTATATGGTAAAAGATTCATCTGTATATACTCTGACATCGTTATATCCGACGTCCTTGAAACCTCTGAAAGAAGTCCGTCAGGAGTACGCATATACACGATATAACCGCTTCCTGCTGTAACAGGGGTCCATATCAGCCTCGCTCTGCTGTCTCCACCCTTGTACTTCTTGATTACCGTAGCCTTTGGCGGCGCAGCAGTTATAACCTCGGCTGTATTATCACTCCTTATAGCCACATCATTAACATACGAATATACTTTGTACGTATAACCATAACCGGCGCTTATTGATGTATCAGTGTAAAAATTATCTTTTACAAGCGCAACCTTAACTTCAACAGAAGTACCTTCAAGCACCCTGTATATTGCATACGACGAATCTTCGGAAGTCTTGTTCCAGCTAAGCTCTATGCCTGACACGTTCGTAGAATTAACCTTCAGCCCCTCCACATCATCAGGCTTTGTTCCCGCTGAAAAAAGCTCTGAAAAATTACCCAGCACTTTTTCCTTATTATCATATCTAAACGGCCTGACTAAAAAGCTTTTACTCATTCCCTGCGAAAGTCCGCCAAGCTTATATTCATTATTTTCTGTCTCATCAATCAGATTATAACTGTTATAAGCTTCATCTAAAAGCCATATCTCATAACCTTCCGCAGCGTCCAGCCTGTCCCATCCAAATTCAATATAGTTACTGTCATATGATATCATATGAATATTATTTACACGAACCTCTGAAAATGCCATTGAATCCTGCACTTCCGCAGCGTCAACGTCAACCGCTCCCACACTTTCTGCAGCGCATACAAATAATACCATAGCTATTAAAATCATTTTTGCAAATTTAATACAACGCATTTGTTTCAACTCCTGTCTTACTTCCATTAATTCACAGCCACTTTAATATAATTGTCAAATTTTGTGTCATTACTGTGGCTTTTTGTCATATTTACATATTTATGTTATAATGAGCGCAAAGAGAAAACAAGCGGCTGCGCAGCATAAAAACAGCGCCAAAAGCGCGGGTTTGCGTCATACAAAACAGAGGTAATAACAATGAATGATAAACACATCAAAAAAATCGAAGAACTGTCAATGAATGCATGGCCGTCATATAAAATAGAACTGTATGACAAGTGGCTGATTAGATTCTCGCATCAGTATACATACAGAACCAACTGTGTAGAACAAATCGGTCCGTCAGAGATACCTGTCTCTGAAAAAATCAGCTACTGCGAACAGATTTATTCCGAATACGGCACTCCATGCAGCTTTAAAATAAGCCCGATAATATCACAGTCATTCGATGACATGCTTAAAAATAAAGGCTATGAAAAAAAACACATTACCAACGTAATGACAATGTCTTTAAATAATTACACACCGTCCTGCGACACAGGCGTGCAGGTAACAATTAATTATAAAATTACTGATAAATGGATTATGCAGTTATTTAAGCTTAACGGCACGACCAATCCGACACATCTTAGTATTGTACCCAGTATGTTTAAGGCTATACCAAAGAAAACTATAGCTGCAGGAGTCATAAAAGACGGCAGGATGGCGGCATCCGGACTCGGAATACTCGACAGGGATGATTTGGGTATATATGCAATATATACCGACAGCAGCGAAAGACGGCGCGGATATGCAAAAGCAATCTGCGACACAATAATTAATACCGGAATACGCATGGGCGCACGTTATTCTTATCTTCATGTCGTATATGGAAATGAACCCGCAGTTAATCTGTACGAAAGCCTGGGCTACAAATACGACTATACTTACTGGTTTCGCTCAAAAAATATACCGAAAGGAATCTAAAGCATTGAAAAAAATATACCTTATAAGCCATATGTTTACAGCTGTACTGCTGATAACAGTATTTTTATCCAATACATGCACTTCATTTGCAAAAGATTACAGTTTTACGGAATATTTGTTATCCGTACCTGACACGTACATATGTGATTCCGAAACCATAAACGGATACACTTCATTTATTAAAGATAATATAAATATAGGAATAAGTGTAAAAAGCAACCTCTCAGGCGATAATGTGTCGGAATTTACCGAAACACAAATTGCCGAAACCGAATCAGAAACACTCAATTCACTAACCACCAACGCAGGCGATGGCATATCTGTCTCAATGCATGAAATAACAACATTTTCATCAAACCAATATGCCGCCCTGCATATTATATACGAGGGCAGCATAGAGTCAGACGACTCAGTTTATCTTGATGAATATATAATAACCACATCAAGTTATATATATACTATTGTGTTCTACGCAGATAAAGAGGCAGACCTTGACAATGATGAAATCACCGCCATAAAGGACAGCTTTGTAGCAAACGACGCCTTAATAACGCAAAACGAAACTGCCGATACGGGCTCTGCGCTTATTGTGCTTATTATTTCTGCTGCAGCAGTTATAGCCGCCGGCGTCATCGCTATATTAATATTTACAAGAAAGCCAGGACATTAGTCAACAATTTTGATGCTGTTGATTACAGGCTGGTTAGCAGCTTCTACTGTTCCGTTATCATCAACTACAGGCGTATCTGCACATATCTGGTCAACAATCTCTATTCCTGATGTAACATGACCGAACGCCGCATACTGGCCGTCAAGATATGTTCCGTCCTGATGCATTATAAAGAACTGTGATGAAGCGCTGTCGTTATCCATTGAACGCGCCATCGAAATTACTCCCCGTACGTGTGAAATGTCATTTTCAACACCGTTGCTTGAAAACTCGCCCTTTATATTCTTATCGGAGCCACCTGTTCCGTTTCCATCAGGATCTCCTCCCTGAATCATGAACCCTGATATAATTCTGTGGAATGTAAGGTTATCATAAAAGCCGCTGTTAGCAAGATCCATAAAATTCTGTACCGTTATAGGCGCAGTATCTCCATCAAGCTCAACCGATATTACGCCATAATCTTTAATATCAATTTCAGCATGATGTATTCCTACTCCGCTCTTTTTCCCGCATCCTGACAAAACAGCTCCGGCTATCAAAGCCGCACACACTACAATACTCATCTTTTTCATATTATATTCTCCTTTTTTATTATTCACAAACCGCCGCTTACGATGAACAGGCACAGCCTGCTCACACTCGCTGACGCTTACTGCATTATGATTATAGCATACAATCTTATTATAATAAACAGTAAAAAACTCTTGCCTTTTTCCTTTACATTTGATATGGTCTTAGATAAGAATATTATACTATACTGGAGGTAAACATATGCAGAATTTTGATATTGAAGACGAAGATAACCTCGTAGTATCACTGCCTCTTGAAGACGGCACTGAGCTTGACTGCGACGTTATATTAATATTTGAGCTTGAAGGCCAGGATTATGTTGCTCTTTATCCTTGCGACGGCGAGCCTGATGAAGTGTATCTTTACAGATGTCATTATGAGGGCGGCGACAATATGGATATCGAAGAGATTGACGATGAAGCCGAATATGACAGCGTTGTCGAGGCATACGAAAGCATCATGGAAGAGGATGAATGGAATGAGCTTTTAGGATATGACGACTAAAGTTCCTTTATAAATCTTGAAGGCATGCACGAATGGTTGTACCTGTTTTTAGAATAGAACAGGTGCAGCTTTTTTTTCGCACGCGTCATTCCTACATACAACATTCTGCGCTCCTCTTCAAGCTGTTCATCCGAGGTTGACATTTTATGCGGTATTATATTCTCATTTACATCAATAATAATAACATTGTCAAACTCAAGCCCCTTTGAGCCGTGAAGCGTCATCATATTAACTCCAGAAATCGTTCCATCCTTTTTTTCGTTGTGCCACCTTGCATATTCGTCTGCAGAATCCAGCCAATCAGTGTATTTATCATAATCAGACGCAAGAGCGCATAATTGTTCAAATATTTCCGAAAAATTCTCATACGGAATATTTCTGTATTCGGCATATTCTTTAAGATAATCCGAATACCCAATTACCTTTTGAATAAAACGAAGTCCTTTTAGCGGCTTCATTGAGGCTATACTGCATATATCCTGCTGCATCTGATATATTCTGTCTCTCATCCAGGGCTTATCCTCATATAACGCTGCAATACAATCATAATCAGGCTTACCCATACTAACCGCATCTCTTGACAGATATCTTTTCGGCTTATTCATAATCCTTAAAAAATCCCCCATATTGTTATATCCAAGAGCAAGCTTAATATAAGCGAACATATCCTTTGCTATGAAATGCTCATATATATCAGGAACGCCCTCTTTCATCTTAACAGGTATATTATATTCAATGAATTTGTTTATAAGAGGCTGCGGCTGCATATTAGTTCTGTACAATACTGCTATATCGTTATATCCGGCTCCGTCTTTAATATATCTGTCAACAAGCTTATGAACCTCTCTGTATTCGTCCAGTGGAGTATCAAACCCTTTTATATCTACTTCACCACAGGCGTCTTTATAAGGTATTATATTTTTATCAAGCCGCATTATATTGTGCTTAATAAGCTTTGACGCTGATTTCATAATGTTGCCGCCGCACCGGTAATTGACTCCCAGTATTATTTTCTTCGCTTCCTGATAATGTGCAATAAACTGCTGCATAAACGACGGGTCAGAGCCTCGGAAACCATATATCGACTGGTCGTCGTCACCCACGACAAAGAGGTTGTTTTGGGGTTCTGCAAGCATCTTTACAATATCATACTGTATGCTGTTAATATCCTGAAATTCATCAACGAGAATATACCTGAATCTCTTCTGCCATCGGGCAAGAATATCTTTCCTTGCCGCAAACAGCTCATAAGTATATACCAGCATATCGTCAAAATCAATTTTTCTTTTCTTTTTCAGATATCTGTCATATTGCCTGTAAATATACTGAAACTGCTCTGCGGGGCATTTAAGCGAATAATAGCTGTCTATGTCATATCTTTTTGATTTAACAAAACTAATCTCATTAATTATATCAACAATAATATCTTTTTCGGAATCATTATCAGAATCAAAGCGCCTTAGCGCACTTGATATAACTTTTTGCTTTTCATCTTCTTTTATAATATCAGACGCGCTGTATCCATATGCGCTCCTTAGAATTAAAAAAAATATACTGTGAAATGTGCCAAACCATACTCCTTCGTCACCATATGAAGAAGCGTATCTTTCTTTCATCTCCATTGCTGCCGCTCGGGTAAAGGTCACTACAAGAATATTCTCAGGCCTTACTGCACATTCACTAATAAGATATCTTACGCGTTCAGTAATAACTCTTGTTTTTCCTGAACCGGGGCCCGCCAACACCAGCGCGGGGCCGGTGTTATGTCGGACTGCCTTATTCTGAGAATCATTTAGCTGCATTAACATCCTCCGTAAGCATTGCTATACCTGTACGGATTCTATTCAACGACTCTTCCTTTCCAAGAATCTCCATTATCTCATATGCGCCGCCCGGAGTCATCTGCTTTCCTGATACAGCGGTACGAAGCGGCCATAATGCCTGCCCGTTCTTGATTCCTTTTTCAGCTACATAATCCTTAACGACAGCTTCTATATCGGCTATATTAAAGCTGTCGAGTCCGCTTATGATGTCATAAAGCTCTGTAAGCGCAGTAAGCGAATTCTCTGAATTTGTCTTCATTTTCTTATGAGTATACATTGCGGCATCATACTTTGGAAGCTCCTCAAAGAAATCAATCTTTTCCGGTATGTCAGGAAATACCTCTATTCTTGTCCTGCACAGCTCAGCTATCTTTTTATAATCCATCTGTTTAGTAATAACGCTTTTAACCTGCTTAACTGCATATTCATAATATCTGTCATCATCAAGAGCTTTAATATATTCGCCGTTCATCCATTTAAGCTTCTGAATATCAAAAACTGCCGGCGATTTGTTGATTCTCTTATAATCAAATATTTTTATAAGCTCCTCAAGCGAATATATTTCACGGTCCTCTGCCGGGCTCCAGCCCAAAAGCGCAACATAATTAACAATTGCTTCAGGTAGAAAACCAAGCTCAATCAAATCCTCAAATGAAGCGTCTCCCCTTCTTTTTGACAGCTTCTTATGATTCTCGTCTGTTATAGTAGGACAATGTATATATTCAGGTATATCCCATCCAAACGCCTCATAAAGGCGGTTATACTTAGGCGCTGACGACAGATACTCATTACCTCTTACCACATGTGTTATTTTCATAAGATGATCGTCAACTACATTTGCAAAATTATAAGTTGGATAACCGTCCGATTTAATAAGAATCATATCGTCAAGCTCTGAGTTATCTACAGTAATATCTCCGTAAATAATATCGCAAAACACTGTATTGCCTGTCGTCGGATTATTCTGCCTGATAACATACGGTTCGCCGTCAGCAAGCTTTTTCTCTACCTGTTCTTTTGTAAGAGAGAGGCAATGCTTATCATATTTGGCTGTTTCCTTACCATGCTCATTGACAGAATCTGCACGAAGCTTTTCAAGTCTTTCCTTACTGCAGAAGCAGTAATATGCCTCGCCTTTTTCTACAAGCTTTTTAGCATATTCAAGATAGAGACCCGATTTGACTCTCTCACTCTGTACATAAGGCCCATATCCTCCGTCTTTGCCGGGGCCTTCGTCATATTCAAGTCCCGCCAGCTTCATTGTATTATTAATTATGTCTATTGCGCCTTCAACGTATCTTTCTGTATCGGTATCCTCTATACGAAACAGAAAATCTCCTCCTTCATGCTTCGCAATAAGATATTCATACAACGCGGTACGCAGATTACCTACATGCATCTTACCGGTAGGGCTGGGTGCATATCTGGTTCTTATTTTCATAATTAACTCTCCTTTAATGCGTCATATATTGCAAAATAACAAGGTTTAGCCTTATTATCTTTATCAAACAACAGCGGATAGCTCGTCTCTTTTCTGAAGCCTGTAAGCCATGTAGTATCATCATTAAGCCCCCAGAATGTAACTCCGGTTATATCAACATAACCGTTCTTATCCATGTAGAGAAACAGCTTAAATAAGTCTCCATACAACTGTGCCTGTTCTGCAAAGGCAGCGTCAGAATTATCGTTATTATGAATATCAAGCTCTGTAATCTGTATATTTATCCCTTTAATCTGCGAGAATAAAAACAAAGTGGTCTCAACATCATCAACCGCAAGCTTCATATCATGGTGTGACTGCATGCCTATACCATCGAGAATTCCTTTTTCAAAAAGCCCTGAAGCAATATCATACATTGTCTCTCTCTTGTCTTTTCCATTAAGACCGTAATCATTTATAAAAAGCTTCGTACCTTCCTCAGCATATTCTCTTGCATATGTAAACGCGTATTCAATATAGTCGTCTCCTATTACCTCATACCAGGGACTGTCAGTCCTTAAACCGCCGCCCGGATTATCGCTGATTGCTTCATTAACAACATCCCATGCTATAACGACGCCCGGATGCTCTTCCTTACAGTATGTCAAAACCTTTTTAATGTATGCTTCCATTCTCTTAAGCATCGTGTCTCTGTCAACACGTTTTTTTGATGTGTCATAGTCTTTATGAAACAGCCAGTCAGGCGTCTGACTATGCCATATAAGCGTGTGGCCTCTCATCTTAAGCCCGGCATCTTCCGCCATAGTCATAATCTCATCCAGTTTTTCCGTAGCAATTTCAGGCATACCGTCCTTTGCCTTAATACTTGCATCATGGTCAAGAATATAATCCGGCTTCATCTCATTTTCTGTGGTAAACGTAGAAAAATCCTTTGTAATAACATCAAGAGTTGCCTTATCCTCAAGCTGCCAGCTGTTCACTGCCACGCCAATCGGGAAATAATCTGAATACGCATCCTTAAGGCTCAGTTCCGATGCGTCCCTGTCGCTGTAATCTAATTCCGGTTCCACTGTAGGCATCGGAGTTACAGGCTGCTGCTTTCTTTCTTCTGTAGGCGCCTGGGTCGACTCCGTCTGTTCATTATCATTTTCACCGGAACCTTTATTACATCCCGCAAACAAAGCCAGCATAGCAAGCGTTCCCACCAAACACATTATTCTTATCTTTTTTGCTATTATTCTCATAACCATCATTAACCTTTCATGTTATTTGTTTACTAAATATAATATAACTTACATATCGTTTTGTGGCAAGCAATTTTTAGTTGAAAACCCCTGCAATCTACTGTATGTAATATTTTTTTTAAAATTATAAACTTACATGTTATCAGAAAATCTGTTAAAATATAGATATAAACAGAAGAAAGGAGATATATACTGATGTTTAAAGTTGGTGACTATGTTTCTTACGGAAATTCAGGAGTATGCCAGATTGTGGATATGATATGGATGAATTCAGGCGCTGCCGATAATACTAAAAAGCATTATTACGTTCTTCAGCCTGTCTACAATGCGTCAGGCAAAATATATACTCCTATTGACAACGACCGTGTTATAATGCGAAGCCTTATATCTTATGATATGGCAGAAGAACTTCTGGCAGACGCAACAGACATCATGCCTATACCGGAAGCTCCGCCGCGCGAAATGGACGCCGAATACAAAAAGCGCATACGCTCCTGCGACTGCCGGCAGTGGATGAGTATAATTAAAACCGTAAATATCAAAAAGGGTATCCGCGCTAAGAATGGCAAAAAGCTGACCAGCTCAGACGAAAGATATCTGAAAGAGGTATCCGGAAAATTATACGAAGAATTATCATTTGTAATGAATAAAAACATTGAACAGGTAAAAGAAATTGTAGAAGCATCCTTATCAGCAGAAGCACAATAAACGGGAGTCTATTATTACCGGTACTGTAATAACAAATTACACACGACGAAGCACTCTCAAAAAAATTCAAACGCTTCTTTTATACTGTCATAATGCAGGAATATACCTTTTTCGGCAAGCTCTTTGATTTTTTCATGACCGCATATACAGTAATCCAATGTCTCAGACTCCTGTATATGTACGTCGCTCTCGTCAAAATCCATTACAAACCTGTATACGTCGACGAAATAATTATCACCGGTTCCCGGATTATCCCTTTTATAAGTAAAAAGATACTCAGGTTCACAGTCTGACACATCAAGCCCGGTCTCTTCCGTTACTTCTCTTTTAACCGCATCCTGTGATTTCTCTCCGGCCATTACGGCGCCGCCTGATACTTCCCACCAGCCCGGCGCCCATGCCTTAGTCATAACACGTTTAGTGATAAGAAATTTTTTGTCAGGTCTTGCCACGACTCCAAGCACAGTCAGATGATATTCTCCGTCCTTCAGGCGCCAGTCGTTACGCTCCATCGTTCTTCCTGTAACCTGCTTTTTCCCGTCGTATATATCCCACATTTCCATAATCTTTTTCTCCATTCCTGTGCTCTTTGCATATCAATTATTTTTTGAATTTCTTCTTGCGCTTATCATGCTTATCTTCTGTAGCATGGCTGCCGTCGTGAGCGCCATTTCCATCTTTATTAAAGGTCTGCTCATACTGCTTAAGTATCTCTTTCTGCTCATTAGTAAGCTTAACCGGCACGTCTACAACCAAAGTTACATAATGGTCTCCTCTGACATTCTTGTTGCGAAGCATCGGAACGCCTTTTCCCCTAAGCCTTACCTTTGTATCAGTCTGAGTACCCGGTTTAACAGTGTAAATGACCTGTCCGTCTATAGTCGGTATTCTGATGTCGCCGCCTAATGCGGCGGTAACATACGATATCGGAATAGATGAATATATATCAAATTCCTGTCTTCTGAATATCGGATGTCTGTCAACAAGCACTTCAACGAGCAGGTCTCCTCTGCCGCCTCCGTTGATTCCCGGCTCGCCCTTATCACGCATTCTTATACTTTGACCGTTATCAATTCCGGCAGGCACGCTGACTTTAATCTTTTTACGGCTCTGTGTATAACCTGTACCGTTACATGCTGTACATTTATCCTTAATAATTTTGCCCGAACCATGACAGTCTGGACACGTCTGGACGTTTCGCACCATACCGAACATGGAATTCTGCGAAAATACCACCTGTCCGCTTCCGCCGCACTTACCGCAAGTAACAGGTGAAGTTCCCGGTTTTGCTCCTGTTCCATGACATGCCGTACATTCGTCTTTAAGTGTAATCTCAAGTTCTTTTTCGGTTCCAAAGCAGGCCTCTTCAAATCTTACATGAACAGAAGCCCTGATATTAGCGCCCTTCCTTGGTTGACTGGATGCATTTCGGCGCGTTCTGCCTCCTCCGCCAAACAAATCACCGAATATATCGCCAAATATATCGCCCATGTCGCCAAAATCAAAGCCACCCTGAAAACCTCCTGCACCGCCGTTTTCAAACGCTGCATGCCCAAACTGGTCATACTGCTTCCTCTTGTCAGGGTCGCTCAAAACAGCATAAGCTTCTGACGCCTCTTTAAAACGCGCCTCCGCTTCCTTGTCACCAGGATTCATATCCGGATGATTCTTCTTTGCAATAGCCCTGTACGCCTTTTTTATCTCAGCTTCCGTAGCATTCTTTGCGACACCAAGGACTTCATAGTAATCTCTTTTATCTGCCATACTTACCTCCAAAAGGGATACATACGCACCATGCCAATATGCTCTGCTTATACAAAACCTCCGGCATGGTACGCAATATCCCCAATAAAATATTAGTTACCCAACTAACGAACGCTATTATATATTACACTTCTCTGTAGTCTCCGTCAACAACATCATCTGCCGCGTCGTCAGATGAAGTATTCATATCAGGACCGGCTCCTGCTGCTCCTGCTGCCTGTGCCTGTTCATACAGCTTTGAGAACAATGCCTGCGAATCCTCTTCAAGACGAGCCTTTGCAGTCTTGATATCTTCAACGTCACTGTCTAACATTGAGTCGACGGTTGTTCTGTCAAGAATCTCACGAAGAGCCTTAAGGTCAGCTTCAATCTTGTCTTTATCGTTAGCATCAATCTTGTCTCCGACATCCTTTAATGCCTGCTCAATCTGGAAAGCCATTGAATCAGCATCGTTTCTTGCGTCAATGCCTTCTTTTCTCTTCTTATCCTGAGCTTCAAATTCAGCCGCCTCTTTTACAGCCTTATCTATATCTGCATCTGAAAGGTTCGAGCTTGCTGTAATTGTAATATGCTGCTCTTTTCCTGTTCCAAGATCCTTAGCTGATACATTAACAATACCATTAGCGTCTATATCAAATGTTACTTCAATCTGCGGAACGCCTCTTCTTGCCGGTGGAATACCATCCAAACGGAACTGTCCGAGAGACTTGTTATCTCTTGCAAACTGTCTTTCACCCTGAAGTACATTAATATCTACCGCAGTCTGATTATCTGCCGCTGTTGAGAATATCTGGCTGTGCTTTGTAGGGATAGTAGTATTCCTCTCAATAAGCTTTGTAGCAACGCCGCCCATAGTCTCGATTGAAAGTGAAAGCGGTGTTACGTCAAGAAGAAGGATATCTCCTGCGCCTTCATCTCCTGCAAGCTTACCACCCTGTATGGAAGCTCCGAGCGCAACACATTCATCCGGATTCAGAGTCTTGCTAGGCTCGTGGTTAGTAAGCTGTTTTACCTTTTCCTGAACTGCCGGTATTCTTGTTGAACCACCAACCAAAAGAACTTTTCCAAGCTCTGAAGCTGTAAGTCCTGCATCGGCAAGAGCCTTGCGTACAGGTTCAGCTGTTCTTTCAACAAGGTCATGCGTAAGCTCATCAAACTTAGCTCTTGTAAGGTTCATATCAAAATGCTTTGGTCCTTCAGCAGTTGCTGTGATGAACGGAAGGCTTATATTGGAGGTTGTAGCAGACGAAAGCTCCTTCTTAGCTTTCTCAGCCGCCTCTTTAAGTCTCTGAAGAGCCATCTTATCAGTCGACAAATCAACACCCTCTGTCTTCTTGAACTCTTCAATCATATATCTTGTTATTTTATCATCAAAATCATCACCGCCAAGGTGGTTGTCGCCATTGGTTGCAAGAACTTCAATTACACCTTCGCCAATTTCAATAATGGATACGTCAAATGTACCTCCACCAAGGTCGTATACCATAATCTTCTGCTCTTTTTCATTATCAAGTCCATATGCAAGAGCTGCTGCAGTAGGCTCGTTAATGATTCTCTTAACTTCAAGTCCTGCAATCTTACCTGCATTCTTAGTAGCCTGTCTCTGTGAGTCATTAAAATATGCCGGTACTGTAATAACAGCTTCCGTAACCTTTTCTCCAAGATATGCCTCTGCATCTGCCTTAAGCTTCTGAAGAACAAACGCTGAAATCTCTTCAGGAGAATACTTCTTATCATCTATAGCAACTCTGTAATCTGTACCCATTCTTCTTTTAATAGAAGAAATAGTCTTATCTGCATTAGTAACTGCCTGACGCTTTGCAGACTCACCTACAAGCCTTTCACCTGTCTTTGAAAACGCTACTACAGAAGGAGTTGTTCTTGCGCCCTCTGTATTAGTTATAACTACAGGCTTTCCACCTTCCATTACTGCAACACATGAGTTAGTTGTTCCTAAATCGATACCAATTATTTTTCCCATAATTGTCATTCCTTTCTATATATTATTAATTAGCTACCTTTACCATACTGTATCTGACTACTGTGTCTCGATACATATAACCTTTTTGGAATTCCTCTACTACAATATTGGTGCCCGCCGATTCATCATCAACATGCATTACTGCATTGTGTATATTCGGATCAAACTCCTTGCCAACAGCTTCTATAGCGGTAATTCCTATCTCACCAAGGGTACTCGTAAACTGCTCATATATTTTCTGCATACCCTGAATAAAAGGATTATCCTTTTCATCTTCTCCAACGCAGTCAAAGCCGCGTTCAAAATTATCGATAACAGGAAGTATTTTTTCAACTACCGACTTTACTCCCATCTCATACATTGAGGACTTTTCCCTGTCGGTTCTTTTCCTGTAATTATCGTACTCTGCCATAAGCCTTACAAGACGGTCGTTAAGTTCGTCAATCTTAACATCCTTTTTGTCTTTCTTTTCTTTTTTATCTTTTCTTGAGAACCGCCTGCCTTTAGAATCTGCGCCTTCTTCTACAGCATCATCCTCCACGCTTTCCTCAGAAGCTTCTTCGTCTTCAGTCTGTGCTTCCCCGGACTCAGCTTCTTCCTCTGCTGTTTCCGTATCTACGTCTTTTATGTCTGCATCTTCTGTCTCTATATCCATGCTGTCATCTTTATTATTATTCATCAGCACACCTCCTGTTCATACATCTGTTAATTGTTCTTAAATATATCATCCAGCTGCTTCATTGTGTTTTCGAGAGTATCAACTACTTTCTCATAGTTCATACGCTTCGGTCCGACTATACCAATCTTTCCATATACGCCTTCTTCTATCTGATATGTCGCCGTAACGACTGAACAATCCTTCATTGCTTCAACCGGAGACTCCTCTCCAATATATACCCTGATTCCATGTTCACTGTTATCTGAATTCATCCAGTTGCTTATATCTGACTTTTCTTCAAGCGTTGATATAAGCCTTGTAGCCTTTTCCTTATCACTGAGCTCAGGATACTTTAATATATTAGTAGCTCCGGAGGTATACACTCCATAGTCGTCTTCCTCGCTCACAGCCTCCGCAATAGAATCAAGTATTAACCCTACCAGCTCGGAATACTGACCGGCCTGCTCTTTCATCTTACAGATTAAAGCCATGTTAATCTCTGTAAGATCAAGACCGTTAAGCGCTGTATTCAGTAGAAAATTAAGCTGCGGCAGCGCGTCATTCTCCAGCTCATAATTCAGATTAATAAACTTATTTTTAACTATATTACCGTCAATAACCACTACAACAAGCATCTGCATATCAGATACCATAGTAAGCTGGATAAATTTAACTTTCTTATGGACATACACTGGTTTGGAAACCAACGTAGTATAATTCGTATTCTCCGCAAGCAGTCTGGCAACCTGCTTTAATACTGTCTCAAGCTTATCAGCCTTATCCACAAGAAGCATCTTCATATCTTCAACTTCTCTGTCCTTCTGCTCCAGCATTGTGTCTACATAAAGTCTGTAACCTTTATCAGAAGGTATGCGTCCTGCCGATGTGTGCGGCTGCATTATATAGCCCATATCCTCAAGGTCTGACATCTCATTACGTATAGTAGCAGAACTCAGATTCAAATCGGTATACTTAGATATAGTTCTTGAACCGACCGGTTCACCGGTTGCCATATAATTACGGATAATAGCCTGAAGAATCTTAAGCTTCCTCTCATCCATTTCCACTATCATCACGTCCTTACATTGTTAGCACTCACTCCGGCAGAGTGCTAATCGTTTATAGATAAGATAGCACCAGATAAAATATTTGTCAAGTAACAAAATTAAATTTTTTTTATTTGTTACTATTCACAGCCGATTTGAAGCTGTCACACCTTTTGTAACGCCCTGATTTTACTTATAAATCAAAAAATCTGCCGGACATACAATAGCCCGGCAGATATAATTACAATTTTAGAACAATATCTATTTTTTAGAAGCTTTCTTAAGCTTATAATACAATGTTCCTGCAATACATACTGACGAATAGCATCCGCATACAATACCTGCAAGGAGCGGTATAGCAAACTGCCTTACCGAATCAACACCTAAAATTACAAGCATAACTACCATAATAAATGTTGTAATAGACGTATTAATGCTTCGGCTTAACGTCTGGTTAATACTTGCATCAACTACTTCACCAAGCTTATCCTTGCCAGGTTTTATCAGTGCATTCTCACGGATACGGTCAAACACAACGATTGTATTATTAATTGAGTAACCAACTATCGTAAGCATACATGCAATAAATGTATTGCCGACTGATATCCAGTTTCTGAACACTGCATATACCATAAGCACGACTATTACGTCATGAATCAAAGCAAGAACAGAACTTGCGCCAAATCTGACATCCTTGAATCGTATCCAGATATAGAACAGCATAATTATAGAAGCAACTAACACGGCAATAATTGCGTCCTGCTTCATCTCGCCACTGACTGTAGCGCTGATTGTCTCAGTCTGGATATTACCTTCCTGTATCTGATAATCACTTGTTACAAGCGCTTCTGTAAGAGCGTCGCTTTCCTCAACCGAAAGCTCTTTTGTCTTAACAAGAATTGCATTCTCACCTTCTACGTCAGAAAGCTCTACCTCAGTAGCTCCTGTACTTGATTTGAAAATTGACTCTATATCGCTCTTTAACGACTGGTCAACAGTTATTGTATCATCAAAGGTTATCTGTGTTGATGTACCACCGACGAAATCGAGTCCGTAATTAAGTACAGTTCCTATAGTTGCTTTATTTATGATAAGCGCAGCTATACATATAACGAACATTGCTCCTGATATAGCAAAATATTTGTATGTGTTCTTAACAAACCTAAACTTCTTTGCTTCTTTCTGTAAACCGTAAAACTTAACGTCATTACATCCAAGATTATAGAATGCCATAAGTATAATCTTAGTAATAAATAACGCAGTAAACATTGATATAACAATACCGATTGCAAGAGTCTGTGCAAAGCCTTTAACCGTACCTGAGCCAAGAACCCACAAAACTGCCGCTGCAAGAAGCGTCGTAATATTACCGTCAAGGATGGCTGATCTCGCCTTTTCAAAACCAATCTTTATTGAAGACTTAACAGTCTTGCCTGTAGTAAGCTCTTCCTTAATACGGGTAAAAATAATTACGTTAGCGTCAACCGCCATACCTATCGAAAGAATTACACCGGCAATACCCGGAAGCGTAAGCGTAACATTCATTGCATTAATTGCAATCATATTGGCCGCAACATAGAATATAAGAGCGATAGACGCCGCAACACCAGGAATCCTGTAATATGCAATCATGAAAGCAATAAGCAGGATAAATCCGATAAGAGCAGCAAGAAGGCTTGTCTGTATAGCCTCTGCTCCAAGCTTTGCTCCTACAACATTGAATCTAAGCACCTTAAGCTCTATAGGAAGAGCGCCGATACGGATTGTAGTTGCAAGATCATCTGCCTCGTCATACACCTGAAATCCGCCGCTTATCTGACATTTACCATCTGTAATAGGGCTTTCTACGGACGGAGATGATATAACGATATTATCATAAATAATATGAATAGGCTCATTATTGTGATTATATGCGTATGTTGATGCATCTGCAAACTTGTTAGAGCCGGACGGTGTAAACTCAACGTCAACTACGTTTTTTGCAACGCCCGTAGTCTGATCCTGAACAGTTCCCGCACTTGCATCAGCAATATCAGAGCCCTCACAAACTACCTCGCTGAACTGTACGCCATCCGGGAACACTTCCTGTCCCTTTTCATTAAGCGTAGTCTGGTAAGCAGCCTTTGCTTCATTATATACATCATTGGAGATGAAATATAACGCGCCTGCCGAGCCCATCTTTTCAAGAGTCTCTCTTGGGTTCTCCGCGTCAGGAATATCAACATTGATTCTGTTAGAGCCTTCCTGATAAACCTGAGATTCAGTATTATAGCTTTCAGCACGCTTCTGAAGCTTATATACCGTATCTCTCATTTCATCTGCGCTGCAATCCTCCACCGTTTCGTAAGTAATACTTACTCCGCCGGCAAGGTCAAGTCCAAGAAGTATATTCCTGATACTTCCTTTATGGTGTCTGCCGAGTCCCACAATTACAGTTACTGCAAACAACGCCATTACAGCAAATATAATTGCCAGATGCAGCAACCCCTTTTTAATGTTCTTCATTGTTCTGTCTCCTTTATAAAACTAAGTGCAATACTAAATACAAATTATATCATAAGATGTACAGGCAATGCAATATTTAATAATAATTAATACAAATGTAAAATATTAATAACACATAATTTTTTTTAAAGCTGTATCGTATAATGTAATGTAACCTTACGATAACAAAAAAGGAGGCATATGTTTATGCATACGAGCAGACATACAACACAAAGCATTAAGTCCGATATCATTATAAGAGTATTATTCATAATATTAATACTCTTATTAATGTTCTTACTTGTAAAGAAGCTTAAATACAACTCATTTTTAAGCGTGGCTAATAATACCAATTCAGAATCCGTGCTTACTACAACAGCAAAACAAATCAACCATAATATTCAAAGCATCATCGATAACAACGCCGTTCCTTCTTCTTCAGACAATGTATATCAAAACACTGCTGCCGCAAGCTCAGGCGCGCTTAACCTTGATGCTCCTATGGTTGCGCTTACATTTGACGACGGTCCTAATAACTCAACAACAGGTAAAATTCTCGACGTACTTGAACAGTATAACTGCCGCGCAACCTTTTTTGTTGTAGGCAGCCGTTTAAGAGCCAACTCTACGTCCGTTAAGAGGGCTTCTTTTATCGGATGTGAAATAGGCAGTCATTCTTATGACCATGCAAAGCTTGATAATATGAAAAGCGCCGACATCAAAAAAGAATTTACAAAAACGAACGCTATACTTAAGGAGCTTATAGGCAAAAAGGCTTCTATTGTCAGAACGCCGTATGGCTCAACCGATAAAAAAGTCCTTAAAGCAGTTAAATATCCTGTAATATTATGGTCGATTGATTCACGTGACTGGGAAACAAGGAGCAAAAAGAAAACCGTCAAAAACATAATGAAAAACGTTAAAGACGGCGATATCATTTTAATGCATGACCTTTATGAAGAGACGGCAGAGGCCGTCGGCGTTATAGTTCCAAAGCTCCTTAATCAGGGATACCAAATTGTAACAGTATCTGAAATGATGGAGGCAAAGGGCATTAATCTTAAATCAGGGCATACATATTTTAATGCACACTGACAATTGTCCCTCCGCCTGCGACTATATCTCCATCATATAAAACCACAGACTGTCCGTGTGTTATTGCACGTACAGGTTCATCAAATATGACCTCAACCTTTCCTGAAGATAACACATGCGCCACAGCATCCTGCTCCTTTTGGCTGTATCTGGTTTTTGCAGTAACTCTGATATAACCTTTAGGACAACAGGATGATATCCAGTTAAAATCATCTGCTATAAGACGGCTGCTGAACAGGTCTTCATTTTTGCCAAGCACAATTTCATTGGTATCCAGTCTTTTTTCACATACAAATGCAGGCTCCTTCAGCGACAGGCCAAGCCCCTTTCTCTGGCCTATTGTGTAACCTATAATTCCCTTATGCCTTCCAAGCACTTCTCCGTCTTTTGTTACAAAATTTCCTTCCGGATAATCTTTTTTGGTATAAGTCCTTATAAATGATGCGTAATCCCCGCCAGGTACAAAACATATATCCTGGCTGTCACGCTTATCTGCATTAATAAACCCCTGCTCCTCTGCAATATCTCGTATCTGAGGCTTAGTATATTCTCCAAGCGGAAACAGCGTATGCGAAAGCTGCTCCTGCGTAAGTGAATAAAGAACATAGCTTTGGTCTTTTGAAGCATCAAGCCCCTTTTTCAACAGATATCTTCCTTTATCCTCATCATATTCAATTCTGGCATAATGGCCTGTTGCAACATAATCATAACCAAGAAGCATAGCCTTATCGTAAAGCTTCTCGAACTTCATATAACGATTACAGTCAATACATGGATTCGGGGTCATGCCGTTTTCATAAGCATATATGAACCGTTCAATTACCTGCCTGTTAAAATCCTCTTTAAAATTGAACACATAAAACGGGATATTGAGCCTTGCCGCAACGTTTCTTGCATCAAATACATCATCTGCCGAACAGCAGGTTTTATCTGAATCAATGCATATATCTTCATTACCGTACAGCTTCATTGTCGCGCCCGCACACTCATATCCCTTAAAATTAAGAAGAGCGGCGGCAACAGAACTGTCCACTCCGCCACTCATTGCAATTAATACTTTATTTTTCATTTTTGCTGTAATAATCCTCTATTGCCGCCTTAATAGCTTCCTCTGCAAGAACAGAACAGTGAACCTTCTGAGGCGGAAGCCCGTCAAGCGCTTCTACTACTGCTTTATTAGTAAGCTCAAGCGCCTCTGCAACCGGCTTTCCTTTAATCATCTCTGTAGCCATTGAACTTGATGCTATCGCCGAGCCGCAGCCAAATGTATTGAATTTGACATCAGTAATAATGTCGTCTTCTACTTTAATATATATCTTCATTATGTCTCCGCATTTTGCGTTGCCTACTTCGCCGATACCGTCAGCATCTTCAATTTTACCTACATTTCTTGGATTCTGAAAATGATCCATTACCTTTTCACTGTATAGCATAACTATTCTCCCTTTCTTTATGCAAAATAAAATTCCTTTTTACCTTTTACAAGATCATCCCATACAGGCGACATGTTCCTAAGATACTCCACAACTTCGCCGACCGATTTTATAATATAATCAATTTCTTCCTCTGTGTTCTCGTCGCTTATCGAAAGTCTCAGCGAACCATGCGCGACCTCATGCGGAAGTCCTATAGCTAAAAGAACGTGGCTTGGGTCAAGCGAACCTGATGTGCATGCGGAACCCGAAGACGCCGATATACCCTTTGCATCTAACAAAAGAAGCAGAGATTCACCTTCTATTCCTTCAAAACAGAAGTTTACCGTACCCGGAAGTCTTTTCTCTCTGTCCCCGTTAAGCCTTGAGTGAGGAATCTTACTGATTCCTTCTATAAGCCTGTCTCTTAAAACAGAAACCTTCGCCGCCGCCTCATCAATGCGGGCGCATGATTCTGAAAGAGCCGTTGCCATAGACGCTATCGCCGGAAGATTCTCTGTTCCGGCTCTCTTTCCTCTCTCCTGCGCTCCTCCCTCTATAAGGTTAGTAACCGGTATGCCTTTCTTTGCATACAGCGCTCCGCACCCTTTAGGTCCATGAAACTTATGAGCGGATATTGAAAGCATATCAATATTATCATTTTCCACATCTATTGCAATATGTCCAGCCGCCTGAACTGCGTCAGTATGGAACCACACTCCGCGCTCTCTGCATATAGCTCCAATTTCCTTAATCGGCTGAATCGTTCCAATTTCATTATTAGCATACATAATCGTAACCAGAACAGTATCGTCTTTAATTGCTTCGTCAACCTCTTTGGCAGTTACAATCCCATTATTATGAACATCAAGATAAGTCACCTCAAAGCCTTCTCTTTCTAACTTCTTTAAAGTATGAAGAACCGCATGATGCTCAAAGGCAGTAGATACAATATGCTTCTTACCTTTCTTTTTACCGTATTCGGCTGCGGACAGAATTGCCTGATTATCAGCTTCGCTTCCGCCCGAAGTAAAATATATCTCCTTTGCGTCCGCATTAATCAGGCGGGCTACAGTCTCTCTTGCTTCCATCAGCTTAACGGCGGCAGTCTGTCCTATCTGATAAAGACTGGAAGGATTACCGTAATATGAATCAATATATTCTACCATTACGTCCCTTGCCGCTTTACTCATCTTTGTCGTCGCAGCATTATCTGCATATACTTTCATATTAGTCTCCTTATCATAAATTATATTCCTTATTCACAGCAAAGCTGCTCATCGTGCATATCAATAAGCTCTTTTAATGTCACGCTTTCCAGATAATCATCCACTACCTTATCCAGATTACGCCATAAAGGCAGCGAAACACATTCGCCCGCTTTTTCACACTTCTCTGTTTCATCAGAAAGACAGCTTACCGGAGCAAGACTTCCTTCGGATATCTTAAGTATTGAACCCGCAGTATATTCCTTTGGACTTCTTGTAAGCCTGTATCCGCCGCTTTTACCTCTTAAGCTTTCAACAAAACCAGCCTTATTCAACAGGCTTATGATTGTCTCAAGATATTTGATTGAAATATCCTGTCTTGCAGCAATCTCTTTTAAAGAAATATACTCGCCGTCATTGTGCTGGGCAAGATCTATCATTATCTTTAATGCATATCGCCCTTTTGTAGATATTTTCATAACACACACCCAAATTCCTATCATTTTTGTAGGATATTAGTATACTAGCACTAATAAACTGTTTTGTAAAGAGGTTTATACTATTATTTTCAAACAGCTTCCGCTATTCTTGTCCTTTACGACAGCTATCTGCCTGTCAATCCTGTTCTTAAGCTCCGAAACATGTGAAATAATGCCTATAAGGCAGTTTCCTCCTGAAAGCTCCGACAAGACTTTAACAGCCTGTTCAAGCGAATCTTCATCAAGCGAGCCAAACCCCTCATCTATAAACATCGAATCTACGCGTATTCCTCCTGCCTTCGACTGTACCTCGTCAGACAATCCGAGCGCAAGAGAAAGCGACGCCATAAATGATTCTCCGCCCGACAGCGATTTTACATCCCGTACCGAACCGTTATAATGATCAATAATATCAAGATCAAGCCCTCTGTCGCCTCTGTTATCATCCACTGACTGCTTCCTTATCATCTCATACTGTCCATTAGTCATTTCCATAAACCTTATATTGGCTTTAACAATTATTCTGTCAAAATAAGCCATCTGCGCATATGTTTCAAGAGACGTTCTTTCCTTTCCGGCAAGATTGCCTCCCGCCGTAAGATAAAGCGGATTAACCATCTGCATCGCGCTTTCTATTGCAGAAAGCTCAGAAAGACATTTCTTGACATTATCAAGAATATTTCTGTCTGTCTCTATTCTCATATGTATATTTTTCTCAGTTATGCTTAAATGCTTCTGCTTATTCATAAGCTCTTTCTTTAATTTATCATACTCTTGTGTAACTCTTTTTTCCTCGTCTTCAGCGTCGGCTATATCTTTATAGTCAACAGTTTTTTTAAGATTATCCGTCTCTTCTTTAAGAACCGCAAGCTCTGCCAAAACAGAAGCAAGATTTTCACGGTTCTTCCTTACCTCCTCATCAAGCTTCTCCATCTCATTTTTCTTTTTCTCAATAACAACACCAAGCTCCTTATACCTTACAGCGCGTTTTTCTTCAGCTTCAATCTGAGCATTAAGAGCGCTTATATCGTCTGACATATTCTTTTTTTCACTGCAAAGCCATCTGCCCGCCTCATCAAAATCCGTAATGTCAGTAATTTTTTCAAGATTTTTTTGTATTTCTTCTCCAAATATAATAAGTCTTCCCGACATATCGCTAAGCTTAGTACGTTCATCCGCCTCCGCCTTATCTGCTTTATCACTTGCCAGCTTACATTTTTTTACCTCATTTTCATCAGGCGTATCTGAAGAATTTACAGCAGGATGAGGATGCGTAATTGAACCGCATACAGGACATGCGGCGCCCTCCTTAAGCCCGGCTGCAAGCACAGCTGCCTGTCCATTAAGAAAATCCCTGTTCTTCTTCGCATATATTCCCGAATAATATGCTTTCTTTTCAAGCGATTCCTGATAAGTAATTTTCTGTTTTTCATATTTCTCATTCATTTTCATATATTCAGAAAATCTGCTTTCAAGCTCGCTTATGTAATCTCTCCGCCTTTTTTTATTATCGCTCTCATTTTTCAAATGTATTATTATCATTTCAGCATCAGACAGAGCTTCCTTTTCTTCCATAAGCTTACTAACGGCTTCTTTTCCTTCTGTAAACTTTTTTTTGCCGTCCTGAATCTGCTTATTTAATATATCCGTCCTTTCCTTTTTTTTCTGATATTCCTGTTCCTTTTTTACTATTTCCTTATACTGACCGCGCTTAACCTTTAAAGCAGCGGAAGCCTTACCCGCCTTAGTATCAGCCTCGCTAAGCTTTTTTAAAACCTTTTTAAGCAAAACCGCATTTTCCTTATATAATTTTTCATCGGCGCAAATAAGACTTTCAATAACCTTTAAAACCTCGTCAGTGGGAAATTCTTGGCTTTGCGCCTTTTTTGCGTCCTCTGATAACGCGCTGTCCGAAGCATACATAAGACCGCTCATATACTGCTTATAAGCCTTAAGCACGTCCTCATACTGTGTGTGCAGAGCTTTAGCATCATTAAAAAGCTCATCCTGAAGTCTCTTATACTTTTCAGTGCCGAAAATTTTCTGAAATATCTTTCTTCTTTCACTTGTAGGCGACAGTAAAAGCTTTAAAAAATCTCCCTGGGCTATCATCGATATCTGTGAAAACTGCTCCGCGTCAATTCCCATTATTTGATATATTTCATCGTCTACATTCGAGCTTCCGCTTACAATACGTCCATCAGGCATAACCAGAACCGCCTCGGCATTTTTTCTCGTATACCCTTGGCCGCGTTCCTTCTTTCTCATATATGACGGGCTTCGTTTGATAATATATACTGCTTCGCCACATTCAAATTCAAGGATAACCTCTGTCGCGGTATTATCATCCGCATATTTTGAACGAAGCATTCCCGGCTCGCGCGCTCCTCCGCTTGCAGCTCCATACACGGCATATTTTATAGCGTCAAATATAGTTGTTTTTCCTGCGCCTGTATCGCCGGTTATCAAATACAGTCCAAACCTTCCAAGCCTGTTAAAATCTATTACAGTTTCTTTCTGATATGGTCCAAATGCAGACATTGTAAGCTTTAACGGTCTCATAGCTCTTCCTCCCATATCTTTTTAATAAGGCTGCCCAAATAATCCTTTTGTGCATCAGTCATTTCTTTATTATTCTGACGTTTATAAAGCTCAGAAAAAAGCTCCATAGGAGAAGCTTTATTTTCTGCCACGCTCCCTGTAATATATTTATTATTGTTAGTTCTGGTATTATCATATTCCATAAGCATAAGATTTTTATATACTATTCTTAAACGCGCCGCCGCATCAGGTATGTCCTCTTCATCAGTAAGTATTATGCGCATATAATCATCCGTACTGATATTTTCGTAAAACTTCTTTGACATAATATCCATATATCTGCCTTTTATTGTTTTCATATCCCTAAGAGGTTTAAGAGGCGCTGTCCGTACAGATACATTTCCTTTCTCACGCATATCAACAACAGTAACCGACTTTTTATGCTTTTCCTCAGAAAATGAATATTTCAACGGCGTACCCGAATATCTGATATTATCAGACTTGATATTCTGCGGACCATGTATATGCCCAAGCGCAGCATAATCAAATATATCAAATACACATGCATTAACATCATCCAGACCTCCGACAGTCTTCTCCTCTGAATCAGAACGGCTGGCCCCTGTAACAAACTGATGGGCAATAATTACATTTCTCTGATTCTCATCAATATCAGTATGCTTAAGCGCCGTACTCACCGCATCCGTATACGTATCCGTATTTTCTTCACTGTAATATGCTCTGACATGAACCGGCTTAATAAATGGAAGCAGATATACATTAAGCGGTCCATACTCGTCATTTACCGTCACCTTTTCTACATGACCGTCATACACAGACGAAATGTATATCCCGCTTTCACTTATTATTCTTGATGCAAACGCCATACGCTCAGGCGAATCATGATTGCCGCTTACAATAAATACCTTCAGGCAAAGCTTTGAAAGCTTAACCACAAAATCATCAAAAAGCTGCACCGCCTCTAATGACGGCACCGCTTTATCATATATATCTCCCGCAATAAATACTGCGTCTGCTTCTTCACTTTTTATAATATCCAAAATCTGCTCTAATATATAACGCTGGTCTGAAATCATCGAAAACCCATTAACACGTTTTCCAAGATGCAAATCCGATAAATGTATTATACGCATTTAATTATCCTTCATATTTTAATACTCTTCACGCTTTGGATGGTCATCGTCCTTTTTGTCTTTACCCTTCATCTGAATAGAAACAATAATAACCATCGCTGCAATTATAAGCCAGGGAAGGGCTTTGTAAAATAACTGCATGTATTATATCCTCCGTTCAAAACATTTTTAACATCCGCATTCCGCGCCGCATCAGCTCTTTTTCCTGACAGCGGCAGCGGATACAATCCTGATAAAAGTATTATAATAAAGGCTCTTACGAGTAATCTCGCAGAGCCTTATTATCCTACTTTTGCCCGGCTTGCAACTTAACCGAAGTATCTCTTAAGAAGTCCCTCGAACGCTTTTCCATGACGGGCCTCGTCTCTGGCCATCTCATGAACGGTGTCATGGATAGCGTCAAGGCCAAGTTCTTTTGCCTTCTTAGCTATTACCATCTTGCCTGCTGTAGCTCCACACTCTGCTTCAACACGCATTTCAAGATTCTTCTTGGTACTGTCTGTAACAACTTCTCCAAGTAACTCAGCGAACTTTGCCGCATGCTCTGCTTCTTCATAAGCAGCTTTTTCCCAGTAAAGTCCAATCTCAGGATAACCCTCTCTATGGGCAACTCTTGCCATTGCAAGATACATACCAACCTCTGAGCATTCTCCATTGAAGTTGTCGCGAAGTCCCTGAAGAATCTCTTCATCTACTCCTTTAGCTACTCCAACAACATGCTCTGCTGCCCATGTACGTCCTTCATCTTCCTGCTTAATAAACTTATCTGACGAAGCCTTGCATACAGGACATACCTCAGGCGCTGAATCTCCTTCATGAACATAACCACATACTGAACATACATATTTTGCCATAATTATATCTCCTTTTTATATATATTATTTTCAATAACAGTAATCGTTACTGTTATTATATTACCTGATAATTTGACGCCTGTCAATAGAAAATATTTTATTTTTTATTTTTACATCCACTGCACCTTCCGTAAAAGTATACGCTGTGACCCTCTATATCCCCGTCAAAACTGCTTCCTGCAAGTGTGTCAATATGTTCGATAGAAGGCATCTCAATATCCAGCACTCTGCCGCAGCCGTGACATATAAAATGATAATGCGGGGAAACTCTGCCGTCAAACCTTTCAGAACCATCTCCACAGTCAATCTTAACAGCTTCACCATTTGACACAAGAAGATTAAGATTGCGGTACACTGTTCCAAGGCTGATATTCGGAAATTGCTCTCGGACACTATTATATACCATCTCTGCTGTAGGATGTTCTTTAGTTGAACCAAGATAATTTCTTATCATATCCCTCTGTCTGCTGTGTTTTAATTGAGCCATATTTATCACCCGATATTAATAATAGTTACTATTATTAATATAACAGATAAATATTTTACCGTCAAGCATAAAGATTAATAAGCTACTTTATATTTGAAGTCTTTTTAAATCCTGCTTTTACTATAAGCTTTTTATATGTTTTAAGCTTTTTAGCCGGAACTTTAATCTTAGCTGCAGAATTTACTTTGTAAAATGCTTTTTTTCCAATGCTCTTAATTGTCACAGACTTAATGGTAATCTTTTTAAGCTTCTTTGCTCCTGCAAATGCTTTCTTCCCGATTGCCGTTACTTTATAAGTTTTCCCATCTATTACAACAGTCTTAGGAATAGTTACAGACTTGGCGTTCTTCTTTACAAGCCCTTGTACGCTTACAGTATTTGCTGTTGTAACAAGATATTTAAGCGCTCCGGCTTTTACGACGTCTCCCTTATTTACTACTGCAGCTGTCTGATTATTGTTATCTGCTGTATTAACCGGTGGATTCGGGGTGTTCGGCGTATCAGATACGGTATTTTTACTTATAAGCGCTTTAACCGCTGCATCAATATCACCTGCAGCTTTTGCAGTCTCTGCTTCTGTAGCTTTAGGATTGGCATATACGGTCCTTGCAGCTTCTATCGCATTTTTCAATGCCGTAACTCCTGCATTCTCATACTGGCTTACATCTATCGCTTCTGCTTCCTTTATCTTGCTTCCAAGTCCGAGAATGTGCGCCGGAAGCTGTTCAAATTCAGCGCTTACGGTAAGATTTTCCGCGCGCATGATAAATGAATCATCAGTAAGCTCGATATCGCCTTCTTCACCCGTAACTTTAAATGAACCCGGCACAAGATAGTATCCGTCGTCTGCTATAGCGCTCAGCTTAACTTCACTTCCCGCAAACAAATCTGTTCCGCACTGAACAATCTTTCCATTATTAACTGACGAATCCGCTTCAAGCATATATGGTGTAAAAAGCTTGTTTATAATCGCATCAGCCCAGCGTGTTCCATGCTCAATAAGACCTTTTTCACTAAGATGAAGATTGTCTACATGTCTGTAGTCGCCCTGAAGGTCGTCCGTCTCAGGTCCGACAAATATATTGTAATTATTGCATGCCGCCATCTGTGTGCCAGTCATAGCGTTCATTTTTTCAGTATTGTTATAATTCGACCATGCATATGATACACGCGCCACAAACCAATTAATATCATAGCCCGCATCATCACGTGTCATTTGAATTAACTTCTGAAGGTCTGCAAGATATTCAGCATTCGGCGTGTCATTAGTATCCGCCTCGCCCTGATGCATCAGAAACGCCCTGCAGCCATACGGCTCAATTTTTTCAATACCTGTCTTAATATACTTATAAAAACCTTTATCAGAATCATCACATAATTCACTTATTTTAGCGCTTCCCCGTCCTGTAGATATAAATCCTACAGGCACTCCAAGCTTTTCAACCAAAGCGTCTCCTAAAGTCGGCCAGGGAGAACCTCCGCCGTTTCCTGTATTAAAATCGCTTGTACACGGCTGGCTGTCCTCACAATGCTGCCATTTCCCTGTAGATGGGTTAAGTGCGGACACTTCATCATATACTGCCTGAGTCTTTGCTCCGCCGAAGTTACATGAATTAGACTGTCCTCCTGTTATAAATACTTCTCCAACTCCAATTCTTTCAATTGACTGAAATGACAGCTCATTGCCTGATTCATCGTATGCCGCAATCTGAAGCTCATACCAGCCTCCGGCAGGAACTGACTTGACAACGCCCATATATTCATTATCAGAACCGTCTTTCTTATCAATTACATTCCAGTCACAGATTATCTGTTCTCCTTTAACGACTCTGGCTCTAACCTGCCCTTCACCCGTATAAATAACGTCAACTGTTATATCTGCAATATCTGAAGCATTTCTCTGATATACTGCCCTGTCCGTAGGAACATTTACCGTAATATCATCCGCTGCTTCTGCTTTAGGTGAAATACACATTATTCCTAAAAACATAAATAATGAAGCCAGAATTATGCCTGCTTTTTTACTTAATACCCTCATTGTTTTACCCCTTTTCTTATATTTTTATAATATTAATTATCAGATTATAAGATGTAAATGTCAAGCAAATGTTACCTTTTATGCGCTTTTTTTACTATCCTCTTTACTGCTGCAGCCGGTTTTACAATATACATACGCACAGGTCTTAATCCCAGCCAAAGCCTCCCCGCCAATGCATAAAATATGCTGCTTACGGATATTTTTTTGTTCTTTCTGATAACAGCCGTCATAAGCCCTTTTATCTGCTCATATTCTATCGGGCCTTCTACCTGCGTCTGGTTGTCTCCCACCATATAAAATCCTTTATCCGTACATTTGCATATCCTGTGCAAAACGAGGATTCCCTGCTTTCTTCTATATAGAACTATATCGGACCTTTTAGGGATATACGAACCTACAGGCTCTATAATAACCTCGTCGCGCCCCGGCACGATAAACGGATACATGCTGTAGCCCTCAGGCTTTATCTGTATGCTCTGTCCGTTTAAAAGTGTATTTTCTATATCTATATATTTTTCACCGATATCAATCACCCCAATAAATAAAGAATCAGAAATCCATCATCATAGCGGCTACATCTTCTTCAGCTAAAACTATGCATTTTCTGTCGCTAATCTTATATACTCTGCTGCATACGCTAAGCACCGTAGGTCTATGCGTAGTCACAATACACGTTCTTGCATATTCATCATTCATAACATTTTTCAAAAGCTTTCTCTCCGTCGCCACATCTAACGCCGACGTCGCCTCATCAAGAAGAAGTATAGGCGATTTGCGAAGAAGCGCTCTTGCAATCGAAAGCCTCTGCGCCTGGCCTTCTGAGAATCCGCCTCCCCGCTCCTTTATCCTGCTGTATATGCCGTCAGGCAGCTTTTCAACAAACTCCCATGCACATGCAGTCTTTAATACTTCAATTATTTCCTCATCCGTCGCGTCCTCTTTTACATTTCTCATATTCTCAGCTATAGTTCCTGAAAGCATAGTATTGCCCTGCGGCACATACGAAAACAGTTTCCTGGTAGAAGGCGAAAGACTTACCTTCTCACCCTCGCTCTCTAACACCGCGCAGCCTTCCTGCGCCTGAATAATAGATAAAATAAGCCTTAACATCGTCGTTTTTCCTTCTCCTGACGGCCCTACCAGCGCAACTACCTCATGCGGATGAGCTTCTATCTGCGCTCCTTCAAACACAAGATTGCCGTTTCTATACGCATACTTTATATCAGACAGATTAAGACTTATCCCCTGCGACATATGCCTTTTTGCAAATTGAAGCACTTCATCATCCGCGCTGTAATCCTCCCTTGGCATCTCCACAATATCCATCAGACGTCCCGCCGATGTCGTGATTCCTATTGCACTAGGCACAAGAGACGTAAGATTATTAAGCGTTGACGTAAGGGTCCCCGACAGACCCAAAAACATTGTCATCGTGCCATAATCTATCGCACCGCTCCATACACGGTAAATACCCCATGCATATGAAGCATACGACACAAGAAGGGCTACTGTAGTAAGAAGCAGCGAAGTTCCCATCGACATTTTCTGAAAATCCAGCCTCATATTGATATATTCTTTCTGCAGGCCCTTAAGCCTCTGTACATAAAGTCCTATCAAATCAAATGCTTTTATTATCTGTATATTGGAAAATGCCTCCTGATTAAAGCCTGACATCTTTGCTCCCATCTGCGCGCTCCGCTTATTATTATTTACCATTCTTTTCATAAGCGTCTTCGACAGTATAAGACTTACAGGCATACCAAGAAATGCAAACACGGCAAATGATGCGTCATGATACACTACAACTGCAAACGCACTTATAAACCTGAATATGTATATAATTAGATTGGGAATAAAATTAAGCACACCTCCCGATATGTTTGAAGCATCCGAACTCCATCTGACAAGAAGGTCTCCCGTATGGTAATCAGCCAGCGACTCCCATTCCGTTACAAGTATTTTTGAAAATATATCCGCTTTAACATCAGCGTCTACCTTCATACTGATTTTATTTGAAAAATAGCTCGATATCTGATTAACGAACGCAACGCCGACGTTAAGCCCTATCATCGCACAGAATGTACCTATTACTTTTCCGCTTTGATATCCGGTGATAATATTAACAAGATCGCGTGAAACAAGGCTTGAAGCAAGTGATACAACCGTACCGGCAAGTCCGAGAGCAGTATAAAAAAGCATGCCCAGCCAGTGGTTCTTTGCATACTGGTATATCCAAATTGTCTGGCTCCACATTTCCTTTAATCTTCCCTCTTTTATACGCATTATATAAAAATGAATCTTATCCATCATAACTTCATCACATACCCTAAAAGACTTATATTTTACAATTATAACATGTGCTGTAAATTTTGGTCAATGTGTGTGTAACTTTTCTGTTTTTTCTACATAAACTGATAGCAAACCCGATTTATTTTAAGGAGGATTATTATGGATTGCAACAAGCTTAATGATTCATATGGCTATGACAGTCTGAAAGGAATGCCGCTTGGAAGCGCATATGTTCCTATGCAGAATTTTTATCAGGTCATGGACGCCGGAAAAGCATTAAAATATGGAACAATATTCGCCGAACTTGTGCTGCCGTTTTACGGAGCATCAGCAGCCTGCAACAGTAGAAGGAGGGGTTCTTGTGAACAATGCTAAAAAAAATCTTATGCAGTTCATCACTGAAGTGAGCTTTGCCCTTGATGATGTAACACTGTTTTTAGATATGCATCCTAATGACAGGGAAGCTCTTGATTATTATAAAAAATACCGTATTCAGAGAAAACAGGCAATTCAGGAATATGAAAACTGTTATGGTCCGCTTACAAAATTTGGCGTAGAATCAGATGACAAGTGGACTTGGATATGTGACCCTTGGCCATGGGAAGGAGTATGAATTTATGTGGACTTATGAAAGAAGATTACAGTATCCGGTAAAAATCACCCGGTGCAACCCTAAGATAGCTCAGGTCATTATAAGCCAGTTTGGTGGTCCTGACGGTGAAATGAGCGCCTCGATGCGCTACCTTGCACAGAGATATTCAATGCCTAACAGGAGTGTCGCAGGACTTCTTACTGATATAGGTACAGAGGAACTCGCTCATCTTGAAATAGTAGCCGCTATTGTCCACCAGCTGACAAAAGACCTCACCCCTGACCAGATTGCGGCATCAGGCTTTGACAAATACTACGTAGACCATACGCTTGGAATATGGCCTCAGGCGGCAGGCGGCATTCCGTTTAATGCGTGTGAATTTCAGGTTAAAGGCGACCCTATTACAGATTTGTACGAAGATATGGCAGCAGAGCAGAAAGCCCGTTCAACTTACGACAATATCTTAAGACTCGTCAAAGATCCTGAAGTTGCCGACCCGATTCGTTTCTTAAGAGAACGCGAAATAGTGCATTTCCAGCGCTTCGGTGAAGCTTTAAGACGCACTCAGGATACTCTTAATCCTAAAAACTTCTATGCTTACAATCCTGCAATAGACAAAAACAGCTGCAAATAACATCCGCAAATCCATTGGTTTTCCATACGAATTCCAATGGGTTTTTACATATAATTAACTCTCATGCGGCATACTAGTAAAAAACATCAGGAGTGATTATAGAATGGACTTTGAAAACAGCAAAACAAAAGTTAATCTTATGAGAGCCTTTGCAGGTGAAAGTATGGCGCGCAACCGCTATATTTTCAGTGCGGATTTATCAAAAAAGGAACATCAGCATGTACTTGAATATCTGTTTCGCTTCACTGCAGAGCAGGAGCAGCAGCATGCATGGATTTTTTACAATCATTTACGCGAATTAAGCGGAAAAACAATAATGATTGACGCAGGGTATCCGGTTAATCTTCATCAGAATACAGCAGAGCTTTTACGCGCGGCACAGCACAATGAATACGAGGAATTTGACCCTGTATATCCTCAGTTTGGAAGAATTGCACGCGAAGAAGGATTTCAAAATATTGCCTCATCTTTTGAAAAAATTGCAGAAATAGAAAAAATGCATGGAGACCGTTTTGGAAAATTTGCTGAATATGTCGAGAAAAACCAGCTATTTGCATCTGATGTATCTACAAAATGGATATGTCTTAAGTGCGGACATGTATATAACGGTTTTCAGGCTCCAAAGGCTTGTCCGGTATGCGCGCACGACCAGGGTTATTTTATACGTTTGGAATTATGTCCTTTTGAATAATCATATAAAGAAAAATATGAATATTTCTTTGCATTAAAAAAGATGGCGAGGACGCTTTGCGATTATTAAATCGTTACGGCGGCCGCGCCATCTTCATTTAATTAATTAGTTAATCTTCCATGATGTAAGAACAAGTTTTGCATCCTTGCTGTTACTTTCATATTTTATGAACATATTTGTCGTTCCGCATTGCATCTTATCTATACAAGCTTTATATGTATGTGTTTCATGACAAACCGGCACATCCACAACTGATACCTTATTAGAATCGTTAATCGCACCGGCATACAATGTAAGCGTTCCCTCTGACGAATTGGAAACAGTAACCTCCAGTTCTCCTGATTCCTTTTGTATGTCAACGCCAGATATTCCGATAAAACCGCCGTTTTCGTATACAATCTGCGGCTTTATATCACCGCTTCCTGTAGTGACAGTAGTTACGCCGTCTGCCCACACAAACGCGTCATTTGCTTTATATGGATTATAGCTGCAAAGAGGAGCAATTGTTCCCGTCTTAGTCATATTATTCACGGTAACGGCGCCATCCTCATGTACACACACAATATCAATATAAGTCGTTCTGTAAGCACATCCGCCCTCCGCCTTATCATTAAAAGGAAGGTCAAGGTCAATCTCATATTGCGGCGCATGATAAAACATATACACTGTATCTTCTATCTGAAGCATACAATGATGGTTATTACCCCATGCCCTGCTGGAGAAATTCTCACTTTGTCCCGGATTTTGCATTATCTCGCCTTTATACTCAAACGGTCCCATAGGATTGTCGCTGACCATGTAAGAAATCTGCGCTCTTCCCATAGCTTTATCGGCCTCATCCGACCAGTTCGTACAATAGCTGTAATAATACTTTCCGTTTATCTTGTTAATGCCCGAATCTTCAAAAAGATATGGCGCATCTATAAGAACGGCCTCGCCGTCTATACTTATCATGTCAGGCGCAAGCTTTGCTACTCTCGCAGTCATAGGATGTATCTCTTTGCCCTGCGGTACGCCTCCGCCAAAATATATATAGGCCGTTCCGTCTTCTTCTACCAACACTGCAGGGTCAAATAACCACTCAATATCTTTGCAGCCAGGAGCATCATGAGTTATCATCGGCTTTCCCAAAGGATCTGTCCAGGGACCCGTAGGAGAATCTGATGTAAGCACGCCAATGCTTGCTGCGGAATTTGCAAAATAAATAAAGAATTTAGTGACCATCTCCCCTGTTGCTTCATCCTTAACCTTGTTATAGCACACAGCCGGAGCCCATGAGTTGCCCGCCCATGAAGCCGCTCCTTTTTTTCCTTTTCTATCATCATCAGCTACCTGAATTTCACCTTCATCTGTCCAGTTAATCATATCCTCTGATGAAATGCAGTTTAAGCTTTTAATATTAGAATACTGATTCTTCGGATAACTTCCATTATCATCTATAAGGCTGTCGGAATCATTACTTCCGTATACATATACTTTTCCTTCATAATATATCGCATATGGATCTGCCATAAATCTTGATGCAATTATAGGGTTATTTTCACCGATTTTCTTTTTTATTTTAATTGAGTTCATTATGTTTCTCCACAATTAATTATTATAAGCTTTGTAATAGTCAAAATCTACATATCCGCCGGTTTCAGATGTTGCATATGAACTAAGCCATGTTCTTGCTCCCATAAAGGTTGTAGATGTATTAAACGACATGGAAAGCTCCTTACCAATCTTAGTCCATGTACTTCCATCAAGACTGTAATAGAAGTTAGCTTTATCACTTCTTGCACTGCCTGTGTTGAAGCTGTATTCTATCTTCAGATAAACTGGCGTTGTTCCTTCTATCTGATCAGCAGATTCATTTTCTGTAATAAGCGTTGTATTGGTAGGTCTTGCACCATTTGCCGAACCGCTTCCCTGGAATATGTATCTGTTACCGTCAGCGTCACATCTGACACCAACCATTCCATAATCGCTTCCTAAGGCAACCATACCGGCATAATCGCCAGGCTTCATTCCGTCAGTAACAATTGCCGTCTCTGATGTAAACTTTGGACCTACTGTTCTTTGCGTAAGAGAATTTCTTGCAAACCATACGTTATTACATGTACTATTGTTGTATATTCTATAATAGCCCGGATTATCAGTAAATGAATATGCATCCTTATCAGGATTATGGTTCCACTGCCATACAAGCTTAAGCTTATCTCCTTCAGCATAAGTGAAATCATCATCACCTACTATATAGTTTTCTTCTCCACTGTCATTAAGCCTTATTGTAAGCGGAGACTGAACCTTCGCATTGGTACTTGTATATGTAGTAAAATTACCATTGTCATCATAAGTTCCCATCATCGGCCAGTCTTCATATCCTTCTACATCCCATTTCACAGCAAGGATTGAAGGAATACGTCCTATAGCGTCATGATCCTGAAAAAGAATTCCATACCAATCATCATAGATTGTATCTACAATACCGCCCTGAGCAATACCTGTTCCGTATTCATATGTAGAACCCTGGAATATAATCTGCTCTTCCCAGTCTCCTGAGAATAAATCTTCTGTTCTGTAACATACTTCCGACCTGAACCATGCACCGTTAGGCGAAGCAATTATCATTACATAATAGTAATCTCCTATTTTGTATATATGATTGCCTTCCCAAAGACCCCATGCATCAGATTTCTGTATTAACACCTGAGAGCTTCCAACCTTCTCTACAGTTTCATTATCATCATTCAGTACAATTTCCTGAATATATAACGGGCCTCCGCCATACGTTACATATAATGCTCCGTCATCAAAAATCAAACTTGGATCATGGAAGCTTGTTTTATCAATATAATGCTTTTTCCATTCACCGCTCTCTATATTGTCTGTTGTATACACATAGAATCCATATCCGTTTTGGTTAAAGCATACATAGAATGTTCCTTCATAATACCTGATTGCGGCCGCCCATGAACCATTTCCATATATCTGCTTGCCATTCTTAAGGCTGTTAGCGTCATCATCAGCTAATATATCATGTACGTAACTTACAATCTGCCAATGAACAAGGTCTGACGATCTCATAATCGGCGCGCCCGGAACCATATTCATTGTTGTACTAACCATATAATAATATCCACCGACACGTATAATATCACAGTCAGGTATATCCGAGAATACTGTAGGATACTCTGCAACTGCAAGATTATTCATGTCAAGCTGCGGCACAGGCGTAGGGCCTGATGCTGTCTGAGTAGGCGTAGGCTCCGAATCATTAGGGACCGGAGTGTCTGTTGCCGTAATGTTAGGCTGCACTGAGGCCGTTACATCAGGCTGACTGCTGTTAATTACCGGATTTGCATTTTTTGCATTAACCGTAACCTTACATTTTAACACTTTTTTCGCTCCTGACATCTGAACTGTTGCTTTAATTACAGCTTTACCCTTTTTCCTTGCTGTAACTACGGCAGAAGTAGCTTTCTTCTTCTTAACTGAAGCAACCTTTGCTTTAGTTGACTTCCATGTAACTTTTTTAATTTTTTTACCTTTTACTTTAATGGTCTTTTTGGATCCTTTAGTCAAATTCAGCTTTGACTTACTTAATTTCGCCGGTGTGGCTGCATTAGCAGGAATTGCCGTTACTAACAACGACAATCCCATAGCAGCTACTGCTGTGCCGGCAATTATTTTGTGAAATACTTTTTTAATCATATTTTATCGTTCCCCCAATAATTAATCAAATAATACACCTGGCATAGAGTTCAGTAATTATTTTATAATTTATTTAATTTTTGCTTTTGCGGAAATACCAGCCTTCTTTAAAAGCTTCTTATATGCAGCTTTCTTTGCCTTAGGAACTTTAACCGTTGCCTTAGCGCTTGTCTTCTTAAATGCTTTCTTTCCAATACTCTTTATTGAAGATGATTTAATTGTAATCTTCTTAAGTGAAGTACATTTAAAGAATGCGTTCTTTCCAATGCTTGTAACATTATCTCCGATTGTAAGCTTCTTAATATCTGAATCACCCTTAAATGCATTAGCTGCAATTGTTGTTACTTTAAATGTATAATCTTCAATAACTACAGAGCTTGGAATTACAAGCGATGATTTAGGTGTGTCAAATTCCTTAACCTCAACTGTATCTGTACCTGTTACTACATATACAAGATTGCCAACTGCCTCTTCATAACCAATTTCAAGACCTGAACCTACTGTAGTATCTGTATAAGGAGTTGGAGCCGGTGCAGCAGGAGGCTCCTGTGTTGGAGCAGGCTCTTGTGTAGCCGCCGGTTTCTCTGTAGGTGCAACATACTCTTTTACAGTAAAGTTATCTATGTAATAATCCTCAGTATTCTTATCCTTATAGGATACATTGCCGCCTTCGCCAGCTGCTTCAGGATAACCCATGAAGATATACATATAATATTCACCGTCAGAATTAACAGCATCCTCCTGTACAGTAATTGTTCCTGTAATACGTTCCCATGCGCCCTGTTCAACTCCCATAAGCGAACCAATCTGTCCATACATGTCAGTTACTTCAGGATCAGAACCGTCATCACCTTTACTGAAATATGTTCCAATCTTAAATGCTCTCTGAACGCTGTATCCTTTTTCTTCAACCTCGCCATTATCATGAGTAAAATCAAATGATACCTCATAACGCACTCCTGGCGTAAGCTTTTTCAGATCAAACTTTACACCGTTTCTTTCCCACCAGTCATTACCTTTACTTCTGTCAGACACCTTAAGGCATGCATTACCGGAAACATTTTCACCAAACTGCGCTCCGGCGTCGCTGTTCTTTCCTTCTTCAATGGTTAAAGTCAGACCGTTATTCATAAAATCTCCAACTTGACCGTCTTCAAAAGTATAGTTAGCAATGTAACCATCCTCTGCTGTAGCATTCCTGTTGCCTCCGCTTACAATTATGACACCTGCCAAAAAGCAAGCTGCCGCACTTCCTGCTATAGCTTTAAACACTTTTTTCTTCATTTTCGCTTACCTCCATTAAAATTTATATAATCGTATAAAATACTTATTAATTATAGCATACTAATTATCATTTGCCAAACCTATTTTACACTTTTTTATAAAAATCGTTACAACAAATAAGACGGTCGTCATATAATATGACAACCGCCTTTTACTGTATTTTCAATACAGGCAATTATGCCTTTGCTCCTTTTTGCTTACGAATCAATATAATACTCTGAAGCACAAGGAACAAACAAAGCATTGCCGCTCTTGTGATACCGGTCCACCACGGATCGCCAAGACCTGCTGCGTTAACAATCTTCTGAATGGTAGAAAGAGAGAACACACCAAACATAGTTCCTATGATGTTACCAACACCACCGGTAAGCATTGTACCACCGATAATTGATGATGCGATAGCATCCATTTCATAACCCATAGCGTTATCTCCGGAACCGGAGCCAACTGTTATAAAGAATACATAACCTGCTATTCCGGCAAGAAGACTACAAATCAGGTGGGAAAGGAATTTGGTTCTCTTAACGTTAATACCAAGCATAAGAGCGCTCTGCTGATTGCCGCCCACTGCGTAAAATGCACGTCCAAGTTTTGTTCTCTTAAGAACAAAGAACAAAATGAATACAATAAGTAAAGCGACAATAACACCAATCTTAATATATGCATTTATGTATATATCATTATTATTGGTATAACCAAGGCCAGGAATAACAATTTTAGTGTTTAATATCTTGTCAAAAGCCTCATTTCCTGAAACATTCAAATGGTCGCTGCTGATAATCTGCGTCATACCACGCGCAAAAAACATTCCCGCCAAAGTAACAATAAACGGCTGAATTTCAAGATATGCCACCAAAAATCCCTGTACTAAACCAAATGCAGCTCCAACTGCAAGAGCAACAAATAACGCTGTGAAAGGATTACCTCCAAAATCTCTCATGAAGATTACACAGCACATACCTACAAGGGCAATAACACCTCCTACGGAAATGTCAATTCCTCCTGCAATCATAACTATACTAAGACCACATGAAACAATAAGCAGCGCCGACTTATCATTCAACATATCAAAGAATGCCTGAAAAGTCTTAAATCCACCGCCAAGTCCAAATATAGCAAACAAATACATTACTACGAATGTCACTATGGTTATAGTAAGAAGTAAAGCTGTATCTGTAATAGTTCTTTTAGAAGCCGTCAGGTTAGCTGATTTTTTACCCATATTATACAACCTCCTTTGCTTCTACTTTTTGAAACTTTTTAGAAATTGCCTGCCACTGTCTTGAAAACCAGGCTCTTGCCGAAGGCGTACTGATAATAACAAGAATGATAATTACAACTGCCTTATATGCCGGAAGAGCAACCGCATTAATACCCAGTGCAGTAAGCGTTGTCTTAAGATACTGAATTACGTATGCGCCAATAACAGATGCTGATAAGTTAAACTTACCTCCGCTGAGGGCATTGCCGCCAAGAGCAACTGCAAGTATTGCATCCATTTCAATATCCTTAACAAATGTTGAACTGATAAATGTTCCTGTACGGGTAACTGTTACAAAAGCAGCAATAGCAACACAAACTCCGAGAATTATGTATGCTGAAAGCTTAATGGCAATTGGATTTAATCCATTGAGCCTTGCAGAGTTCTCATTAATACCTACTGCCTGCACATAGAGTCCCAAAGTAGTAAACTTAAAAACTAACGCCAAAATAATAAAGCATATAACACTAATAATTATCGGCGTAGGAACAGGAATCCCCGGCAGTGTATGACCAAATGCCTTAAATGACGGAGCGCTGAACTTATAACTCAGGTTACCGGTAATCCATCCTGCGATAGAACGTCCCGCCGTATACAATACAAGAGTCGCAACCATCGGCTGAATATTTAAAAACGATACCAGCACGCCGTTAAATAATCCACAAAGCATAGCTGCAAGCAGTGCAACTAAAACTGCTACAATAAGCGGATGTGCATATGTAGATGATGTGGTATTGCTTCCGCTTACGATTTTGATAATAACACCGGCTGCAACAGCCATTGTTGCTCCTACAGAAATATCCTGTCCGCCTGATGCGGCTGTAACAAACGTCATACCAATTGCAAGCATTGCAAGCGCGGTACCATTGTCAAGAATATCTACCGGATTACCGGAAAACAGCTTGGCGCCGTCAGTATTAGTTCCAAATCTTATAGCAAAAAATGATGGATCTGCAATCAGGTTTACAATTGTAAGAATTAATATTGCAGCAATTGGAATGAACATCTGATTAGTAATTATTTTAATTAAAATATCCAAAAAACGCGAACGTTCTTTAGCTCCCGATGTTTTAGCCATTATTCTCCACCTCCCGCAATAGTACTCATAACTTTATTCTGGTTAAGATCATCGCCTGTAAGCTCTCCCACAACTTTACGGTCTCTCATAACTATAAGCCTTGAACATGTACGAAGCATCTCATCAGTCTCAGATGAAATAAATGTTACGCTCTTTCCTTCTGAGGCAAGCTTATGAACCAGCTTCTGAATATCTACCTTGGTTCCTACGTCAATACCTCTTGTAGGCTCATCAAGAATAAGGTATTCCGGATTCGTAAGAAGCCATCTTGCAACAATAACCTTCTGCTGATTACCTCCTGAAAGAGACTTGATTGGCGTATCTGCAGACGCGGTTTTTATATCAAGAAGCTTAATATATTCATCTGCAAACTTATAAGCCTGCGCTTTTGAAAATGGTTTGAAAAATCCTTTCATAACCTGAAGGGCAAGAACAAGATTCTCACGAACCGAAAGATCTCCAATAATTCCATCTCCCTTACGATCTTCAGGAAGATAAGCAATACCATTCTTCATGGCGTGAATCGGCTTATTTATTTTTACGGCTTTTCCGTGCATCTTAACTTTTCCGCCAATAACTCTGTCAGCGCCAAATATTGCCCTGACGCATTCGCTACGGCCCGAACCAAGAAGACCTGTAAATCCGTTAACTTCACCTTTACGAATATAAAAATCAAATGGTTTAATGCCCGCGACACTGACAAGCCCTTCTGCCTCGAATATAGGTTCTACGCCCTTGTCATCATAGGTTTCTACTTCACTCTGAATATCAGCAGTATCATCCATATCTTTACCAAGCATCTTTGAAACAAGCTTAATTCTTGGAAGCGTCTCTATCTCATATTCTCCAACAAGCTGTCCGTCGCGCAGTACAGTAATTTTATCACACACTTCATATACCTGATCCAAAAAGTGTGTAACGAAGATAATTCCAACACCTCGTTTTTTAAGGTCTCTCATGAGCCCAAACAATTTTTCAACTTCGTGTTCATCCAATGACGATGTCGGCTCGTCAAGAATCAACACTTTACAATCCATATCGACAGCTCTTGCAATTGCAACCATCTGCTGAATAGCAATAGAATAATTGCCAAGCTGCTGTGTAGCGCTTGCCGGTATACCGAGCGCACTTAACATCTTATCCGCATCAGCATTCATCTTTTTCCAGTTCTGATATATGTTCTTAGTTCTTCCTATATACATATTTTCAGCAACCGTAAGATTAGGACACAATGCGATTTCCTGATAAACTGTACTGATACCAATATTCTGCGCATCCTGCGGAGAACGAATCGATACAGCTTTATCATGTCCTTTAACGTAAACCTCACCTGAATCCTTGCTATATACACCTGTCAGCACTTTAATCAGAGTGGATTTTCCCGCACCATTTTCACCCATAAGCGCATGAATTTCTCCTTCACACAGTGTAAAATCCACATTCTGCAAAGCACGTACTCCGGGAAATGATTTGCTGATGTTTCTCATTTCCAAAACAGAATTTTCTTTCACAGTGTACTCACTCCTTATTAAGTATTATTCAGAGAAAAAGCACGGAGCAAGCGTACAAATATCTTTACGCTCTGCCGCCGCGCTTTTTTCAATCACTAAACTATTCTGATCAACAATCAGGCACAGCCGAATTATTCAGCTTCCTCGCTTCCGATACCATACTGCTCAATATCTGCCTCTGTAATAGTTTCAGCATCAAATCCCTTCTCATCGAGAATGATTGTCTTTTCATCGATAGTTCCGCCAGACTCAAGAGTCTTGATAACTTCATCTATGTATGAAGCCTGGAATGGATTACACTGTCCATCGTAATTCCAACGTCCTTCAAGAACTTCCTTAAGAGCCCACTTATTGCAGTCAAATCCCATTACAATAACGTCGCCGTCAACACCATGTGTAATTCCGGCAGCATCAAGAGCTTCAACGGCACCCTGAGCCATACCATCGTTCTCTGCATAAATTACATTGAATTCTTCACCAGAACTGATAACCTGCTGAACAATCTCCATAGCAGTCTCTGTACTCCAGTCAGCTGTCTGCTGCTCAACAATCTCTAACTTTCCTTCTTCTGCTGCTGCATCAAGAGCTCCTGAACGTCCCTTCTGAGCTGCTGAACCCATATGTCCCTGAATATGAACAACCTTAAGTCCGCCTTCTTTTTCCTGTCCTAACAGCCATTCTACGGCTCTTTCACCTTCTGCATCCATATCAGATACAATTGAAGCTTCATAAAGGCTCTCATCTGCATCTACAACACGGTCAAAAAGGATAACCTTTACGCCAGCATCTTTAGCACTCTGAAGAACTCCGTCCCATCCTGCTGTATCAGCTGCTGAAAGAAGAAGATAATTAACACCTTCTGTAATGAACTGCTGAGCTGCTGTAATCTGCTCGTCATTCTTAAGGCTGTATGAGAACTTTGCCTCATATCCATTAGCCTCTGTAAACATTGCCTTAAGGTCTGCATCGTTAGCTGTACGGTATCCTGACTCACTTGGGTCATTGTTGATAACGCCAACCTTAATCAGTTCTCCTGATGATGCGTTATCATCTGCATCATCGCCTGCATTATCATCTGCAGGAGCTTCTGTTGCTGAATTATCAGCTGCTGGTTCATCTTTGCTTCCGTTACATGCTGTAAGAGCAAGAACCATTGTTGCTGCCATAACGGCTGCTAAAATTTTCTTTTTCATTATGTTCCTCCCATAAATATATAGTTTTTCAAAGATCACCGTCTCTGATATGCATATCTTATAACCCTTTTCTCAATAAATCCATTAATTAAAATTAAATAAAAGTTAATTTTCTTATTTGAATCATTAAAATGTTGATTTTTTTAACAATTCGGTTGATTTTTTTATTATTCCGTCTGTTTTCTCTTCACGCAAGGGTCAAATCATTTCAAAAACAGTTCAATATTTCCTTATTCAGGAGCTTTTTTTGTTCCCCTGCCGCTTCCACGATACTGAGTCGGCGTCATTCCTTGTGTTTTCTTAAACAAATATGAAAAATAATGTGGATCTCTGTAGCCTACCTCCATACTTATTTCACTGCTCCTTTTAGAAGTATACATAAGCAGCTCTTTTGCTTTATTCATCCTGAAATCTGTCAGATATTTTATGAATGTATGTCCGGTCTGCTGGCTGAATATCATACTGAGGTGGTTTGGCGAGAAATTCACGTGAGACGCCAGAAGATTAAGAGAAAGCTTCTCATCTGCATAATTTTTCTCAATATATCGCATAGCTTCATTAACAATATCGCTGTATCTTCCGCCCGAAGCTTCTTCTCTGAGCTTTAGCGCATGGTTGATTATTTTTATAACATATTTGGTCACGCTGTCCCTGCTCCTCATAGTATCGGCCACAGTATCAGGCGCCTCGATATCATTTCTGTCAAGCTTTATGCTTTCAAGAAAATCACCTACGCAAAAATATATGCCGACAAGTACATATTGCCTGAATATGTTAAGCTCAAGCGCATCCTCACCAAAGGAGTCGAGCAATTCATACACAAACTCTTCCGTATTCTCTTTACTTCCAAATCGAAGAAATTCCTGTATATAGGTCCTGTCAATTTCTTTTGCATTAATATCCCGTATACTTCTCTCTTCACGCTTAAGATATATGCTGTGTCTGGCGTCCTCACTGTTAAGAATAAGGTTATCCCCTATAATACAACTGTGTGCAAGAGCCTGCTCCGCTTTTCTAAGCGACTCAGACAGCTCGCTTATACGCCCTGCAGGCGTCCCTGCTCCGCCATAGTATCTCACATTATTATTTTCCTTCATAAAAGCCCTGAATTTCGCAAAAAATTCATTCTGCATATTATTCAGCTCTTCTATCGAATCAGCACAAAATACAATGGCCTTATTGTCAAAATATATATCAAATACTATGCAGCCCATCTCTGTTCCCATAACACTGACAGCTTCTACTACTGCCTCGCCCGCGTCTCCTGTATACTTAAATATTATAACAGAAACACTATACCACATTGAAGAAAGGGTAATTCCAAGCTCTGCCGCAGTCTCAATAATCTTTGCAACCGGTTTGGATTCCGTAAATATACTTTTAAACAAAGCAAGCTTTTTACTATGTATATCTGTCTCGCGCCGCTTATTATATTCTTCACGCAGCCTGAGCTCTTTACGTTTATTTTCAATCTCAACCGCTGCGGAATCAATTATGCCAAATAATTCTTCTTCAGATACAGGCTTTACGAGATAGCCGAAAAACCCCGAGTTAATCGCTTCCTTCGCACATTCAAACTTATTATTATCCGTCAGGATAATAACCTCAATTTCCGGCATATTTTTTTTAATAAGCTTCCCAAGCTCCAGACCGTCTACATATGGCATATCCACATCCGTAATTACAATGTCAGGCTTAAGGCTGCTAATCATAGGAAACGAAACCTCACCGTCATCAGCCTCTCCACACATCTCATAACCGTGCGCTTTCCAGTCAACCGCAATTTTTTTGTCCTGTCCGGCCAAAAATACTTTAAGCATTCTTATATCCTTTCACGCTATGACTTAAATATTGAAAATATATTTCTCTTAAATCCAGCATTAATCGTTTCATAATCTCCGCATTTGAGCGTGCTGTTCTTAAATGTACCTCTCCACTCTGTACAAACTGCGTCCGCGAGCTCCTTTGCATACTTTCTTTCTGTCTTCAATATACCCGGCAGCACATACGTAACCATGAACATATTAAGCTCCGCCAGCTTCCTTCCTACAGGCAGACGGTTTCCTTTTTTCAGAACTTCTGCGGATTCGTTTACAAACGCCCTTGCAGCCTCATTTATCGCGCCTGCCGCCACATCCTCAGCAGCCTCCTGCGACATTCCTTCTTCAGCCATATCGTTAAAACGTTCAAATATCTCTCTGTAATTCATGTAAAAATCCATATAAGCGTCACTGTAGGTTTTAGCCCTGAAAAGCTTATTGCATTTTGTCACTTCCTGATACATCATTTCTAAATTATCCATAATAAAACCCCCATATGTCTACAGTATAATACTTATACATACGAGGGTCAAGAAAACAGAAAGCAATTCATTGCTAACTTATACATATCCACATTACCAGCGGTATGGATACAATTGCCGCAAGCGTCGTAAGAAATATGGCTTTCGCCGCCTCTTTTTCTTCGCAGCCGTACTCCGTTGCAAATAATACCGCCGTATTGCCTACAGGCATTGCAACCATTATCAGAGTAACCGCCGCAACAACGTCATTTTCTATAAACCTGTCAATAACAGGCCACGACAGAAGAGGCAGGACAATCTGCCTTATAACAGTATATACATATACTTTAACGCCGCCTAACATTTCTTTAATGTTCATCATTGCAAGACTTGCTCCGACAAGTATCATGGCAAGAGGCGACGTAAGACCTCCTACCGACGACAGAACGTCCATAATAACGCCCGGAACAGGAATTTCAAGAAGGAATATAACCACCGCCGCTATACTGCATAACACTCCCGGATTAAAAAGCTTCTTAACGCTTAATGCAGAAGCTTTATCCCCCTCGTCTTTTCTTCCGTAGTTAATCATCAACACTCCCAGCGTAAATACAGATATATTAAATATGCAGTTAAATACCGCTGCATAAAATACGCCTTCTGTTCCATATAACGCATCCGCCACCGGAAATCCCATGAACCCCACGTTGGAAAATACAGTCATAAACATGTATATTCCACGCAGGGATTTTTTAATTCTTAACAGCACGTTTAATAATATAGCAATCACAGGAAGCGCCGCATACAAAATAACTGCTATGACAAAAAGCTCTCCTAACATATCCTTTTTGTCAGAACCCATATTTTCAACAAATGAATTGATAATAAGCGCCGGCATAGTCACATACAGCAATACCTTAGTCAATTGAGCCTTTGTATGGTCATCTATCATTTTTATCTTATATAACACATAACCGATACACATTATTAAAAACAGCTTAATCATCTGCAGAAGCACTACTGTAATACTCATAATAACTATTCTCCACGTCTTAATATCTATTGTCTGATTATAAACCCATCATCGTCCTTGTCAAGACATACGCTGCTTCCCTGATGAAGATTTCCTCCAAGTATCTCTCTTGCAAGAAGAGTTTCAATGTTCTTCTGCATATACCTCTTAAGAGGACGCGCACCGTATACAGGGTCGTACGCAGCCGAAGCAATATATTCCTTTGCTTCGTCAGATACGGACAAAGTAATCTCCTTATCAGACAGCCTCTTATTAATATCTGCAATTACAAGGTCGATAATACGTGAAATATTATCCTTTGTAAGCGGCTTAAACATTATTATCTCATCAAGCCTGTTGATAAATTCAGGTCTGAATGAAGCTTTCAGCTTTTCGGTTACGGCGTTTTCGCATTCACTGCTTATATTGCCTTCGCCATCAATTCCGTTAAGAAGATATTCCGAGCCGAGATTAGACGTCATTATAAGAATAGTATTCTTAAAATCTACCGTCCTGCCCTGCGAATCGGTTATACGTCCATCGTCCAGAATCTGAAGCATTATATTGAATACGTCAGGGTGCGCCTTTTCTATCTCATCAAATAAAACAACAGAATAAGGCTTCCTTCTGACTGCTTCAGTAAGCTGTCCTCCTTCGTCATAGCCTACATATCCCGGAGGCGCTCCAATAAGCCTCGACACAGAGAATTTCTCCATATATTCGCTCATATCTATTCTTATCATATTCTGTTCATTATCAAACAGGCATTCAGCAAGACTTTTTGACAGCTCAGTTTTGCCGACTCCTGTAGGCCCAAGAAACAGGAATGAGCCAATCGGCTTTTTAGGGTCCTTTATTCCTGCTTTTGATCTTAAAATAGCCTCTGATACCCTACAGACAGCGTCATCCTGTCCAATAACTCTTTTATGAAGCTCTTTATCAAGGTTAAGCGTTTTAGTACGTTCGCTTTCCGTCAGCTTTGTTACAGGTATACCGGTCCATCTCGAAACAATTGAAGCAATCTCCTCTTCGGTGACACATTCCTTAACAAGCTCAGAACGTTCTCCGCCTCCCTCTTCAGCCTCGGCAAGCTGCTTTTTCAGAGACGGGATAATTCCATATTGAAGCTCCGCCGCTTTATTATAATCAGAGGTTCTCTCTGCAACTTCAAGCTCCTTTCTTCTCTGTTCAAGCTCTTCTTTAATCTTATTAACCTTTCCAACCTCGCCCTTTGCAACGTCCCACTCAGCCTTCATTCCCGCAAATTCTTCCCTTGCTGCCGAAAGCTCTTCTCTTATGGCATTAAGACGTTCATGGCTTAAATTATCCTCTTCTTTCTTAAGAGCAGTCTCTTCTATCTCAAGCTGCGTTATACGCCTTGACAAATCGTCCAGTTCTACCGGCATGGAATCAAGCTGGGTCTTAATAAGCGCGCACGCTTCATCCACAAGGTCAATAGCCTTATCAGGAAGAAATCTGTCCGATATATATCTGTCTGACAATACAGCCGCAGACACAAGCGACGAGTCAGTTATTTTTACTCCATGAAATACTTCATATCTTTCTTTAAGTCCCCTTAATATAGATATTGTATCCGATACTGAAGGCTCATCTACCATAACCGGCTGAAAACGTCTTTCAAGAGCGGCGTCCTTTTCAATATACTGTCTGTATTCATTTAATGTAGTAGCTCCGATACAATGAAGCTCGCCTCTTGCAAGCATCGGCTTAAGCATATTGCCGGCGTCCATCGCCCCGTCTGTCTTGCCTGCTCCTACTATGGTATGAAGCTCATCTATAAACAGTATAATCTCGCCATTACTGTTCTTAACCTCGGTAAGCACTGCCTTAAGCCTCTCCTCAAACTCTCCGCGATACTTGGCTCCGGCAACCAAAGAACCCATATCAAGCGCAAATAGCTTTTTATCTTTAAGTCCCTCCGGCACATCTCCTCTTACAATACGCTGCGCCAGTCCTTCTACCGCTGCTGTTTTACCAACTCCGGGCTCGCCGATAAGAACCGGATTATTCTTGGTCTTACGCAAAAGAATCCTGATAACATTCCTTATCTCGTCGTCACGCCCTATAACAGGGTCCAGCTTTTGGCTTTTCGCCCTCTCAACAAGGTCATATCCGTATTTATTAAGCACATCATATGTGTCCTCAGGGCTGTCAGTATCAACGCTTCTGCTTCCTCTTACATCTGCAAGAACGTTAAGGAATCCTTCTCTCGTAATATTAAATTCCGAAAGCAGGTCTTTAACTTCTTTATCGGCATACTTTAACATACTGAGAAAAAGATGTTCTACTGAAACATACGAATCTCCCATTCGCTTAGCCTCGTCTTCTGCATGTGTAAGTATGTTATTAAGGTCTTTTCCGACATATGGTTCCGCACCGGAAACTTTAGGGCGCTTTCTAAGTATGCCTTCAACCTGTGCAAGAAGCACCTCAGGCTTAATCTCCATCTTTTTAAGGAGACTTACTATAAGGCATTCATCCACTGTCAGAAGAGCATGCAGCAGATGTGCGGGAATAAGCTCCTGGTTACTGAATTCATTAGCTGTGTCCACACATTTATTAACAGCCTCCATTGACTTTTTAGTAAACTGATTAATATTCATACAAATCTCCTCCTTTCAGATTATACATGTTTTATATGTTATATCTCAACTATAACACCATGTGTTAAAAAATGCAACCACTAATTTATAATGGCTGCATTTTCCTTTATTATTCATTTTTTCACGATTCGCGACTTCAACGCCTGCTCACACTTTCCGACGCTCGTCACTTCATGACAATATTAACAATTCTTCCAGGAACATATATCTCTTTTATTATATTGCCTGTAAGCTTTGAGGCAATTTTTTCTCTGGCGGCTTCTATTACTGCATCTTTACTGTCGTTTACCCCAATCTCGATAGTTCCTTTTGTTTTACCATTAATCTGCACCGCAATCTGTACGGTGTTCTCAACGAGCATATCCTCGTCATACTCAGGCCATGTCTCGTCAAATATACTTCCGTTATGTCCATAAAGCTCCCATATTTCAGATGCAATATGAGGCACGAACGGCGCAAGCAGAACTGTCATTGTTTCGATAATATCTCTGTCAATTCCTCCGCATTTGGACGCTATGTCATACATCTTATTATTATATTCCATAAAGCCGCTGACAACCGTATTAAGACTGAATGCCTCAAGCCTCGTAGTAATATCTTTTATCAGCCTGTGACGAAGCTTTACAGTCTCGTCCGTAGGGGCGATACCTTTATCCTTATTATCCACCGCAAGCTTCCAAAAACGGTTAATGAACCTGTATACTCCGTCAATTCCTCTGTCGTCCCATTCAGAATCAAGCTCAGGCGGTCCTACAAAGAGTTCGTACAAACGAAGCGAATCACAGCCGTAGTCATTAACAAGCTCGTCAGGCGATACAACATTACCCTTAGACTTACTCATTTTCGCCCCGTTCTTACCAATCATACCTTGATTGAAAAGCTTTGCAAAAGGTTCTTTAAAATCTACAACGCCGATATCATACAGGAATTTTGTATAAAATCTTGAATACAGAAGATGAAGAACCGCATGCTCCACACCTCCAATATACATATCTACAGGGAGATATTTTGAAGCTTTTTCTTTTGAAACAAGTTCATTTTTATTCTTATTGTCAATGTAACGCAGAAAATACCATGAAGAACCCGCCCATTGAGGCATAGTATTAGTCTCGCGTTTTGCAGGAGCTTTACAGCAAGGGCATGTTGTATTAACCCATTCCGTGATATCAGCAAGAGGCGACTCTCCGGTTCCCGTAGGCTGATAGCTTTCAACTTCAGGAAGAAGAAGCGGAAGCTCCTCTTCAGGAACAGGAACTGCTCCACACTTAGGGCAATGCACTATCGGAATCGGTTCTCCCCAGTAACGCTGTCTTGAAAATACCCAGTCACGAAGCTTATAATTAACCGTCTTCCTTCCAAATCCCATCTTTTCAATCATTTCAGGCGCCTTCTCCTTAAGCTCTGAAGACTCCATTCCATTCCATTCGCCTGAATTAATCATTATTCCAGAAGCTTCTGTATAAGCTTCTGTCATATTTTCTATCGCCTTACCGTCTTTAGCTATAACCTGTATAACAGGTATTCCAAACTTAGACGCGAACTCAAAGTCTCTGTCGTCGTGTGCTGGCACGCACATTATCGCGCCTGTACCATAATCTGCAAGCACGTAATCAGAAAGCCATATCGGTATCCTTTCATTATTAAGAGGATTAATTGCATAGCTTCCGGTAAATACGCCTGTCTTTTCCTTATCCTGCATTCTGTCTACAGATGATTTCATTGAAGCCTGATATATATATTGGTCAACAGCTTCCTTATTATCGTCTGTGGCAAGCGATGCGGCAAGCGCATGTTCAGGCGCAAGAACCATAAATGTAGCGCCATAAAGCGTATCCGGTCTTGTTGTATATACAGTAATTGACTCTTCTCTGCCTTCTACTTTGAAATCAACTTCAGCGCCATAGCTTCGTCCAATCCAGTCTGTCTGCATTTTCTTAACCTTTTCAGGCCAGTCAAGAAGCTCAAGGTCCTCTAACAATCTGTCTGCATATTTGGTTATCTTTAACATCCACTGCTTAAGATTCTTCTTTGTAACCTGAGAACCGCATCTTTCACAGCAGCCGTTTACTACTTCTTCGTTAGCAAGTCCCGTCTTACATGAAGGACACCAGTTAATAGGCATCTCCTTTTCGTATGCAAGCCCGGCTTTAAACATCTTTACAAATATCCACTGAGTCCATTTATAGAAATCAGGGTCAGTAGTATTAACCTCCATATCCCAGTCATATATTGCGGATATCTCATTAATCTGCCTCTTGATATTAGCAACATTCTCCGCCGTAGATTTTTTAGGGTGTACTCCCATTTTAATTGCATAATTTTCGGCAGGCAGACCGAACGCATCCCATCCCATAGGATGAATTATATAATACCCTTTGAGCATCTTATATCTGCTCCATACATCGGATATAACATATCCTCTCCAATGGCCTACATGCAGACCGCTTCCCGACGGATACGGGAACATATCCAGACAGTAATACTTTGGCTTTTTGCCGTCGTTTACATTAACCGGATTCTTTTCCCATCTGCTGCGCCATTTCTGTTCAATTTCCTTATGGTTATAGGATACCGCCATTTTTATTTCCTCCATAAATATATATTATTGTATAGTCAGCGCTGATGTCGATACATCAGTCTGAGGGTTGTTTACCGTAATTACTATCTGAGCCATAAGAGCCTCTCCGCTTGCGGATGCATTGTCAGCCGTGACAGTAATAACCGCTGTTCCCTGGCTTATACCCGTAACATTACCCTGTGCGTCTACCGCCGCAACCTGTGTATCAGATGATGCAAATGTATATGCAAGCGTTCCTTTTCCTGTTGCGCCCGCCGGAAGAAGCATACATGCAAGCTTTACAGTTTCACCGGCATCAATTGTGCTCTTATCAGCCGTAACTGTAAATGATTCGGCAAATTTTCTCACATATACGGTACATTCTTTAACAATGCCTGAGCCGTCCGTAGCCGCCGCCCTTATTACAGCCGTTCCCGGAGCTACTGCCGTAACCTTTCCTTTGGAATCAACCTTAGCAACCGAAGTATCCGAGGATGTGAATTTAAGCGTCTTGATAGATGCATTAGACGGCGTGCATTTGGAAAGCTTAATTTTGCATGACGTCTGACTGTCGCTTCCTCCAAGATACAGATACGCTTTACTCTTATTAAGCGTTACGGACTTCAGCATAATCTTACGATGCACTTTATATTTTACTGTCAGAGACGCTTTTCTTCCTATCTCATCTGTAAGCTTATATTTTACTCTGTACAGACCTGTCTTTTTTGTATTAATCTTTTTGACACGCTTATACTTTTTGCCGGGAGCCTTATATGCAATAGTATAAGACACTTTATCCGATGCGTCAAATCCTGTCGTATTCTTAACCGTAACCGTATCAAGAAGCTTGAATTTTGAGTTGTAAAGTATATCTTTTCCGCCTTTTACAAGCTTTATGGACGGTTTTTTATTATTATAAGGATTAGCCGGATTAGTATCGTCCGTAGGGTCCCAGCCCGTTCCTTCAGGAAGCTTTATAGCATCCGGTTTACCAAGCGGTCCAGGGTCTTTTGAGTTATATATCTCCACAGGAGTTCCTGACGGACAGTATGTATATATCCACTTGGCGTCCCGTACGCTGAGTCTTACGCATCCGTGCGATGCAACGCTGCCGAGACGGTTGTATTGGGCATTGGACAATGTTGCAGGATTACCGTTCTCATAATACCACACTGAATGAAACAGGATATGGCCTGTTATGCGTGTGCAGTACTGTCCGTATACAGGCCCTTCAAGCGTATGCCATCTTATCTTTTCCTTTAAAGAAAAGTTCCCAAGAGGAGTTGCTGTACCAACCGAACACACCATAGCTTTATATGGCTTATATTTGCCTTTATCATCAAGTTTATAGATTGTAACACAGTTCTGCTGTTTATTAATACGTATCTTTAACGCAGAAGCCGCCTCTGTATGCGACGAGCCGGCCGTCATACCTATACAGAATATAAATGCCGCTCCGGCAGCTATCATAAGTAATCTTCTTACTACGCCTTTCATATAAATTTTTCCTCCCTTAACACATTTTCTCTGCGTCTAAAAAATTACTATAGCAATATGTTAAATCTGTGTCAAGAGTTACTATTTACATCATTGTAATATATCTGTTCTTTTCACATAAATATAATAATTATAAGGAGGTATCAGTATGCACAGCCGCAATACAAGTGAAGTAATACGCTCATTTTCATCATCTGAAACCGACGGTTTATCAGCAAAACAGGCGCAGAAGCTGCTGGAAAAATACGGCAAAAACGAACTACCTGCGGTAAAGGGTCCGGGACTTCTTAAAAAGTTTTTCATGCAGTTTAACGACTTTATGATATATACGCTGCTTTGCGCCGCCATAATATCATTTGCCGTATCATTCATGCATGGAGAACCTGATTTTATTGAACCTGCCATTATACTTATTATTGTTATGGTAAATGCGTGGGTTGGAGTATTTCAGGAAGCAAAAGCGGAACAGGCGCTTGCCGCACTCAAAAAAATGACCGCTCCAATGGCAGCTGTAATACGAGACGGCAGGGTACTGAAAATTGCGGCAAACGAGCTCGTACCCGGAGATATAATCATACTTGATACCGGATGTCTTGTTCCTGCAGACGCAAGGCTTATATCTGCCAGCAATCTTATGACTGACGAATCATCTCTTACCGGTGAATCGGAGCCTGTCCATAAATACACACACACCATACCTTCTGATACTCCGGCCTTTGACAGAGGCAATATGGTATACAGCGGCTGCATGGTCTGTTATGGTCACGGAAAAGCCATTGTATGTGCAACCGGAACGCATACTGAACTCGGAAAAGTTGCCGGTATGTTAATGAAAGAAGACTCGCCTGACACACCTCTTCAAAAGCGGCTTGCGGCAACAGGAAAGACGCTCAGTATATCAGCTCTTTTCATATGCATAATAATATTTGCAGTAGGTATATTCATGCATTACCCGGTACTTGACATGTTTATGACCGCAGTCAGCCTTGCTGTTGCGGCAATACCTGAAGGCCTCCCTGCCATAGTCACCATAATGCTGTCCCTTGGAGTAACCAGGATGGCCCAAAACAATGCTATAATCCGACGTCTTCCCGCAGTTGAAACACTTGGCAGCACAACAGTTATATGCTCTGACAAAACGGGAACGCTTACACAAAACCGCATGAATGTTACGAAAATATGCAGCTTTGAAAATGAAATTAATATTTCATCCAAACAATACGCCGACATTCTATCCATGTGCGCCCTGTGCAATAATTCAACAATACAAAACGGAAACGTAATAGGCGAACCGACAGAAAACGCTCTCCTGTCTGCTGCGGATAATGCCGGTATAAATATAAATTCCCTTATACGTAAAGCAAAAAGGATACATGAAATACCATTTGATTCAAGGCGAAAGCTTATGACAACGGTGCATAAATCAGGAAACAGTATATTTTGCGTTACAAAGGGCGCTCCCGAAATGCTTATACCATTATGCTCTTCGTATGTAAATGAATCGTCACAGATTATATCCCTGACAGAGCGAAAAAAACAGTCGCTTCTAAATAAAAGTATAGAATATGCAGCTTTGGGCCTTCGTGTCCTGGCCGTCTCTTACAAGGATAACATGTCTGATTCTGATATACGGTTTGCTGAATCAGGCCTGACATTTGCAGGCCTTGTATGCATGATTGACCCTCCAAGAAAGGAAGCGTACGAAGCTGTAAAAGAATGCAGGCGCGCAGGCATCAAACCGGTTATGATTACAGGAGACCATGCCGCAACCGCAGCAAAAATCGCAACAGACCTTGGAATTTGTTCTTCCAGGGATGAAGTAATAACCGGAAGCGAGCTTACTGCAATGACGGACGACGCTTTGTATAAGCACGTTCGCTCATACAGCGTATATGCGCGCGTCTCGCCTGAACACAAGCTGAAAATAATACGCGCACTCCAGCAAAACGGAGAAATCACAGCCATGACCGGCGACGGCGTAAATGACGCTCCCGCACTCAAAGCCGCAGATATTGGCTGTGCAATGGGTATAACGGGCACCGATGTTGCAAAAAATGCTGCTGATATGATTCTTGAGGACGACAATTTTTCAACTATCACGCTTGCAATACGAGAGGGTCGTGGAATATACGATAATATAAGAAAAGCCATTCATTTTCTTATATCATGCAATATCGGCGAAATAATAACTATATTTTTTTCAATCATATTCGGACTGTCAGCTCCGCTAAGCGCCGTACAGCTTTTATGGATTAACCTTATAACCGACTCATTTCCTGCTCTTTCGCTTGGAATGGAGCCTCCTGACAAAAATATAATGAAAAATCCTCCGATTCCTCCGAATCAGGGAATATTTGCACATGGTCTTGGAGTAAAGGTTGCCGTTGAAGGCGCATTTGTGGGAAGCCTCGCGCTTGTCGCATATGCACTCGGACTTAACATAAGTCCTGGCTGCGCAGGCACAATGTGTTTCGCTGTTCTTGGACTTACGCAGCTTTCGCACTCATTTAATGCCAGAAGTGAAAAGTCATTATTTCAGGCAGGATTCTGCGGTAACAAACACCTGCTTTTATCCGCTGTATTTTGTGCATTCCTGCAGATAATAACAATATGCGTTCCTGCGTTAAACAGTATATTCGGCACAACTGCCTTAGGCTTAACAGAATGGGCTGCAGTAATTATATTGTCAATTCTTCCGATACCAATAATGGAACTTCAAAAATTAATCAATAATTTTTTCAGATAAATAAACGGGAGGGCGGTTGATATACAACAGCGCCCTCCATGTATAATCATAATACCATGCTAAGCTGAATCCTTTTCCTGCTAATATCAACTGACAGAATCTTTACTTCTACAATATCCCCGACGCTTACGACCTCAAGCGGATGCTTCACGAACTTTTTATCTGTGAGCTGCGAAATGTGAACAAGCCCGTCCTGATGAACCCCTATATCAACAAATGCTCCAAAATCAATTACATTACGTACAGTTCCAGTAAGAAGCATTCCTTCTTTAAGGTCTGATATCTCAAGCACGTCCGTACGAAGAATTGGTTTAGGCATTAAAGCACGCGGGTCTCTGCCCGGCTTTTCAAGTTCGGATATAACATCAGAAAGAGTCTCTTCGCCTATTCCTATCTGTTCTGCAAGTTCCTTTTTATCTTTTATAAGAGCTTTTATATCAGGTATTCCGCCCTTAATATCATTTATTTTTAAGCCAATGATATCTATAAGCTTTTTACATGCGTCATATGATTCAGGATGCACGCTTGTCGCGTCAAGCGGATTGTCTCCGTTATTTATTCTAAGAAAACCCGCGCATTGCTCGTATGCCTTAGGCCCAATTTTCGGCACCTTTTTAAGCTGCCTTCTGTCCGTAAATTTTCCATTCTCTTCTCTGTACAGAATAATATTTTTAGCGGCGGTTTTCGATATACCCGCAATATAGAAAAGAAGCGGCGCAGACGCAGTATTAAGGTCTACTCCTACTTTATTTACGCAGTCTTCGACAACGCCTGCCAGCGCGTCGCCCAGCTTTTTCTGATTCATATCATGCTGATACTGTCCTACTCCGATTGACTTTGGGTCAATCTTAACAAGCTCGGAAAGCGGGTCTTGAATACGTCTTGCAATAGACGCCGCGCTTCTTTGTCCTACGTCAAATTCAGGGAACTCTTCACTTGCAAGCTTGCTTGCAGAATAAACCGACGCTCCCGCTTCGTTGACAATCACATACTGCACACCAGAATGGTCCTTTAGTATATCGGAAACAATCTGCTCAGATTCACGTGATGCAGTTCCGTTTCCTATTGAAATAAGGTTGATTCCATACTTTTTAATAAGCGAGTCCACAGTCCTTTTTGTCTCTGCAGTTTTATTCTGCGGCATAGTCGGATATACAACCGTTGTATCAAGCACCTTTCCTGTCGCGTCAACTACCGCAAGCTTGCATCCTGTTCTGAATGCAGGGTCCCAGCCAAGCACAGTCTTGCCCGCAACAGGCGGCTGCATAAGAAGCTGCGTAAGATTCTTTCCAAACACTGCGACCGCTCCATCTTCGGCCGCTTCGGTCAGCTCGTTTCTTATCTCTCTTTCCACTCCAGGCGCAATAAGGCGCTCATAACTGTCTTTAACTATATTCTTAAGTACAAAAGAAGTATACGGATTATCTCTTACAATCACCTTTTTTTCAAGAAACCTTATAATTCTATCAACTGGCGCGCAAAGCTTAACCGTAAGAAACTTCTCCTTTTCTCCCCTGTTAATTGCCAGTACACGATAGCCCGCAATTTTCTTAACCGGCTCTGAAAAATCATAATAATTTTCATATACGCTTTCTGCCTCCGAATCCTTAGCAGTGGATATTATTAATCCTTCATTTCTTGTCATGTCTCTTACAGCCATTCTGTAATCAGCATTATCAGATATCTCTTCGGCAATAATATCAGACGCGCCCCCTACGGCTTCTTCCGCTGAAAGCACCTCTTTTTCATCAGAAATATATTCACTTGCTATATCCATAATATCCATATCCGCCATCTGCAGCTTTATAATATCTGCAAGCGGTTCAAGACCTTTCTCTCTGGCAATTACCGCTCTTGTCTTGCGCTTTGGCCTGTAAGGTCTGTACAAATCATCAACCTCAACCTGCGTCAGCGCTTTCATTATGTTCTGATAAAGCTCCTCAGTCATATAACCTTGTTCTTCTATAGAAGAAATCACCTGCTCTTTTTTGGCAAGAAGGTTTCTAAGGTACTTAAGCCTGTCATCAAGGCTGCGAAGCTCCGCATCCGTAAGAGAACCGTGCATCTCCTTACGGTATCTTGCAATAAACGGAATTGTATTCCCTTCATCTATAAGCTTTACAACCGCCTGAACCTGCCATACCTTAATATCCAGTTCATCTGCTATCTGCTTCTCTATATCCATTATACTTACCTCTCGTCCTTAATAATGTTTACATTAAATATATACAAATAATCTTTTTATGTCAACGTATACATATAGACACCTCGCTCTCATTAAGATATTATTAATACATAAATAACCGGAGGAATTACTATGGATACAGAAATCAAAGAACTTATAAACGAAATGACGCTCGAAGAAAAGGTAAGTCTTATACACGGCGCAGGCCTTTTCAGGAACTCAGGGATACCCCGACTTAATATACCTCCCGTCATAATGTCTGACGGTCCGCTTGGAGTACGTTTTGACTTTAAAGATGACGAATGGATTAGAACAAATGAAAAAAAATGCATGGTTTCATGGATGATATCAGGCGCCGCGCTGGCCTCAACATGGAATGAAGAGCTTGCAGAAAAAGTCGGGAATATACTTGGCATGGAAGCCCGGGGACGTGGAAAGGACGTCATTCTGGCGCCGGGAATTAATATCCAACGAACTCCTTTGTGCGGACGTAATTTTGAATATATGAGCGAGGACCCATACCTTACAGGAATTCTTGCCGCCAGTCAGATACAGGGCATTCAAAAAAATGACGTAGCGGCATGCGTAAAACATTTTGCCCTTAATAATCAGGAAACCGACAGAATGGAAGTTGATGTTCAGGCAGATGAACGTACATTATTTGAACTGTATCTACCTGCATTTTATTCCGCAATAAAGCACGGAGGCGCTTATTCTGTCATGTGTTCCTACAACCGCTTCAGAGGAGCTTATGCAAGCGACAGCTCTTATCTTCTTACTGATATACTACGTAACAAATGGGAGTATGACGGCGTAGTAATATCGGACTGGGGCGCGGTTCATTCTACAAAGAAAAGCTATGAAGCAGGCGTAGACCTTGAAATGAGCGTTACATACGATTTTGACGATTATTTCTTTGCAAAGCCTTTGCTTAACGCTATTAACAGCGGGGAAATCAGCACAGATATTTTAGACGAAAAGTGCGAAAGAATACTTTCAATGTTAAAGCGCATCAAAAAAATCGGAAACGATACTGACAAAAGAAGCCGAGGCGCATACAACCTTAATTCATCACATGAAACACTGCTTGAAGCCGCAAGGGAAGCCGTCGTTCTTTTAAAAAATGACGATAAAACGCTTCCAATCGACATATCAAAGGCAAAAAGCATAGCAGTAATAGGCGACGCCGCTGTAAGAAAGCTTGCGCTGGGCGGCGGAAGCTCTGAAGTAGACGCTTTGTTTGAAATAACGCCGCTTATGGGAATATCAATGCTTGCCGGCGGTCTTACCGATGTACGCTACGCTCCGGGTTATTATGTCGATAATGAAGAAAACACCTCTGGAGATGTAAACTGGCAGGCTGACAGCCTTGATTCCTCAGCAGCATCATCTGACAGTCAGACTTCAGATAACCTTGCAAAACAGAGAGCGCTTTTAAATGAAGCAGTACAGCTTGCAAAGGAATGCGACGTTGTAATATACGCAGGAGGCCTTAACCGTTCGCATGATACGGAAGGCTTTGACCGCACGTCATACGAACTGCCATATAATCAGGATGCGCTTATAAATGAACTGCTTAAAGTAAGGCCTGATATGATAATATCAATTAACGCAGGCTCGGCGGTAAAGCTTTCTTCATTTGCCCACAAAGCTAAAGCCATCCTCTGGAGCTCAATGCCCGGAATGATGGGAGGGCTTGCGCTTGCCGAAATCATTTTCGGACAAACCAACCCGTCAGGAAAGCTGCCCGTATCCTTCCCTGAAAAAATAAGCGACTGCCCTTCTTCTAATATAGACGGCAATTATTCGGAAGGACTTTATGTTGGCTACAGATATTATGAAAGCAAAGGCATCTCCCCACTGTACAGCTTTGGTCACGGACTTTCTTATACCGATTATGAATACTCAGATATTAAAGCAGAATTTGCAGAAAATAGCTTATTATATAATACTGATACAATATATAATATACGCTGTCGGCTTAAGAATACAGGCATAGTTTCAGGCAAAGAAACCGTCCAGTTATATATAACCCCTGTTGACCCAGACACAGACAGACCGCATCTTGAACTGAAGGGCTTTAAGAAAATATATCTTGAACCCGGCCAGGAAACGGAAGTCACCTTTAACCTCACGCCTGCGTCATTTGCATATTACGACATAGAATCCGGCTCCTACAGAGCCGATAAGGGCAGCTACATAATTAACATTGGCAGCGCATGCAGTGATATTCGTTTACAAACAAATATCTGCCTTGACAAAGATTATACAGGCATCGCATCATTAATTTAACTGCAGAATAAAAAGCCATTGTTCCATAACCCGGTCAGGTTATTTCACAATGGCTTTTTAATTAATTGATGTATCTATATATAATTCTTAATATTACTCAGCAGGCTTTTCAGTCATAAATTTTACCGACTTAATGTGGATATTCTTTGCAGCTGAACTTCCAAAGTCAACATGCACCAACTTAATGCCTGTAACGCAGTTTCCTTCATAACCTTCACCAGCTTCATACCCAACTACAGCGTCAGTAGCTGCAGCTGCAAGGTTATCAACCTGATGCTGTCCGTCAGGAGTCTGTCCAAGACCATCAGTTAATTTTGAATCAAATAAATAATAGTTAAGATCTGAATCGCTTGTATAGGTAATCTCTACATACTTATACGTCTTATCAGCAGGCGCTTTAAAGAGTATAGCCTGAAACTGTGCAACGCTTACGTCAAGCGTACCTGTCTCAGCATTATATGAAGCTGTAGTATTGCCTCCATCAAAAACATATGAATCTGTATTAGTAAGGTCTGCTACATAAGTGTCTGCTGAAGGTTCATCAGAATCATCATCACCGGTAGAAGGCTTGTCGTTACGAATAGGATCTTCTACGGTAATTACAATTGACTTAATTACAAGATTACCGATTGTACTATTAAACGTTGGAGCCTTAATCATGATACCGTCGCAGTTTCCTGCGCTTTCATATCCATCGTCTGCCGGCTTGTCACCTTCACGTGCCGTAAACTCTAATTCATACTCAAAGCTTCCATCAGCGCCAGGATTAAGCTGATCAACTGAAATGGTTTCCTGATTAGATGTAGTTACCGGAGAATCTCCTGTAAGCGTACGTCCGTTAGAGTCAACCATCCACATTCTGAATGCCGTAGCAGAAGTATCTTCTTCTTCACCTGCTACATAAGTACCTATAATCTTAACCTTAGCAGTCTCGCCATTTAATACTGTTCTTTCTTCAGTTCCGTCAGAGAAATATACAACGGCATTGTTTGCAGTGTTGCAATACAATTCTCCATTCTCAAGCTTTGACAATGTATTCATAACGCCGTCCTGCGGTATATAATTGCCATCTGCATCAGTTTCATATACAGGATTTCCGTCTTCATCCAATACCTGATTTCCGTCATCATCTGTTTTAATTACTCTGAACTGGTCAGGAAGTCTCATGTCAAGATTGTCTTCAGTAAGATTAAGAGTTATAACCTTAGGCTGCGTCTTAATCATGTACTGGCAATCGCCAAATACTGTTGTGCTGTCATAAGGAATTGCATCTCCGGCAGTAGGATTAGCAAACAGATTCAATGTTCCGTTTCTTTGTCCGGCAGAAGCATCGTTAATCTGAATTTCTACACCGGCAAAATTCCTGGCTACAGGAGCTTCCTTTAATGGAATTGCAAACTCGCACACATATCCGGTATCTGTTGTCTTAACAGCTGATACAATGTCTTCTCCATCCCAATAGTTCTTATCTGTAAGTGTTCCTGCAGGATTCTCAGCATCTGCATCTGGATTAATTACAAGACGGTACTGGAATGCATTACATTTATCATAATCTACCTTACTGTTATTCTCATCAAAGAATATCTCTACAGAATCCTGTCTGTATGTCGCCTCATTAGCAAGGTCAATCTCAGGATCATCTGCAGTTACAAGAATATACAGCTTACTTTCTGTCCAAAGCATCTTAGCCTTAGCGTTAGTTGTCTGCTGTGTACCTTTATCTTCATCAGCAACAGCCCAGTTATTAATCTCCATCTCATCTGCAAAATCCCATGTGTCGTCAACTTCACCGTCCACATTGATATCTACATATGTCTTATATATAACTGTATCCGGTGATGGAACAGGAGTTGCCGTCGGCTTTGGAGTAGGCGAAGCCGTCGGTCTCTTAGTAGGTGTGTTAGTAGCTGTCGGACTCGGCTGGTCAGTGCTCTGTCCTGCCGGCGGTGTTGTCTGTGTCTGAGCCGGTGTTGTTGCTGCAGCCGTAGGATTAACACTAGGCTTAGCGCCTGAATCTGCAGTTACAGTAACCTTACATTTAAGCTTAGTCTTCTTGCTTCCATTCTTATAAGTAGCTGTAATGTTGGCTTTTCCCACCTTAACGCCCTTAACTGTCGCAGAAGCCTTCTTGCCTTTAGCAATCTTCTTGCTTATTTTGGCAACCTTCTTGTTGCTTGTCTTCCAGGTAAACTTTGAACTCTTCTTAGCGTTCTTTACCTTAATCTTAACAGTCTGTCCGACTGTTACTGAAGCCTTTTTCTTAAGCTTGGGCTTCTTTGCTGCATCGGCAGAACCTGATGGTGCAAGAGTGATAACCATTGCTGCACAGAGAACTGCTGCTAATGCTCTTTTAATTGATTTCATAAATCATCCTCCCCCAAAAAAATTTTAATACCAGTCTATTATCTCACTTTATTTTATAAAAATCAATACAATTTTTTCAAAAATAATACTTATGGAAATAATGTTAAATATTTAAGAAAATAGATTTATTTTCTTTTTAAAATTTGAATATATTGTTCCATTTTTGATTTTTATATCGATAATATTTTCTCTCTGACCCTCAGAATTATATAATATTACGCTCTTGCTCATGCCGTCGTGTAATTTATACACATTTATAACAAGACCATCCATATAATCGTAATCAGGTCTGTCATCACGGCTTCCAACCGGTATAACCGCGCCTTCTCTTACAAAACACGGTATCGTAAAATAACTTACATGTTTAAATTCATACCATCTGCCGCCTTCATATGACTCCCCGCTAAAATAGTCTGTCCAGCATCCGTCAGGAAGATATACGCTTACATCTCCTCTTTCATTAAACACCGGTGCAATAAGAAGCTCAGGCCCCAGCATATACTGTCTGTCAAGATACGGGCAGTTCTTATCCTTTGGAAATTCAAGCGCCATGCTTCTCATAAGAGGTATACCAGTATAGGAAGCCTGGCATGCGTATGAATATATATACGGCATCAGTCTGTTTTTCAATTTGGAAAAATAAGATACAACTTCTACAGCTTCATAATCATAATTCCAGGGCACTCGATATGATGAGCTTCCGTGAAGCCGCGAATGAGAGCTCATAAGTCCAAATGCCGCCCACCGCTTATATACATCAGGCGTGGACGTATCTTCAAATCCCCCTATATCGTGGCTCCAGAACGAAAAACCTGACATTGCAAGAGACAAGCCGCCTCTTAAGCTTTCAGCCATTGATTCATATTCTGCGGTACAATCGCCGCCCCAGTGGACAGGAAATCTCTGACCTCCGCAGGTAGCGCTTCTTGCAAATAATATGGCTTCATTCTCGCCCTTTGTCTCTTTAACGGCGTCATATACAGTTTTATTATATAGATATGAATAGTAATTATGCATGTCTTCTGGATTTGCGCCGTCGTAATACACAACGCCGTCAGTAGGAATTCTCTCGCCAAAATCAGTCTTAAAGCAGTCCACTCCCATATCTAAAAGCTCTTTAAGCTTTCCCTTATACCATTGTACAGCCATAGGATTGGTAAAATCCACTATAGCCATTCCAGACTGCCACATATCCCACTGCCATACGTCTCCATTAGTTTTCTTTATAAAATATCCCTGATTTACTCCTTCCAAAAACAACTCCGAATTTTGTGCAATATACGGATTAATCCATACGCACACACAAAGCCCCTTATCCTTGATTCTTTTTAACATTCCACGCGGGTCAGGAAATACGTCCTTATCCCACATAAAATTACACCACTGCATTCCCTTCATCCAAAAGCAGTCAAAATGAAAAACGCTTAACGGAATATCTCTCTCTTTCATACCATCAATAAATCCCATGACTGTTTCTTCATCATAATCAGTAGTAAATGATGTGGACAGCCACAATCCAAAGCTCCATGCAGGAAGTACGGGAGGCTTTCCTGAAAGTCCCGTATATTTTACAAGCACATCCTTCATACAGCCGTATTCATTATCTTCACCGCATATTACATAAAAGGATATATTTTCTTTTTTTACGCAAAACGAAACCTTCCTTACATATTCGCTTCCTACCTCAAACATCACCCTGCCGGAGTCGTTTACTAATACGCCGTATCCCATATCAGACATGAAAAACGGAACATTTTTATATGCCTGCTCTGTAAAAGTACCGCCATCCGCATTCCATATATCAATCGACTGACCGTTTTTTACAAACTCGGTAAATCTTTCGCCCAATCCATATATATGTTCCCCTACAGAAAGATTAACCGCCGCGCTCATATAAGCCGTATTTTTTCTGTAACCGTCGTTATCTATGCCGTCGTTTACAGTTATATACGCCATATCCCCGGCATTAATTTTAGTAAGGTATCTTTCTTCACTGTAAAATTCCATATTAAGCGCGGAATCTATAATCAGCTTCGCTGCTCCGCTTTTAATAACAGTCTTTCCGTCTCCGCGTATTATATTAATTCTCTCATCAGCTTCTATATTAAGCTCAAATCTGGGATATTTGTCCAAACCCCCTTCATAATGCAGAAGCTGTATCCCGAATATTCCTTTACGCGGAACGGTTATCTTTATTGTAATAACAACTCCTCCAAGCGTACAGCCTCTGTTATATATAACATTAGAAGGCGCATATAATCTTAAGGTCCTGCCTTCATCTAAAAGCTTCTCGTCGTATACCTGTGCAGGAGTATAATATTCAACGCCCTCCTTTTTAAGCCAGCACCCGTTTGAAAATTTCATAACACCTTATCTCCTTTACTTTTTATCCCCTTTACTTTAAAGGGCAGCTACATAACGTAACTGCCCTCGTTTTATAAAAGACCTTTTATTTTTTCTTTCTCGTCTGTCCTCTCAAAATAAGCCTTTTGTGCATAAGGCCCTTCCTTAACAGCCTGTCTGTATCTTATTACCGCTCCGTAAACGTACCATGCTGCAAACAGCCCGCATATAAGCATATACGCATTATATATCATCGAACCTGTCGTTTTGCTTACAATATTACCCATTTTATCCTGCGATAATGATGCTAAAAGCATTGTAAGAAATGAATATACTATATTGACGGCTGCGCATAATGCAGTAGTTTTCCATTTTTTATTTCTTATAATTCCTTCATAAATAAATGTAACAAGAGCAATTTCTACGATTATAACCATAATAACATTTATGCCCTCAAACGCAATGTCTATTACCCTTGCATTCATAAGCTGCGACACGACATTGTCAATGCTGTCCTGCGTTGCACTTGCATTACCTGCTTTCAGATAATCAGACAAAGCCGCTGCTCCTCCGCTGTTAAGCAATCCGGAATACTTAAAATACGTAATATATGCCAAAATAACGCTTCCTGCTCCAAACGTCGCATATCCTATTCCGGAACACAGCGCTCTGTATAACGACGGCGTACGTTTATTCATAAGCCATACGCACCACATTCTTCCCAGCGTTCCAAGTATACCTAACAGCGAAGCCGTAATAAATATGTATATAACATAATATCTGTCATTACTATATATATTCATAAAGCCGTTAAACTGCGTAAGAATATACAAAATCGGGACAGGCAACAGATACTGTGACCAAAAATAAGCCAAAAGCCCTAATCCAAACGAAGCAAACGAGCCTGTCTCATTTTTTCTCGCAATTATGTATATAATAACAAACGGCACAACTATGCCTGCCGACGCAAGCACAATCGTAGCTATCATTGATGCCATTACAGAACTACTTATCATATAAGCACATCCATTTCATATCTATTATTCAGCCAGACCAAAGGCGTCGTGTACAGAATTAAGCGCTCTCTCAGAATATTTCTCATCAATAAGAACAGTAACTCTTATCTCTGAAGTTGAAATCTGCATAATGTTGACGTTGGCGTCATATATCGCCTCGAACATCTTTGCAGCGACGCCCGGATTACTCATCATGCCCGCTCCTACAACTGATATCTTTGCAACGTCAGTCGTTACGTTAAGCTGGTCGTATTCAAGACTTCTGCCTTCATGTCTCTTTATCGTCTCAATTGCAGTGTCCATCATATCCTCTGTTACCGTAAAGCTTATATCCTTTGTACCGTCCCTGCCTACCGACTGCAGAATCATATCCACATTAACATTATGGTTAGCAAGATGCTGGAACAGCTTAAATGCCACTCCCGGCTTATCTTTCAATCCCAATAAAGCAATCTGTGTTACGTTCTTATCGCAGGCAACGCCGCTTACAAGCATTTTTTCCATTTTAACATCCTCCCTGACAATTGTTCCTTCATGTTCATTAAGACTTGATCTTACAACAAGCTGTACTCCGTATTTCTTTGCCATCTCTACAGAACGGTTATGAAGTACGCCCGCACCGAAGCTTGCAAGTTCAAGCATCTCATCATATGTAATTTCATCCATCTTACGTGCATTCTTAACAATACGCGGATCAGCGGTATATACTCCGTCAACATCAGTATATATCTCACATGCGTCCGCATGGAGCGCCGCTGCAAGCGCAACAGCCGTTGTGTCAGAGCCTCCGCGTCCAAGAGTTGTATAATCATTGTACTGGTTAATACCCTGAAATCCTGTTACAAGAACAATCTTATTATTAGAAAGCTCATAACGTATTCTCTCAGTATCTATCCTCTTAAGTCTTGCGTTACCATATACGGCGGTAGTATGCATTGCCACCTGAAATGCATTAAGAGAAACTGCGGGAACGCCAAGCTCGTTAATTGCCATAGCTGCAAGTGCGACCGACGTCTGCTCACCGGTTGTAAACAGCATATCCATCTCTCTTTTCGACGGATTAGGAGATATGCTCTTTGCCATATCAATAAGCACATCAGTCTGCTTTCCCATCGCAGACAGTACAACGACCACCTGATTTCCTTTTTTATATTCTTCTATACAACGTCTTGCAACATTATATATCCTGTCTTTGTCGGCAACAGATGTTCCGCCGAACTTCTTAACTACAAGCATAACAGCCTCCTATTACAACATAATCTTTTTAATCTGACTTATACTAGTTAATCACCGAAATGTCTCCCTGTCAAGACAAAAAATAACCCATAAGCTTATAACCCTCTGCAAATAACCTCCCGGTCTCTTTTGCATTCTTCTCAGAATAGGTCGTTTTGCCTTCCTTTAAATCTGTGCTGTCATATATCATATATGGCACCGGATTTGCTGTATGAGTCCTTACGCTTATAGGCGTAGGGTGATCCGGCATAATAAGCATTTTAAAATCTTCACCGGCCTCGGACAGCCTTTCAAATACAGGCGCGATTATTCTGTCATCAAGATATTCTATCGCTTTAATTTTACGCTCCATACTTCCCTGATGGCCCATTTCGTCCGGAGCTTCAAGATGAACATATACGAAATCATATCCGTCTTCCGTAAGTGCGGTTACAGCCGCACACGCCTTGCCCTCATAATTCGTTTCAAGCGTTCCGTCGGCGCCGTCAACCTCTATTACTTTCATTTTGGTTCCGACAGCAATACCTTTTAACAAGTCAACTGCCGATATCATAGCGCCTTTCTTTCCGTATTTTCCTTCAAACGAGTCCAGCGCAGGTTTGGTGCCTGCTCCCCAGAACCACAAAGAATTAGCTTTATTAAGACCTCTCTTCTGTCTGGCAATATTAATTGGATGATTATTTAATATATCATATGAACGTTTCATGAAATCTGCCAGCATTTTATCTTCCGGAAGATATCCGCCAATAACTTTTCCAAGTATATCATGCGGCGGCGTAAGCTCGGCGACGCGTCCGTTCTTCCATATGGTAAGATGCCTGTAGCTCGTACCTGTATAAAACTGATATACCTCGTCCTGAAACTCTTTTTTTACAGCCTCAATTAATTCTGCCGCTTCCTCAGTTGATATCTCGCCTGAACTGTGGTCGATAATTGTCTTTTCTTCGTATAAAAGATCGTCGTCAGACACTGTTACGATATTGCATCTTATTGCAATGTCCGTATCTTCCATATTAACCCCGATGCTCAGAGCCTCAAGCGGAGACCTGCCGGTATAATAAATACGGGGATTATAGCCAAGAACAGCAAGATTAGCAGTATCGCTCCCCGGCTTCATCCCTTCAGGAATGGTTGCTGCAAGTCCGATTTCCGAAACCTCTGAAAGCTTATCCATCATCGGAGTTTCAGCATATTCCAAAGGAGTCTTTCCTCCTAAGGCCTCTATAGGCTCATCTGCCATTCCATCTCCCAGAATTACAACATATTTCATTCTTATACTTCCTTTCAGAACACAGTATTACTTAAAAATCCACACGAATCATGCCGACTATATTATCTATGCTGTCCGCTGCATTTTTATATTCTCTTTCAGTCATTATATTGGTTATAAACGCGTATTCATCATCAATTCCCGCATCTAATACAGAAACATCCCCGAATGCCCTGGCTATCTTTTCTTCGATACCTCCGCATCTTTTAGTTCTTACAAAGAACCTGTGCTTTGCATCCTGAACAGGAAGAAGCTCCTGTTTCTCATCACTCCATATTATTCGGATATTAGTACCTTTGTGCTTAACAGCGTCGATAACATCGGCAGCGACTGCACTTGCCGTAGGAAGCATTCCCGCTCCTTTTCCATAAAACATTATGTCGCCAACCATATTGCCTCTTACATATATTGCATTAAACACGTCGTTGACTGCATAAAGCGGATGCGACTGCTTTATCATCATAGGAGCTACCATAGCAAGAACCTTTCCATCAACCATCCTGCTTGTACCAAATAACTTGATTGCCGCTTTGGCTGCCTTTGCATATTTGAAATCCTCTGCGGTAATAGCTGTAATTCCTTCGGTATAAATATCTTCAAAATCTACCTGTTTACCATAAGCAAGCGACGTAAGTATCGCAATCTTCCTGCATGCATCGTATCCGCATACGTCTGCTTCAGGTTTACGTTCAGCATAACCTAATTCCTGCGCCTCTTTAAGAACACTTTCAAAATCAGAGCCGTCGTCTCTCATCTTTGTAAGAATATAATTGGTCGTGCCGTTAAGAATACCTGTAATTTCTTCAATTGCATCAGCGGTAAGAGCCTGGATAAGAGGTCTTATTACAGGTATTCCTCCGCCTACGCTTGCTTCAAAGAGAAAATTAACGTTATTCTCTTTAGCTATGCCGATAAGCTCCGAGCCATATTTTGCTACAAGCTCCTTATTAGAGGTACATACACTTTTCCCTGCAAGAAGGCTTGCTTTAACAAATTCATAAGCTGGATGAAGTCCGCCCATCGTCTCTACAACAACTCCGACCTCAGCGTCATTTTTAATAATATCAAAATCCTTAACGAGCCTGTCCTCTATTACTGAGCCGGGAAAATCTCTGAGATCAAGCACATACTTAATATCTATCGGTTCACCTGCTCTTTTGGCAATAAGGTCATAGTTGTTCAGCATAACTTCTACAACGCCTGAACCCACCGTACCGTATCCCATTACTGCTATCTTACTCATTGTGTATACCTCCGTGTTTATTTTGTATTAATCCATTTCAGATAGGCATTGATAAATATATCTATATCTCCATCTAAAACTGCATTAACATTACCTGTCTCTTCATTAGTCCTATGGTCTTTAACCATAGTATACGGCTGCATAACATAAGAACGAATCTGATTACCCCATCCAATCTCTGTTACTTCACCTCTGATATCATCCTGCATAGCCTGATTTTCCTGCTGCTTTAAAATATACAGTCTGGCTTTCAGCATCTGCATGGCCTTGTCCTTATTCATATGCTGGGAGCGTTCATTCTGACACTGCACAACAATTCCCGTAGGAAAATGCGTTATTCTTATTGCGGACGACGTTTTATTAATGTGCTGTCCGCCGGCGCCGCTTGAACGATATGTGTCGATACGAATATCCTCGTCTGCAATCTCAATATCAATATCCTCTTCTATATCAGGCATTACATCACAGGATACAAAAGAAGTCTGTCTCTTTCCTGCCGCATTAAACGGCGATATCCTTACAAGTCTGTGTACGCCTTTTTCGGATTTTAAATATCCATACGCATTCTCACCGTTAATCTGCAGTGTAATGGACTTAATACCTGCTTCGTCTCCGTCAAGAGAATCTAAAACTTCCACTTTAAAGCCTTTTTTATCCGCCCATCTCTGATACATACGGCAAAGCATGCCAGCCCAGTCACAGCTTTCCGTGCCCCCCGCGCCCGCATGAAGCGTAAGTATTGCATTATCAGAATCATACTCGCCCGATAACAAAGTGGACAGCCTGAGACTTACAAATTCAGAAACAAATGTATCCATCTCTTCGTTAATCTCTTCTATAAGGGATTCATCCTCTTCTTCATAGCCCATCTCAATCAAGGTCTCAATATCTTCAAATCTTGTTTCGAGCTTTTTGAACCCTTCTACTACTGATTCAAGCGATTTAAGCTCTTTCATTTTCTCCTGTGCGTCATTAGAATCATTCCAGAAATCCGGTTCTTCCATGATTCTCTGAAGCTCCTCAATCCTTAACCTCTTATTAGCGAGGTCAAAGTGAATCCCCCACTTCTAATAATGGTCCTCTGTAACTGTTAAGAGTAACTTTGATGTTATCCAGTTCAACCATTTAATCACTTCCTTTATCTATAATAAATTAATTTATAGTCCTTTTCCGCAGCACTGCTTATACTTGCGTCCTGAACCGCATGGACACGGGTCGTTAGGCTGAATTTTCTTTCCCGCTCTTTTTACAGGACCTTTCTTTGCCGAATCGTCTTTATTGGTGCCGGTAACCTTGGCTACCTCTTCACGCTCGACCCTCTGCTCAATCTGAACGTGCATAAGAGCTCTTACCGTATCTTCCCTGATAGCGTCAGTCATCGACTCAAACATATCAAATCCCTGGAATTTGTATTCAAGAAGCGGGTCCTTCTGTCCAAGCGACTGAAGTCCAATTCCCTGTCTTAACTGGTCCATATCGTCTATATGATCCATCCATTTATGGTCGATAACCTTAAGAAGAATAACACGCTCTATCTCTCTTATCTGCTCCTCCTCCGGAAATTCAGCTTCCTTTGCTTCATAAAGCTTAACCGCCTCTTCTTTAAGCTGCTGCATAAGAGCCTTCTTACTCATCTTCTCCATCGAATTATCATCAATAACTACAGGCTTTACCGGTATAATAGGGATAAGCACATTATTTAACTCACTGATATCCCAGCTTTCCGGATTCTGATCGTCTCCAATGACAGAATTGACTGCTCTTTCAACAATCTCCGATATCATATTATATATGGTATCGCGCATACTTTCTCCGTCTAATACTCTTCTTCTTTCTTTATATATTATCTCTCTCTGATCATTATTGACCTGATCGTATTCAAGAAGATTCTTACGAATACCATAGTTGTTGCTCTCTATTTTTTTCTGAGCTCTTTCAATTGCATTGCTCAGCGACTTATGATGTATCTGTTCTCCTTCTGCTATTCCAAGCGAATTAAACAGTCCCATCAGTCTTTCTGAACCGAAGAGTCTCATAAGATCGTCTTCAAGGGATATAAAGAATCTGGACTCGCCAGGGTCTCCCTGTCGTCCCGCACGTCCACGAAGCTGATTATCAATACGTCTTGATTCATGACGTTCTGTACCTATAATTTTAAGACCTCCAAGCTCAGTAACTCCTTCACCAAGCTTAATATCCGTACCACGTCCTGCCATATTGGTTGCAATCGTAACCGCTCCCATCTGCCCGGCGTCTGCAATAATCTCAGCCTCAAGCTCGTGGAACTTTGCATTAAGGACTTTATGCGGTATTCCTTTTCTCTTAAGGAGCGCGCTGAGCTCTTCTGACGCTTCAATTGTAATAGTACCCACAAGGATAGGCTGTCCAGTACGATGAGCCTCGCATATCTCGTCTACGACCGCGTTAAGCTTCTCTTTTCTTGTCTTAAACACTGCGTCGTCATGATCGATTCTTGCAACCGGAAGGTTAGTAGGGACTTCAACTACGTCCATTCCATATATTTCGCGGAATTCCTTTTCCTCAGTTACGGCGGTACCGGTCATACCGCTTTTTTTATCATACTTGTTAAAGAAATTCTGGAAAGTAATCGTAGCGAGCGTCTTACTCTCTCTCTTAACCTTAACATGCTCTTTTGCCTCAATCGCCTGATGAAGTCCGTCTGAAAATCTTCTTCCCGGCATTATACGTCCGGTAAATTCATCTACTATAAGCACCTGGTCGTCCTGAACTACATAATCCTTATCACGGAACATCAGGTAATTAGCTCTTAACGCAAGGTCCATATTGTGCTGAATCTCAAGATTCTCAGGGTCTGCAAGGTTGGTAATTCCAAAGAACTTCTCAACTCTTCTTACGCCTTCTTCTGTCAGGGTAGCGTTCTTTTCCTTTTCATTTACAACAAAATCGCCCGTCTCATTAGCGTCCTCGCCCATCATATAATCCATCTTGGACATCTCTTTTGCGGTACCGCGTTCAAGCTGTCCGGCAAGAATATTGCAGGCTTCATAAAGGCGGGTAGATTTACCGCTCTGTCCTGAAATAATAAGAGGAGTTCTGGCTTCATCAATAAGAACTGAGTCGACCTCGTCGATGATAGCATAGCTCAGACCTCTTTGTACAAGCTTTTCTTTATATATAACCATATTATCTCTAAGATAATCAAATCCAAGTTCATTATTGGTTGCATATGTTATATCGCAGTTATACGCCTGACGTCTTGTGTCGTTATCCATATCACTGAGAATAACACCTACGCTGAGTCCCAGAAATTCATGTATCTGTCCCATCCACTCAGCGTCACGCTTTGCAAGGTAATCATTAACCGTAACGATATGAACTCCTTTTCCCGCAAGGGCATTAAGATATGCCGGAAGCGTTGAAACGAGCGTTTTTCCCTCGCCGGTTCTCATCTCGGTAATTCTTCCCTGATGAAGTATGACTCCGCCTATGAGCTGAACCCTGAAATGTCTCATATTAAGAACTCTTTTTGCGGCTTCTCTGACAGTGGCATATGCCTCCGGCAAAATATCATCAAGTGTCTCTCCCTCGGAAAGGCGCTTTTTGAATTCATCGGTCTTACCTCTGAGCTGTTCGTCAGTAAGCTCCTGATATTCCGGCTCCAGGCTCTCAATCTTATCAACTATTGGTATAACTCTCTTAACTTCTCTTTCGCTGTGACTCTTAAATATTTTACTTAGTTTCATATATATTCTCCTGTTAAAAACATCTTTTACTGCAACATTACATGCTATTGTAACATTAGAAAGAGTTAAATTCAACAATAAAACAACAAAAGGCTGTTGCGGCGCTTCTTTTTATAACGCCGCAACAGCCCAGGTAAAGGAATTTTATGAGAAGAATATTAAAATTCTGGTTCTATTAATCCATATGTATGGCCCTTTCTCTTATATACAACATTGACCTCATCAGTCTCTGCATTTCTGAACACAAAGAAATTATGTCCAAGAAGCTCCATCTGCACACACGCTTCTTCCGCATCCATAGGCTTAACAGCAAATCTCTTTGTTCTAATGATTTTTATCTCTTCATCGTCTTCATTCTCTTCTTCAATAAACGCTTTTTTAAGACTGACTGCCGTCTGCTGCTTTTCTATAAGCTTTGTCTTATACTTTCTAAGCTGTCTTTCGATTATCTCTTCAACAAGGTCGATTGAAACGTACATATCGTTACTTTCCTGTTCAGCTCTTATTATATTGCCCTTCATCGGAATAGTAACCTCTATCTTCTGTCTCTCCTTTTCAGTACTAAGCGTAACGTGTATCTCCGTGCTGTCTGTAAAATACCTCTCAAGCTTGCCAATCTTTTCATTAACGGCAGCCCTGAGCCCGTCAGTCACATCAATATTCTTTCCACTAATAATAAACTTCATTGTCACCAGCCCTTTCGGTCTTTATTAAACACAGGGGTTATCGCTGTGTTTTGTCTCAATTATAACATATTTTATTATTAATACAAGAAAAAAACACACTTTATTCACATTTCAATTATTTGTGTGTGAATTCCGACTATTATATGGTTGTTTCAGACAATTCAAATGTCAAGGGTTATTTATTATTTCATACTTTTTATCATTTGTTAATTTTTATTTTTATTTCACAAACCACTACACACGTCTACGCAAATAGTGGATAACGTGAATAACTCCGTGAATAACTGATTATTCTGACTTATTTTTGACTAATATATACGTGAATAACTTTTTATATTTTCCAAATTTAGAAAAACAAACATATATTCCGAATCAATGTTTTGTCGTTATTCCATAATATTACATTTTATTCTATCAATGTCCATTAAATTTATTAAACTATCTTTCAGGTTATAATTTTGAATTGTTCAAATTGTCAGACAATTCCGACACTTTAATTCTTACCTCCTTCAGGGCGTTACCCCTGAAGGAAAATATGCGCGGAAATTACCGCTTACATGCAGAAGACCAAGCATATACAGACATCCGTCATAATACCTGTATTTACCTTTGGTTGCGCTGACATTCCATAGTTCTTCCACAAAATCCTTTGATATGCTTTTACTTGCTGCAAGCGAAGCCACTGCATTCATTGCAACCAGTCCTGCCGAATGGTCGGCCGAAAGCTGATTTCCTGTAAGGCTCCACTGATTACCGTAATCTTCAAGCCCTTTGTCGTAAAAGAACTGCTGAATCGTATCTGCATGAGTTACCGCCCAGTCATCCTTTCCCCACCATGCATAGTCGTATGCAATATTAGCCGCCGTTCTCCACGCATCAAACCTAAAATCTCCATGACCGTCAGTATCTTTAGGCGTTCCGTCAAACTCTGAATAATCAGGCATAAGTCCCGTCGTCTTATTAGTAACCTTTTTAAAATAACTTCTGCTCGCAGATGCTGCCTGCGACCAAAAAGCTGAATTACCGCTGTCAACACGCTTCCATACCTCATAAAACGCAGGGAGATGATAAGACGGGTCTGTAAATGACGAGGCTCCCCATGTAGGGCAGAATACGGGCAGCTTGTACTGTGAATCAAACATATTCCAGCCTGAATTATCGTCAGCCTGATGAAGCATGGCGTTCAGAATAGCCTTTGCCTCCGAGCTGTAATTATAAATTCCCGAACCGTCGCCCCATCTTGCCGATGCAAATAAAAGCGCGGTGGCAAAATATTCATCGCCATCCGAAGCAGGCGTTTCATCAATTTTACTGCCATCAGTCTTACACTGCCATGCAAAGTAATCGTCATACCAGCCCCCGTCATGCTGCATATAAGTCTTCGCCCATTTCCACAGTTTATCAAACTCTGATTTTTTATTCATCTGAACGCAAATCATCATTCCATATGACATACCCTCCGAACGTACGTCGTCCGAATCAGCCGTATAAATATATGCCATATCACTTCCTACAGTATAATATATTTTCTCCTCGTCACTTCCATAGAAAAGCTGCTGCCATGCAGAATCCAGCTTTTGGTTAATCTCTGCGTCAGAATGGCCGTTCTCCTTAAACAGATTACGGTAATTGCCTGAATACACAGCTCCCGCCGGCGTCGGCGAAGGCTCGTCTGAAGGCTCGTCGGGGATAAATCCTTCCGCCTTTTCTTCGTTATAGAAAACTATTGACTTAACAGTAATCTTTATAGCGTCTCCATTATTCATCTGATTAGGATTAAATATCTGTATTCCTCTGATAACTCCGCCATTACATTCATCTGTTACATTAAATATCTTCGTAGTATATTCCGACGACGCAGTAATCTTCCTTCCCCAGTCAGGATGCTTTCCTGCCGCCGCATCCGCGCCTGACGCATCCCATTTATCATCAAACAACGCATGTCCAAGATTATTATTATCTCCTGAAAGAGTTCCTTCACTCTTATATGTTATTACAGCCGACCTGTATTCACTGTAATAATTCTGCGCGTTATCAGGAAGCAGGAAATTAACGGCCGCCCACTGGGTCTTAAATGTAATCGTCATTGTTTTGTCGTCATTATAAATTATTTCTGCATTTCCCTCATTAACAAGCGAATCAGAATCCTCTGTAAGAGGAATATATACAACAGGCTTTGCAGTTACCGCAGGCCTGTCATACTTGGGATTAGGACCGGGATAATATGTAGGTCTTGCCGTAGGAGCCTGCGTAGGCGCTTTTGTCGGCGCTTTTGTTGGAGCCTTAGTAGGAGCATTAGTTGGTGTATTGGTCGGTACATCTGTCGGCTCCTTTGTTGGCTCATCAGTTGGCTCATCAGTTGGCTCATCAGTTGGCTCATCAGTTGGCTCATCCGTAGTCATATCTGTCGGTTCTTTTGTCGGTTCTTTTGTCGGCGCGTCCGACGGATTGTCTGTTGTAATTTTAATCGGTGTCTGCGTAGACTTATCTGCAGGCGCGGACGTGTAAGTATTCGTACCTGCAGAAATATCTGCATCTTTACTTACGATAATCCTGACCTTTGTCTTTGCTTTTCCTTTTTTTGCTTTAATCTTTATTAATGCTTTTCCCGCCTTCTTAGCCTTAACTACGCCGCGTCTGCTTACGGAAGCAATATTTTTCTGGGAAGATACAAAGCTAACCTGCTTCCACGCTTTCTTTTTTACTTTTTTATTAATTGCAATTTTTAATTTAAGCTTCTTGCCCTCGCTCATATTAAAAAAGCCCGACTTACAGCCTTTCACAGAAAGCTTCTTAATTTTCTGTGCAGCTGACGCCGGTCCTTGATATGTGGACGGTATGCTTAATAACAACGCCATAATAAACGCTGTAATCACAGCCGTCGTTCTTCTTTTTTTGTGTTTTGTCCCCATATAATCTTCTCCTCGTGTAAATTTTCTGCCACTAATTTATAATATACTTCATCAATCTGTGAAAATCAATTATTTTAATATATTATGTTATACCACCTTACACAGCGTAAGCAGCCAGTATACCACTCCCAAAACCCAGCTTGTAAATATTCCGTACAATATAACCGGACCTGCAATAGTGAATATTTTACAGCCTATTCCGAATATCTGTCCCTCTTTTTTAAACTCAATTGCCGGTGACGCCACTGAATTTGCAAATCCGGTAATAGGAACCAAAACTCCCGCGCCCGCATATTTTGTCAGCTTTGCAAAGACGCCAAAGCCGGTAAGGATTACGCTGAGAAGCACAAGCGAAAGCGTCGTATACATTCCCGCAGTCTTCTCATCATTTCCCATACTCATATACCACGAGGTAAAAGCCTGTCCGATTGTACATACGATGCCGCCTGTAAAAAATGCCCTCCATAAGTTGCGGCTCCAGGAATGCTTAGGCGTAACCTTTTTAACATATGCATTATATGCATCATTGCGGAGGCTTTCATCACTTTCACTCATTACATCATGAATTGAAACATTTTTCTTATTATAAGAACGCTTCCCACACATTTTATTAGACTTCATAATAATACCTCCATTTTATTTTTGCTTAAACGTCATGTCCAGCCAAATATAAACTGAATAAATGCTCCCGCCAGTTTTCCTGCAGCTATACCGCAGACCATAACCGGAAGGCCCTCAACAAGACCCGTACGCTTTACAAGTATCGGAAATACCTTAAGGACCTCTGCAAGAGCCATCGCAAGACATCCTACAAATATACCGCAGAAAAGTCCGAATACAACGATTCCAATATGGTAAAGCGGCAGCTTTACATCATATATAAGCATTATATTACCAAGGGTACCGCCAATAACTATCGCGGTTTCATACACCGAAGTATATGACGACGTATGCGTTCTGTATGCGAGCCTTGTAAACACTCCGAGCATAACTATAAACGCAAAGGTTCCCGCAGCAACCATGCCGCCTGCGGAGATACCCATAATGAACATCGCCGTTCCTTTAAGAAACATCAATGGTCTTTCCCTCCCTTGACGCATCTTCAATAAGCGCTTTATTTACCTGGTCTTCATAGTTACGCATCTCGACATGTATCGGCGTAGGGTCAGTCGTAAGCTTCTTTCTCGAAAAATGATTAAAGAATACAACAATACCTATCGGCAGTCCGATACAATACGAAAACTCAAGTATCGTAGGCTTTCCCTGTTTATCTACTCCCATAAACCATTTATATACATTATCAAACAAATCTCCGACACTGACGTCAAGATTAAACGTCATTATAGTAAATGCAGCTCCAACAAATGCCACTAATGTAACAAATCCTGCTTTTACATATTCCATGCCTTTTCGTTTTGCTTCTTTTCCTGACGTTTTCTGCTCTGACGGAGGTGTATATTCAATAATAAAATCACTTTCACCTTCATTTACAATCTGAAGGCCAGGTTTTTTTCTATGAATAAGTTCAATAACCTTTAATACCGTCATAGCGTACATACCGCTTTCATTAGCGGATATATTGAGAACCATGCATTCGCCTATTTCTTTTACAATGTCATGGTCTACATGGTGAATGCTTGCTATATCCGAAAGCAGTATTTTCTTTTTATTCACTTTTACATTTTGTTCTATCTTAATATACAGTTCAGAATCCATTACACTCTCTCCAAACCAACACGCCCTTATTAACAATATCTGAATCCTGATGCCAGTACATATACATAACTACTGCACAGGCGGCAAATGCTGCGATCATAAAGATTGTCAGTACTTTTTTCATATAGCGCAACCTCTTTTCCTAACATTTACGCATTATTATGCCACCATATATTTTTTTTATTCACACGCCGCGCATTTTCGCATTTTCATCAAAACCTTTTTTTCCATCCGCGAAACCTGAACCTGGCTTATTCCCATTCTTTTTGCAACCTGCGCCTGTGTTTTATCATGATAATAGCGAAGCTCGATAAGCGAGCGCTCTTTTTCTGATAATTCAGATAAAAGCTTATTTATTAATAAATGATTGATTACTTTTTCCTTTTCAACATCAACGGCTCCGCATTCTCCGGACTCACTAAGCCTGTCAATTACATATATATCCTCTCCATCGCCCTGATAAGCCGTATTATATATCGACTCTACAGGAAGCGATGCATCCGCCGCAACTACAATATCATCAATAGAAAGGCCTGTTGCTTCAGATATTTCGTTCATCGTAGGCTCACGGTTCAGCTTTTGCATAATCTGTTCCTTAGCCTGTCTTATTTTTATATTATTTTCCTTAATACTGCGGCTTATTTTTACAAGACCGTCGTCTCTTAAAAATCTTTTTATCTCACCTAAAATCATAGGTACGGCATAGGTTGAAAATTTAACATTAAATGAAAGGTCAAATTTGTCAACGGCTTTCATAAGCCCTATGCATCCTATCTGAAATAAATCTTCAGGTTCATAGCCCCTGTTAGAAAATCTCTTCACAATACTCCACACCAGAGCCATATTATTAACAATAATCTCTTCTCTTGCGCTGGAATTTCCGTTCCGGGCTATTTTAATAAGCTCAATTGTATCCAACAGCCATACCGATATCATCCATTATAGCTTTTTCTTTTGTAATCCTTTTAGTCATTTTTACTGTTGTGCCTTTTCCGGGTGTGGATTTCACGGATACCTCATCCATAAATGTCTGCATAAATGCAAATCCCAGACCTGAGCGCTCAAGCTCCGGTCTTGTAGTATACATCGGCTCCATAGCCTTTTTTATATCCGGTATACCCCTGCCGTTATCTTTAACACAGACAGCAAGCATATCTTTTTCAATCTGGCATTCAATATATATTCTTCCCTGCTCCATCTGATAATATCCATGTATGATTGAATTAGTTACTGCCTCCGACACTGCCATTTTTATATCCGATATTTCATCTACAGTAGGATTAAGCCGGGCGGCAAATGCAGCCACCGCAACTCTTGCAAAACCTTCGTTAGCAGGCTCGCATCCAAATTCAATACTCATTTTCTGCACTCTGTCCATACTTCTCCCCCTGATTAACATTCTTTTAATGCCTGAAATACATTATCGCACTTTGATACAATTTTATATACGCCCGATATATCAAGTATTCTGTCAATATGCTTCGGCGCTCCGGCGACGTATACCCGTCCGCCCGTATACCGTACTTTCATATATTTTCCCATAATCATCCCTATTCCGGAGCTGTCCATAAATTCAACGTCCGACATATCAAATATTACATTTTTCACCTTACCAGTCATGTAGCATTCTTCAAATTCACGCCTTATTCTTTCAGCGCTCATATGATCAATCTCTTTACCTGCGTGAATTATAAGATTGTTATTCTCAATCTGCATCACTAGCCTCCTCGATTTTTTAATATATCTGTCTTATTTATACAATGAAAAAGGCATACCGCTCTGTTACATAAACGGTATGCCGTCAGTCTTATCGTAATGCTTATTCATTATCAACGTCTATTCCCAGTTCACTGAGCCTGCTTTTTGCTTCAGACGCTCTTGGCGAATCAGGATAATTGTCGATAACCTGTCTGTAGTATTTTTCTGCCTTTTTGCTATTGCCCTGCTTATGATACAGTCTTCCAAGGAAATATATCGCATCGTAATTGTCAGGATTAAGATTAACCGCCTCAGTCAGGTAATCAAGAGCTTCCTCATATCTGCCGTTATTATAGCTTACGCGGCCTTTCTCAAACATATCGGCAGAAGCATTCTTTGCATCCTCGCTCTGTATCAGGGTTATTATACTTTTTACAGTCTCATTTTCTACGCCTGATACATCAAGACCTGATATCATAGCAAGCGCCTCAGACTTTTTATCTTCATTGTAACTCTTATATGCCGCAATAATCTGCTCATAAGTTTCTGCCAAAGACAGCGAATCATCAGTTGTTGCTTCTTCAAGCGACCTCTGCAGTTCGCTTATCTGACTGTTAAGATTTTCATTATCAAACTGCAGATCAGATATTGTTTTGTCCTTCGCTGCAAGCTTTTCACCATACTCGGCAACCTCGGAGTTTTTATCTGAATTAATTCTGCCTGCTATAGTAGGCGATATCAGAACAACTCCGACTAAAAGTCCTATAATAACTCCTATAATAACATTTACAAAAGGATATATTCTCGGCTTTTCGGTTTTATATGTTCCAACCTCCTTAACAACGACTCCGGAATCACCATGAAATACCTTTCGTTCTCCCGGCTGCGCTGTCTGCGAGGATGCGCGCGGCGCTGAGACATGTTTTACACCCAGCTCCTTTAAATACCTGATTGTAGTAGTATTATTAATATCAACAGGCTTAATTGCTTTTAAAACCTTTACCGCAAGCTCTTTTTGTCCGCTTATCATATACATAAGCGCAAGAAGCTGATGAGCCTTAACAAATCTTGGATTTAGCGAAACAACCTTCTTCAACTGGATAATAGCAAGATCATCATTGCCCTGCATTGCCGAATTAAGCGCCGCATTATATTTTTTGATGGTTTGGTTAAGCGTATCAAGCGAACCGTTAGAATGAATACTCTCAATAAAATAATCCGCCTCATTATCCTCCGGTTGAAGATTCTTGCTCAGTATCCACTGGGTCAGCGCCATCACAGTCTCGCCAATCTCATAATATACAAGTCCCAAAAGATTTCTCGCGTCAGTATTTTTCTTGTAATATTTGAGACTGAGATTCAAATCATCTATGGCGCCGCTCAAATCTCTGATATTGGCTTTTTCAAGCCCTCTGTTATACAGCGTATTCGATATTCTGACTACCCTTTTGTATACATTCATACTTCTGCCACAGTTACCGCAGCGCTCGTTCTGCATGGTAATTGGCTCTTTACATATAGGACAATTCATACATTCTCCTCCAGTCATTCATACGAACATTACCTAGAACCAAGCTCCTTAAGCAGATCCTTTACCACATCAGTTACATCTTCATATTTGTTGCTGTACACAGCATCCTGAGTCTGTTCTATATCCATACTGGGCTGGAATTTTTTAAGTTCCTCTTCAAAATTAATCATTAGTCTCTCCTTCTTTGCTCTCAAACCTATAATACTTACAGGCAATCCAAAAATCAACAGACATCCGTCGCATGATACGACTTATTTTTCAAGCGCGGCAAGTCTTTCAGTCACCTGTTCCATCATATCCTGATATTTTTTCCGCTTGTCTTTCTCTTCGTTAATCTTGCTCTCAGGCGCCTTTAAAAGGAATTTCTCGTTACTGAGCATTTTCTCAGAGCGCATAAGCTCTGACTCAAGCTTCTTCTTCTCATTCTTAAGACGCTCTATCTCAAGCTTAACGTCTACAAGTTCTTCAAACGGGATATATATAGAAGCTTCCGGTATAAGTATAGATACGGCGTCTTCGGCAATACCCTGCTTATCCTCTGAAATATATACGCTGTTTGCATAACCGAGCGTCGCAAAAAATACCTTGCTTTTCTCAAATATATCTCTTATTTTTTTATTGTCAGACACAACATATACCGCCGCCTTACGGCCAGGCGCAACATTCATCTGAGACCTTACATTTCTGATACCTTTAACAGCTTCCTTAATTCTCTCAACAGCCTCTTCTTCATCAGCAAAATGGTACTCGTCCCTGTATTCTGGCCAGGCGCTTATCATAATTGATATATCGCTGTTATCCATAAGCGTACAATATATCTCTTCCGTAACAAACGGCATATAAGGGTGAAGAAGCTTCAGCGCGCCGGTAAGCACACTCTTGAGAGTCCAGAGAGCAGCAGCCCTTGTCGTATCTTCTTCATTATACAGACGCGGCTTAACCATCTCTATATACCAGTCGCAGAACTCCTCCCATATGAAATTGTATATCTTATCAGCAGCTATACCAAGCTCATATTTGTCGAGATTATCCGTAACATCGCGCACCGTATCATTAAACTTTGATATAATCCATTTATCCGCATCAGTAAGCTGCGGCATACTGTCAAGGTCTATTCCCTCCTCCGGAAGATTCATCATAATAAACCTCGATGCATTCCATACCTTATTGGCAAAATTACGGCTCCCCTCTACACGCTCATTATAAAAACGCATATCGTTACCCGGAGCGTTGCCTGTAATAAGTGTAAATCTTAATGCGTCGGCGCCATATTTATCAATAATTTCAAGTGGGTCAATACCATTTCCTAACGACTTACTCATCTTGCGTCCGAGCGAATCACGCACAAGTCCGTGAATAAGCACCGTGTCAAACGGGGCTTTTCCAGTCTGCTCAATACCGGAGAACATCATTCTCATAACCCAGAACGGAATTATATCGTATCCGGTAACAAGCGTACTTGTAGGGTAGAAATAATCCATCTCTTCGGTCTTATTGGGCCATCCAAGTGTCGAGAAAGGCCACAATGCCGATGAAAACCATGTATCAAGAGTATCAGGATCCTGCCTCATCTTCTTACCGCATTCAGGACATACAGGTTCATCCTCTTTTGTAACAACCATCTTGCCGCAGCCGTCACAGTAAAATGCCGGTATCCGGTGTCCCCACCACAGCTGTCTTGATATGCACCAGTCACGGATATTTTCAAGCCAGTGGAAATATGTCTTTTCAAAATATTCAGGTACAAACTGTGTCTCATCATTCTTTACCGCTTCAATTGCAGGCTGTGCAAGCGGTTTCATTTTTACAAACCACTGCTCTGATACGCGCGGCTCCACAGTAGTTCCGCATCTGTAGCATACTCCGACATTATGGTCATGGTCTTCTACTTTAACAAGAGCTCCTTCCTTTTCAAGGTCTTCTACTATAGCCCTTCTTGCCTCGTAACGATCCATTCCGGCATATTTTTCATATTCATCTACTATCTTTGCATCATCTGTCATTACATTAATAACAGGAAGATTATGTCTTAAACCTACTTCAAAGTCATTCGGGTCATGTGCGGGAGTAATCTTAACAACGCCTGTTCCAAATTCCATATCGACATACTCGTCGGCAACAACAGGAATCTCTCTGTGGACAATAGGCAGTATAACCATTTTTCCTACATACGGCGCATATCTCTCATCTTTTGGATTAACTGCTATAGCAGTATCACCAAGAAGCGTCTCCGGACGCGTAGTTGCAAGCTGTATAAAGCCGCTTCCGTCTGCAAGCTCATATTTAAGATGCCAGAAGTGACCAGCCTGGTCTTCATGCTCTACCTCTGCGTCAGATATTGAAGTAAGGCAGTGCGGACACCAGTTAATAATCCTCTCTCCTCTATAAATAAGTCCTTTATTATAAAGTTTAACAAATACCTCTTTTACAGCCTCATTACATCCCTTATCCATTGTAAAACGCTCTCTGTCCCAGTCACAGGACGAGCCCATCTTTTTAAGCTGTGATACAATACGTCCACCGTACTGCTTTTTCCAGTCCCACGCACGTTCAAGAAATCCTTCTCTTCCAAGCTCCTCTTTTGAAATGCCTTCCTTACGCATGGCTTCAACAATCTTAGCCTCTGTCGCAATAGAAGCATGGTCGGTTCCCGGAACCCATAACGCATTATATCCCTGCATTCTTTTATATCTTATAAGTATATCCTGAAGCGTATTATCAAGGGCATGTCCCATGTGAAGCTGTCCTGTAATATTAGGCGGAGGCATCACAATTGTAAACGGCTTTTTACTCCTGTCAACTTCTGCATGGAAATACTTCTTATCCATCCATTTTTTATAAAGCCTGTCCTCAATGTCCGAAGGATTATATGTCTTTTCAAGCTCCTTTTTCATAATTACCCTCATTTCCTGTTATTATGTATAAATATAATATCTTATAGTATTCTAAAAGCGTTTTTCTGTCAAGATTAGGTTTTAGAAAGCGCATAAAAAAGAGGCAGGTTCATGATTTCCTGCCTCTTAATAATATAACATTGTGAACCGGTATTAATAAACCTGATCTCCGCATTCTATACCGCCTGCCTGCAAGATTGCAAAATATACAGGCTTTGGCTGCAGCGTAAGTATTTCCTGAGGATCTTCATATGGTTTGAAGAGATAAGCAGCTCCCCAGCTTCCGTCACCGTCGCATATTCCCCAGTTAGTAACTGAAGTAACTCCGATGTAATCACTGCCCTGCTCACTTCCGTAAGCGCCGTTCTTTGAATAATTCTTATAGATATCATACAGCTTCTTCATCTTTGATGCATGCGTATCCTCAGCTATATTTCTATTCTCATCAAGCTCTGTAATCTGAACTTCAAGTCCCTTATCAGCGATTGTCTTAATCATATTTTCCTGAGTAGCTTCAGGAATACTGTGTGACTGAAGACCAATACCGTCGCAATATTTTACTCCGGATGTCTGATTCACCTGATTACAGGTTATATTAATGTAATTAACAAGCTTTATCTGATTCTGTGCGTCAGTATTGTAATCGTTATATATCAGCGACGGCTTTCCTGTATAACCAAACTGTGCGCCATATTTTGCAAGAGCGTCCTGAATAGCCTGATAAGTATAGAGGTATGACAGGTAGAGATAATCCTGCCCCATCGTTGCATACCAGTAGCTATGGCTTGCATCAGGAACTCTTCCTTCGTTTACTAACATATCCATTACATCTTCAGGACTGCTGTCAGAAGTAACCTTCTTTCCTGACTGGGTTGTTACTCCCGGATTAGTTCTTACTGAAACAGAAGTACCGTTATCATCATATGTAAATGTAACATTTCCGTTAGCCGCTTCATTAATTACGTCATATGCATATACTACGTCGCCATAACCATGCGAATAGATATAATCAATAATCTGGCTTATATAATCGTTAAGCCTCTTCTTCATTGTATCATAATCAGCCAGCTTATGATAATTGGACGTATCCCATCCGTTAGCCTCATAATCTTCAAGGCTGTAATCAGAATAGTTGTAATCCTGAAGGAAGAAATACTCACGAACCTGTGAATGCCATACAAATGCATGGTAACGAAGCTTCAGGTTGTTAGCTTTACAATATGAAAGCACATTTTCAAGATTCTTATAGTTAATGATAACCTTTCCTTCACCATTAGTTGCATAGTAGTTATCAACATTAGCCTTACCTATTCCATCCGGATATGCATCTGTTGCTTCATCAGTTATAAGGCTTTCCATCTTAGTCTCATTACCCATTGTAACACTTGAGAAATGATACTTTACAAGCGCAGCTGATTCTCCGAACCTTAAGCTTCCCGAATCCGTGCTTATACCGCTGATAAAGTACTGGTTAAACAAATCCTTGATATGTACGTCCTCCGGCTGCTTCCACAGACATCCAGGATATGTGTCGTATGGGAACGGAGTTGGAGTTGGTGTCGGCGCATTCGGATCAACCGTTGCCGTAGGCTGCGGTACAGGCGTTGCATTATCCACAGGTACAGGAGTTACAGTGATATCAGCAGCGTCTTTTGAACGTACTGTAACCTTACATGTAAGCTTCTTTGTTTTTCCTCCCTGCTTGTATGATGCAGTTACAACAGCAGAGCCTTTCTTCTTTCCCGTAACCTTTACAGAAGTCTTCTTTTTGGCTGAAAGCTTTACTACAGATGCTTTACTTGTCTTCCATGCCACCTTTTTCTTATAATTCTTAACAGTCAGCTTTTTGGAAACGCCTACGTTAATAGAAAGCTTTTTCTTACTGAGCGCAGGCTTCTTAGCTGCATCTGCTCCTGCGTCCGATGCAAGCGGAAGCGTCATGCATACTGTAAGCGCAACTGCTATAGCCGCATATAACTTACGCATTTTCATAATCAAATTACCTCCTCATTTTAATGTTTTTAATTTTTTCAACTGAAATTTAATACAGTCTTCCTATATTATAATATTTTTAGTTTCAAAAAGCAATTGTTATTTCATATATATAAACGTAACGGCGCTAAAAACTATGACATTATGTTAAAATATTCAGCAATTCCTCCGCATACGCCGTCAATCATTTTACATTCTTCTGTTATGTAAGGCCTTTTATATACATTGCTTTACACTCACCGGAATTAAGATTGCGCGTACAAGTACAATAAGCAGCATATACACTGCCAGTATAAGCGTTGGATATATGCATAATCCGTCCTTAACCAAAACGTATATAACCGCAGATGCGGCAAAAACAGCTGCGGCAATACCTGTATTTCTGATAATAATATATCTTTTACGCGTGCATTCCCTGATAAGCTTAATAAGAGTAACAGCCTGTATTGCAATTGTTATAAGCTCCAATACGAACAAAATAAGCTGCCAGCTCATAGCAAGTGAAAATATAATCTCTCCCTTTGTAACAGATACAGTATAATATTCAAATATTACAGCGACCGCAGCAGTCAGCAGAAAATATACCATCAGCAGCGCGGCGTAATATATTATCTTTTTCTTTGACCCATCCAAGTTATCAAAGCCCCTTTCCAAATTCATTATATTATTATTTTACATTATTGCTTCTCCGCGCCACATACATAATGTAACAAATACGGCAAATATTCCGCAGGCAAGAAGAATTATATGCTTTACAATTTTATTATCTACAGCCCCGTATATAATGTAGAGCGCCACACATCCCATCATATATCTCGGTCCGCTTATCAGCCAGCCATGAAGATAGGACAAAAACATATATGCTCCTCCGTATGCTACTATTGAAGCTGCAACTTTTTTCCTGAGCCCGTAGAACAACGCCAATATTCCCACAAAATACAATATAAGCTGCGCCCAGTAAATTATAATTCCCAAAGAAAAATAGTCCAGCGCCGCATTATAATGCTGAGCAAGATTGTCAGATATCCAGTGCGATACATTATACCAGGGCTCTGCCGCCTCATGCTCTACAAAGGCTAAAAAGTCTCCCTGTACGATTTTATTTATACAAAGATATATAACAGTACCTGCGGGTATTAAGAAAACTGATAAGGATTTGATAATAAACTTTTTATTGCGTACCATATACATAACCGCCTCATATACGGCCGGCACTAAAAGAGCTATGCCCTGAGACCTGCTTAACGCTGCAAACAATCCTGCAATACCGCATGCAAGCCATTTTTTCTCTCTTATATAATAAAGACACATAAGCGTAAGCATCATGAACAGGCTTTCTGTAAACGGCTGAACCATGAACGCGCCCATCGGATATAAAAGATATATCGCAAAACTGTCCTTTGCCTTATCTTCTCCAAGCTCTCTGTACGCGAGCCTGTAAAGATAATATCCGGAAATACCAAGGCATATATTGGATACAATTACTCCTGAAATAAAGTAATCCCTGAAAATTAACGCGAATATTTTCATAAGCGTCGGATACAGAGGATAAAATACAATAAGATTTGCCGTATCGCCAGAAGATGCGTAACCATTCTTTGCGATTTCTATATAATGGGGAACATCCCCGCTTACAGAAAATTTTTCATAAAAAAACGAGAAAAACCCGCCGTACGCATTATCAGCTCCAACTGCCGTTAATAATATGTAACCAAGCAATATAATAATCCAGTGAACAACAATCGTCGCCGTAAATATTTTTATAAATAGAACTAATTTTTCATTTTTCTTAGCCATGTTCTGTCTCCTGTCACAAATATCCGTAAATCATGCCGGTCATATGAAATCCACTAAGAATAATCAAGATAATGTTAATATACACTAAATTTTTAACCGGGCGTACCACCATGCACGCCGGTACAATAAATACAAGTATATATTCTGCATAACTTCCATATCCCACTGCCGCGCATATTATACTTATAATTAACTGCGTTACCGCAATACATACTGCATAAACAATGTCTGCATTCTTACTTTCCTTTTTATATATATAGCCTGCCGCACACAATACAACAGCGCACACACCGCTTATATGCGCCGCCATACAAAAGAGCGCAAATACAGCAGCCCATATTTTATGTCCATTATCCATACATAACAGACACAACGAAAATAACGCCATAAACAAAGCAAGCGGCGAAGGCAGAAAAAGGAATACCGCTCCCGGAATACACATGCAGATTATAATATACTGCGCCGAATCCTGTCTTTCCATTCTCTTTTCCATATACATGCCAAGGCTTACGGCCGTTATAACTCCGCTAAGAAAGCTTATATACGTCGCACACTCTGTATACTTATCAAAAAGCATTCCTGAAAACAGCGATACAATCGCTGTATACAGCGGAAATCCAAAAAACGTTCCCTGTGATTCCAAAAATGTGCCTGACGGAGGATAATTCCATATAGCGGCAATATCAAAAACAGATATCGCACCGCGTGCAAAATTATATATAACCCCGCCGCATAACAACAAAACGATTCCTGTAGATAACGAGATAACAGAATAGTATGATATACTTTTTAAAGCTTCATGAGAGCATGTACAAAAAGTGTCTGATATAAACCGAAACGCCAGAACTACTATAAGCGCAATCATTAACGCACCGCCCACAGCGCCGATAAATTCTCCCAAAATGATACCCCTTTCCATATGTATTTTTTATAATAATACATTAAATTAAATACATTGTCAAAACAACAATTATGTTATATACTTCAATAAACATAATGGTAAAAAAGGAGAATTGTTTTTTATGTACAACAATCTGTTTACAATAGGCCCTTTAACAATACACGGCTACGGACTGATGATAGCTGTAGGAATAATATGTGCGTTACTGTGCGGACTTAAGCTTGCACAGAAAAAAAACTTAAACACAGACGAAGTTTACAACCTTACATTCGTATGCGTTATTTTCGGCTTTCTGTCCGCAAAGCTTCTTTACTGCATCGTAGAATGGAAATCATTTATTAATAATCCGTTAAGCACGCTCGGCTCAGGAGGCTTTGTCGTATACGGCGGAATTATCGGCGGAACGCTTGCCGCAGGAATATACTGCAGAATAAAGCGTCTTTCTTTTATAAGATATTTTGATATTGTACTTCCCTCAGTCGCCATTGCCCAGGCTTTCGGACGTATAGGATGTTTTCTTGCCGGATGCTGTTACGGCAAAGAAACGGATTCGTTTATCGGCATAACATTTCATAATTCGGAGTTTGCGCCTAATAATGTGTCTCTTTATCCTACGCAGCTTTTTTCAAGCGCAGGCTGCTTTATTATGGCTTTCATACTTTTTGCATATCTTAAAAAAGACAGAAAGCCTGGAAGCACAGGGGCATTATATCTTATTATGTACAGCATCGGCCGTTTTATTATAGAGATATTCAGGAACGATTACCGGGGAGCTGTAGGTCCCCTTTCAACGTCACAGTTCATTTCGATATGTATCCTGCTTTTGGGAATTATAATATATACAATGTCACAAAAGGACGCATTTACAGAAAAAATCCAAGATACTCATTGAATACATTAAACAGCATGTCGCCTGAACACACCGCAATTTCAGCAGTAGAGCAGCCTACAGGCACATAGGTATACAGGTCTGATGCGCGTGTAAGCACAAGCGCCGATATAACCTCATATTCCGGGCCAAAGAGGACTTCAAGATATTCATTATATTTTGCCGCCTGCAAAACGTCGTTATCTATAATCTCATCGTTCATTTTAAATTCAAATGAGAATACATAGCGGTCGGTAATAACAAGCACATCTGCATATATCCTTATATGCTTTGATTTTTTTATACGCAGCTCAAATACGATTTCCCATCCGGAATAATCTATACCGTCAAGGTCGCCAAACAAATTTACCATCACATCATGCGTATCAGAAAAAGAATGGAATAAGCCTCTTGTATCGTTTAGATTACGTCCGATGCTCATGCATCCGCTCTTCATATACTCAAACCATTCATCTTTAGAGATTTTAAGAAAATCATCCACAATCCCATAATATCCACAGTAATCCGAAAGACCTGTATGCGGCCTTGTCTGCCTTATAAGTCCACGCCACATATAATTATCATCTCTATAACACAAATCCCTCATGAATGCCGAGCGGTACAGATAGCGGTTTACTATGCTTCTTTCCTTTCCCAGTTCTTTTGCAATGGATTTTGCCTTTATTCCGTCGTTTCGGCATATTATAGAAAATATGTCTCTTTCAATTATATCCATGTATTTATCTGCTCCGTAATCCACACTCTGAAAAAATCCGGTTCACAAATACATTATACTGTGACAATGTATCTGATTTTTTCAAAAGTTTAAAATAAACGCCGTCGTCTTCAAACAAATCTATCATGTATACCCATATTTCCTTCATTTTGTATATAATAACGCGCTCGTCAGGCATTGTATCTTTATATTCAGCGTAAATTCTGTCATGAAACGATTTTAAAATATCTCTGTCAGGCGTCATGTCACCGCCCTTCTTTATAGCGCCGGCAAGCATTGGATTGCGTATCAGCCCCCTGCCTGTCATTACAGCTTTAAGGTCTGTGTATTCCTTTGCAATATTTTCATAATCCTCATACGAGCATATATTTCCATTGTAGCATACAGGATTAGAGCTTATATCATATACATAACGAAACTTCTGTATCCTCACTTCATGCTTATAATAATCTGTCCTTATACGCGGATGTACAATAAGTTCATATATCGGATATCTGTTGTATATTTTCATAAGCTCATATATTTCATCTTCACAGGCAAACCCTATTCGCGTTTTAACCGATATATCCATAAATGGAAGCTCATTAAATATATGCTCAAAGAATCTGTCCAGTTCGGCAGGTTTTTCCAAAAACCCCGCGCCTTTATTTTTCGCGGCGACGGTTCCCGAAGGACACCCAAGATTAAAGTTAATTTCTTTATAACCTCTGTCATATATAAGCTTTGCAAACCTTACAAAATTCTCTGCGTTATTTGAAATAATCTGAGGAACCAGCAGTATTTCTTTATTATTTTCCGGCAGAATATCCTTTATTTCACGCTTCTTCATTTTACGGCTGCCTTCAGCGGCAATGAACGGCGTAAAATATTTATCAATATGCCCGAAAAATTCTCTGTATGCATTTCTGTATGTATATATAGTTATTCCTTCCATAGGCGCCATATAAATTTTCATTATCCTGAATCCTTTACCGTCGTTTTCTGTATTTTTTCTCAAGCCTGAACCTTATATCCTTCAAATATGCATCCACTGATTTATCTGACTTAAACGGGAAGAAGAAATGCGTCTTCGTCATGTTCTCATCATGTATGCTTCGTATATGCGCTTTAAGATTCTCATAGCGTACGACAACTTCATTTTCTTCCGCAAACGCCCGAAGCCTGCTTAACAGCTTTACACTGTACGCAACATCAATTGCAAATACTCCGAAAAATACTCCTATTACAAACGAAAACGCCAGATTTTCCGAAAGCCAGTTAAGAGCGTTTAAAATGTACGGATGAATAAAAAAATAATACACCGCGCCAAGAAACGCCCATATTGCCGAAAACAACGGACAGATAATTCCATTTATATTGCCCCATTGTCCGCTGTAATCCCACAGTCTTACATTAGTCATCTTTAATATAAGTATACCTGCAATATATTCAATCACAGTCATGCATATTGCCATGACTATAAACAAAACCAGCCTGTTAAGATACATATTTTGTATAAAATCCACGTTTTCAAAAGATGCAATAATATACATCAGACATAACCCAAAACCGTAAAGCGGCACATACGGACCCACACAGAAGCCTGGGTTAATCCATTTACGATTAGGATTTGACGTTGATATAAATCTCCTGAAAAATAATTCAAGCACCCATCCTGTAACAGAACCGATAAAAAATAAAAATGCCAGAATCAAAAAGAGATTCATAATATAAACCCCCTGTCACTTTTAAATTACACACATATAATAACACATAATCTTTTGCATTGACAAATAGCTTTGTTATAATATATAAAAGAATTAAATAAAACGAAACGGGGAAACTGCAATGAAAAAAAACAGGATATTATCATCCGCGCTTGTGCTTACATTAATATTATCATCCTATAGTATTACAGGCGCGGCAAAAAAACCAAAGCTTAATCACAAATCCATAGAATTAAAGATTGGACAGACTGCTGTGATTAAAGTTAAAAATGCTTCCAAAGCTGCAAGGGCAGTGTGGAAATCAACAAAAAAAAGCGTAGCAAAAATCACAAAAAAAACTACAACGGGCAAGAACATCCGCGCAGCCATTAAAGGTATGGCCACAGGAAAAGCTGTAATTAAAGCATCGTATAAGACCGGCGGCAAAAAGAAAAATCTGTCCTGCAAAGTTACTGTCAGCGCAGCCGATAATCCACAGACTATAACAACAAGGCCGGCCCTGACGCCTTATATACAGGCTTCACCAATACCAACGATAACTCCGGCCGAAACGCCTTCCACAGAACCTACGGCAGCTCCTCCTACAAGAACCCCTCTTGTAATCGATGATACTTCTACTCCGTCAGATTTCAACGTAAAGCAGTCGGGAGTATCATACGGAAATCTTTCAAGAGTTACTTATTATTCAACAACAGTCGGCAAAGAACGTGCATTTAATGTCATAACACCGCCTGATTATGACCCGGATGAAAAGTATCCTGTCCTTTACCTTTGTCACGGAGGAAATGGAGATGAGGGAGACTGGATATCAGGAAAGCCCGATGTAATCTTAGGCAACCTTATTGCTAAGGGTGAAGCAAGGCCAATGATTATGGTTTTGGTGAACTGCCGGGCAAGAATGGACGATAAGGCTAACCCGTCAGATTCATTATCGCACGAGCATATGGACGCATGGACTAATTTCCTGTTTGAGCTTCAGGCAGACGTAATGCCATATATGGAAGAAAACTACCCTGTTCTGACAGGACGTGAAAATACGGGCATCTGCGGTCTTTCAATGGGCGGAAGAGAATCTCTGTATATAGGTTTCAAAATACCTGAAAAAATTGCCTATATCGGAGCATTCAGTCCTGCATTTGGTATTTTTGAATACGAAAACTGGGGGCTTCACGAAGACGGTTATTTCACCGAGGAAGAATTTACACTGCCCAAGGAATACATGGACACGACAACATGCATGATTATGAACGGCGCCAATGACAGCATGGTAAGAGATGAACCCGAAAGATACCACAATGCTCTGGCTGCCAACGGTGTAAATCATTATTATTATACCATTCCGGGAGACCACAATATGGACGTATGGGCAAACGGACTGTACCATTTCCTTAAGATAGCTTTTAAACAGCAATGACAAAAGTCCTAAATACATACGGATAACAAATAGTACTCTCGTCTTTTCTAAGACCTCTTGACAATTTGAGGGGTTACAGATATAATATATCAGTGATATATATCACTGATATATCGGGAGGAAGCCATGAGCGAAGCAGAACAAACAACATTGGAACGAATACATGCAGCGGCAAAAGAAGCGTTTATGGAATACGGCTATAAGTCAGCCTCTCTTCGGAGCATTGTCAAAACAGCAGGCGTTACGCTGGGCGCATTTTACGGATACTATAACAGCAAAGAAGAACTTTTTGAAGCGCTGGTCGGCGAGCAATACAATCACATGTTGGATTGTTACCGTAAGGCACAATCGGATTTCGCTGCTCTTCCCCAAAAAGAGCAGGTAGAGCATATGAGCGAAATTTCAGGGGATTGCATGACAGAAATGCTGTTGTATGCTTATGATAATCTTGACGAGTTCAAATTGATCCTCTGCGGCTCTGAAGGAACCAGATTTTCCGGGATGGTTGACGAAATGGTGGAAATCGAGGTTAAGGCTACCCACGATTATCAGGAGGTTTTAAACAGACTTGGAAAGCCGTCGCCGGAAATTGATCCGAGACTCGAGCATATTCTGATTACCGGAATGTTCGGAACATTTATGGAACTGATTATTCACGAAATGTCTTTGGAACAGGCGCTTAGCTACTTAAAGGAAATGCGTGAGTTTTATACCGCAGGCTGGATGAAAATTATGGGCCAGACTTGAGCCCTATAATTTTTGGCCACAGGTTAGCGATAGCTAACTCAAAAAACAATGATATTTGAAATCGGCTGCAGCGGTTTCTGTATCATTAATTTTTTCACAAGGAGGACTGAAAGTGAAGAAAAATAAAAATCTTTCAGAGCTTATGAGCTTTGCGGGTAATCATAAATATCTTACCTGCTTATCGCTCGTATTATCGGTAATCAGTGCAATTTTAGCGCTGTTTCCGTTTGTCTTTATCTTCTTTATCATTAAAGAAGTAATTGAGGTCGCGCCGAACTGCTCACAGGCTGTTCATGTTGTACATAACGGCTGGATGGCGGTACTGTTTGCCTTGATTTCCATTCTCATTTATGTAGGAGCATTGATGTGTTCCCATATGTCGGCGTTTCGTATTGCGGGAAACATACGAAAAACACTGATGGGGCATATTGTACAGCTTCCTCTCGGCTTTATCGGAGAAATGGGAAGCGGAAAAATCCGCCGTATTGTTCACGACAGCAGTGCTGCAACCGAAACTTACCTTGCCCATCAGCTTCCGGATATGGCTGGAGCCATAACAACACCGATTGGCATGATTGTTATGCTGTTTCTTTTTGACTGGCGGTTCGGGCTTATTTGTCTTATTCCTGTTATTCTCGGCTTTGCGGCAATGTTCAAAATGGCCGGACCCGGCATGGCGGAGGATATGAAAAATTATCAAAACGCTTTGGCGGATATGAATAACGAGGCGGTGGAATATGTACGAGGCGTGCCGGTTGTAAAAACCTTCGGGCAGACCGTACATACCTTCAAGCGTTTTAAGGGCTCAATAGACAGCTACTATAAATTCTGTATCGCCTATTGCAAAAAGTGCCGTATGCCAATGCTTATGTACACCGTTTTTATAAACAGCGCTTTCGCCTTTTTAATCACGCTGGCATTAATACTTGCAGGCGGCGAAGCCGTAACGCAGTCTTTGCTGCTCAGTTTCATTTTCTATATCATTTTCACGCCTGTTATTACTACATCCATGACAAAGGTTATGTATATGAGCGAAAACGGGATGATAGTAGCCGATGCGCTTACCCGTATTCATTCGATACTGGATATGAAGCCTCTGCCCGATGCACAAAGGCCGGCGTCACCTAAGGATAACTCGGTAGAATTTAAGAATGTCTCTTTCCGATACAGCGGAGCAAAAAGTGATGCAATTCGGAATGTTTCCTTTAAGGTAAACCCGGGTGACACTGTCGCGCTTGTCGGTCCGTCAGGCGGCGGCAAATCGACCGCAGCAGGACTTATTTCACGATTTTGGGATGTTATGGGCGGCGAAATCATGGTCGGCGGTGTAAATGTAAAAAACATTAAAAAGTCCGAACTGACGGAAACCGTATCCTATGTTTTTCAGGACAGCAGGCTCTTAAAAGCCTCTGTTTTTGATAATGTGAGACTGGCAAGACCGAATGCTTCCCAAAACGAAGTGGAAAATGCTTTGCACAAAGCGCAGTGTGACGATATTATTGCAAAGCTCCCAGACGGGATTGATACGGTAATCGGTACCAAAGGCGTTTATCTTTCGGGCGGCGAGCAGCAACGCATTGCTATTGCCCGTGTAATGCTGAAAGATGCGCCTATCATTGTTCTGGACGAAGCAACCGCCTTTGCCGATCCGGAAAATGAAGCTCTTGTACAACGTGCTTTTGAGGAATTGTCAAAGGATAAAACCGTTATTATTATCGCACACCGTTTAACGACAATCAGAAATGCGGACAGGATATTTGTATTAAAGGACGGACAAATTGAGGAATCCGGCACGCATGATAAGCTTTCGCAAAGCGACGGTTTATATGCGAAAATGTGGCAGGATTATCAGACCTCGATAAGCTGGAAGGTTGGAGGTGCAATATGACAGACAGAATAATGAAACGATTTGCACTCTCAAAAGAGGGCGCAAAGGGACTTGTGGTTGCAATTCTGGCGTGTACGGTAAGCGACCTTGTATTGATGTTCCCTGTGGGACTTCTGTATTTTGCGGTAAACGATTTTATGGACGGACCGGTACCGACAAGTCATTATGCGTTATACGGAATCGGTATTGTTACCGCTCTTTTGTTGATTTTTCTCTCGGAATTTTGGAAATATAACGCCACATACTTCTCTACTTACCGCGAATCAGGTAAATGCAGAATTCGTCTGGCGGAAAAGCTTCGTCGGCTTCCGCTGTCATTCTTCGGAAAAAAAAACCTTGCGGATCTTACGAATACAATGCTCGGCGATGTGGCAACGACAGAGCGTATGTTTTCTCACTATGTACCGCAGTATTATGCCTCTATTCTTTCCACTTGTATTATTGCCATAAACCTGTTTTTCTACGACAGAAGACTTGCGCTTGCCGCATTGTGGGTCCTGCCTGTGGCGCTTTTAATCGTCGGACTTTCTAAAAAAGCGCAGAATTATTTTACACGCAGACAAAGTCAGGCGCAGATTACTGTGCAGGACGGTATCCAGGAGTGTTTGGAAACGGTTCGTGATTTAAAAAGCAACAATGCGGAGAAAGAGTACTTAAAAGGACTTAATCAAAAAATCGGGCATCTTGAGAGCCGCAGTATAAAAAGCGAGTTTGGCAGCGCTATGTTTGTCGTCCCTGCGCAGATGATTCTAAAGCTTGGTATTGCTTGTGTAGCGCTCGTGGGCAGTATGTTGCTGATAGACGGTTCGCTTTCTTTGATTACATTCTTTATGTTCCTGCTTGTTGTGTCAAGACTTTATGAACCGATGTCCTTCGCATTGCAGAATTTAGCCGCGATGAATTCTCTGCAAGTCAATATTGACCGTATGAATGAAATTGAAAACTGCAAAGAGCAGGACGGTAAAAAGGAATTCAATCCGACGGGCTACGATATTGTGTTTGAAAATGTAGGATTCGCCTACAACAGTGAAGAAACAGTGCTTCAAAATGTATCCTTTACGGCAAAGCAGGGCGAAGTAACCGCGCTTGTCGGTCCGTCAGGCGGCGGCAAATCGACAGCAGCGAAATTAGCGGCAAGATTCTGGGATGCAGACAAGGGGAAAATCACCGTAGGCGGCGTAGATGTGACAAAGGTTGAGCCCGAACAGCTTTTGACCGCGTTCTCAATTGTGTTTCAGGATGTAACGCTCTTTAACAATACAGTCATGGAAAATATCCGAATCGGCAGAAAAGACGCTACAGACGAGGAAGTCATTGCGGCTGCAAAAATGGCGAACTGCGAAGAATTTGTAGAAAAGCTCCCTGATAAATGGAACAGCAATATAGGAGAAAACGGAAGTTCGCTTTCGGGCGGCGAACGACAGCGCATTTCCATTGCAAGGGCATTTCTGAAAGACGCTCCCATTATTTTGCTTGACGAAGCCACCGCTTCTCTTGATGCGGAAAATGAAATGGCAATTCAATCGGCTCTCTCACGCCTGATTAAAGATAAAACCGTTCTTCTGATTGCACACCGAATGCGTACCGTTGCCAGGACAAACAAGGTTGTCGTTCTTTCAAACGGCACTGTATCCGAGCAGGGACATCCTGATAAACTCTTTAAACAGAACGGACTTTACACCCGTATGGTAAAGCTGCAGACAGAAAGCCAGGATTGGTCGATTGGATAAAATAAAAATACAAAGCAGAGTCAGTTATCTCCAAACCGGCTCTGCTTTCTGCAAATTCTGATATAATTTAGCCCGGCAGCACAATTCATTCCAAAAATCGCTGTCGGGCTTTTACGCAGGTTTATTTATCCAGGTGCTTTAAAACATGCTTTTTCAATGCTTCAAAGGATTCGTCGCTTATATCGTGTTCCATTTTACAGGCGTCCTCGGCAGCGGTTTCTTTATCGACGCCAAGGCGGATTAAAAATTCGGTCAGCAATGTATGCCTTTCATAAATTTTTTCAGCAACTTCCAGTCCGGCATCGGTGAGGGTCAGAGAACCGTCCGCATCCATATTCAAAAATCCGCCTTTTCTCAAAATACCGACTGCACGACTTACGCTGGGCTTGGAAAAGCCCATATATTCGCCCACGTCAATTGAGCGGACATAACTGCTTTTTTTAGATAATATATAAATGGTTTCCAGGTACATCTCGCCGGATTCCTGCAAATGCATAGTAACCCTCCTTCGTCTTTTATTAAGTGTCATCGAAACTATTCGGTTAGCAATAACATACCACTCACACGCAAAAAAATCAAGTGTAAAGCAGGCGTTCCTTTATGTGAGCATTCCAGATATACTTCGACCTTTTTATAAAACAAAAACGGAAATTTCAAAAAGCCTATTGACAAATCAGGGATAGAGGATATATAATAACCAAAGTTAGCGGGAGCTAACATTAATTATTGGTTTTGAGTTAGCTTTTGCTAATTACAACGCATATATTTAAGGAAGGTGGACATATGATGCCGCTTACATTGGCACAGGCAGGAGAAGAAAACATCATTCGGAAAATCGGAGGAAAACCGGAGGTCAAAGCACACCTCGAAAATCTTGGCTTTGTTGTAGGAGGAGCCGTTACGATTATCAATACTATGGGAGGCAACGTTATTGTAAACGTCAAGGAATCCCGCATTGCAATCAGTAAGGAAATGGCACAGAAAATTATGGTCTGATTTTCTGCGGCATTTAAACTTATAAAAATTCTTATAGGAGGATGAAACAATGAAGACTCTAAAAACTGCAAAGGTCGGCGATACGGTTTGCGTGGTGAAGATTCATGGCGAAGGCGCAGTCAAACGCCGCATTATGGACATGGGGCTGACCAAAGGCGTGGAGGTGTATATCCGTAAGGTAGCTCCGCTCGGAGATCCGATTGAGGTCAATGTGCGTGGATATGAGCTTTCGCTGCGAAAGGCGGATGCGGAAATGATCGAAGTCGAATAGAGCAATTTCAGGGGGAGTGTACTCCCATATTTTTTGGCAAACAAGTTAGCAGCAACTAATTAGAAAGTGAGGAAATGACATGGACTTACGTATTGCCCTTGCGGGTAACCCGAACAGTGGTAAAACCACTCTGTTCAACGCCTTGACCGGATCCAATCAGTTTGTCGGAAACTGGCCTGGCGTTACGGTTGAAAAGAAGGAAGGCAAGCTGAAAAAGCACGACGGTGTAATCATCACCGACCTTCCGGGTATTTATTCTCTTTCTCCATATACACTGGAGGAAGTGGTGGCAAGAAATTATCTCATTACGGAGCGCCCAAACGCAATCCTGAACATCATTGACGGTACAAACTTAGAAAGAAACCTCTATTTAACAACGCAGCTCACCGAGCTTGGTATCCCGGTGGTTGTCGCTATCAATATGATGGATATCGTGCGTAAAAACGGAGATAAAATCAACACGGCGGAGCTGTCCAGAGCTTTGGGCTGCAAGGTAGTAGAGATTTCCGCTCTGAAGGGCGCCGGTGTTATGGAAGCGGCTGAGGCGGCTATTGAAGCAGCAAAGCATGCCAAAACCGTACCACAGCATACTTTTTCCGGCACAGTAGAACATGCTCTCGCGCACATTGAAGAAGCCGCCGTACATAGTATGCCCGAGGAACAGCAGCGTTGGTATGCAATCAAAATCTTTGAACACGACGACAAGGTTTTAGAACAGATAAAGCTGGATTCTGCAACTCTTTCGCATATCGAAGAAGATATCAAGGCCGCTGAGGAAGAAATGGACGATGATGCGGAATCAATCATCACCAACGAGCGTTATGCCTACATCGGACAAATCATTAAGGGTTGTTACAGGAAAAAGTCCGTCGGCAAGCTTTCTACCTCTGACAAAATCGATAAGATTGTTACCAACCGCTGGTTAGGCTTACCTATTTTTGCAGTCATTATGTTTTTGGTATACTACATCTCTATGGTTACAGTAGGAACTGCTGCTACCGATTGGGCGAACGACGGACTGTTCGGCGACGGATGGCGTCTGTTCGGCATCGGCACTTCTGCATATGAAGAAGTCAATGACGAATATACCTCCGCCATGCAGTCGGTGGAAGCATTTGTCGGCCTCGATACAGAAGCTGAGGATTTCGATGCGGATGCCGCTTTGGCAGAGCTGAAATCGTTTCAGGCAGACGCATCTACAGCAACCGTAGATGTGGAAGATGAAGAAACGCTTGCCATAAACACCATGACCGCATACTATGATAGCATTCCGGACGGAGCAGATGAGGATGTTACAGTTGGAATGACCTATTTGGACGCTGTAAGCTATCTTGAAGAAAACGGTTTTGAAGAACCCGATCCTGCCGATTACGGCGTATGGGTACCCGGCATTCCTGTCCTTGTCGGTAATGGACTGGAAAAAGCCGGTGCAGCCGACTGGCTCAGCGGTCTGATCAACGACGGTATAGTTGCGGGCGTAGGCGCTGTGCTCGGTTTCGTGCCACAGATGCTTGTACTGTTCCTGCTTCTTGCATTCCTTGAGGCGTGCGGTTACATGGCCCGTATCGCATTTGTGCTTGACCGTATTTTCCGTAAGTTCGGTTTGTCCGGTAAATCCTTTATCCCGATGCTGGTCGGTACCGGCTGCGGCGTTCCTGGCATCATGGCGTCACGTACCATTGAAAATGAACGCGACCGCCGAATGACGATTATGACCACAACCTTTATCCCGTGCGGCGCTAAAGTTCCGTTTATCGCAATGATTGCCGGCGCAATCTTCGGAGGCAGCGCAAAGGTTGCCACATCCGCATATTTCATCGGTATGGCAGCGATTATTGTATCCGGCATTATGCTGAAAAAGACAAAGCCTTTTGCAGGCGAGCCTGCTCCGTTTGTTATGGAGCTTCCTGCTTACCATTTGCCGACAGCAGGCAATGTACTTCGCAGTATGTGGGAGCGCGGATGGTCCTTCATTAAAAAGGCCGGTACCATTATATTGCTTTCTACCATTCTTGTTTGGTTCACCACCTACTTCGGCTTTACTGCGGACGGTTTCAGAATGCTTGCCGAGGATGAAATCGACCAAAGTATACTTGCCGCAATCGGCGGTGTAATTGCCTGGATCTTTAAACCTCTCGGCTGGGGTACATGGCAGGCTGCCGTTGCATCCATTACCGGCCTGGTTGCCAAAGAGAATATCGTCGGTACAATGGGTATACTTTACGGCGGCGGAGACGCTACAGTTTATCAGGCGCTTGCCGGAGCGTTCACCGGTATTGCCGGATATTCGTTCCTGGTATTCAACCTGCTCTGTGCGCCTTGCTTTGCAGCCATCGGCGCAATCAAGCGTGAGATGAACAGCGCAAAATGGACCTTGTTCGCCGTCGGCTATCAGTGCCTGTTCGCCTATGCGATTGCATTGATGATTAATCAGTTTGGTCTTCTCTTTTCCGGCAGCGTTCAGGTGATTGGCCTGATCTTTGCGATTGCAATTCTTGCCTTCATGCTTTACATGCTGTTCAGACCGTACAAAGAATCTACGAAACTGACAAGAACCGTTAAGGTGACAAAATAAATTACAGAAGACAGGGGGAATAAAAAATGCTTACATGGATTTCGGAAAATATTGCGACGATACTTATCTGTATCGTACTGCTCGCTATTGTGGCGGCGATTATTGTGCGAATCGTCCGTGATAAGAAAAAAGGCGCCTCCTGTGGATGCGGGTGTGCAGGCTGTCCGATGAGCGGCTCGTGCCATCAGAAGAAATAAAATTTGGAGGAGATGCAGAAAAGCTTGTATCTCCTCATTTTTTGGAGACTTGCAATGAATGACAAACCAAAACTTTCCGCCTCCCACATACGGTATCTTCTGCTCATAAAAAAGTTAAGCGAAGCCGGGCGCGGAGTGCGAGGTATAGAGCTGGCAAAAGAACTCGGAATCAAAAAGCCAAGCGCACACGCCATGCTCCGTACACTAACCGACTTGAAGCTCATTGATAAAAAGCCTCAACAGGCCGCCTATCTGACTGAGTATGGCATTCAGACGGCAGAAAAATATAAAAGGTTCTATGATGCTGTGCTATCTGTGCTTACGGAATACTTGTCCGAAGACGAAATTGTACCGGAAGCAATCTGTTCCATGATTGCAGGCATGACAGAGGAAAGCCTTTTAAAGCTTACCTTATGCGTTTGCAGGTAAAATCTTTGTCTTCTTACACATTACCGTATTGGTTTTAGGAGGGTCGGATATAAAAAGGCAGAGCCGGTTATGAACCAGCGCTGCCTTTTTATATTAATTTGCTGTAAAATTGCTTTTATCCTATTGACAGACTATCCGCAATATGGTATCTTAAACACAGTTAGCGAATGCTAACCAAATATATAAAGAGCTAATGCCTTGAAAAAGGCGTTTATTTTAAGCTCTTTAGTTAGCAAAAGCTAACTAGAAAGGAATCTGTATGAGTATAGTGATTGTCGGCGGAAACGAATGCATGGTTCGGCAGTATAAGGATTTATGCGGAAATTACAAATGTAAAGCAAAGGTGTATAACAAAATGCAAAGCCGCCTGAAAAATATTGGAACACCGGATTTACTGGTTCTTTTTACCAATACAATGTCACATAAAATGATTCGCTACGTGCTGAGCGAAACAAAAGGCCGGAACGTTAAAATTGTCCGATCGCACAGCAGCTCCATGTCGGCGCTGAAAACAATTTTGGAAGAACATGCTTTATAAAGAAAGGGGGATGAATATGTCGGAAGATATGCTTGTGCAGCATTGCTCTCCTACGCTTGCCGGAATAAAAACAGGCAACATGTTTAGCTGTACGTTTGCAGACAGTATTGAGATGAAAAACTGTGTCCGCTGCTGGAACCGTATTTTCGTGAAGAAAGGACTTCGCATGCTGCCGCTTCGCTTTCAGAAAAACAGGGCTCTTTTATATATTTACCGCCCGTCAAAGCTATCTTCGGATTTGCAGCATGACGCAGCATACAGAATATTGAAAGAGTGCGGCTATGAAACAGACAGACCGGAGCGATGTATTTCCGAGCTAATCAGACGCTTGCGGGAAAAAGAAAAGTTTCCCCACGAAATCGGGCTATTTCTCGGATATCCGCCTGAGGATGTACAGGGATTTATAGAAAACAAAGCGGCGGACTACAAATGTGTGGGATGCTGGAAAGTATACGGCGATGCAAAGGCGGCCCAAAAGCTGTTTGCACAGTATAAAAAATGTACAGACATTTACTGTACGCTATTTTCCGAAGGAAAGTCTATTGAATGGCTTACTGTAGCCGTTTAATATATATTTAAAGAAAGGTTGGTATACAACATGAGCAAAGTAGCAGTAGTTTATTGGAGCGGAACCGGAAATACCGCAGCTATGGCAGAGGCTGTCAGAGCAGGCGCGGCCGAAAAAGGAGCGGAGGCTGTCATGCTTCAGGCTTCGGAGTTTGACGCTTCTATGATGAGTTCTTTTGACGCAATCGCTTTTGGCTGCCCGGCTATGGGAGCAGAGGTGCTGGAAGAGTATGAGTTCCAGCCGATGTTTGATTCCGTAGAAGCCAATTTGAACGGTAAAAAGATTGCTCTGTTCGGCTCTTACGGCTGGGGAGACGGCGAGTGGATGCGCAACTGGGAGGATACCTGCAGAAGTAATGGCGCTGTTCTTGCCTGCGACAGCGTAATCTGCAATGCAGCGCCCGATGATGATGCGGTTCTGTCCTGTAAAGCGCTGGGCGCTGCACTTGTCTGATAAAAAGACGGCGCTATGCCGTCTTTTTTTATCACTTTTTCCAATATTATTACCATATCTTTACAGAACCGAAGCCAAAAGAAAGGAGTAAAGAATATGTTTAAAATCACATTGATAATCGACGGAATGATGTGCGGAATGTGCGAGAGCCATATCAATGACACAGTGCGAAAAAATTTTACGGTAAAAAAGGTTACATCTTCCCATATCAAAGGAAAAACAGAGATTATTACAAAAAATCCTATATCGGAAGAAGATTTGCAAAAAGCGATAGGCGAAACAGGCTATACGCTTGTCGATGTACAGACCATGCCCTATGAAAAAAAAGGATTTTCACTGTTTCATAAATAAGAAAGGATCGGATTTACTTATGTCAGAGCAAGAAAAGAAATTTTTGGAGATTGTCGATTTGAAAAAGTCATTCGGAAGTGAAAATACCAAACAGGAGGTTCTGCGAGGAATGAACTTTTCCGTTGCAAAGGGAGAATTCTGTGTGCTGCTTGGTCCTTCGGGGTCGGGGAAATCCACTCTGCTGAATATTATCGGAGGTATCGACGGTGCGGATTCCGGCTATATTTCCATAAACGGCGATAAGCTGGACGATATGGGAGAAAAAGGTCTTACACAGTATCGCCGTAAGCATCTCGGCTACGTGTTTCAGTTATACAATTTAATCGGGAATCTCAATGTGAAGGAAAATATCGAGGTGGGAGCCTATCTGTCAGATAATCCGTTGGATATCGACGACCTGCTGAATACACTTGGTCTTTACGAGCATCGGTACAAGCTGCCGAATCAGCTTTCCGGCGGACAGCAGCAGCGTGTTTCCATCGGCAGGGCGATTGTCAAAAATCCGGATATCCTTCTCTGCGACGAGCCCACTGGTGCTTTGGATTATACCACTTCAAAAGAGATTTTAAAGCTGATTGAAGATATCAATCGGAAATACAAAAACACGGTTATTATGGTAACGCATAACGAAGCGATAAAAGGAATGGCGGATCATGTCATCAAGCTAAGAGACGGTATGGTTCGTAAAAATGAGTTGAATACGAATAAAATATCGGCTTCAGAACTCGAATGGTAAGGAGTGCGGCGGATATGAAACAACAAAAAATCAAAAATCCACTTCGTCGGCGCATACTGCGGGAACTTCTCGGCGACTGGAAAAAGTATCTGGTTGTCAGCCTGTTTTTAATTCTGACAATCGGATTTGTGTCGGGAATGTATGTAGCCAATGAAAGCATGATGACCGCAGCGGGTCAGGGCATTACAGAATATAAATTAGAAAACGGACATTTTGAGCTTAAAAATAAAGCAGACGCAGAAGAAAAATACCAATTAAATGATCCCGATTTTCAGCCCGTTCCTGTAACGGTTTATGAAAATTTCTACCGCAATGAGGATGAGGACAATAATAACGACGGCGTTGTGGACGGTACTGTTCGGGTTTATGCCAAAACAGACAATATCAATTTAGCCTGCCTTTTAGACGGTCGTTTTCCCACAACCGATAATGAGATTGCAATCGACCGTATGCACGCAGACAATGTGGGCGTAAAGGTCGGCGATATAATTACAGTCGGTGAAAAAAAGTGGAATGTTGTGGGACTGATTGCCTATGTAAATTATTCCACGCTTCATGAAAAAAATACCGATTTCATGTTTGACGCCCTGAAATTCAATGTAGCGATGGTAACAGAGGACGGTTTTGCAAGTCTGAAAAAGTCTGTCCACTGGGCATATGCATGGCAGTATGCAGATACGCCTGCGGACGAAAAGGAAGAAAAGAAGCTTTCGGATGACTTTATGAAAGCGCTTCTGACGCAGACCGTTGCCCATGATAATGAAATTGAAGATTATCTCCCTGCCTATGCAAATCAGGCGATTCATTTTGCAACGGACGATATGGGTTCGGACGAAGCTATGGGCGGCGTGCTGCTTAATATTCTCATTGTAATTATTGCCTTTATTTTTGCCATAACCATCAGCAACACCATTACAAAAGAATCGAAAACCATCGGAACGCTCAGAGCCTCCGGTTATACCTGCGGGGAGCTTACACGTCATTATCTTGCCATGCCTGTCATTGTTACGCTGTTTGCGGCTGCAGTCGGGAATCTGCTGGGATATACGGTGTTTAAAAATGTAGTTGTTTTCATGTATTACAACAGCTATAGTCTGCCTGCATATGAAACCATTTGGAATCCAACGGCATTTGTTAAGACTACGGTTATTCCGCTTTTGCTTATGTTTATTGTAAATTTTGCGGTTATATTTGAAAAAATGAGGCATACGCCGCTTGAATTTCTGCGGCAGGATTTGAAAAAAAATCAGCGTAAAAAGGCAATCCGCCTGCCGGGCTTTAAGTTCTTCAGCCGTTTTCGGCTGCGTATTATTTTTCAGAATATGCCGAACTACCTGATTTTGTTTTTCGGTATCTTCTTTGTCTGCGTTATGCTGGCAATGGCTATCGGAATGCCGGATACGCTTAATTACTACAAGGACAATGCAGGCAATATGATGTTTGCAGACTATCAGTATGTGCTGAAATCCTATGAGGACGAGGACGCAAACCCCATCGTGACGGCAAACGAAAGCGCTGAAGCCTTTGCAATGAAATCGCTGCAAAGAAAAAGCGATGCGATTAACGAAGAAATTTCCGTGTACGGAATTGCAGATGGCAGCAACTTTGTAGAAATAAGCGGTTTAGACGCTTTGGGAGAGAATGAAGTCTATATTTCAAACTCCTTTGCAGAAAAATACGGCATATCCGCAGGCGACACGGTGGTGCTTTCGGAAAAATATGAAAACAAAAAGTACGAATTTAAAGCAGCGGGATTTTATGACAAATCTTTGAGTATTTCAGTATTTATGCCGATAAAACAGTTCCGCACAGCTTTTGATTTGAAGGAGGACGAATTTACCGGATATCTGTCCGATACTCAGATTACAGATATTGCAGAAGATAATATAGCGACGGTGATTACCGAACAGGATATCACCAAAATGTGCGACCAGCTTGACCATTCAATGGGTTCCTATATGCAGTATTTTCAAGTGCTGTGTGTCCTGCTGTCGGCAGTGATGATTTATCTGCTCACAAAAATCATTATTGAAAAAAATGAGAACGCCATTTCCATGACCAAAATTCTCGGCTATGAAAACGGCGAAATTGCAAGGCTTTATCTGCTCTCAACCTCTGTTATTCTTGTGCTTGCAGACGCACTTGGCGTTTGCCTTGGCTCGCTTGTCATGGGCGAGGCCTGGAAAATGATTATGGAGGGTTACAGCGGTTGGTTTACCTTTCAAATGAATATGCCGGGATATGTGAAAATGTTCCTGTTTGTGCTGATTGGGTATCTGATTGTTTTGGGCTTTGATTTCAGAAGAATCAAAAAAATTCCGCTGGATAAAGCCCTGAAAAACGCAGAATAACGCCTTCTGCACTGCCAGAAATTAAAATTGCACCTGCCATATCTGTTAAGCTTTACGGCAGGTGCAATTATATACGCAGCCTAAGACTTCCTCTTAAAAGCCAAATAACTGAATAAACTTCTTCCATAAAGATGTAGCTTCTGTATGTTCCTCTTCTTCCACTTTTATTTCTTCCTTTTCAATCGCGGCAGTTTTAATAACAAATTGTACGTTATCAACATTTGTATTCTTTTCCGAAACAAAAGATTTTGTTTCTGTCTCTTCACCCTCTATAGAAGAAAGAATTTCATCAATTTTATCCTGTATCTGTGTATCCATATTTGAAGTTTCAGAGTTCAATTCACCTGTACCGGAATTTAACTCTTTCGCACCATCGCAGAGAGTTATAATTCCATCATATAATTCAGACGAACCAGAAGAAAGCTTATCTGAACCAGTTATTAGTTCTTTGCTACCAGAAGCCAACGACGAAATTCCATTTATCATCTTATTATATCCTGAAACCACATCAGCCACCCCATTTGTATAACTGTTTAAGCCAGTATCAAATTCTTTGTAACTGCTTACAAGCTGGTTAATTCCAGAAGTTAACGTCGACATTTTTGTTACCATACCACTAAGGGCATTTGACAATTCTGATATTGCAGCATCAAATTTATCATATTCATTTTTTAACGAAGCCACTCCTTTATATAAATCCTCCGCGCCGCCGGAAACATTGTTTAAATAGCTTTCCGTGCCGCCTATTGCGGCATTATTCGCATTTAATAATTGTATAATACTCTCTAAATTTGCAATCTGCGCCTGTAATTGGGCAACCTGATTTTCATATCCACCCTGACTTTCTAATGCTGCGACTGTTTGTTTTAAAGACGCTATCTGATTTGAACAATTTGTAACAGCCTGCCGGTTATTACTCTTTAACGAGTCAATATCTAAGCCATTTTGCGACATGGCAGCTTTATATTGTGCATATCCCAGATTATTTTGTAAGGCTGCTGTGCCATCGGACAGACTATTTATACCATCTTTGATTTTGCCAGAAGCTATTGTTAATTCCTGAAGCTGGTCTGCTGAAATAGAAACTGTACTTAAATTTGTCTGTATAGTTTCCAATGTGGTTTTTATTTGTTCAGAACCTTTTGTCAAAGTAGATGATTGACTATTTAAAGTATCCAGTCCTTTTTGCATAGATTTCATTCCATTTTGAAGTGTTATAATTCCAGAATCCAACGCACTTACACCACTTTTTAAAGAAGAAATTCCCTTATCAAGCGAACTGCTTCCAGTCTTTAAAGCTTCTGCTCCATCATAAAGCTGTGCTGCTCCATCATCTAATTTTTCTGTGGCTTCCATCAATTCTTCAACTTTTTCCGTTAATTCTTCATCATCAATTTCAATATTCAGATTCAATTTTATTCCACTTATAGAAATAGAATCCATTTCAAAATTTTCAACGTCTGCACAGATAGACGTTTCCAGTCCTTTGCCCGGAAGTATTGTATATAGTAATTGCTTATCAGAGCCAACATTAGCGGTTGTCGCCCCATCAGATTTTATATTGCTGCAAAGATTTGTATCTAATAAAAATGTTGCCTGTAAAGCATAATCATCAAAATACGAGCCTTTGCACCTGCTATTTTCAGTAATCGAAATTTTAATTTCCAGCCAACCGCTCATACCGGCAATTTCTTCTGGCGTATACTCTTTATTATCCAAAAAATATCGAATAGAAATATTCCAGGGTATTTCTGTATCCTCTAAGGTTCCCTGATAATATACTTTTTCCTCAGAGGATGAAAACGTAATTTTATCTTCCGTCTGATTGATTTTATCTGTAGTAGTCAACATTTTAACCGACGAATAATTTCCATAATCTGTAATATCCCCACCGTTAAATATATTGACTACATTAACATTGTCTGTTGAGCCATCTGCCTGTGTCATAATGTAAACGACCTCTTCTTTAGAGGAAGTGTTTTCAGCGGCAGCTACAGAAATTGACGTACTTGTCACCAGCAAAGCGACAAGAGATAAAGCGATTCCTTTCTTATATGTTTTCATTTTGCAAAACCTCCTTGTGTTTTGAATCTTTTTTAATAACCAGTCCATCAAAGACATACAGTAAAGCCGGCAGAACAAAAAGTACAATAATAAGCGAACACAGAGTTCCTTTCCCAAGAAAGAATCCTAACTGCGAAAGCAGTCCATGTGTAGATATGTTACCTAATAAAAATCCTACAATCGTAAGAACGCCTCCAGAAGTCAGAATTGAAACAGTAACAGAAGAAATTGTACTGACTACAGCCTGTTTTTTGCTATTTGTCTCTCGTTCTTCTTTATATCTGTCTGAAAATAATATTGCATAATCTACGGTTGCCCCAAGTTGTATGGAGCTGATAATCAGGTAAGCAATATAGAAAATCGTGCTGTTCATAAAATATGGAATAGACAAGTTTATCCAAATTGCCGTTTCTATGGCTAATACTAAAATAATCGGCAAAACAACAGATTTTGTTGTTAATAAAAGCACTAAGAATACAGCTCCAATAGCCAGCAGATTTACCTTTGTCATATCGGAAGTAACTGTGTTCATCAAATCATAAGCAGACACTCCTTCGCCTGCAAGATACCAGCTTCCTGCATAATATTTTTCTGTAATATCACGGATATTTTTTACTAATTCAAAGGTTTCTTCTCCCTCATAGTCAGTCTCAACGGACAGTACCATTCGTGTGTAATTATCCGAATTTAATTTTGAAAGTGTTTCTGAATCAAGATACGATTCCGGTATTTCTGCTCCAACAGTATCGACATATGACATTATGCCTGATACCTGAGGTAAATCTTTCAATTCATCAGATAACTCTTTTTGCGTTGCTGTACTTTCTTTCGGAACAAGTAAAACATAAGTGTCATTTTCTCCAAATATAGAATCTATTTTTTGTATATCTGAACCCAGCTTTGTTTTCACACCAAATATATGTGATGAGCCATAATAGAAATCATTTGAATTTGAAGCCAGATAGCATGGCACAATCAAAATGACAAACACACACATTAATGGAATCATAACACGTGAAACTATTCTTCCAAAAGTCTTAAAAGACGGCATAAAGGAACGATGTGTTGTTTTATCAATCAATCTGTATGTGTAAAGGACAAGTACCGGCATGAATACAAATACCGTAATCAGACTTATAAAAACCCCTTTAGCCAACGCCAGTCCCAAATCCGGGCCTATTCTGAATCTCATTAAACAAAGCGCCAGAAAACCAATCACAGTGGTAAGTCCGCTGGAAAGAATCGATGAAGTTGACATACAAAGCGCATTTACCATAGCGCTCTTTACATCGCTTTCCTCTTTACGGCATTCTTCAAAACGATGTATTAAAAAAACAGCATAGTCCAATGAAACAGCTAATTGCAGAATATTGCCCGCCGCATTTGTAACAAATGAAATCTCGCCGAAAATCAGATTGCTTCCAGCGTTAATAATAACAGCGATTCCAAGGCCAATAAGTACAATAAACGGCTCTGCCCACGAGGTTGTCGTTAAAATGAGAATCAGAAGCAAAAGAATTATGGCAATCACAACAATTTTACTTATTTCACTCACTGTGCTGGTCGTTGCAACAGCAGTTGAAACCGCGCTGCCCATCATAGAATTTTCATCGCCTATGATTTCTCTGATATCTTCAACAGCTTGAATACTTTTATCTTCTTCAATCGTAATAGACAATAATGCGTTTTTGTCCTTATAATATGTCTCAACAGTGTTGGTATCCATCATTTCCAATGGTTCTGTAATATCAGCTACATCATCAAGCCATGTTACATCACTAACACCCTCTACTGATTCAATTTCTTTTTTATAGTTTAATACTTCGGGAATTGAAACATTCTCTATCATGACACGTGCATTAGGTATGCCTCCGTCATATTCTTCTTCCATAACGTCAAGAGCAATAGTAGAAGCGCTTTCTGACGGAAGATAATCATTCATATCATAATTTACAGCAATAAATTGTTTTGCAATAAAGCAAACAATAAAAAGAATCGAAAATATCAGCAAGATAATTTTAGGGTGATTAACAATTCGGCTGTAGAATTTCTTCATTGTCTGTCTCCTTTCCGGTTATATGAAATTTTCCCTGATCTGTATACATATCAAGCACGACCGTTTCCTTTTTCATATATCCTGTAGCTTTATATGGTATCGTTTTTGTCAAAGAAATTATCTCGCCCTGTATTTGGCATTCACCGTTTATATCTATATTTCCATAAAATGCTGTGGATTGTCTCATCAAATTAAGAAATCCTTTCACTTCATTATGTAATATCTCTGCATACATAGTACCGGGTTTTATTCCGATTAAAGTCTGCATCTCTATCTCATATAATAGCTTTATCATTCTCATTTCTCCTTCCTTTTACAGGAGATAAGTATATTAAAATATAACTTAAGAAACAACGGACAGATATGTACTTTCTGTGTAAATACGGACAAATCACAGTAATTTGACGGGCAATTTTGAGTTGTAAATTTGATGGACATATGTATAATAAATACAGGAGGTTGATTATTAATGACACATAATGAAATTTCTTTACAAACCAAAAAGAAGCTTGCGGCATCATTAAAAAAATTTATGATGTCAAAAAGCTTAAATAAAATTACAGTTACAGACATTATTAAAGATTGTAGCATGAATCGAAAAACATTTTATTATCACTTTGAGAATATTTATGATTTATTAAAATGGATATTAGAGCAGGAAGCTGTCGAGGTTGTCAAAAAATTCGATTTAATGGTAGATTATAAGGAAGCTATTCTATTTGTTATTAATTATGTTGAAGATAACGCACACGTTTTAGCCTGTGCATATGATACATTAGGAAGAGAGGAAATGAGACGCTTTTTTTATCAGGATTTTATTAGTATTGTAGAAACTATCATTGATAATATAGAAAGAGAATTAGGTCTTTGTGTGGAAAAAGAGTTTAAACTTTTTGTATGCAATTTATATACAGAATCATTAGCCGGCATTTTGATAGAATGGTTTAAAAATCCTCAAAACCAGGATAAAGAGCAAATAGTTGAATATCTCTCTATCATTTTCCACTCATCATTACCAGAAATACTAAAAAACTCACCTAATTTAAAGTAGATTTTTGCACTCATCATAACAGTGCTTAACAGCTTCGTAAGCGCCTTTTTTGCCATACTTCACAGGTTGGAATCATGGATAAAACAAAGCTAATCGGCAGAAATATAGCATATCATAATTTTATGCGGATAACAGGACTTGAACCTGCACGGGATATCCCACTAGAACCTAAATCTAGCGCGTCTGCCAATTCCGCCATATCCGCATTTAACATTTCGATTGTAGCAGACCTTCCTCAAAAAGTCAATGCAGCCTTATGTCATGCTATAATAAACAAACAGTCTATATTATATAAACGATTGAAATATACAAAGTGTCCACGCTTGTTTTTAAATACCCATATGTGATATCATATTAACATTACATATACCTGGGAGGATAATATGAATAAAAAAGAAATATCAGAAATCAAACGCTTATTTAACAAAAATAAATGTCATGTAAGAAGACTTTGCGGCTGCTATGTAGATGCTGAAAAAAATATAAAGACGACAATAAAACATGCTTTTTTGTCTTTGGACGAAGAGGAAATGTTTAAATACATCAATATTTTTCGTTCTTGTCTTTCGGGTTCGCTTGGAAGGAACCTTATTAATCTTGAATTTCCTATAGAACAGGAAAAAGAGGGCGGAACTCAGGAATTTCTGCTTCGCCTCCGCGACAGCAGGCTTGAAGATGATGAGCTTATAGAACAATTCTATAATAAAGTAATTGAGTATTATGAATATGCTGAGAACTACTACATAATTCTTGCACATGCCGCATACGACATACCGGGAATAACCTCGGACGGAATGGAGATGGACGACGCCAGCATATATGTATATGAGCATCTTATATGCTGCATATGTCCTGTAAAGCTTGAAAAGTCAAATCTGTGCTATAACGCCGAAGCCAATACAATCGAAACTACAATCCGCGACTGGCTTGTCGACGTGCCTGCTCATGGATTTCTATTTCCTGCATTTAACGACCGCAATACAGACATCCATTCAATGCTGTACTATACAAGAAAAAGCGAGAATCCGAATACTTCATTTATGGATAATATGTTTGCATGCAGGCGTCCTCTTACAAGCAAGGAGCAAAACGGCGTATTTCAGACAATTATCGAGCAGTCTCTCGGCAGCGAATGCTGCTTTGACACTGTAAAAAGCATTCACGATAATCTTAGTGAAATGATAGAAGAACAAAAAGACCTTCCGGAACCGGTAATCCTTGACAAAAACGACGTTAAAGGACTTCTTGTGAAAAGCGGCATAAAAGAAGAAAACCTAAGTGATTTTGACGAGAATTATGAAAGAATATTTCATACCGATGAAAATGAAACTGCATCTGAAACTAATCTTTCGGCAGCAAATATTACTAATATAAGAAATCTTGAAGTTAAAACAACGGATGTGGTTATAAAAGTCAAGCCTGAACGAAGCGACCTTATAGAAACCAGAATTATTGACGGTATACCTTATATCCTTATTCAGGTAAACGAGCATGTAGAATTAAACGGAGTAATAGTTAAACCTGATGAGAGCTGATATGTATAACGGGCTTGAGAATATCAAGTCCGTCTTTTCTTTTGTTTATATTATCACAGGCTGGAGCTGTTTTCCGCAAAGCGCCGCTTTCATTGTGTCTTCAATCTTTCCAACGTCGGCAATCATAGAATTTGGCTTTTTCTCATAATTATCCTGTCCAAACGGAACAAAATATATATTTTTCATATTCATAGCCAGACCAATATTTTTAAAATTGGCGCCAAGCGCGTCATTTGTAGATATTGAGATAACTAAAGGCTTACCGTTCCTAAGGTGTGCTTTTGCCGCCATGAGCACCGGGCTGTCAGTTATACCATTGCAGAGCTTTGCAAGTGTATTTCCTGTACACGGAGCTATCACCATAATATCAAACGGATCATTTGGCCCTATGACTTCCGCCTCTTCAATTGTTTTCATTCCTTTATTGTTTGTAATCTCCTCTACTGTCTGTATGAACTCCTTAGCATTTCCAAATCTGGAGTTGATTGTCTGCACATTATTTGAAAATACAGGAGTAATATCTGCAACTTCACCTGCAAGTATCTTTAGTTCTTTTGTTATTTTAGCAAATGTACAAAATGAACCGGTAATCCCGAATCCAACCTTGCAATCGGCTAATTCCACTTATATTCCCCCTGCTAATTGTTCTATTATTACATTTCCAAGAATCTCCCCTGAAGTTTTCGGCGAGTACTTCCCCGGCAGCGAAAGGCTGTGTATAGCCGTAATATTCTGCCGTGCACAGTATTCAAAATCAGTACCTCCGGGAATCGAAGCAATGTCTATAACGACTACCTGTCTGTTAAACTTGTCTATAACCTCCTTCGTTAGTATCCTTGCTGGCACTGTATTTATAATATAATCGTATTCCAAATAATCCGGGCGTTCAAACATATTGCACACATCCATTCCGTTAAATGCCGCTTCTTCTCTCTGCTGTCTGCTTCTTGCCGCAACAGTCACATAAGCTCCCATAAGACGGAATCTTAATGCAATCTCTTTTGCACATCTTCCGTATCCGGTTATAAGACATTTAGAGCCGGATATGTTTCTGTTACTGTATTTTATAGTCTCTGCCAGGGTTCCTTCTGCAGTAGCCACAGCATTTTTCTGTGCAACCTCATCCGCTTTTGAGAAATCAAACTGCTTAAAACACGAAAATCTCTCAGGTATATTCCAGCCAAATAATATGACGTTATCCTTAATCATTCCCGCGACTGAAAGCCATCTTTCGCTTACCGGCGTAGGCAGCACAACAGCGCCGCATCCCTTTACAGCTTCACTGAGTTTTTCCTTACGCACTGCCCTTACAGCTATATCATCGCATACGAGATCAAATGTTTTAACCGTATAGCCCGCATTAATAAGCGTATCGGCAAGATAACACTGTCTTAAATCTCCTCCGACTACTGCAATTTCCATAAACAACTACCCCCTCTACATTAAGATATGCAGTGTTATATACGCTTGTGATAAAGAAACTGCCGCCCGGCGATTAATAAGCGCCGGGCGGCAGCCTGTCAAATAATAATATACCGCATTGCTATATGTAAATTAAATTAACAATACATCAGTATTTCGGATCCATATATTCAGCCTTGTTGTAGTAATTACCTCTGAAAAGAGGAATATCCTTTGCCGCAAACAGCTCTACAACCGACACTATCTGATATCCGTTTTCAACAAAATATGGCACAAGCTCTTCTACAGCCTCCGCAGTATTCTGCATTGTCTCATGGAACAGAACAATATCTCCGTCCTTAGCAGTCTTGCTTACTTCAATTATGTGTTCCTTTGTTACGGTACTCTCCCAGTCATTGCTGATAATATTGCAGCCTATCATAGGAACATTGACATTCTCAAGCACCAAAGCATTCTGTCCAAGATTCGGCGGACGAAGCGTGAAGTTGGTAATTCCGGTAAGCTCAGAAAGCGTTGCCCTTGCTTTTTCCACTTCTGCTGCAATTGATTCTCCATCTGGAAACGCTGCAGAGTCTGATAAAGAACTCCACTGCGACGTGTGATTTGCAATCTCATTTCCGTTCTCCATTGCAGTAAGAATCTCTTTTTTCATAGAATCATTGGAAATTTTACTTGTAACATAATTAAATGTTGCATGCATTCCATACTCTTTAAGCACATTAAGTATTCTCATACTGTAATCGCTGTCTGATGAACCTACAGGACCATCGTCAAACGTAAACGCTATCATAGGTTTTTCAGTATCAATCCATGATATGTCAAGCTTATCATATACAAATGCGCCCTCCTGCATATATTTTGGCGTTGAGGTCGGTTCAGGTGACTTTGTAGGTTCGCCCGTAGGATTAACCGTTTTATCAGGAATCGGCGTATTCTGTACCGGCGTCTGTGGCGCAGGCGTTACCTGCGGTTCTGAAAATGTGCCTGGATTTTCCTGCTCTTTTTTACTTACAGTAACTTTACATGTCAATTTTTTTGCACCTGCCTTTGCAGTTATGACTGCCTTACCCTTTTTCTTAGCGTTTACAACACCTTTTTTTGAAACAGAAGCAACCTTCTTCTTAGACGACGACCATTTCACCTTTCCCTTATAATTCTTCACTTTAAGCTTAATACTGTCTCCAGCTTCAAGTGAAACTCTCGTCTTGCTAAGCTTAATCTTAGCTGCTTTACTTACGGCAGAATTATTCCCAAAGACTCCAATGACAAGCGAAGACATAAGGACAAATGCCGCTGCTTTTGCCAGTTTTTTATTCATAATCTTCCTCCATTCATTTGATATATGAATATTATAGCAAATGAAAATGCTTAATACAAATAATTAGTTGTATCTTTTTGTTATTTTTTAAAGCCTGAAGCGACAGCAATAAGTATATCAAGCTGTTCATTACTAAGACCTTTTGCAAGATTACATAACTCATTCAATTTTTCCGGATTAGTAGATAATGTATCGAAAAATTCCGCAGGAGTAATTCCAAAATATTCACATATATAAAAAAACAGAGACATTGAAGGATAATTTACACCGTTTTCTATGTTATTAATATAGCCGGCACTCTGACCAAGAGACAAACTCATATCACGCGCAGATACACCTTTATTCAGCCTAAGTTCTATAAGTCTTTCAACAAACTTTTCCTGATCCATAAACCTCTCCTCCTGACACTATATCGGTGTATAGCAATTGTACTATATAGAATGCTCAGCAATATCCTGTTTATTCATTTAAAATCATATTAATATCTACTTTAATAAGTTATATTTTACATATTCTTAAATAACAAAAGATTCCCAGACATGCTTCTGCAAACGCAGAATACATCTGGGAATCTTTTTATGAACAATTTTTATAGCACAAATTAAATTATTATATTATTACTCTTATGCAAGTTCAGCCTTAAGAGCCTGTGTCAGCGCAGGAACAATCTTATTAAGGTCTCCTACAATACCATAATCAGCTACATCAAAGATTGGTGCGTCCTCATCTTTATTGATAGCTATAACGATATCTGATTCTTCCATTCCGGCTACGTGCTGGATTGCACCTGAAATACCGATTGCAAAGTACAGATTAGGACGTACAGTCTTACCTGTCTGTCCAACCTGAAGGTCTACAGGAAGCCATCCATTCTCTACAACTGCACGTGAGCAGCTTACTGTACCGCCAAGAACTTCTGCAAGATCTTTAAGCATCTGGAAATTCTCTGCAGAACCAACTCCACGTCCTCCTGATACAAGAATTTTAGCATCCATAATATTCTCTGTAGTCTTAGCCTGCTTGATAATGTTGATAATTTCAACATATTTATTATTTTTCTCAAAACCAGGATTATACTCGATAACCTCAGCTTTTGCTCCCTTTACAGGCTCAAGCTTCTGCATAACGCCAGGACGTACCGTAGCCATCTGAGGACGGTTATCAGGGCATGCAATAGTAGCGATTGTATTACCGCCAAATGCAGGACGCGTCATAAGAAGCTGATTGTGCTTCTGCTCCTGATTAGGCAGAGGATTAATTGGGAAATCACCTATCTCAAGTAATGTACAGTCAGCCGTCAGACCTGTCTTAACTCTTGCTGAAACTGTAGGACCAAGATCACGTCCGATTGCTGTTGCTCCTACTAACATGATGTCAGGCTTGTACTCGTTAATTACTGAAGCCAGCGCATGTGCATACGGCTCTGTTCTATATGTTTCAAGCTCAGGATCGTCTACTACGATTACCTTGTCTGCACCGTACTCTGCAAGGCTGTCTACAAGACCTCCTACATTATAACCAATAAGTACGGCTGTTACATCTGTATCAAGGTCCTTTGCAAGCTCCTTAGCTTTTCCGATTAACTCAAAAGCAATGCTGCTTAACTCATTATCTACCTGCTGAGCGTAGATATATACGCCTTTATACTGTTCTAAACCCATTTTATTCACCACTTTCCTTCAAATGATTATATGATATGTTTCTCTTTAAGTTTACCCATGATGTATTCAACTGACTCAGCTGCATCAAGATTAACTTTTTCACCTGCACCTTTACGTACCTTATCTGATGCCTTGGCAATCTTAGTAGGAGAACCCTTAAGTCCGATATCAGAATCGTCAACGTCTTTAAGGTCGTTTCTTCCCCATACTGTTACTTCTTTGTCATATGCGTCAAATATTCCGCCCGGTGTCATATAACGAGGAACATTTAATTCTGAAAGTGCTGTTACAAGACAAGGCATCTTAGCCTTAATCTCATGATATCTGTCTTCATACTGTCTCTTAACGATAACATAATCGCCGTCAATCTTAATATCCTCTGCATAAGATATAACCGGCACTCCAAGATGCTCTGCAATCTGAGGACCTACCTGAGCTGTATCTCCATCGATTGCCTGACGGCCTGTAATAATGAGGTCATAATCGATATTTCTTAAAGCTCCGGCAATTGTCGTAGATGTAGCCCATGTATCAGCTCCGCCCAATACTCTGTCTGTTACAAGGATTGCATTGTCAGCGCCCATAGCCATAGCCTCACGAAGAACATCATCAGCCTTTGGAAGTCCCATCGTAACAACAGTTACTTCTGCTCCGCATTCTTCCTTGATTCTAAGCGCTGCCTCAAGTCCGGCTTTGTCGTCCGGATTCATTATAGCAAGCATTGCTGCCCTATCCAGCGTACCGTCAGGATTAAACTTAACGCCGCCTTTGGTATCTGGTACCTGTTTAATACATACAACGATTTTCACGGTATTTTCACTCCTTATGATTATTTATATTAACTACTTAAGCAACGCACCAGAAATTACCATACGCTGAACCTCTGATGTTCCTTCATATATCTCAGTAATCTTAGCGTCACGCATCATACGCTCAACATCATACTCTCTGATGTATCCGTATCCACCGAAAAGCTGTACAACCTCAGTTGTAACTGCCATTGCAGTCTCTGCTGCAAACAGCTTAGCTTTTGCAGCTTCTACTGAATACACTTTCTGAGAAGCCTTTGCCATTGCAGCCTTATATACAAGCATCTTTGCAGCTTCAATTCTTGTTGCCATATCAGCAAGCTTAAACTGGGTGTTCTGCTGCTGTGCGATAGAACGTCCGAACTGCTTTCTCTCTTTAGTATACTCAATAGCTCTGTCGAGAGCTCCTTCAGCAATACCAAGCGCCTGAGCAGCGATACCGATACGTCCGCCGTCAAGTGTATGCATTGCAATAGGGAATCCCTTGCCTTCAGGTCCTAACAGATTCTCCTTTGGAATTCTGCAGTCTTCAAATATAAGCTCATATGTTGAAGAACCGCGTATACCCATTTTCTTTTCCTTTGTTCCGAATGAGAAGCCCGGAGCGCCTTTATCAACGATAAACGCTGAGAAATTCTTCTTCTTTCTTCCGCGCTTATCCTCTGTAATGCCTGTAATTGCAATAACAATATATACATCAGCCTCTTTACCATTGGTAATAAAGCATTTTGAACCATTAAGAACCCATTCGTCTCCGTCAAGTACAGCCTTTGTCTGCGCTCCCTGAGCGTCAGTTCCCGCTCCCGGCTCAGTAAGTGCAAACGCACCAAGCTTAGCTCCTGTAGCAAGATCTCTTACATACTTCTGCTTCTGCTCTTCAGTACCGTATGTCAGAATAGGGTCTACACATAACGATGTATGTGCAGATACGATAACACCGGTTGTTCCACATACCTTGGAAAGCTCTTCAACACACATAACATATGTTAACGGATCGCATTCCTGTCCGCCGTACTCCTTTGGTACAGGAATTCCAAGGAAACCTGCCTTTGCCATCTTCTCAACTGTTCCTCTAGGGAACACCTCTGTCTCGTCAACTTCCTGAGCAAGAGGCTTAACTTCTGTCTCAGCGAATTCCTTAAATAAGGTTCTCGCCATTTCATGTTTTTTATCTAAAGAAAAATCCATGATCTATAATCCTCCATTTATTATTTAAACATCATAAGCTTATTTGCTGTAATCGTAAAATCCGATTCCTGTCTTACGTCCAAGCTTTCCAGCACGAACCATCTTACGAAGAAGTGGATGAGGACGATACTTAGGATCACCAGTCTCTGCCTGAAGAACTTCCATAATTGCAAGGCAGATATCAAGACCTACAAGGTCGCCGAGTGCAAGAGGTCCCATTGGGTGGTTAGCGCCAAGCTGCATAGCAGTATCAATTCCTTCTACAGAAGCAACGCCGTCTGCATAGATTCCTACAGCTTCGTTAATCATAGGGATAAGTATTCTGTTGACAACAAATCCTGCCGCTTCATTTACCTTAACAGGAGTTTTTCCAATCTCTTCAGCAATCTTAGTAACTTTCTCAACTGTCTCACAAGGAGTATTCTCACCTGCGATAACCTCGATAAGCTTCATTACAGGAGCCGGATTAAAGAAATGCATTCCGATAACAGGCTTTGATATTCCTGCTCCGATTTCTGTAATTGAAAGTGACGATGTATTGGTAGCAAATATAACATCAGGGTTAGTGCATATAGCTTCAAGCTCCTTAAATGTCTGCTTCTTAACATCCATAACCTCAAGAGCTGCTTCTACGATAAGATCTGCGTCTGTGCAGATATCCTTTACGCCTGTTGTAATCTTTGCAAGAATAGCGTCTGCATCCTCCTGGCTCATCTTGCCCTTAGCAACACGCTTCTCAAATCCCTTTGCAATCTTATTCTTTCCGTTAGCTGCAAATTCCTCATTAATATCGCACAGATATACTTCATATCCTTCTGTCTGTGCAAATGCCTGTGCAATACCTGAACCCATTGTTCCCGCACCGATAACTCCAACTTTCATTTCATTGCCTCCTTAAATAATCTTTTATATGTTAATTTAAATTTATCTGTTCTTGAACGGTACGACCTTAAGCTTCTTTTCCTTATCCTTCTCAAGGAAATTGCCCATTCCTGCTTTCTGGTCTTCCGTCTCGAAGCAGTCTCCGAAAAGCTTCTCTTCGATAACAATAGCTGCGTCCATATCTACCTGAAGCCCGTCGTTCATAGCCTTCTTGCAGTTACGCACTGCTATCGGAGCCTGATTAGCAATTCCTGCCGCCATCTTCTCTGCTGCAGCCATAAGCTCATCAATTGTCTCATATACAGCATTAACAAGTCCGATTCTGTATGCTTCGTCAGCCTTAATATTACGTCCGCCGTATACCATCTCTTTAGCCTTGCCTACACCGATTATACGCGCAAGTCTCTGTGTTCCTCCGAAGCCCGGAGTAATTCCAAGACCTACCTCAGGCTGTCCGAACATTGCGTTTGCAGAACATAATCTGATGTCGCAGCTCATGGCAAGCTCGTTACCGCCGCCAAGTGCAAATCCGTTCACTGCGGCTATTACAGGAAGCGGGAATGTCTCAATCTTACGGAATATATCATTACCGAATTTACCGAACTTTTCTCCTTCTTCCTTTGTCATGGTGCTCATTGCTCCTATATCAGCTCCTGCAACAAATGACTTATCTCCTGCGCCTGTTACTATTACGCAGCGTACTGCGTCAGTATCTATAGCGTCAAAGGTATCGGAAAGATCCTTAAGAACCTCTTCGTTAAGCGCGTTAAGAGCCTTTGGACGGTTAATAGTTACCTTGGCAACATATCCGTTTACTTCATAATCTACGTATCCCATTAATCTGTTATCTCCTTTATTAATACTTTTCAACTACAGTAGCGCATCCCATTCCGCCGCCGATACAAAGTGTAGCAAGACCTCTCTTATAGTTATCATTCTTAGCCATCTCGTGAAGAAGCGTAACAAGAATACGGCATCCTGATGCTCCAACCGGATGTCCAAGAGCGATAGCTCCACCGTTTGGATTAAGCTTTTCAAGGTCAAATCCAAGGTCCTTTCCTACTGCAACTGACTGAGCAGCGAACGCCTCATTTGCCTCATATACGTCAAAATCATCAATAGTAAGACCCGTCTTTTCCATAACCTTCTTAGTTGCAGCTACAGGTCCGATACCCATAATCGAAGGATCAACACCGCCAAGAGCTCCTGCTACCCATGTAGCCATAGGTGTAACGCCAAGCTCCTTAGCCTTCTCTTCTGACATAACGATTACAGCTGCAGCTCCGTCGTTAATTCCTGAAGAGTTTCCTGCTGTAACCATCTTTCCAGGCTCTCCGTCCTTTGTCTTAAATGCCGGACGAAGCTTTGCAAGTCCCTCAATTGTTGAATTGGCACGAGGGCCTTCATCTGTATCAAATACAATTGTCTGCTTTTTCTGCTTAACTTCTACAGGGACAATCTCATCCTTAAATGCGCCTGATTCAATTGCTGCGCATGCTTTCTTCTGACTTGCCAAAGCAAACTCATCGAGCTCTTCACGGGTAAGTCCCCACTGCTCGCAGATATTCTCTGCTGTAGTTCCCATATGATAACCGTTAAATGCATCCCATAACGCATCATTTACCATTGTATCAACCAAAGCTCCGTTATTCATTCTGTAACCATAACGTCCCTGCATCATTGCATAAGGCGCCATTGACATGTTCTCCATACCGCCTGCAACTACGATGTCTGCATCTCCTGCAATAATCATCTGAGCAGCCATATTAACACAGTTAAGACCTGAACCGCATACAACGTTAGCTGTTACAGCCGGTACTTCTACAGGAAGCCCTGCCTTAATTGATGCCTGACGCGCAACGTTCTGTCCAAGACCTGCCTGGATAACGCATCCCATATATACATGGTCAATATCTTCCGGTTTAACACCAGCTCTGTTAAGCGCCTCTTTAATAACGATAGCGCCAAGCGTTGCCGCCGGAGTAGTACTAAGAGTTCCTCCCATTGTTCCGATAGCAGTACGGCATGCACCTGCTAAAACTACTTTCTTTGCCATAAAAATTGTCCTCCTTAAAAATAAATGTGCTTATAATTAATCAACGCTGTATTGACTACAGCATTTATCTCTGATACTTTTCTCTAAGCTTTACCGCTACATTCGGCGGAACCAGCTTAGAAACATCTGAACCATAGTAAGCAATCTCCTTAACTATAGTAGAACTTAAAAACGCATACTCAAGACTTGTAGTAAGAAACATCGTGTCAATGTCAGGCTCTATACTGTGATTAGTCTGTGCAAGCTGCATCTCATTCTCAAAATCGGTAACAGCGCGCAGCCCCCTTATAATAACCGATGCTCCATTGCTTTTTGCAAAATTGACTGTCAGCCCGCGAAACGCGCAGACTCTGACATTAGATATATCCGATACTGCCTCTTCAATCATAGCCTTACGTTCTTCCATTGTAAATACAGGATTCTTATCACTGTTGACAAGAATTCCTATAATAAGCTCATCCACGACTTTAGCCGCTCTTGTTATGATATCCAAATGCCCGTATGTAACAGGGTCAAAACTCCCCGGATATACAGCTTTAACCATTAGTAAACCTCCTGACAGATGTCCATATACCAATAATACAACATTGTCAAAAAATTATCAATCTTTTTTTTAATTCCAGTTAGTTAAATATAAATGAAACAGCTTGACCATACTAATACGTAATGCTAAAATATTCTACAATCAAGTGTATTATATTACAATTCTATTTAAATAACAATAGTTAATTTTGGAGGTAATTATGGATTATAAGAAATTATATCAGGAAAAACTTGCTACGGCAGAACAGGCCGCTTCCATTGTAAAATCAGGAGACTGGGTTGACTACGGATGGACGGGAATCACCCCTGTCGCAATTGATAAGGCTCTTGCCAAAAGAATGCCCCAGCTTACAGACGTTCATATAAGAGGCGGAATACTGATGTGGGTTCCGGAGATATTCAAGATAGATAATCCGGGCGAGCATTTCGACTGGAATTCATGGCATATGGGAGGCATTGAGAGAAAAGCGGCTTCAGCAGGATTTGCTTATTACTCTCCTATCAGATATTCGGAGCTTCCAAGATATTACCGCGAAGTTAAAGAGCGTAACGCAGTAGCATATTTCCAGGTTGCTCCAATGGACGAGCACGGTTACTTCAACTTCGGCTTATGCGCGTCGCATCTTGCCGCAGTATGCGAAACCTCCGCAGCTGTAGTTGTGGAAGTTAATGAAAATGTTCCACGCTGTCTTGGCGGAACCGAGAATTGTATACATATCTCAGAGGTTGACATGATTGTTGAAGGCGACAACCCGGATATGGCGGAACTTGCATCAGGCGGTCCTGCTACAGAAGTTGATAAAGCAGTTGCAAAGCTCATTGTCAACGAGATTCCTAACGGCGCATGTCTCCAGCTCGGAATCGGAGGAATGCCTAATGCCGTCGGCTCTCTTATAGCAGAATCAGACCTTACAGACCTTGGAATACATACCGAAATGTATGTAGATGCGTTTGTAGATATTGCAAAAGCAGGAAAGATTACCGGCGCCAAAAAGAATATTGACCGTTTCCGCCAGACATATGCATTCGCGGCCGGAACCAAAAAGCTTTACGATTATCTTAACGACAATCCGGAATGTATGAGCGCAGCAGTAAGCTACACTAACGACATCCGTCAGATATCAGCGCTGAACAATTTTATTTCTATTAATAATATTGTAGATATCGACCTTTTCGGACAGGCAAACGCAGAATCCGCAGGCACAAGAAATATCAGCGGCGCTGGCGGCCAGCTTGATTTCGTTCTTGGAGCTTATCTTTCAAAAGGCGGAAAAAGCTTCATATGCTGTTCATCAACATTTACTTCAAAAGACGGCGCAATGCATTCACGAATCAGGCCTACGCTTGCACCAGGCTCAATAGTAACTGATACAAGGGCTAATGTACATTACTTCGTTACCGAGTATGGCATGGTCAACCTTAAAGGTCTTCCTACATGGCAGAAATGCGAAGCTCTCATATCAGTAGCGCACCCTGATTTCAGAGACGAACTTATAAAAGAAGCGGAAAAAATGAATATATGGAGACGAAGCAACAAAAAATAATATAAATATTTATGCATGCCTCATCTTGATTTTTAAATAATCAGGAATTATAATTACCACATAAATATAATGCAGGTTATGAAAGGAGTAAAACGTATGAAGAAATTCGGAAAATTTATTGCTACACTCGCAGGAATAGGCGCTGCATGTGCCGGAGCATATTACTTTGTTAAAAAAGTTCTTCTTAAAGATTCATATGAAGACCTTGACCTTGACGACGATTTTGACGACGAACTCTTCGATGATATTTCTGACAGCGACAGCGATGAAGTTGAAATATCTGTTAATATGGAAGAAATTAAACCGGATACAGAAGACGAGGAAGAAACCAGCGAGGAACCTAAAGAATAATCATTCAGCCGTTCAACGTACTCCTGACGGCATATTAAGAGCCGATACGCTTATTGTGTACCGGCTCTTAAATGTATACCAGCCTATTATTATATAATAATATTACCTTGATAATCTGTGTATAAGCTTGTCAAGATTAGGATCAATCGTCTTCTGCATTGCCATTGCCTCTGATATGGAATAGTCGGTAAAATGACCATGCCTGTACGCAACTACTCTGCTTGTCTGTCCCTGGTCCAAAAGCTCCACTGCTCTTGAAGCAAGCGCTGAAGCATATACTCTGTCGCGGCATGTAGGGCTTCCGCCTCGCTGTATATGTCCAATTACAGTAGCCCTTGTTTCGATACCGGTGTCCTCCTGAATACGCTTTGCAATATCAAATGAATCTCCTATGCCTTCGGCATTAACGATAATATGATGAGTCTTTCCTATCTTATGCTTGCTCTTAACCTTTTCAACAAGACGACCCATTTCCTCATCATCATATGTCTCAGGAAGGAGCACATATTCAGAACCGTTAGCAATTGCACACCAAAGCGCTATGTGTCCTGCAGTACGGCCCATAACCTCTATAACACTGCATCTTTCATGCGAACCTGACGTATCGCGAAGCTTATCAGCAGCTTCCATTGCAGTATTAACTGCGGTATCAAATCCTATCGTATATTCGGTACATGCTATATCAAGGTCAATAGTACCCGGAACCGCAATAGTCCTGATACCCTGATCAGCAAGCTTTTCAGCTCCTCTGAAGGAACCGTCGCCGCCGATTACAACAACTCCGTCAATTCCATGCTCGCGGCATATATCCGCTGCTTTCTTCTGGCCTTCTTCTGTCTTAAACTCTGCGCATCTTGAGGTATATAATATAGTACCGCCTCTTGAAATAATATCAGATACGCTCATCGCATCCATATCTACAAAATCTTCCTCAAGAAGTCCTGTAAATCCTCTTCTTATTCCCTTAACATTATGTCCGAGGTAAACCGCTGTTCTTACTACAGCTCTTATAGCCGCATTCATTCCCGGCGCGTCGCCGCCGCTTGTAAGAACTCCTATTGTCTGCTGTTTATGACCCATATATATGACCTCCTTAATACTTGCTTGATTTGCAATCTATCCTATCACCTTTTATCAGGTTTTTCAATCTTCTTTTCAACCACCTGTACATTGTCCCTGCCAAATTCAGCATATAAAGAATTAAGCAGCGGTTTATCAGCGCATACGCTCATACTCACAGGCAGGTGCTTTACGGCTTTTTCTGCTTCAAGATATATGCTTACATTATCTGTACCGTCGCTTTCGCTTAATATATTTCTGATATTATTCTCGCATTTAAAGTACTCAGCCTTATTCTTAAATCTCAGCCACAAATGCTTTGGCATCATATCAAACGGAACAATCTTCGCCGCTATAACCTTCGCCGCCTTATCCTCTTCTACTGCTGCCCGCCCTGACACATACACTTTTGAGTCAAGGTCAATATATTTTTTATATTTTTCAAAATCTCTCGGAAATATTATAACTTCAACGCTTCCAAGCAAATCCTCAACCGTAATAAACGCCATAAGGCTTCCTGTTCTGGTAGTCTTTATAGTTTTATCGACTATCATTCCTCCTATTACTACTCCCTCTTCGTCGTGTACGGCTGGGATTCCTGTATCATCATCAGGCGCAAAATCAGCGGTCGTTCTTGTAATATTTCCCAACAGGCTGTTCTCATATTCTTCAAGCGGATGGCCGCTTACATATATTCCAAGCACTTCCTTCTCAAACGCAAGAATTTCTTCTTTTTCATACTCGTCCACATCCGGATATTTTACTGTAAATGATTCTGCTTCGTCAGGCGATGCCATCTCAAACAGACTCATCTGACCTACCGTATTATTTTTTCTCTCATTATTGGCGTTATCTATTATCTGTGCGTAAATAAGCATCTTCTGCCTGCGGCTGCCCGGCATATCGTCAAGCGCTCCCGCTTTAATGAAATTCTCAACAGTTCTTTTATTTACCTCTTTACCGCTGAGTCTTTTCACAAAATCAGACAAATCTTTATATTTCCCATTTTCCCTTTCTTTTATTACTGCATCAATAACCGGCCTTCCAACACTCTTTATGGCGTTAAGCCCGTATCTTATTCCATTTTCTTCAGTCGAAAAATCCCCAAAGCCTTCGTTAATGCTAGGAGGAAGCATTGATATTCCAAGCTGCTTAAGGTGCATTGTATATTCTGCAACCTTATCCGTCCTGTCCATAACAGACGTCATAAGCGCCGCCATAAATTCTATCGGAAAATAATGCTTTAGGTATGCGGTTCTAAACGATACTACCGCATATGCCGCCGCGTGCGATTTGTTAAACGCATAGCTGGCAAAATCCGTCATTTCATCAAATATATGATTTGCAACCTTTTCGTCTATTCCATTTGCCACACATCCTTTAACCCCCATTTCGGCATTTCCGTATACAAAGTTTTTGCGCTCTTTTTCCATTACGGAGGCTTTTTTCTTGGACATGGCTCTTCTTACAAGGTCGCTTCGTCCATAGCTGTATCCGGCAAGGTCGCGCACTATTTGCATAACCTGCTCCTGATATACGATACAGCCGTATGTAGGCTCCAGTATAGGCTTTAATTCCTCACATTCATATTGAATCTCTCCCCGGCTGTTCTTACCCTTTATATACTGCGGTATAAAGTCCATCGGACCCGGCCTGTATAACGATATACCGGCAATAATATCCTCAAGGTTCTGCGGCTTAAGCTCCTTCATAAAGTTCTTCATTCCGGCGCTTTCAAGCTGAAATATTCCCTCGCATTTTCCGGAGCTTATAAGCTCGTATACTTCTTTATCATCATAATCTATATCGGACACTTTAAACTCTCCGGAAACTGCGGACATTATAAGACCCGCTTTTCCTTCCGTAAGGTGCTTAAAGCCCCGCTTATAACCGTAATTAACAAGGTCTATGGCGGATTGTATTACCGTAAGGGTCCTAAGCCCCAGAAAATCCATTTTAAGAAGTCCAAGCTCCTCCAGAGTTGTCATAGTATATTGTGTTGTTACTACATTATCTGCCGTCTTAAGAAGCGGAACATAATTAATTGCCGGAGCGTTGCTTATAACGACTCCCGCAGCATGCATTGACGTATGTCTCGGAAGACCTTCAAGCCTTTTGGACATATCAATGAGGTTTTTGCACTGTTCGTCTGAATTATACGCTGCAAGAAGCTCCGGATTCTTTTTAAGCGCGCCGTCAATAGTAACTCCAGGCTCATTCGGAATCATTTTTGCAATAGAATCTACATATGAATACGCCAAATCAAGCGCGCGCCCAACGTCTCTTATAGCGTTTCTTGCTTTCATCGTTCCGAAAGTTACTATCTGTACAACACGGTCCGCCCCATATTTGCCTACAACATAATCTATTACCTCCTGACGCCTTTCAAAGCAGAAATCTACGTCGATATCCGGCATTGTAATACGTTCAGGATTAAGAAACCTCTCAAAGAGCAGATTATACCTTATAGGGTCTATATCCGTAATGTTAAGCGAATATGCCACAATACTTCCCGCGCCTGAGCCTCGTCCCGGTCCTACCGGAATATTGTTATCTTTAGCATATTTTATAAAATCCCATACGATAAGGAAATAATCTACAAATCCCATATCATTTATAATCTTAAGCTCATAATCAAGTCTGTCTCTGTATAAAACGGCATTATCACCATAACGCACTGTAAGGCCTTCCTCGCACAGCTTATAGAGATAATCCGACGCCGTTATGCCGTCCGGTACGTCATATCTGGGAAGCTTATAATCTCCAAACTCTATTGTAACATTACATCTTTCGGCAATTAAACCCGTATTATCTATAGCTTCTTCGGCGTAAGGAAACAACGCGCGCATTTCCTCCTCTGATTTGAGGAAATACTGTCCTCCCTCATACCGCATTCTGTCCTCATCCTGAACCTTCTTCTGTGTCTGAATACACAAAAGCACATCATGCGCCGCTGCGTCTTCTGCATTAATATAATGAATATCATTAGTTGCGACTAACGGTATTCCCGTATCTGCATGAAGCTTTAAAAGACCCTGGTTCACATTTGCCTGTTCGCTTAAACCATGATCCTGAAGCTCAAGGAAAAAATTATTTGCACCAAATATATTTTGAAGCTTTAAGGCTTCATTTTTTGCCTCTTCATAAAATCCCATTCTGAGATTAGACGCTACTGAACCCGCAAGACACGCGCTCAGCGCTATAATTCCTTCATGGTACTCATTCAATACTTCATAATCGACACGCGGCTTATAATAAAATCCTTCTAAAAAACCTTTGGAGACTATCTTCATAAGGTTTTCATATCCAGTATTATTCTCTGCAAGAAGTACAAGATGGTGATATCTTTCATCCTTCCTGCCCTGCTCTCTGTCAAATCTCGAACCCGGAGCAACATACACTTCACATCCGATAATGGGTTTAACGCCCGCCTCGTGCGCCATTTTATAAAAATCAATTACGCCGTACATAACTCCATGATCGGTAATTGCAATGCTGTCCATGCCAAGCTCTTTCGTCCTCCTTACAAGCTCGCTTATTTTACTTGAACCGTCAAGAAGACTGTATTCCGTATGCACATGCAAATGTCTGAACGCCATCTTTTTGTACCTCCCATATACATTATAACAAAAAGAAATGAAGCTGTCTAAACTTAGTTAGTTAAAACAGCTTCCGAATTTCCTTTATCGCTATTATTCTCATTTCAGGAGTTGAGATATTTTTCTATATCCTCTACAGCAGCCTTTTCATCTGCACCGTCTGCATATACCGTCACATTTTGTCCCTGAGCAAGTCCTAACGACATAATTCCCATTATACTTTTGGCATTAACTTTTTTATTCTGATACTCAACGTCAATATGGCACTCGTATTTGCTTGCAACCTGTACTAATACCGCAACGGGTCTTGCATCCTTTCCTTTAGCAAGATTGATATTAATGTTTCTGGATATCATTTTTTTCCTCCTTATGTCTTCGCAGATCCGATGCAATCTCACTAAGTCTTCTTAATCTGTGGTTGACGCCAGATTTTCCAAGGACAGGATGCAGTAACTCACCCAGCTCCTTTAGAGATACATCGGGATTATCAAGTCTTATTCGGGCTATCTCCTGCAAATGATCCGGGAGATTACCAATGCCCAGATTATCCCTTATATACATTATATCCTGACTCTGTCTTCGCGCTGCTTCAGTGGTTTTGCTGATATTGGCAGCTTCGCAGTTGACCTTTCGATTAACAGAATTACGCATTTCTTTATAAATCCTGATATTCTCAAGCTTCATCAGCGCTACATGCGCTTCCATTACATTCAACACATCGCATATCTGCGAACCCTCTTTAAGATATACTACATAGTTCCTCTTACGTATAGTATGCCTTGAATCGATATTAAATGCATGAAGAATATCGCCAATTCTTTCCGCTTTATTTTTGTCAGTACATGCTATCTCAAAATGATAAGATTTTTCCGGGTCGGTAATTGACCCCGCAGCCATAAATGCTCCTCGTATAAACGCTCTTTTGCAGCATGTATTCTGAGTAATAATGCTGCTTATAACACCCATATCCGATACGTCTCCATCATTGCCGCCGGTAATTTTTACCGCTTTAAGAACATTAATAACATCCTTATCATCAAGAATAACAACCTGATAATATGTAGTGTTATGGCTTCTCCTCACCATAACCTCAGCACGAATCTTAAACGTTTTCTCTAATAAGATAAAATATTTTGACGCTACTGTCAAGTTTTCCGTACTAACTTTAATATACCCGCCGTGTGATTTATTATAACTGTATTTACCGCATAACCATATAATTGCGGCAGTCTCAGCAATCCGGCAATGTCTTGCCGGGCTAATCTGCTTTAACAGCTCCTCTTTTACCTGCATTGAAAACGACATATTATGACACCTATCTTTCGCCGATTATCTTAACTTCCGGTTCAAGCTTTACACTTGTCTGTTCATAAACCGTATCGATTACATGCTGTATAACATTCAAAATATCATCCGGCTCAGCCGCCGCCTTATTTATAACAAAACCGGCGTGCTTTTCCGAAACCGCCGCGTCGTTACAGCTGTAACCTTTAAGCCCGCACTGTTCAATCAGAGAGCCCGCAAAATATCCCTCAGGCCTTTTAAACGTACTTCCCGCGCTTGCATATTCAAGCGGCTGCTTCTGTCTTCTACGCTCATTATAATCGTTCATCAGAGCCTTTATCTCTTCAGGCTCTTTATCTGTAAGCTTAAAGCCTGCGCTGATAACTGTATAGCCTTTTTCTGATATAATGCTTGTTCGGTATCCAAGCTTCAGCTCATCAGCAGAAAGCCTTATCATGCTTCCGTCCATATCGCATACGTCTGCGTATACTATAACATCCTTTATCTCCCCGCCGTATGCTCCCGCATTCATAACTACCGCGCCGCCTACGCTTCCCGGTATTCCAGCAGCAAATTCGAGTCCTGAAAGACCTGATTTTGCCGCCTGTGCTGATACAGCCGGAAGCTTTGCGCCTGCCTGCGCGGTTATCATGTTTTTCTCAACCTGTATATCAGATAAAAGCTTTCCTATATGAATAACAACGCCCCTGTAACCTTTTTCAGTAAAAAGCACATTACTGCCGCCTCCCAAAACAAAATATGGTATACGTTCTTCTTTACACAGACGTATTATATCCACAATCTCGTCAAAATTACGGGGAACAGCATAATAATCCGCCGGACCTCCGGCTTTAAACGTAGTATGATTGCTCATATCTTCACCGGCCGACGCTTCTGTTACTTTTGATAGTTTCCCAAATATATCACTCATTTACTATTCTCCTGTCTGATACTTATCCATAGCAAGACGCACGCAGCCGTATATTCCCGCATCATTTTCAAGACTGGCCAGTATGAACCTCCTGTTCTTAAGCGGTTCCATTGAGTACATATTATAATATCTGCTTACCATATCGATAATTATATCTCCTGCTTTTGAAACGCCGCCTCCTATAACAAATGCCTGCGGGTCAACGGATACTGCAACATTGGCAAGCGCCATTCCAAGACATTTCATTGCGGTATCTATAACAAAAAGAGCCGCCTCGTCTCCCTCTTTTGCCATATCAAATATATCTTTTGCTGTTATATCAAAAGAAGCGCCATAATCCGCATTCTTATGATAAAGACGGACTATACCCGTTGCCGACGAATACTGCTCAAGACATCCTCTGCAGCCGCAGCCGCACACGTCCGTTTCATCCGGATTAACCTTTATATGTCCAATCTCTCCTGCTGCCCCTGAGCTTCCCGAATATATTCTGCCGTCTATAATAATTCCTCCGCCTACGCCTGTTCCGAGCGTTACCATTACAAGGTTGGAAAATTCCTTTCCTCCGCCCTTCCACTGCTCTCCAAGCGCCGCCACGTTTGCATCATTTGCTACGGCTATATTATCTATTCCTGTGAGCTCTTTTGTTATATCTTTAACATTGATTACGCCCCATCCGAGATTAGCGCACTTATTTACAGTACCGTCATTAAATACAGGACCCGGAACTCCGATTCCCATACCGCATATATCATTATATGCTATATTATTGCGTATACATGCTTCTTTTATTGAGACTGCTATATCAGGGAGGATATTCACGCCATCATTATTCCTGTCGCTTGGTATCTCCCATTTATCGGCCCACTCTTCGTTATTGCTGCAAAAAAGACCAAGCTTTACCGTTGTGCCGCCAATATCAGCTCCGGCAAAATACTTTTTATCAATCATATCTATTCTTCCCTGCCTGTATTCATCATATTATCCATTACTCTGTTATACATCTCTTTAGCAGCATTGTACCCCATCTTTTTCTGTCTGTAGTTGACAGCTGCGGATTCGCATATAATAGCAACGTTACGTCCCGGTCTGATAGGTATTGAATGGCATACAACCTTGTTGCCGAGTATCTCCGTATACTGCTCTTCAAGTCCCATACGGTCATAGTCCGCGTTCTTATTCCACTCTTCAAGTTTTATAACAAGGTCTATTGACTGCGTATCCTTAACGCCTTCAACTCCAAACAAGGCCTTTGCGTCAACTATTCCTATTCCACGCAGCTCAATAAAATGTCTTGTAATATCAGGCGCTGTTCCTATAAGCGTCTCGTCGCTTTCTTTTATGATTTCAACCACATCATCCGATACAAGGCGGTGTCCTCTGTGAATAAGCTCCAAAGCCACCTCGCTTTTTCCTATTCCGCTTTCACCCATTATCAGTACGCCTTCACCATATATATCTACCAGAACTCCATGAATTGAAATTCTCGGCGCAAGCTCCACACGAAGCCATCTTATAACCTCTGCCATGAATGCGGACGTCGTTTCCTCAGTTCTTAAAACAGGAACTCCTGTTTCGTTGCCAAGCTCAATTATACTATCGGCAATGCTCATGCCTCTGCAGTATATAATACAGGGCACGCCATGATCCATAAGGTTGCGTATCATAGCGGTTCCATGATCATCCGTCGTCTGCTCCATATAAGTATGCTCTACATGTCCTATAATCTGTATTCTATGATTGTCAAAATGTTCAAAAAATCCTGCAAGCTGAAGCGCAGGCCTGTTAAGATCATACTGAAGTATCCTTATTTTGTCGCAGTTAATACCTGCAGTCAGATTCTCCAGTTTCATTTTTGAAATTAATTTACTAAGCTTTACCGAATTCATTGTCCCGTCCTCCGTACTTATTCTTTTATAATCTATTATTGTATGAGTATCTAATTTTTATCATAGCATAAGCGAACAGCCTTGACAAATACTTTAACACATACTACAGTAACATCATACTTATCATAAAATACACGGAGGAAATATTAATGAGCAGCGAATGCAGTCATGACTGTTCTTCATGCGGTTCAGACTGTTCTGACAGAAATGCGCCTCAGAGCTTTCTTGCAGAACCGCATCCAATGAGCAGCATTAAAAAAATAATAGGCGTTGTCAGCGGAAAAGGCGGCGTTGGCAAATCGCTTGTAACAGAGCTTCTTGCTGTCGGAATGAACAGACGCGGCAAAAAAACCGGCATACTTGACGCCGATATAACCGGACCTTCAATACCAAAGGCATTTGGACTTGACCAAAAAGCACATGGAAACGACCAGGGGATTCTTCCTGCGGCAACAAAATCAGGCATTGACATAATGTCAATCAACCTTCTGCTTGAGAACACTTCCGACCCTGTTATATGGCGCGGTCCTGTAATAGCGGGTGCAGTAAAGCAGTTCTATACAGACGTTGTATGGGATAATATAGATACAATGTTCGTCGACATGCCTCCTGGAACAGGCGATGTTCCTCTGACGGTATTCCAGTCGCTTCCTGTCGACGGCATTATTATTGTCACTTCACCTCAGGAGCTTGTTTCAATGATAGTTGAAAAAGCCGTTAAGATGGCGCGTATGATGAATATACCGATTATCGGCATCGTTGAGAACATGAGCTATGCCGAGTGCCCGGACTGCGGCAGAAAAATCAATGTATTCGGAGAAAGTCATATAAACGATATAGCGCTTTCACACGGGCTTTCTGTTCTCGGACGCATTCCTGTTGACCCAAAGATAACTGCAATGGTCGACACCGGCAGCATTGAAAATTTTGATAAGGATTGGCTTACACCTGCACTTGATGCAATTGAGGCCTTAGGATAAGAACTATGAACACAGGAATATGTTATCTATATGGCGCGGGAACATATTATTCAGACAATATACCCGTTCCCAATAATAAAGATATGGTTATTGCCGCAGACGGAGGTTATGATTTTCTTAAAAAACACAGCATAACTCCGGATATCCTGCTTGGCGATTTTGATTCTGTCTCTTCCTCAGATTATATAACCTGCGCCAGAGATAACGGCATTCCTGTGCTTACCTTTCCAACAAATAAAGATTATACGGACATGTATCTTGCGGCGGAAGAAGGAATGAAGCACGGCTATAAAACATTTCATATATACGGCGGCTGCGGAGGACGTATAGACCATACGCTTTCCAATATACAGCTTCTTTCTTATATAACAAAAAAGGGCTGCAGCGGCTGGCTTTTTGCAGAAAATTCAGTCCTTACGATGATTAATAACAGCTCTCTTTTTATTACTAAAGATAAAATGTCGCCCGGTTATATTTCTGTACTGTCACACAGCGACGTATCTTACGGCGTAACGATATCCGGCCTCAAATACGAAGCCGACAATGTAACTCTGACTAACAGCATGGTGCTTGGAACAAGCAACGAATTTACAGGAAAAGACTTCTCTGTCAGCGTACGGGAGGGTACTTTACTTATAATTATTGAATGCTGACTATAATATATTGCCGCTTCTAATTCTCTGCTTCCATTCGTTAATCATTCTGTCAGCATACAGCTCTGCCTCTTTGCCTGAAGAATATTTTCTGAACTTCTCCATCTCTTTATAATACGGAGCATTTTGAGCCTGTATATACGCTTCCGATAATTCATTTTTAAGGTTCTTTATATACATATCGGATAATTCATACGCTTCCGCTTCTTTATCAAATTCACTATGGTCATTATTAATAAGCAGCGACAGCAAATAATGCCTTAAAGACTGCGGATTCTCATTACGGCTGTACGCGGCTTTAAATCCTATCCCGGCTTCTCTGTACTCTCCCATATAAAAACACGCTATTGAACGGTTATGGAGTATATCGCCGTATTCCTCCGCCGGAATCTTTGAAATGTCGGCATTTTTCAGAATACTGTCATATTCCTTCTTTGCGGGAAGATATTTGCCATATTTGAGGCAGGTATCGGCCTTCTTCTTTTTACGCCCGTAACGCGGAAGATTCTCTATCTCGGACATTATCACAATAAGAGCTTTTATCTCCGTCTCAGAATAATAATCGCAGCCGCACAGAATAGTTACTACAATATCTTTAAGAGAACTAAATCCTTCTATCATTGTGTCAATTTTATCTGCAACAACAGGAAGCCTTGTCTCTTTTCTTATCCAGTCAGTCATTACTTTATCAAATATATCTACTGATATTTCATATATATTATTATAAATATAGTGGCATAACTCTTCTATTGAGTACACTTTAGTCTCCGATATCGGAAATATATACGGCTTAACGGCGGTTCTGCCCGTACACAAAATGAATCTTCCCAACCTGCATGTCTCCTTTCATAATTGCTTCCGAATATTATCTTACATCTGCTATGTCTATAATTCTTTCGTTAATTCTGCCTGATGAGGGATTAATCTCTCCGAATCCCTCGTCTTTTATCGTAATTATACATTTATTAACACTTTGGAACCTTACACGCACGCTTATCCTCGACGTCCGGTCGTAGTTATGCACTCCGATGATATCAAGCGAAATAAGGTGCTTGGACGCTTCTCTTGTCATAATGTTGGTAATATTAATCTGAAGCTCGTTTTCACCGTCAGGAATAACATAAATCATATTATCAACTTCATACCATATAGAACCGGCTTTTGCCAGTATAATTTCCTGCGACCTGGCATTAACATATACATTGGCCGACACATGCGCCGCTATCATATCCTCGTCAATGAATACAACGTCAGGCATATTGCCAAGTCCTTCGCTTTTTCTTGCGGCATAGCATGCTCCCGTAACATACAGATTACGTCCGGCAAACACTCTTCTTCCGTTGCAGAGCTTTTTCATTGAACTATCCGCCCAGCCGCCTAAGAAACCGTCGCCAATCATATAAAGCGACGATAAAATCTGACGATGCACCGCATTCTGCACTATATTTTCAAATATATAACAAAGATTATCTCTGTTCTTTTCGGTATTAAGCATTGACATATTCATGCTTTCCGAATAGTCTCTCTCCGTTATTCCGACAATATACGGAGTTCTCTGCCTGTCAACTGTTATCTGATAATATTTAAGCCCGCGATATCCGAAATCAAACATTCCTACGTCATTTACCCACAGCTCGCTGCTGTGACTGAGCACATAATGCAGATAGCACTGTTTGTAGCTGAGAATGATAACGCGCGTTCTGCCGATTCCCATAGCTTCAAGCGCAAGATATACGTATTCCGCAAGTCTCTCAGAAAGTCTTTCAACGGCAACAACAATTTTTTTAATGGAACGGTTCGGCTCATATTCCTTTAATCTGAACAATGTCTTTTTAAAAAATGTTACTAAAAGAAGCTCAGGCATTATCTCTTTTTCATCTACATAAACAGGGGTATCGTTTTCAAGAGCCAGAACAAAATCTTTTATCAGGCTGCATCTGCCCGCCTCATGAAAAGACAGCGCATCTCTTCCGCAAAGCCATTCTCCGGTATCCTTAAGTCCGAGCACTGTAGGAATAAACATTTCATCTTCATTCCTGCCTATACATACAGGCATACATTTATTATTATCAAAATAGCTTATCTGCGAATATTCATTTCCCAAATCAAAACCGGCGATAACCGTACGCTCTTCCACTTAAGAACACCTCCCGTTATAATATTTTGAACAGATTTTTAGAAGCCTCGTCAAGCCTTATATAACACTCCATTCTGTCATATAACCCGTCGATATCGCCCTCTCTCCTTAAGGCAATCATATCATTTAACATTCTGAATCTTGTTATATCGGTTTCTTTACAATCTGTATATGTTATTGTACCTTTCTTTAGTACAGTCTGAGAATTTCCTTTTTCCTCATAAAATTCATAATCAACGCTTTCATCTGCAAACACTGCAATTTCTTTAACGTACACGCCATAATATACTTCTTCGGCTTTTGCAGTGTAGGTAATTCCATCTATCACGTAAGATACCCTTACATCCATTTTCGGCCTCTCAATACACTGCATAAATTCCCTGTCTGATATTCCTGCCGGAATATCTACCCTGCCTTCAAATTTTTTATAGAAATCAAATATGATTCCTTTGCCTGTCATCTCCGAAAGCTTTGCGTCACAATAATTTCTTTCCTGAACATTAAGCCGCTCCTCTCCCGACAGCCTTTTTAATGCGGCCAGCTCACAGCATACATTCTGTTCCTTAATCATATTATCTCTTATAAAAAACCAAAGAAAATCATCTATTTCACAATCGTCTGTAATATAGCTGTAAGCCCTGTGGCATGCATATGCTCTTGCGACCTGCCTTAACCACTCATATTCAAAATACGACTTGAACACCTCGTTCAGCTCAGTGTTCGTACTCTCAGTAAAAACAGACTGTACAAGTATCCTTTCAGTAAGCTCTTTCGTTCCTATATCAAATCCGCGCAGTATTTTCCAAAGCTTAATCATATTGTCAAGCGGCCCCGTATAATGCTGCACAAGATATCTTAATATATTATCGGAATAACTTCCCTCGCTGAAAATTTTATACGAGGCTCCAACAAGCATATCGTTTTCAGTCTGAATGCCGATATCCTCTATCATATCATTACAGAATCTGTTCAGCCTGTCTATGCTTACATTGTCAAATCCGTATATCCTCATAGCTTCCATAGCTTTATCATACATGCCTCTTATTATGTACATGTCCATCCTGTCAGACACCGCCGATTCCGACAAAATTTCATCAAGATATTCTGCCTCGGCATGCTCGTAATAATAATTAATCAGGGCGGTAACGTTAAGCCTGTCATAATAATCTCTTAGCTTAAGCGTTTTTCTGGCATACCTTCGTATAGTAATAATATCCTTATCAATATGATAATCCTTAATGGAGCTTATATACATATAAGCAAGAAGATTCACGTCTTCTTTGTTATATTCAAAGCACTTTTCGGCATACCCATTAAGCCCCAGCATCCTGTTAAGTATATAATAATTACTGTCAAGATATCTGTTGCCGTTTTCATCTATCAGATAAATCTTCTGACTGTCAGAGTATACGTTAATCATTGCCCTGCCGTCTGCAAGCTTCGTTACGCTTTCACACGCAAGCTCATCAGTAACAACGCACACTTCCTTCATATAAGTATTGGTACACACCAGTTCATTTAAAAACAAAACTCCCGGAAGATATTTTGAAATTTCTTCATCTACCTCATCTTTTCTTATACAGTCAGTGTATATAACAACATGATTTTTATTCATAACGCCTTTTGCAATTTCTTTTTTTGCAAACTCTTTAATCGAGTCATAATACGCATCATATATAGCGGGATTACTTTCCTTACCCCGAATTACCGATGCGTACAATATTGCCTTTTCCCTGTCAGGAAGCCTGTTGTCATACATAAAATATGTTACTACCTGATTCGGCAGAACTCTTTCGTCATTCTCCGGAATCGACTGCATAAAATACTCATAAATCTGCGTTATACGGAGCTTTTTCTCTATACCCAGCTCATACCAGAAAAGCGCTCTCTCCGACACTTCAGACTGCCTTATAAGTATACTGCATATAACGTGCAGGGTATCTTCAAGCCCAAAATCATCATAAAGCCTTTCAAGGCTCTTAAGAACAATCGGCCCCGGATTCTTAAGCTTACCGGCATGATATGTATAGGTAAGCGCCATTTCCATATCAAAAAGACCGTTTTTAATGCCCCATGCCAGCGGTCTTATCATAAAACTTTCCCATTCATGCATATAGTCAGGATTCTTCTTTAACGCATTACAGTATTCAAAATAAATAAGAGGGCTGGCCGCTCCGTTTTTAAGAAGCGTATCCATCTCCATAACCGCATATTTTTCATTCTTATAACGGTCATATGAAATAAGCAGAAAATATAATATGGCGGAATCATTATATCCCTTCTCGTATACCGACATAATTCTTTTTGACATTTCTTTGGCTCTACCGGTATTGCCTGAATATGAATAAGCCAAAAAATCTATATACCATGCCGCCGCATATAAAAACACTTCGTCTGCGGACGCATTGCTTTTTAATTCCGTATATGGCTCAAGCTCCTCTATCACGCAGATGCAGTTATTAATACTGTCATCATTCACAATACTTCTTATAGCGCAGAGAAGCGCCACTTCCCATTGCATGTCAGCTTTTCTTGCATCCACTATAATATTATCTATAGATGAAACAAATGTCTCTTTATCTGATTTCTGCATAATATAATTCATATATGCACGAAGAAAAGACGCTCCCACACGGCCAGCCCTTACCGCCCCCGTATCTTCGTCTGAACGAACCTCGCACACTATCGTTATTACAATATGGCGGTTAATCGTATCAAGATAAATATGTCCGGTATTCAAGCCTTTTCGCAGAGAAGAAGCGTCTATACAGAATGTGAGCTTTTCCGAATCCTTTTCAAATCTTTCTGTATTCATATGCCTGAATTCAGGTATAATATATTCTTCATCAGACGATATGACAATTTCCTGATATCCCCATGTACTGCGGCTTATTAAAATGCTGTCTTGTAAATCACGAACACAGTCGTTAAAGCTTATATAATTGCGGTCTACGCTTATTACAACTCTGTTCTTCTTTTTTGTATTAATAAGAAATTCTTCCATAGCCTGCGCAGGCTGCGGACCTTTAATAAGCGTTTCATATAAAATCTGCCTGTTAATATCCCTGTATAAAAATACAGGTACAAACTCCTCTGAGCAAAATATATCAATTGCTTCTCCCGGATGCTTTTTTGCATATTCGGCAAATTCATTAAGATTGCTTATCCGCGATTCCTTCGTCTCCACTGTAGGAACAACTACCTCCGCATTAACAGGGATACTAACTTCTCCGCAGCTTGATATGATACAAATCTCACCTGAAATCTTTTCTCCCGCAGTAAGCCTGCCAGGTGAAAATACATATTTAATACAATTTTCAGTTCCCGCAAACTGCCCGTTCTCAAATCTGATATGACTGCATTCCGAATAAAGGATACCTTTCATAGATATCCCCGCGTCATTTCCAATAAGAAGGCTGCCATGATAATCCCTGCCTTCTTCAGTCTTTATATTAATGGAGTTTTTTGACAAATGTATTTTTGCATGGGCATTACTAAAATTACCTCTTGCAAAATGTAATAATTTATCTTTCATTAGTACGCAGTCCTTCGAGAATAATGTTATTTATTATTCTACACTAATCGTGCGGTATTGACAATGATTAGTTATTTATGAAATATAAAAAAGCCCCGGAATTATTATATAAATAATTCCGGGTATATGTCTGATTAACCGCTTCTATCTGTAAATAATATCTTCCCTCTTCGGTCCGTTTGATACCATTGAAATCCTTACTCCAAGCTCTTTTTCAATAAACTCAATGTAATTACGGCAATTTTCAGGAAGCTCTTCATATTTTTTAATTCCACGAATGTCTGATATCCAGCCTGGAAGAACCTTATAAACAGGCGTTGCCTTGGCAAGCTTTGACGTCGCAGGGAAATCTCTTGTTACCTCTCCGTCAATCTCATAGCCTACGCATACCGGAAGCTCTTTAAGGTAGCCAAGCACGTCAAGCACCGTAAGCGCCACCTCTGTCGCTCCCTGAATACGGCATCCGTAACGGCTTGCAACAGCGTCAAACCATCCCATTCGTCTTGGACGTCCTGTTGTAGCGCCGTATTCGCCTCCATCGCCTCCACGATTTCTAAGCTCCTCAGCCTCAGCGCCAAATATCTCACTGACAAATTCTCCTGCTCCGACTGCACTTGAATATGCTTTAACTACAGTAACAATTCTCTTAATCTCATATGGCGGAATACCGGCTCCTACCGCTCCATAAGCAGCGAGCGTATGCGATGAGGTTACCATAGGATATATTCCATGATCAGGGTCCTTAAGCGAACCAAGCTGGCCTTCAAGGAGGATTCTCTTATTATGTAACAACGCGTCATTCAGATACGCCGAAACATCGCTTGCATAAGGAGCAATCATATCTCTGTACTCATGCAGCGTATTTAACAGCTCGTCTTCATCGATTACAGGCTTATGATAAAGATTTTCAAGAATAACGTTCTTAATGTCGCATACTCTCTTTATCTTCTCCTTAAGCTTGTCATCATCAAGAAAAAGCTCTGATACCTGAAATCCGATTTTGGCATATTTATCAGAATAAAACGGAGCGATACCGGACTTTGTTGAGCCAAATGACGCTCCGGCAAGTCTTTCCTCTTCATACTGATCAAACAGAATATGATACGGCATAACTATCTGAGCCCTGTCTGATACAAGTATTTTAGGCATTGGCACGCCTCTGTCAACGATGCTCTGTATTTCCTTAAACAAATCAGGAATATTAAGAGCAACTCCATTACCTATAATACTTGTTGTATGATTGTAAAATACTCCTGAAGGAAGTATATGCAGAGCAAATTTACCATAATCATTTACTATTGTATGTCCCGCATTACTTCCACCCTGAAAGCGGACAATAATATCAGATTCCTTTCCGAGCATATCGGTAATCTTGCCTTTACCTTCATCACCCCAGTTTGCTCCTACTACTGCTGTTACCATAATTAATCTCCTCCTTAGGCTTATACGTTAATCTCTGCTTTAATTCCAAGCAAAGCTTTATGTTCAGAAAGAACCGGTTTAATAAATTCATCTACGAACTCCGTAACCTGTGACGGCGCGCGTCCGACATAAAGCGACGGGTCCATAAGCTTACTAAGCTCTTCTTTTCCAACCGGGAACCTGGGATCCTCTGCAATAAGCTCAAGCAGATTATTATCAAGCCCTTTTTCTTTAACATTAGATCCCGCCATCATTGAAAGCTCTCTTATAGCCTCATGCAGCTCCTGTCTGTCGCCTCCGGCTTTTACGGCGTCCATCATTATATTTTCAGTTGCCATAAACGGAAGCTCCGCCATAAGATGCTTTTTAATAACCTTATCATATACGACAAGTCCGTTGGTTACATTCAGGCAAAGGTCAAGCACGCCGTCTGCAGCAAGAAAACCTTCCGCAATACTGATTCTCTTATTGGCCGAATCATCAAGCGTTCTTTCAAACCACTGCGTAGCTGAGGTTATTGCCGGATTAAGCGCATCTATAATTACATACCTCGAAAGAGAAGCAATCCTTTCACTTCTCATAGGATTTCTCTTGTAAGCCATAGCCGACGAACCTATCTGATTCTCCTCAAACGGTTCTTCAACCTCTTTAAGATGCTGAAGAAGCCTTATATCATTAGACATCTTATGCGCGCTTGCGGCAATGCCTGCAAGCACGTTAGCAACGCGTGTGTCTACCTTTCTTGAATAAGTCTGTCCTGACACCGGATAGCAGCCGTCAAAGCCCATTTTTTCTGCGACAAGCTTATCAATGGCTTTAACCTTCTCTTCGTCTCCTGAAAACAGCTCCATAAAGCTGGCCTGAGTTCCGGTAGTTCCTTTTGAGCCCAAAAGCTTTAAAGAATCCTGAACATAAATAAGATCGTTAAGATCCATAAGAAATTCCTGCATCCAAAGCGTCGCACGCTTACCTACCGTAGTCGGCTGCGCCGGCTGAAAATGTGTAAATGCAAGCGTCGGTAAATCTTTATATCTTAACGCAAACTCAGAAAGAGTATTGAGTACATTTACAAGCTTGCTTTTAATTATGCCAAGCGCCTTGTCCATTATAATTATATCCGTATTGTCGCCGACGTAGCATGAGGTTGCGCCGAGATGAATAATGCCCTTTGCATTAGGACACTGGAGTCCATACGCATATACATGCGACATAACATCATGTCTGACAATTTTTTCGCGGGCTTTTGCATCCTCATAATTAATATCATCCGAATGCCTTTTAAGCTCATCTATCTGCTCTTTGGTTACGGCAGGCTCGCCGTCCGAACCTAAAAGTCCAAGTTCATTCTCTGCTTCAGCAAGTGCAATCCACAGCTTCCTCCAAGTCCTGAACTTCATGTCAGGAGAAAATACTTCCTTCATCTCCTTGCTTGCATAACGCTCAGAAAGCGGACTTGTATAAGTATCCGTACTCATATTAATCCTCCATATCTTTTAATTTCACTTTTCATATTCGCCCCTGATATCTTCCCTGGGCGGTTTTACAGGGTAATTACCCGAAAAACATGCGTCGCAGTAGCCATAGTCCCCCTCTATAAGCTCTGATAACCTTTCGCCATCAAGATATCCCAGAGAATCTGCTCCTATCATTTCGCATATCTGACTTATTGTATTATTATGTGCTATAAGCTGGTCGCACGAAGGGACGTCCGTACCGAAATAACATGGATTCAAAAACGGCGGCGAGCTTATCCTTACATGAACCTCTGTCGCTCCGGCGTTCTTAAGCATCCTTACTATACGTTCGCTTGTGGTTCCTCTTACAATTGAGTCGTCAACCATGACGACACGCTTACCTTTCACGACCTCATTAAGCACATTAAGCTTAATCTTAACGCTTGATTCCCTTGCTGACTGCTTAGGCTTAATAAACGTCCTTCCCACATAGCTGTTCTTAACAAACGCCATTCCATATGGTATTTTGGATTCTTCTGCAAATCCAATTGCCGCAACATTACCTGAATCCGGCACCCCTACAACTATATCGGCGTCTGCGGGATGCATCTGTGCAAGAATCTTTCCCGCCATTATTCTTGAATTATATACGCTTATGCCGTCAAAATAGCTGTCCGGTCTTGCAAAATATATATATTCAAATATGCATTTTTTAGTATGTCCGTTACACATTGAACGGTCTGAGGTTATACCGTTCTCGCTAAGCGTAACAACCTCTCCCGGCTCAACATCTCTTACCAGTTCCGCCCCAACGGCGTCTAAAGCACAGGTCTCGGATGCAAGTATATATGCATTATCCCGTTTCCCGATACACAAAGGCCTGAATCCAAACGGGTCTCTTGCCCCGATAAGCTTTCTTGGGCTGCTTATTACAAGCGAATACGCTCCGCTTACCTGTTTCATAGCGGCAACGACAGCCTCCTCTGCGCTCTTAGTATAAATACGTTCTCTTGCAATTATATAGGCAATCACTTCGGTATCTATAGTTGTCTGGAATATAGCTCCTGTTCTTGCAAGCTCTTTTCTAAGCTCAGGCGCATTTACAAGATTACCGTTATGTGCAAGCATTAACGTGCCTTTAATATAATTAAGCACTAAAGGCTGTATATTGTAGCTGCTGCTTGCCCCTGCTGTTGAATACCTGACGTGTCCAACACCGATATTACCTTTAAGCCCCCCAATGTTCTCCTCGTTAAACACTTCATTTACAAGCCCCATACCCTTATGAGTATTAATATTATTCTTAGGCCCGAATGTATTGCTGACTGCTATTCCACAGCTTTCCTGTCCGCGATGCTGCAGTGCGGACAATCCATAATATATAGTAGATGCAATATCGCCACCATCAAGGTCATATATTCCGAACACTCCGCACTCTTCATGCAGTCCGGCATGCTCCTCATCACTCTGATAACTATCTTTGTTCATCGTCAGTCTCCCGTATAGGCATGTTATTTATTATTTAATTAAACCAATTCTTCTGGACACTTCCTGATATGCGTCCTCAACGCCACCCATGTCGCGTCTGAAACGGTCCTTATCAAGCTTTTCTTTAGTATTGATATCCCAAAAACGGCATGTGTCCGGAGAAATCTCATCTGCAAGTATAATCTGTCCTTTATAACGTCCAAATTCTACCTTGAAGTCTATAAGCATAATTCCGCATTCTTTAAAGAATTCACGCATAAAATCATTTATCCTGAATACATATTCGGTTATAGTATCTATCTCTTCTCTTGTTGCAGCGCCGAGCGCAATTGCAAAATAATCATTAATGAGCGGGTCGCCGAGCTCATCATCCTTATAACTGAACTCAAGCGTAGGACAAAGAAGCTCTGTACCTTCTTCAATTCCGAGACGTTTTGAAAAGCTTCCTGCCGCCACATTTCTGACAATAACTTCAAGCGGTACAATCTCAACCTTCTTAACGGCTGTCTCACGGTCGCTGAGCTCTTCTATATAATGCGTAGGAATACCAGCTTCCTCAAGCTTTTTAAACATAAAGTTTGTCATTCTGTTGTTAATAACGCCTTTTCCAACAATTGTTCCTTTTTTCTCACCGTTAAATGCTGTTGCATCATCCTTATAATCTACAATAAGGACATCCTCAGTATCTGTCTCATATACCTTCTTTGCTTTTCCTTCATACAGAAGCTGTGTCTTTTCCATAATATTATCCCTTTCATATATTTAGTATTCTAAGCATAATGCCACATTCTTATGATAGCAATGTAAAATTGTATGTCAATAGAATTTATATAAAAAGTTTGTAACCATGACATGCTTCTGCTCATATGATACTCATGTAAAGAAAAAAATTGGAGGAAATGAAATGAGCGATTTGGCTGCAACTAACTGCGGAGGCGGATGTGGATGCGAATCAGGTAACAACAGCTGCTTTATAATCATCCTTTTACTTCTTTGCTGTGGAAACGGATGCGGTTCATCAGGTTCCGGATTTTTCGGCGGTGGAGACTGTGGATGCAACAGCATAATCTGGATTATCCTGTTGTTATGCTGCTGTGGCAACGGAAGCATGTGCTAATTCACACGCTTTAGTCACTGCACACTCTTAAAATTTTAATAAGGACTGCCGTCAGGCGGATGTAAATCCGCCAGGCGGCGGCCCTTATTATTGGCGTAATTCATACATAACACGAAGGCGTCAAAGCTTCTTATCCGATAAAAACAAAACCGTCATACTTTATGCAGATTATGACGGTTTCATTTATTATGAACTTATTTTCAAGTCAGACGATAACTTATTATTTATTCTTATTTCTTTCACAACAATCAAGATCTATCTCATATATAGAATTATCGTCTATGACTAATCTTGACCTTGGTTCAGTATCATGTCTTATTCTAATACTGTCCATGCATTTGTTATCAGTCTTTTCGGTAAAACATCCATTTGACGTTCTTTGATAATTTCTCATAATACCTCCCACATACAGGCTGTCTATATATTGTATGTTATTATGAGACTTATCGTAACCATTATACGGTTATTTATTTTTACTGTAAAACTTTCTGATTCCATCCATATCAGCCGTCATACGCTTAAGCATCATATCGGCTATTGTAATTGCCGTCATAGACTCTACTACAACTACTGCGCGCGGAACTATTACAGGGTCGTGCCTTCCTTTAATCTCTATCTCTATTTCTTCGCCGTCTTTGTTGACTGTGCGCTGCTTTTTCGCAATAGAAGGAGTCGGTTTAAACGCCGCTCTTAATATAAAATCACTTCCGTCGCTTATCCCTCCAAGGACTCCTCCGGAATGATTGGTAAGCTTAGATATATTACCGTCTTTCATACAAAAGCTGTCGTTATTCTGCGAGCCCAAAGCCCTTGAAGCTGCAAAACCATCTCCTATCTCGACGCCCTTTACCGCACCGATTGACATAACCGCTTTTGCAGCATTAGCGTCAAGCTTGTCAAATACCGGGTCCCCGATTCCGGCCGGAAGTCCGGTTACTATACACTCTACAACTCCCCCCGCCGAGTCTCTTTTAGAAGAAGCCTCCTTAAGATAAGCTTCGGCTTTACCGGACGCCTCTCTGTCAGGCATATATACCGGGCTTTCATTAACATAGTCCATATCCGCCTTAGTCATGTCGGCTTCTACAGGTCCAATACTTTTAGCGTACGCCCTTACAGATATTCCAAGCTCGCTAAGAAGCTTCATCGCCACTGCGCCCGCCGCAACGCGTCCTATCGTTTCACGGCCTGACGAACGTCCGCCGCCGCGATAATCCCTAAAGCCGTATTTCATGTCAAACGTATAGTCGGCATGTCCCGGTCTGTAATATGAAGCTATCTCGGAATAATCCGCCGACCTGTGATCCTTATTAACAACAAGCATGGATATCGGCGTTCCGGTGGTTTTTCCTTCAAATATACCGGAAAGTATCCTGATACTGTCATCTTCATTACGCTTCGTAGAGTATTTTACCGCACCGGGTTTTCTTCTGTCCATATAAACCTGAACCATCTCCTCCGACAAAGGAAGGCCTGCAGGACATCCGTCAACTACTACGCCTAATCCTGCGCCATGAGATTCTCCCCAGGTTGTAATTTTAAATATATCGCCAAATACCGATCCCGCCATATTAACCTCCGATATCTTACCTTATCGTATCTGTAAGGCCGACCTTTTTCTTGACCTTACGAAGTGTCTTATTAGAGAAATAATACGCTTTTTCATCATTTGCGCGTATAACCTTATCAAGGAACTCTTTATCCTTTCTAATCTCTTCATAACGTTTTTGCATAGGTTCTAAAAGATTAGCGACGGCGTCTCCTACAGCCGATTTGAAATCTCCGTATCCGCATCCTGCAAATTCTGCTTCTATATCTTTAATACTCTTATCTGTAACTGAGCTGTATATTCCAATAAGATTAGATACGCCCGGCTTTGTCTCAGGCTCATAACGCACCTCTGCATCAGAATCTGTTACCGCACGTTTGAATTTGCGCCTTATGGTATCAGGGTCATCCATAAGATATATGCTTGCGTTAGGATTCTCATCGGATTTTGACATCTTCTTTTCCGGATTCTGAAGACTCTTTACTGCCGCGCCCATCTTTCCCATATAAGCCTCAGGAACCGTAAATACATCGCCGTAAATGCCGTTAAATCTCTGCGCTATGTCTCTTGTAATTTCAAGATGCTGAAGCTGATCCCTGCCAACCGGTACAACGTCTGCCTGATATAAAAGAATATCTGCCGCCATAAGAACAGGATAAGTAAAAAGCCCCGCGTTAATATTATCTGAATGCTTAGAAGCCTTATCCTTAAACTGCGTCATTCTGTTAAGCTCTCCCATATATGTAAAGCAGTTAAGTATCCATGCAAGCTCGGCATGCGTGCTTACGTGGGACTGGAAATATATACAGTTCTTCTCAGGATCAAGTCCCGCCGCCACATACAGTGCAAAAAGATTACGCGCTCTCTGCCGAAACTCTGCCGGATTCTGCCTGATTGTAAGCGAATGAAGGTCCATTACGCCAAAGAAACACTCATATTCTTCATTCAGAGTCATCCAGTTGCGCAGCGCTCCCAGATAATTGCCAAGCGTAAGATTTCCTGTGGCCTGCATACCGCTGTACAGTATCTTCTTTTCTTCTGCCATATTATTAATCTCCTTAAGTATATATTAATGTTCGCAGCCGCTCCTGTGGACTTATGGAAACGGCTGCGTATTATTTACTGCCTCTTTTTAATCATATTTTTCATCATCTCAAGTTTTGCCTTTTCAGACTCGTCCATGCCCTTTGCCATCTCTCCTATAAGTATGTCTGCTTCTTCTTTTGAAAATGAAAGATTCTTTTTTCTAAGCATAGTCATAGCCGCCATAATAAGGTTCGCTGATTCATTTACTTTTTTACCCCTGCATCCGATTAGAAGCTCTTCCATAATAGCTTTCTTCTCAGGCTCCATTTCGGTCCATGCCGGATGGTTCATCCACGAATTATCTGCCATAATATCACTCCCTGCCCTCTCCTAAAATGCTGCTCATTTTTTCAAATGATGCCTGTTGTTCCGGTGCAAGCTGCGACATTAAAAATTCAAGCATTGCATTATCGCTGTTATTCTTGCCTGACGCCATAAACTGGCGGTATGCCCTGTAAAACTTCTGCGTACGAAGCAGATTAAGAATCATATCCACAGTATCCTGCTCCTGCTTGCTGCAGAATCCACGCATACTTTCCATCATTCCCTCTATGTCGCCCGCAGATTCCAGACCGCACGCACTCAGATCCGCCTCGTCATCATCTCTTATATACGACGCAAGCTCCTGCGCCTGAATAAGTATCTGCATGGGTTTCCTGAATCTCGGCGATGTATAGGGGATAGCTGCCTTAAGCATATTCACCTGGCGATTATCCATTAAAACCACCTTGTTAATAATAATATTTCATATTAATTTATGCAATAGGCTAATACAAAATTCATTCTATTAATAAGCTCCATCATTTTTCTCCTCTTCTTTTTTTATAATAACGTTACACGCACACCCTGCGGAGATAATCGTCCAGAATACAGGCGCAGTGCATACGGACGAATCATATGCAAGCCCGCATATCATATAGCCGGTAACAGCCGTAAACAACGCCATGCTTATTTTATGCATATCAGTAAGCCTTCCTGTCCGTTTTAAAGTCTTAACACACGATACCGCATAAAAAATATATATTATGACAAACGCCGCAAGCGATACCCCTCCTATCTGAACCGCAGTCTGTAGATACATATTGTGCGGCCTGGTAACTACAGAAGCGGAATATCCGTTATTAAGGAGCGAAAGATAGTCATTATTAGGAAATTCAAAAATAAAATTATCCGGCCCGCAGCCTATAAAAATATGATTTTTAAGAAGCGGAATTGTCTTTGACCAGATATAGCCTCTGTGCGTTGCAAACGCCTGGCATTTATCAAAAATATATGCTTCTGCCGCTTTAACATCATCAGTATATTTTCCATAAACATTTCTATAATAATACTTTTCTGAAGGATTGTCATTAGTAAAGAACATGCAAATGCTTCCGCTTTTTACATTAAATCCCTTATATCCCTCCAAAGACACAGCCTCTTCAATTACAATCCCGGGAAAATCCTCCTGCATCAGGGTTTGTGCATTATACAGCTTACCGTCTTCTATATATAAGTCAGTTCCGTCTGCCGTAAGCATTATCCGGTTACCGTCTATTGTCACCGCTTCTAAATAATAACTGTCATCCGCAGATATACTGCCGATATTAGATATACACAAACCAGCCGCCGCACAAACAACAGTAGCCGCAGCGGCCGCTGCATATTTTATCATTCCTCTTCCAGTAAATAAATATAATAAAAATGTAACCGCCGCAGAAAGCACGCATGCAATAATGCCTGCCACAGCTTCCGAGCCTGCCAGGCAGATTATGAGCATAACCGCCAGAGCAGCGCTTATTATACGTCCTGACGCTCTTTTAAATACAAATATACCGGACGCTGCAACAGGAAGCGCAAGCGACACGTAAGTACCGACATAATTCGGGTTATACAGCGTCATATATACCATACCCGGCTCAAAGACCCCCGATATACGCGAAGGGTTTATACCACTTAACGCAGTTATAATATTTTTCCCTGCTCCTGTTCCAAATATATCTTTTTCAAAGTACTGGAACAGCCCTATAACCGCCATTACCACAGCTCCGCATATAAATACCCTGATAAACGCATATATATCATACTGACTGTCAATTACACTGCAGGTATATAAAAAAATAATTCCATATGATATAATAACGAGTATTGTTTCGTGCTGGGCATAACCCCCGGTAATAATACTGCTTTTTCCTTTTGCACTTAAGGCTGATATAACTGCAAAAAGCAGATATACGCCAAGCGATATGTATATATTACGGTTATAAATGTCCTTCGTTTTGCTGTATGTGTACAAAGACCTGGAATCGTTCCGTATTGCACGCTTAATTACATATACCAAAATAACCGCAAGCATAACCACAGAGACAGCGACTGTAACTGCCATCTTGCCTACCAGAAAGAAGTCAGCCTCGTAGCCGTTTGCAGAAAACCAGTCGTATTCTGAAAGACCGCAGTCCAGTACAACAAGCTGAACAATAAGCGGTATAATACACGCCGCAATTAATGATGGAATTATTTTATAAATATGGATTTTTTGCATTATTATTCCTCTACACATGTAATACATATGCCATTATACAGGCTGACGGATAAAAATACAAGTTGACAATACCAAAAAAGTAGAGTTTAATTATCTAAAATGAAGTTTACGAGGAGTACAGATGGATAACGAATACACTAAAGTTGACTTTACAACAGATATGAAAAAGGAGTACCAGATTCTTGCACCGGATATATTTCCCCTGCACATGAAGCTTGTGAAAAAAGTATTTGCATTATACGGATATAACTTTACAGTGCTTCATTATCAGGGAAAAAAAGTTATAGATACAGGACTGAAATATATTCATAACGATATGTGCTACCCTGCCATATGCTCCATTGGCCAGCAGTTATACGCTCTTACCTGCGGAGATTTCGACCCGCACAAGGTTGCGCTTATACAATTTCAGACAGGCGGCGGCTGCCGTGCTTCTAATTATATTAAGCTTCTCAGAAAAGCTCTTAAGAATATGGGTATGGAATATGTGCCGGTTATATCGCTGAGCTTTTCGGGAATGGAACAATACAGCGGCTTTAAACTGACCATCCCTATGCTTTACAAGGGACTTATGTCAATAGTATACGGCGATATGCTTATGCTGTTAAAGAATCAGGTTAAACCTTATGAAATTAACGCCGGAAGCACAGATGCGCTTGTCAACAAATGGGTTGACATTCTCACTGACCAGTTTGAACACAATAAAGGTCTTTTTACGCGCGGAATGAAAAAAAACCTAAGCAAGATTGCAGGGGATTTTAATAATATTCCTGTTAAAAAGACTCCTAAGGTCAAAGTCGGTATAGTTGGAGAAATATATGTCAAATATTCGCCTTTCGGCAATAATAACCTTGAAGAATTCCTTGCGTCACAGGACTGTGAGGTCATGGTTCCGGGCGTTTTGGGATTTATACAATATACATTTAATACAAAGATTGAAGACCATACATTGTATGGAAGCAGTCTGTTTAGTCTCATTATAGGAAAGCTTTCCGAGAAAATGGCAGGACGAATCGAAAAGCTTATGACTGACGCACTGAAAATTTATCCTGAACTTACGTCTCCGTTGTCATTTAATGAGTTAAAGGAGCTTGCGGATACGGTAATCCACCGAGGCGTAAAGATGGGCGAGGGCTGGCTTCTTCCCGCTGAGATGGTTGAGCTTATCAGGCACGGCTACAATAATATAATATGCGCCCAGCCGTTTGGCTGCCTTCCAAACCATATTGTCGGCAAGGGAGTTATCCGTACTTTAAAGGAGCTTTATCCATATTCCAACGTGTGCCCGATAGATTATGACGCCGGAGCAACCGTAGTTAATCAGGAGAACAGAATCAAACTTATGCTGGCTGTTGCAAGAGAACAGCTTAAAGCAGACAATGAATCTGACTAATATATAAAGCAAAGGATGTTAACAGTGAAAAAGATAGGTCTTGACGTAGGATCAACAACAATCAAATGTGTTGTTCTTGATGACAACAATGAAATTATATATTCTAATTATGAACGCCATATGTCGCGAATTGTTGAGATGACTCATACACTTTTGTGCAGAATAGACGAGATGTTTCCGAACGAGGATATGTCCGTCGTTATCTCAGGTTCCGCCGGAATGGGAATGGCGGCAGGAATAGGAATACCTTTTACACAGGAAGTATATGCGACAAGAACTGCCGTAAAGACATATCTTCCTGAAACTGACACAGTTATTGAGCTTGGCGGCGAGGATGCAAAGATACTTTTCCTTTCAGGCGGACTTGAAGTCAGAATGAACGGCAGCTGCGCCGGCGGAACCGGCGCGTTCATTGACCAGATGGCTTCGCTTATGGGCGTTTCTATTGAAGACGTCAACGGGCTGGCAGAGCAGCATGAAAAACTATACACTATTGCTTCAAGATGCGGCGTATTTGCAAAGACGGACATCCAGCCTCTTATCAATCAGGGCGCACGCATACCTGACATTGCTGCAAGCATACTTTACGCGGTAGTCAACCAGACCATCGGAGGTCTTGCACAGGGCCGGGAGATAAAAGGCAATATTGTATATCTTGGCGGTCCTCTTACATTTCTTCCTGAACTTAGAAAAAGCTTTGATGATGTCCTTAACATCAAAGGAACATGTCCTGATAATTCATTATATTATGTTGCAATCGGAGCGGCTCTTTCGCCTGACAACGAGGTGTTCAACCTTAAAGAGCTTGCCGCACGTATAGCTTCATATACATCAGGCGCCGGTTATGTAAGCTGTATGCCTTTATTTGAAAATGACACGCAGTATCAGGAATTTAAGGAAAGACACAGCCACGACTCTGATAACATCCATCAAATATCTGTTCCGAAAGATAAGATGTATCTTGGGATAGACGCAGGTTCTACCACTATTAAGGCTGTTCTCTGCGATGAAAACGGCAATATTTTCCGACAGAGCTATCAGCCTAACAGCGGCAATCCTGTTCCTCATATTCGTGAATTTCTAACCAAACTATATGAAGATTATCCTGATATTAACATAATCTCTTCCGCTGTTACCGGATATGGCGAAGACATTATTAAAAATGCGTTTAAAGTTGATTATGGAATAGTTGAAACCATTGCACATTATACTGCGGCTAAAAGATTCAAGCCTGACGTTGATTTTATTATAGATATAGGCGGTCAGGACATCAAATGCTTCAAAATCCGCAATGGCGCTATTGACAATATATTTTTAAATGAAGCCTGTTCGTCCGGATGCGGTTCATTTCTTCAGACATTCGCCGGAGCTTTAAACTGCAGCATGGACCATTTTGCAGACTACGCGATAACCGCCGACAGACCGGTAGATCTTGGTTCAAGATGCACCGTATTTATGAACAGCTCGGTTAAGCAGGCTCAAAAAGAGGGCGCTTCCGTCAATAATATATTCGCAGGTCTGGCGATAAGCGTTGTTAAAAATGCGCTTTATAAGGTCATAAGGTGCGCCAGCGCCGACAGTCTTGGCCAAAACATTGTCGTTCAGGGCGGCACATTTTTAAACGACGCAGTTTTGCGCGCCTTTGAACAGGAAATAGGCAAAGATGTAATAAGACCGCATATAGCCGGAATTATGGGCGCTTACGGCGCCGCGCTGTACGCAATGGAACGCTCTAAGGGGCAGGGCAGAAGCTCTATACTTAATGCAGAAGAGCTTTCAGAATTTACACATGACGTTAAAGCAATAACATGTAACGGCTGCAATAACCACTGCCGTCTTACGATTAACACCTTCGGCGGCACAAGACGCTTTATTGCCGGAAACAGATGTGAAAAGCCTCTTAATATACAGACTAAAAAAGAGCATTATGATTTGTTTGATTACAAAAACATGCTTCTCAGTAAATACAGAAAAAATGAAATTGACCCCGGCAAAAAGACAATAGGTATTCCTATGTGTCTTAATATGTATGAGCTTTTGCCGTTTTGGCATACAATGTTTACAGAGCTTGGATTTAATGTTATTGTATCCCCTGCGTCAACACGCGAGCTTTTTATCGCCGGACAGCAGACAATTCCTTCTGATACGATATGCTTCCCGGCAAAGCTTGCACACGGACATATTGACGCGCTTATCAGGTCGGGATGCGATGCGGTATTCTATCCGTGCATGAGCTATAATTTTGACGAAGGACTTGGCGATAACCATTATAACTGTCCGGTCGTTGCATATTATCCTATAGTTATTAACGCCAACGTTAAATCGCTTAAGGATACTTTATTTATAAAAGACTTTGTCGGCATACACAGACGAAAGGATTTTCCTAAGCATTTTAAAAAGATTCTTTCCAGTTACGGCTTTTCATTTACACATAAGGAGATTTCTCATGCCGCAGACTGTGCATATGCCGAATACGAGCGTCATATGCATGACCTGCGCGCTAAAGCCGACGAATACCTTAAGCTTGCAGAAAACACAGGAATGCCGGTAATTGTACTTGCGGGACGCCCTTACCATATCGACCCTGAAGTGAATCATGGCATTAACAGAATTATATGCAATCTCGGAGCCATTGTTCTTACCGAAGACAGTATAAGCAGCAAAGAAAGCAGATTTAATACAAACGTACTGAATCAGTGGACTTATCATTCAAGACTGTATGCGGCTGCAAAATATGTATCTGAACGCAAAGATATTAATATTAACCTTGTACAGCTCGTATCGTTTGGATGCGGAGTAGACGCTGTAACCTCTGACGAAACGCGTTCAATAATTGAGTCGGAGGATAAAATATATACACAGATAAAAATCGACGAAGTAACTAATACAGGCGCCGTAAGAATAAGACTCAGAAGTCTGTTTGCATTATTTGACAAATAAGAATTATATATAGGAGGATAACGATGAAGATATTTAATACCCTTAATAACCGCAAAGAGGAATTTGTGCCTATTGAGGAGGGCAGGGTCCGCATGTATGTATGCGGTCCGACCGTTTATAACTATATCCATATCGGAAACGCACGTCCGATGATTGTATTTGATACGGTAAGAAGATATTTTGAATATAAAGGTTATAAGGTAAACTTTGTATCTAACTTTACTGACGTAGATGATAAAATCATAGCCAAAGCAAACGAAGAGAATGTCGACGCCTCCGTTATAGCAGAACGTTACACAAAAGCCGCCATAGAAGATATGAACGGAATGAATGTAATGCCCGCAACTACACATCCAAAAGCAACAGAAGAGATTGACGGCATGATAGACATGATACAGACGCTTATAGACAAAGGATACGCTTACGAAAAAAACGGAACCGTATTTTACCGTACCCGTAGTTTTAAAGGCTATGGAAAGCTGTCCGGAAAAAATATAGACGACCTTGAAGCGGGAGCGCGCATTGCCGTCGATGACGACAAGGAAGACGCGATGGACTTTGTTTTGTGGAAGCCTATGAAGCCAAACGAGCCTTACTGGGAATCACCCTGGGGCAAGGGCCGTCCGGGCTGGCATATCGAATGCTCGGTAATGAGCAACAAATACCTTGGCAGACAGATTGATATCCACGCAGGCGGCGAGGACCTTATTTTCCCTCACCACGAAAATGAGATTGCCCAAAGCGAGGCTGCTAACGGCGTTAGTTTTTCCCGTTACTGGATGCACAATGCATTTCTTAATATTAACAACCATAAGATGTCCAAATCAGCCGGAAACTTCTTTACTGTAAAGGATATAGCGGAAAAATATCCTCTTTCCGTCCTCAGATTCTTTATGCTTAGCGCACATTACAGAAGTCCGCTTAATTTCAGCGACGCACTTATGGAGTCGGCGGGCGCTTCCCTCGACAGAATACAGACTGCAGTATTTAATTTATCACATCTGGCAAAATCGGCAGAAGAAAAAGAATACACTGAACAGGACAACGAATTTAAAAAGACGCTTTCCTCTCTCAAAAATAATTTTGAAGCTGCTATGGATGATGATTTCAATACTGCTGATGCGATTTCAGCTATATTTGAAATAGTCCGTAATTCCAATTCTTACCTTAATGCGGATAAGCCTTTATCTCTGATAAACGAAGCAAAAGACACTATAACTCTTCTATGCGGCATTCTTGGAATTGAATGCGAAAATGATGAAGAGCTTCCTTCTGAGGATATAGAAAAACTTATTGAAGAAAGAAACGCGGCGCGTAAAGAACGCAATTTTGCACGTGCTGACGAGATTCGCGACGAGCTTTTGAAAAAGGGGATTGTTTTGGAAGATACAAGAGAAGGTGTAAGATGGAAAAGAATATAGACTCCCTTCCTGAACTTATATGCAGGGAATATTCATTTAAGCATCATGACCCAAAATCATTATCACCTCTGACGCTTGCATTTATAGGCGATACGATTTTTGATTTGATTGTGCGTACAAGAGTTATAGAAAACGGCAACGCTCCTGTAAATAAGCTTCATCATACGGCGTCTTCACTTGTAAACGCTACAACACAGGCCGAAATGATGAGAAAAATCCTTCCTCTTCTTACAGAAGAAGAGGAACATATTTACAAACGCGGACGCAATGCCAAATCATATACTTCCGCCAAAAATGCAGGTATAACTGATTACCGCACAGCCACAGGCCTTGAATCCTTACTCGGCTGGCTTTACCTGAGCGGCAATATGGAAAGAGTATATGAGCTTGTCTTTCCGCTTTTACATGATTATGAAACTCGTTTTTAAACTGCTGTCAAATATATTTAATTGTTTAAGGAGCAATTTATGAGATATGAAGAGTCCGTATGCGAAGGCCGCAATCCTGTGCTTGAGGCGTTTCGCTCAAAAAAAACAATAGACCGTTTGTTTATTCTTGACGGCTGCCACGACGGTCCGATACAGACTATTTTACGCGAAGCAAAAAAGACTGATACAATAATTAATTATGTCAAAAAGGAACGCCTTGATTCCATGTCCGAGACAGGAAAGCATCAGGGTGTAATAGCTTATCTTGCCGCGTATGAATATGCTTCGGTTTCAGATATACTTAAGGCCGCCGCTGATTCCGGCAGACCGCCTTTTATATTTATTCTTGACGGTATAGAAGACCCTCACAATCTCGGCGCAATAATAAGAACCGCTAATCTGTGCGGCGCACACGGCATAATTATTCCCAGACACGGCGCCTGCGGCCTGACCGCAACGGTTGCAAAAGCGTCAGCAGGAGCAATTAATTATACTCCTGTAGCCAAAGTTACCAACCTTTCAAAAACAATCGAAGAATTAAAAGAAAAAGGGCTTTGGTTCGTATGTGCCGACTCTGATGGCGAGGTAATGTATAATCTCAATCTGACCGGTCCTTTGGGACTCGTTATTGGAAACGAGGGAAAAGGAGTAAGCAGGCTTGTTAAAAAGAACTGCGACTACATTGCCTCTATTCCGATGAAAGGTGATATTGACTCCCTTAACGCTTCTGTTGCCGCCGGTATTCTTGCATTTGAAGTAGTAAGACAGTCTTTTAAGTAATTTTTACCCTGTTTGAAAGGATAACATTTATGCGCTATTCGGATTATTTACAGATGGATGATGCTTCTCTGCTTGCAATAATCAAATCAGAATCAAGCGATTCTGATGCTGCGCTTGACATACTTCTAAAACGCCATAAAAAGCTTGTGCTTAATCAGGCCCATTCCTTGTACCTTATTGGCGCTGATAAGGAGGATCTGATACAGGAAGGCATGATAGGGCTGTACAAAGCCATACGCGAATATGACGACACACGCTCAGATACATTTACGGCATTTGCAGTTTTACTGATACAAAATCAGCTGATAAATGCTATAACTGCATATAACCGCAAAAAATACCGGCCTCTTAACGATTCCGTGTCTCTTGACGCCCCAATCGTATCTTCTAACACAGACGAGGATATGCATGCGCTTATCGATATAATGGAAGCTCCTAATACATCCTCCAACCCTGAAGATTTTGTTATTGACAAAGAGAAGGTATCTATGATAGAATACGAACTTGGAAAACTGCTTAGCAGCTTTGAAAAATCTGTATATAATCTTTATCTCACAGGTATGGATTACAGACAGATTGCACAAAAGCTTGGCAAGACTCCAAAAGCCGTTGATAACGCAAGATGCCGTATCAAAGCAAAGCTTTCAAAGCTTCTTGATACTAAGAGCTAACAGGCGTCGCACATGCTCTCGTAGCTCAGTCGGTAGAGCGTCCGCTTGGTAAGCGGGAGGTCAGCAGTTCAAGTCTGCCCGAGAGCTTAGCTTTACAGTTCAGCAGAAGAGAATAAGGATATCCGGTTACTCATACATGTATGGTACCGGATATCCTTATTCTCTTCTGTCATTTACAAAGTTATTGCGTTTTCCTGTGCGTGACAGGAATTATTGTACATTACCGCAGCCTGAACATCCGGCGCATCTGTTTTCCCTGTCAGAAGCTGCCGCCACATAATAATTATCCATCATATTATCAAGGAGACATACTGCATGTGCAGCTATTCCTTCCTCTTTACCTGTAAAGCCAAGTCCTTCCTCGGTAGTAGCCTTCACATTGACGCTGTCAGCATCTATATCAAGCGCTTCTGCAATATTATTCTTCATTGTATCGATATACGGTCTTATCTTAGGCCTTTGCGCTATTATAACACAGTCGATGTTGCCGACCATATACATCTTTTCCGAAAGCATATTCCCTACTTCCTTAAGCAGTGCGATGCTTGATGCACCTTCATACTTATCGTCCGAATCCGGAAACAGCGCTCCTATATCAGGCAGCCCAGCCGCGCCAAGAAGCGCGTCCATTACGGCATGTATCAGAACGTCTGCATCTGAATGTCCTAAAAGGCCAAGCTCATGCGGTATATCTACACCTCCGATAATAAGCTTCCTTCCTTTAACCAGCCTGTGGACGTCATATCCGCATCCTATCCTCATAGCAGTCCTCCAAAATCATTCACATAAAATATATACTTCTGTTTCATTTTGAAGCTGAAGCATAAAATTTCCTGCGTCAATTGTATTATTAATCTTAATATACAGCAATACCAATCCGGCGTTATCATCAAATTCCATATTTGACACCTCTGCACCGTAATCACCTGCTATACGGCATATTTTTATAATATCATTCCCGCCGGCTTTTACGCATATTATCTGCCCAGACGCGTCTTTAAGGCTCTTAGCGCCATTTATTATACTATACTGGCGCTTTCTTGACAGCCTTACTACCGTTTCAATAAATGATACATACTCGTCTTTTATATCCTCGTTCATATCTGCAGCAAGCTTCTGTATCATAGCTATCTCTCTGTCAGGCTTATACACGTTATCATTGTTTGTAAGCTTTATATCAGCCACCGATTCGGAAAGCTCCATACGTCTGACAAAAAGCTCCTTCATAGCATTATCTATCTTATCTATATCTGCACGTACATCTGAAAGCTTCATTATTAATCCCCAATTTCAAAAAGACTGCATATATATACTATGCAGTCTTAATAATTATCTATAAACCAAATTCTGAAAGAAGTTCTGCCTTTGACTGGTATCCTACGGCTCTTTCAACTATATCGCCGTTTTTGAATAATGCAACCGTAGGCACTCCTGACACGCCATACTTTATAGCAAGTCCCATTTGTTCATCTACATTAATTTTTCCGACAACAATATCATCACGCTCTGCCGCAATCTCATCAATTACAGGCGAAAGCATCTTGCATGGCCCGCACCACGACGCCCAGAAATCAACTAATACCGGAACATCTGAACATACTACTTTTTCATCAAAATTCTCTTCCGTAATCTCAATTATCTCCATGATACATATCTCCTTTCATAAATAACCTGCTACTGCCTTACTTTTATATGAACCTCTCTAAGCTGCTGTTCTGTTACTTCTGACGGCGCGCCGCACATAAGATCCTGTGCCGTAGCATTCATCGGGAACGGTATAACCTCCCTGATATTCTCTTCATTGCGAAGGAGCATTATCATACGGTCAATTCCAGGCGCCATTCCTGCGTGAGGCGGCGCGCCGAACTGGAACGCATTATATAATGCGCCGAACTTCTGTCTGAGAACATCCTCGTCATATCCCGCAATCTCAAATGCCTTAATCATAATATCCATATCATGATTACGTACAGCGCCCGAAGACAGCTCTATGCCGTTACATACAATATCGTACTGGTACGCGTTAATGTCAAGGGGGTCCATATTATTAAGAGCGTCAAGCCCTCCCTGAGGCATTGAAAACGGATTATGCGTAAATCCAATCTTCTTCTCTTCCTCATTATACTCAAACATCGGAAAATCATTAATATAGCAGAATCTGTACGCATTCTTTTCAATAAGGTCAAGCCTTACTCCAAGCTCAGTTCTTATCTGTCCTGCATAAAGGCTTGCAAGCTTCTCCTTATCAGCAATAAAGAAAATCGTATCTCCTGCGGCAAGTCCTGCATAATCGGAAAGCTCCTTCTTCATATCGTCAGGTATGAACTTATCTATAGGTCCTTTATAGCTTAAATCAGAAAGCACCTCCAGATAACCAAGTCCGCCCATTCCAATTGACTGGGCAAACTTAAGCATCTTCTCGTGCTGTCCCTTTGAAAGCTTGGCATGCACGTTAATAGCTCTGACGGTCTTATTATGGAAAGGCTTAAACGTACATCTCTGGAAGAAATCAGTAACGTCTATTATCTTAAGCGGATTTCTCAAATCAGGCTTGTCGGTACCGTAAGTAAGCATCGCTTCCTTAAAACTGATAACCGGATACGGCGCCTTTGTAACACTAAAGCCTTCCGGAGCAAATTTCTCAAATGCGGCGGTAAGAACTTCTTCTCCGACCTTAAATACATCTGCCTCCGTTGCAAAACTCATCTCAAAATCAAGCTGGTAAAACTCTCCCGGAGACCTGTCCGCTCTTGCATCCTCATCTCTGAAGCATGGAGCTATCTGAAAATACTTATCAAATCCCGATACCATAAGCAGCTGCTTATACTGCTGCGGAGCCTGTGGAAGCGCATAAAATTTACCTTTATATTTTCTTGAAGGCACAATATAATCCCTCGCGCCCTCAGGCGACGAGGCGCAAAGAACAGGCGTCTGTATCTCCAAAAATCCCATCTCCGTCATCTTCGCACGAAGAAAGCTTATCACCTGTGAACGGAATATCATATTATCTTTAACTTTTTTATTCCTAAGGTCAAGATAACGATATTTTAATCTTAAATCTTCTCTTATCTCCTTAGAGGATGCAATATCAAACGGAAGCATTGTTCGTACTTTTCCGAGTATATCCACAACATGCGCTTCAAGCTCAATAGTACCTGTCGGAATTTTAGGATTATAAGTCTCCTCATCCCTCTCACATATAAGTCCTTCAATAGAAACACAGTCCTCCTTGCTGATTCCCGAAAGAAGCGACGTATCTCTCATAACGACCTGCATAACACCGTACATATCTCTCAAATCGATAAACGATACTCCTCCGTGATCACGGATATTCTCAACCCATCCCGCAATTTTTATTGTACTTCCTATATCATTTTCAGAGACTTCGTTAAGCAGTTTAGTCCTGTATATGCTTCCCGTTTCCATCTATTTTATCCTCCTTATTAAAATATACAATCAGATTTAGCATAGTATAAACAGATTAATTTGTCAATATGCACCATTTCTTCTGTTTTTATTATTCCCATTCCACACATCAAAAATATTAAAACATCTTACATCAATCCACATACGGTTGATTTTCTCATATGATTCCCCTGAAAAATCCTGCATTACCGCACATCTCTTAATCGTATCAACCGTCGGATACTGCGCTCCAAGTCCTCCTGTTTCGCACCCCTTGCATGCGGTTATTACATATGTACCGGGCCTGGCTTTATCACTGAAAAAATATGTTATATCATAATCCACAGTATTTTCATCATCCTCATCTGCGCCGTAATACCAGTCGGCATAATCAAGCATAGTACTGTCCTCTCCGCCCGAAATTACAGATGTATAGCCTATATAATACATATTCCGCACCGCATTATCAGGTCTCGAAAGATAATTGACAAACGCCTCCGCAGCCGCTTTTTTCTTAGTATCCCCTGCAATGCCTTCCTTTAACATCACCCAGCCGTCAAACCAAAGATTTCCGCATTCCTCCGGCACAATATAACTAAGCTCTACTCCTTCTTCACCCGCAGTCTCCATTGTATACACCGCATCTCCCGACCACTGATAACTTACGTCTACCTTACCTGCCGCCATATCGGCTTTGGCACTGTCGGTTTCAAATGAATAAGCATTTTTTTTAATATCCTTAAGGATACCGCACACATCATCTATAACATCGCCGCCTGTATCATTCATTTCCTCTGCAAGTCTTTCCTCATAATTGCCTGCAGATACAAATTCCTCTGTTAAAAGCAGCTTCTCCTTTAATATGGCAAGCGCCGCAAAATATGAATCGCGAACATTATCTTTTATAGTAACCTTTCTGTGATAATCCTCATTCAAAAGAATATTCCAGTGCGACGCATCTTCATCAGACACCGTATCAGGATTATATACAATACCGGTTGTTCCCCACATATATCCTGCCGAATAAGCGCTCCAGGGCTCTCCGTTTATCTCATTTTCATTAAATATCCGCTTAATATAAGGAGAAACTCCTTTAATGTAATAATTCAGCTCATTTCCATCGTCAAAAAATTCCTCCGAATAAAGTTCAAGCGCATTTTCCTTCATAAGCTTCATTATCATATAATCGGAAGGACATATAAGATCAAACGTATCTCCCATAGTAAGCTGGTTATAAATATCCTCATTGGTTCCAAAGCAAGAATATTCAACGCGCACCCTGACGCCGTAATTTTCATAATACCAATCGCAGAATTCCTCGTACATCGGAGAATTTCCAATAATCACATTATCGTCCGAAAGCTCAATCGCCTCATCTTCGTCCCATCCGCCAAGGTCAATATATTCTTCCCAGTTGCACACACGTAGCACAACCTCGTCATTTTCCGCAGAATTACACCCGCACAGCAGGAAAAACACAAGAAACGGAATATACAATAATATTTTACGCATCATTCTCCTCCTTATCTGTATTTTTTCCCGCATTTACATTCATAAAAAATACCGCGAGCACAACAAGTACAAATATAACTGTAGAAAGCGCCCAAAGCGCTGTCTTAATCTCTGTCTGCGCTCCCTTTGTCGCATTTACAACATAGGTGCTTATCGTATCAAACGTAGCCGGCTTCATATATGTAGCAATAAAATAATCATCAAGCGAAAGTGTTACCGCCATGACAAACCCGGAGAAAACTCCCTGTTTAATCTGCGGCAGCACCACCCTAAACAGCGCCGTATGCGGATGCGCGCCCATATCAAGCGCCGCCTCATATATACTGTTATCCATCTGCTTAAGCTTTGGAATTACCGACAGATAAACGAAAGGTACCGAAAGCACTGCATGACCGCATACTAACGGAACAAACGTATCTTTGCTCATTCGTAATACTACTATAAGAAATATGCATATCGAAAATCCCGTTACAACATCAGCATTAACTACAGGAATCTGATTAACCGTATTAAGCATTCCTCTCGTATGCTTCTTAGAATAAAATGCTCCAATCGCTCCGCATGTACCGATAACAGTTGCAATTACCGCAGAACCAAACGCAAGTATAAAGGTCCCGGTAATCATATTTCTTAACTCAGGAGTAATAAACAGCCTTTTATAATTATCAAGACTGAATCCTCCTATTACACCCATATTTTTTGCATCGGTAAAACTGTATACCGCAAGCATAAGAATAGGAAGGTACATAAAGACAAGCACAATAACAAGCCATGCCTTCGACATTATACGTTTCATAATACGTTCCTCCCTTTTCTTTCTTCATCATGTGCAGTAAATTTATCCGTAACAAGTGTTATTACAAATATAATAACTAAAAGCACAATTGAAATCATTGAACCGTTATGCCAGTCATAAGCCGCAAAATAACTTCCTATAAGGCTTCCCATAATGTATGTGCTGTTATAAAGCATATCCAGAATTACATAGTTAGTCATCGCCGGAAGAAAGACCATTGTAACGCCGCTTACGATGCCCGGCATAGAAAGCGGCAGAATAATTTTCAACAAAACCTGTCTTTCACAGGCTCCCAAATCTTTTGCCGCCTCAGGTAAATCCGCGTCTATCTTTGAAATCGTATTATATAACGGAAGTATCATAAACGGCAGAAAATCATACGTCATTCCTATAACAGTATTAACAAACGGATAAAAAGCCATATTCCCCTCAATAACCGTAAGTACTTCTTTTAATGCGGTAATTCTCAGCGTAAAGTTAATCCACATCGGCGTGACAAGCAAAAGCAGCAGGGCATTTTTTCTCTTTATACGGCTTAATGCAAGAGCATATGCTGCCGGATACGCTATAACAAGGCACAGCGCCGTAACGACAAAAGCAATCCACATACTGTACAAAAGCGTTCCTATAGTATTACCGGATGTAAAAAATCCTATAAAATTCAATACTGTAAACTGCCCTTCGCCGTTTGTAAAAGCATAATAGAGTATTACGGCAACCGGCGCAATTACAAAGAACATCATAAACAGCGCATACGGTATGCCCAGATATCTCCTCTGAAAATATGCCCTCATCCTACACCTCCTCAGGCAGAAGCTCTATTTTAATTGCTTCCTGCGGTATAATAAGACTTACATAATCGTTTTCATTCCATAAAAACTCATCGTTTAATATGTATTCAAATCCATTTTTAGTTTTAACCGTATAATTATAATGGTCGCCTTTATATATAAGCGATGTAATATTACCGCACACACTTCCCGCATCTTTATCATCACTCATCTTAATATCGCTGAAATGGATATATACCTTAACGTTTCTTCCTTCTTCCTTACCTTCCTTAGGAAGTCCGGACATATCGCACTTAAACTCTCCGTCTGCAAAAGCCACTGTATTTCTTTTTGTAATAACCCCGTCAAAGCAGTTGACGTTTATCTCTCTTTCCATACAGTGGATTCCGTCAGGTTCGATAATAATACCCACCGCGTCTCCGACACACGCAGCCTTGGTTCTCTGAACCACAATCTCATTTTTTCCTGAGCATACCGTAATCTCATAATGTATTCCTTTAAACGTAACGGCAATAACTTCTCCCTTTATAACTCCCTCGTCATATGGCACAAGAATAACATCCTCAGGTCTTACGACCACATCAACCTCTGTATGAAGCGGTATATCGTCAAGCTCTTCAAACTCAGCGCCGCAAAAGCTTACCTTTTTGTACCCGGTCATTTCTCCGTTAAATATATTGCTTTCTCCTATAAAATCGGCAACAAAGGCGTTATTAGGCTCATTATATATCTCCTCCGGCGTTCCTGTCTGCTGTATCAGGCCGTTTGCCATTACAACAATCTTATCTGACATCGTAAGAGCTTCCTCCTGGTCATGCGTAACGTATATAAATGTTATGCCAAGACTTTCATGCATTGACTTTAATTCAAGCTGCATTTCCTTACGCATCTTAAGGTCAAGCGCTCCAAGCGGCTCGTCAAGAAGCAGTATTTCAGGCTCATTTACAATAGCTCTTGCTATTGCTATCCTCTGCTGCTGGCCGCCGGACAGAGTGCTTATACGTCTTTTTTCAAATCCCTCCATATCAACTACCTCTAAGACATGGCGGACCTTCTCTTCTATCTCCTTTTTAGGAAGCTTTTTAAGCTTCAGCCCAAAAGCAATATTTTCATATACATTCAAATGCGAGAACAACGCATACCTCTGAAACACCGTATTTACAGGACGCATATACGGAGGAATCATGCTTATGTCTTTTCCCTCCAAAAGAATACTTCCCTCTGTCGGAGTCTCAAACCCCGCAATCATTCGCAAAGTAGTTGTTTTTCCACATCCCGACGGTCCAAGCAAAGTCACAAATTCCCCGGGTTTTATAGTAAGATTAAAATCCCTTACTATATATTCGGTTCCGTCAAAGCTTTTCCCAATACCTTTAAGTTCAATAATATTATCCATCGACATCCCCTTCACTTTTATTACTTTTATATATTTCAACAGCATGGTTTGCAAGCACTATGCCACCGCATATCAATATACATGCATAAAAAGATATTCCTCTGCTTAAAAGCTCAACGCTTACAATATTATCGCCGACAAGCCGCGAAAATCCGTCTAAAAACAGATAGTCTGCAACTCCGATTCCTCCCGGTACAGGAACTGCATTAGAGCCCAGAATCACATATCCCTGTGTTGCAATTACATCGAGCCATCTGTGTATATTTCCTCCAATTCCTATATATACGCATAACGTTACGCCTATCTGCGCCAGCCTTTGGCACATATTATACGCAAACACATTCACAATTACATTTGCATGGCCTTTCATCCCTCTTACACATTTCTTATATTCCTCAGACATCTCCACTAATTTATTTCTGTTTGCCTCGATATTTTTTACAATATGGAGCTTATACAATATTTTCAGGAAAAACTCAGCTATACGAAGCAAAATCTTTTCCTTATATACCAGCATCAAAAATACGGTTATACAGCCTGCCTGCACTAAAAACCCAAGTATCACCAAAAGCTTTGAAAAGCTCCCTAAGCTCAGTATTACCTGAGGTCTTATAATAATGCATAAAAAACCCAGTATAACAATTGACACAGTATATATTGTAATATTAATAAGAAGTGTAAGCATCGTGACAGATGCGGGAATACCATCTTTTATCATAAGAACTGCCGATGCAGGCTGTCCGCCTGTTGCTGACGGCGTTATTGCTGAAAAATACAGATTAGCGGCTGAATATACAAGCCCCTGTCTTATTTTTTTCTTATATCCGAAAAACGCGGCAAGATAACGGATACTAAAGGCTTCTAACGTAATATATATAATTATACATACAAAAGCAGCAGCAATCCATCCCGGATGCGCTTTCTTTATATATGATATAAAGCCTCCGAATGAAAAACTGTCGCTTCCATTTATTACGAAATATACGGTTATTACAGTCAGCAGTATAAATACTGCGACCCACGTTATCTTCTTTTTTTTCTCCATTACACCTTCCAGCCCGTTATCCTGATAATGTACATTAATAATGTGTAAGTATAAGATATATCGTTCCTATGGATACTATTATCTGTATTATTGCAAATCTGAACACAGTCTGCGTATTAGACCATCCTCTCACCTTTCTTACATGGTCATGAAGCGGAGTTCTCGTGTTCTTTAGTATATGAATTTTAAGAAATCTAAGCAAAGCAACCTTAATAAGTCCAAGTCCCCCGTCAAGTATAAGCACGATTGCAGTCGGTATATAAAGCAATGGACTTTTGGTTTTAAGAATCATAATTGCTATAAAAAGCCCCATAGCCCTTGAACCCGCGTCTCCCATAAGCAGCTTGCTCGGCGTCGCATTATACCACAGATATCCAAGTATACACACCGCAAACAGCAGTATCATATAGCTGGTTTCGCCTCCGCTGCCAAGAATTCTGTTCAGCACAAATATTGTTATTATTGTAATTATAGTAAGCGTGCCTGATAATCCATCCACACCATCCGAGCAGTTGGTGACATTGATAGACGTCCATACAAGTATTATAATCAATATTCCAAACAATATTACAGGTATCTCCACATGCATATTAAGAAGCGCTATTGTTATAACGTTAGGATTATATTTTAAATATGTTATTGCAGCAACAACCGCAATCAAAAGATCAAGCAGTCCCTTTTTATATTCTCCCCAGGGAGCCTTAGCCGCATCATCAAGGAAGCCCGTCATCATCGCGGCAAATAAAAGAATAAGATATATGACAATCTCTGTATTAAGCTCTACAAATAACAGCGAGCTTATCAAAAATACAATTATAAATATAAAGCCTGCTCCTCTTGGCTTTCCCGCCGAAAGTTTACCGTCAACGGCATAATCACGCCCGGCGTCTTTTGGCAGAAACTGCCCAAATTTTCCTATACAGAAGCATGTTGCTACAAACGCAAACATTATTCCTATAAATGCTACTAACGGAATCATTCCGCCCGAAATATAACTAAACAAAATATTATGCCCTTCTCTTTCCGCCTCAAAAAGCTAATAATCAGATACACCTTAATATTATTCAGACATACCCTTTTATATACTATATCGTGCAGCCTCAAATGTAAAGACAAAAAATATAAAATAAAGGCTGTACACTAATACAATTCAATCAGTGTACAGCCTGTTTTAAATATTTAATTAATCATAAATACGTTCTAATACTCAAATTCAATGCTCTTAAGCTCAAATGTTGTACCTGTCTCCTGATTGTTGAGTATTATTTTAGTTGGAATACCTTTAGCGCTGTCAATCTCAAATTCTGTATCCCAATAAACATCTGCGCCCCAGTTATACTTTACGTCTTCCTGATTATCGGTATCATATTTAAGGATAATCTGTCCACCGCCGGCATTTGCTCCGTCTCTGTACGCATCAATGTTTACTTTTATCTTTTTAACGCTTTCTGCAGCCTCAGCAGGTATATCGATTGAAATACCGCCAGTGTAGTTTCCGTTACATACGATTGTCACTGAACCGTCATCATTAACAGTCATCTGTGAACCATCGGCAACTGCAACTGTAGAAAGATCAGCTGCTGCCGGTTTCTCTACTGGCTCATCCGTTGTAGTTGGCTCATCTGTTGTGTCCGGTTCATCTGTTGTAGTTGGTTCGTCCGTTGTACTTGGTTCATCTGTTGTGCTTGGCTCGTCCGTTGTACTTGGCTCGTCACCCTCTCCCGAAACAACAACCTTAGTAATTGTAAGCGTATCAAAAGTTACGCCATAAGAAGAACCCTTAATCTGGAAAAGACTGATATTATCAGCTGTTGCAGTAACAGTACACTCAGTACCAAATACCATTGGATTAACCTGTTCTGAACATACGCCGTTAGATGCATCTGTAAGCCACAAACGTGTTCCGACATTAGCTTCTCCATATACGGTAATATTAACTGTATCTCCGGTATTAATAGTTCTGCCAAGAGGAAGAACTATTCCGTCAAGTTCTGTTCCTGTTACTGTTCCGTCATCATTAACTGTAACAGTTCCGTTTCCATATAACGGAACCGCACTTGAAATATCTACACCCGGAATACTTGGGTCCGGCGTAGGTTTTGGTGAAGGCTCAGGTGTTGCTGTTGCCTGTGCAAGATCCTCATCAATTAAGTAAATGTTCTTAATTACAAGGCCGTTAATATATCCTGATGTTCCGCCACTCATGATGTACTTAAGCGTAAGGTTAGAGAATACTCCTGCCACATCATCCTGACTTGTTCCTGCTTTCAAAGTAAATGTTATATCAAATGCTTTTGATTCAGGGTCTGCGTTAATAGCCATCTGATTATTGGCAGTCATACCCATAAGACTTTCTCCGGCCTGATTTTCAAGAACATTTCCATCCTCGTCAAGCACACAAGGATAACCGTATTCAGGAAGGATTCCTGCTCCTTCTGCAACTTCGTCAACAAGCATTACAGGCGTACATCCTCCGCTTGTTGCGCTTCCAATCCAAAATCTGAATCCACTGTTGCCATAATTGTAACCCTGAACTCTGAATGTTACTTCATCACCGAGATTAATCTCTGGCAGACCTTCTAAGGACCATGAACCCATACTGTTATCGCCGGACTGTGAATCATTAATCTCAATACATCCTGTATCGCTGTTGTATCCGCCTGTTCCTCCACCGGATACATATGACGATACGTCAATGGCAACTCCGTCAGTTACCACAGGGAAATTATAATCTCCTGTAGGAAGAGGGGTTGGTGATGCTGTAGGTACAGCGGTTGGAGTACGTGTAGGCCTTGCTGTAGGCACTTCAGTTGGTCCGGCAGGATCTGTAGCTGAAGGGTCTCCTGTCGGAGATGTGATTCCTCCAGTAGGCACGGCAGACGGCTGTGTTCCCTGCGCAGGCTGTGTAGGCTGTGTAGGCTGCGTAGGCTGCGTAGCATTCTTTACAGTAACCTTACATTTAAGCCTGGTCTTCTTGCTTCCATTCTTATATGTAGCTGTAATTTTGGCTTTTCCCGCCTTAACGCCTTTAACTGTTGCAGAAGCCTTCTTGCCTTTAGCAACCTTCTTGCTTATCTTGGCAACCTTCTTGTTGCTTGTCTTCCAGGTAAACTTTGAACTCTTCTTAGCGTTCTTTACCTTAATCTTAACAGTCTGTCCAACTGTTACTGAAGCCTTTTTCTTAAGCTTCGGCTTCTTTGCTGCATCGGCAGAACCTGCAGGTGCAGCTGTTATAACCATAGCTGCCGCAAGAACTATTGCCGCACATTTTTTAAATGTTCGCATATCGTTTTCCTCCTAAATATAATTTTATACACGTTGCACAATATATCTTCCGGTTTTTCCGGAAAACATTGCACTAATAATTATATGATACATGAATTGATAATATAAACCCATTGCATTTTGTCTAAACAACATTGCAAAAAAATAAAGTAATAATATACAGAAAATAAACCTATTATTAACAATTAGAGATTTACTGATTATTTACATAGAAAAAGCGGGTGATGGGAATCGAACCCACGTACCTAGCTTGGAAGGCTAGTGTTCTACCATTGAACTACACCCGCATGGATATGACAGATAATCTGCCTCTATATTAAACTTTCAATCGGGGTGACAGGACTCGAACCTGCGACCTCCTGATCCCAAATCAGGCGCTCTAGCCAAACTGAGCCACACCCCGGTTACCGGTGAGCCAGTTTATCTGACCTTTTCCGTGACGCAAGACATATTCTACAATATCATTTCTTATATGTCAACACTTTTTTTAAATTTTTTTGCAGGAACTTATTATACTCTTAAGCGCATCAAGAAATATACCCATTTCATTATCCGTTCCAATAGTTATTCTCAGATAATTATCTATACGAGGTTTGGAAAAATATCTGACATATATATTTTCCTTCCTGAGATTTTCAAATATATATTTTGCCGGTATACTTTCATGCTTTGCAAAAACAAAATTAGCTTTTGAGTCAAGAACATCAAAGCCCATCGCGCAAAGCTCCCTTACTGCCGTCCTGCGTGTTGCAATAATACGCTTAAGCGTTTGTTTAAAATATGCGTCATCTTTAATTGCTTCCGCCCCCATAATTATAGAAGGCAGATTCATTGTATAAGAATTATACGAAAGCTTAACACTGTTCAACGCGCGTATCAGCGCTGCATTTCCTATTGCAAAGCCTATTCTTAACCCTGCAAGAGCTCTTGATTTTGAAAATGTACGCACTACAAGAATATTATCATACTTATTAATCAGAGGGAGCGCGCTTTCTCCACCAAAATCAATATACGCCTCGTCAACAATGACTACGGCGTCCCTGTGCTCAGAAGCTATCCTTTCTATATTACTTACCGGCATATATAAAGACGTCGGCGCGTTTGGATTGGCAATAACAATTCCTCCGCAGTCCCTCATGTAATCTTCTGCATCTATCGTAAAATCATCCTTAAGGGCAGGCCTCTCGTACGGAATCCCAAACAGCTCTGCCCACACATCATAGAAAGAATATGTAATATCAGGAAAAAGCACCGGCTTATCCGAATTAAAAAATGTAAGAAAAGACATTGCAAGCACGTCGTCAGAACCAACTCCGACAAATACTTGGTCTGCATCTGCATTATAATATTCAGCTATTGCATCAATAAGAAGTCCCGAATCAGGGTCAGGATAAAGCCTAAGTGCGGATATATCCATATCACGCATACATTTAAGCACACCCGGAGCCGGCGGATACGGATTCTCATTAGTATTCAGTTTAATAACGTTGCCGGCCTTTGGCTGTTCTCCCGGCACATAAGGCACAACATTTCTTACATTCTTTCTCCACTCCTGCATATGTATGCATATCCTTTCTGCTCTTTTTATATACGAAGAAAAGCTCTTCTAAATATACTCGCTGCGAAACTACCTATAGCATGCTATAAGCTTTTCAAACGCTGGAAGAGAACGCTTAATCATATCGTAATCAACACAATACGCTATACGTACATATCCCGGTCCTGCAAAAGTCGAACCCGGAACCAAAAGAAGGTTGAACTCCTTTGCTTTCGCACAAAACGCCTTATCATCTCCCAAAGGCGCTTTAACAAAAAGATAGAACGCTCCCTGCGGCTTTATACATTCATATCCCATTTCCACAAGACTGCCGTATAAAAGTTCTCTGTTTCTGTTGTAGGCTTCAACATCAACCTCTGCATCAGTACATTTTGCCACAGCTCTCTGTATTAATGACGGAGCGTTTACAAATCCAAGTATTCTGTTAGCAACCGTTGCCGCCGAGACTACGTTTTCAAAGTCGTCCACTTCATTCGGAATAACCAGATAACCTATTCTTTCGCCTGGAAGCGAAAGAGATTTACTGTATGAATAGCCTACTATTGTATCTTTATAATATTTGGTTAAATAGCATACCTTAGCTCCATCGTATACAAGCTCTCTGTATGGTTCGTCAGCCAAAAGATATATAGCCCTGTCATACTCTTTTTCCTTTGCATAAAGCACTTCGGCCAGCTCTTTAATCGTCTCTTCGGGATATACAACGCCCGTCGGATTATTAGGATTGTTAATAATAACAGCCTTTGTCCTTTCAGAAAATGCCGCTGCAAAGCTTTCAGCTTTTGGAAGAAAATCCTCTGTTGGAGGAACTTCAACCAAAACTCCTCCGTAATTAGCCACATAATTCTTATATTCACCAAAATACGGTGAAAACGTTATGACCTCGTCTCCCGGGTCAAGAAGAGTCTTAAAAATAACATTAAGTCCTCCAGCCGCTCCGACTGTCATAATTATATTATTCTCATTAAACGACGTACCATGCTTTCTGTTCAGAGACTCTGCAATAGCCGCTCTTACGTCTTCATATCCTGCGTTAGACATATATCCGTGTACATATGTTCCCTCTTCATTCTGCAGTATATCAATTATTGATTCCTTAACTTTAACAGGCGGCTCTACGCTTGGATTGCCAAGGCTGAAATCATACACGTTTTCCGCTCCAAACTCTTTAGCCAGCTTTTTTCCTTCCTCAAACATTGCTCTGATTACCGAGCTACCTTTTACATAATCTACCATACTTTTCGCAATCATTTTATACCTCCGTAGACGGCTGTGCAGATACATACCGTTGGTGTTTTTATAAAAACAGTGTACATCTCTGTTAAAATATTGTCAACCTTGTTGCAAAAGGAGCGAATTAGTGTCATTATGTTATATATTACGCAAAAAATATTGACTATTTGCTATGATAAGTGTCAAAATGTCATTAATGGAGGCATATATAGTGGAACAATATACAATTCCCATATCAAAACCGGTTACATTTCATATGACCGGCAAATTTGAAGCGTTATCTGAGGATTGGAAGCACGCTGCTCTTTTACTTGAAGATTATGAACTCTTTGTAGTAACAAAGGGAGTATTATATCTTGAATATAACAAAAAGCAGTATCATATAAAAGAAGGTGAAATGCTGCTTCTTCCGCCTGTTCCCGAACCTTATAATGAACGCAGGGGATATCAGAGCTCCGACTGCGCCTTTTACTGGATGCATTTCGACTATGATAAATCATCTGATAATTCAGACATAATTATTCTTCCTGAATACGGGCGGCTTCAGCAGCCTGAAAAGGCAACGATTCTTATGAAGCAGCTTCAGGACGCATCCCGAAACGATTTGGGCCGTATTACTCTTAATTATATGACCTCAGCCATATTATGCGAGGTATATGACGACATACAGCGCGGACTGTACAGCGTTGCAGAAAATGACGACGCCGGAAAGCAGGTTCATGAAGATATAATAAATTATGTAAGGCACAACATACATACCAGACTTACAGTAAGCCAGATAGCAAAGCATTTTGGCTATAACGACAAGTACATATCTCAGATGTTTTGTCAGTATTACGGAATCACCCTCAAAAAATTTATACTTGAAAGCAAGGCTTCCGCTGCAAGCTTTTTTCTTGCCGATACCAATCTTACTATAGAAGAGATTGCAACAAAGCTTGGATACAGCGACAGCCATAATTTTTCAAGAAGCTATAAAAGTATTACAGGTCATTCACCTACCGCATACCGTAATGCATTTTCAAAAAGGCTTCTTAACCACTAACAAGGAGGTATTATGATGGGAACAACACCATTACGCGAGCTTAACGGACATGACGTCACGCTCGTCTGCGGAGAGTTCAAACGCCGGGAGAATGATAACCGAAGCTACCTTATGGAGCTTACCAGCCGCAATCTCATGTACAATTATGAGCTTGAAGCTGCTCTTACCCACGACGCGGATATACCGGCGGATATTCACGGAGGATGGGAATCTCCTACCTGCCAGCTCAGAGGGCATTTTTTAGGCCACTGGCTTTCAGCCGCAGCAATGCGTATCTATGAAACTGACGATTCTGAGCTTAAAGCAAAGGCCGATAATATAGTAGACAGACTTTATACGTGCCAAAAAGCGAACGGCGGAAGCTGGGCGGCGTCAATTCCCGAAAAATATCTGTACAGGATAGCGGACGGCAAGGGCATATGGGCGCCTCAGTACACGCTTCATAAAACCTTTATGGGTCTTATAGATATGTACCGTTATGCCGGAAACGAGACAGCGCTTACCGTTGCAGACAATTTTTCCGATTGGTTTTATGAATGGACGGCTGGCTTTGACAGAAAGCAGATGGACGACATTCTTGACTTTGAGACGGGCGGAATGCTTGAAATATGGGTTCTGCTTTATGAAATCACAGGCAAAGAAAAATATCGGACCCTTATGGATAAATATTACCGCGCAAGACTTTTTGAGCCTCTGCTTTCAGGAGAAGACCCTCTTACCAATATGCACGCTAACACGACGATTCCAGAAGTAATCGGGGCTGCCGAGGCTTACGAGGCGACAGGCGATATCAAATATAAAAATATCGCTATGGCTTACTGGAATCAGGCCGTAACCGAACGCGGCTCATATGCGACAGGAGGCCAGACCAACGGAGAAATATGGGGGCCAAAAATGTCTCTTGGCCACAGACTCGGACTTAAGACTCAGGAGCATTGTACCGTATATAACATGATCAGGCTTGCAGATTATATGTTCAGATGGACAAAAGACCCTGCCTATGCCGATTATATTGAAAGAAATATATATAACGGAATAATGGCGCAGACATACTGGCGCGGAGAATATACCAACGGCTATGCTCCGACAGGCCCGACAGAAGGCCTTATTGCATACTTTCTTCCGATGCGCGCGGGCTCACACAAGGGCTGGGGCAGCAAAACGAATGATTTCTTCTGCTGTCACGGAAGCATGGTTCAGGCAAACGCAGCGTTTAACAGATATATTTACTATCAGGAGGATTCAGATATATATATTAACCAGTATATTGACTCCGACGCACACATTACCATCGGCGAAGCAAACGTTACGATTATACAAAGGCGCGACCCGCTTACAGGCAGCTTTCATTTTGGCAGCACAAGCAGCGGAAAACACACAATTAACAGGACGGCAGCCGAATACCGGCACAATCCTGACACATATATGGCGTATTTTCAGATATGTACCAACGCCCCTGTTAATATGAAGCTTCATATAAGAATTCCCTGGTGGATAAAAGAGGCTGCAAAGATAACTCTTAACGGAGAAACCATATCAACCGCAGAATGCGGCTGTACATATACAGTTATCGACAGAGAATTTAAAGACGGAGACATTATCAGCGTATACCTCAAAAAGGGCGTCACCGCATGTCCTCTGCCTGATAATTCCGATATTATCGCTTTTATGTACGGACCTGAAGTACTTGCGGGACTTGTAGATGAAGAACGCACGCTGACAGTCCCTGATAAAGAGCATATCGCAGATATACTTGTCAATGAGAACGAACGAGAATGGGGTTTTTGGAAATCCCAGTTTAGAATAACCGGTCAGGAAAGAGGAATACATTTCATTCCTTTAAACCAGATTGGCTACGAAAATTACTGCGTATATTTTCCTGTTACGACAAAGTAACAAGGACATATAAATATGAGGAGGTATGAATAAATGAAAGGAAAAAGATTGATGAAAAAAATTATTGCGGCAAATCTTGCGGCAGCTATGGCTCTTACGCTTTCGCCAGTAATTGGCGCCGAGCAAAATGTAAAAGCCGAAAGCGCTCCATATGACCTTGAGTCATTCGGCCTCGACGAGGTTGCAGTTACTGATGATTACTATCTTTCCGCACAGGAAGCAGATATTGATTTCCTGTGTCAGTTTGACGCCGACAGACTGTTATCAAGATTCAGAGAAACTGCAGGAATTGACACACAGGGCAAGAAACCTTATCAGGGATGGGAAGACAGCTACATAGGCGGACACTGCGTAGGACACTATCTTACGGCTGCGGCACAGGCAGTAGACGCTACAGGCGACCCTACTCTTTCGGGCATTCTGGAATACATGATTGACGAGCTTAAGGTGTGTCAGGATACGCTTGGCACAGGCTTTATATTCGGAGCAAAGATTCAGGATAAAAACAATGTTGAAAAGCAGTTTGATATTGTTGAAGGAAAAGACTCCGGAGACACATGGGTTCCCTGGTACAATATGCATAAGGTTCTTACAGGACTTATAGACGTATACCGTTATACGGACAACGATAAAGCCCTTGAAGTGGCAAAAGGACTTGGAACATGGGTATACAACCGAGTAAGCAAATGGGACAGCGGCACACAGCAGCGTATACTCTGGACCGAATACGGCGGAATGAACGACTGCCTGTACGAGCTTTACCGTATAACAGACGACACGACTTACAGAGATGCGGCCCATAAATTTGACGACCCTGACCTGTACAAAACAATTACCTCCGGCAATGCCGACACTCTTTCAGGCAGGCATGCCAACGCAACTATTCCTAAGTTCCTCGGAGCTCTTAACCGTTACAGAGTTCTCAGCGAAAAGAATGAACTCACCTCAGAAGACGAACAGTACCTGTACTACGTAGAGGATTTTTGGGATCTTGTCATATCAAAGCATTCATACGCTACCGGCGGAGTAAGCGACATGGAGCATTTCAGAAATGATAATGCGCTTGACGAAACCCGTACCCAGTGTAACTGCGAAAGCTGCTGCGCCCATAACATACTTCGTATTTCACGCGAATTATTCTGTCTGACGGGCGACGTAAAATATGCTGATTATTACGAAACAACTCTCAGAAACGCTATTATGGGCTCAATTGATACTAATGACGGAACCACGTCTTACTTTACTCCTATGGCAACCGGATATTTTAAATTCTTTGGCGAAGCAGACCCTGCAAAGAACATGTTCTGGTGCTGTACAGGAACAGGTATGGAGAACTTTACAAAGCTTGGAGACAGCATATATTTCCATAATAACGATTCCCTGATTGTTAATCAGTATGTAGCTTCCGTGCTTAACTGGAAGGACAGGGGATTAACGCTGACACAGACAAGCGACGTAACCAAAAGCGATGAAGCATCATTTAATATATCGGTTTCATCTCCACAGACTCTCAGTATATACCTCAGAATACCGGAGTGGATATCAGGACCGGCTTATATAGCAATTAACGGTGAATCCGTTGTCAATGCCGATATGGATAACGGCTACGTAAAGCTTGAGCGCACATGGCAGAACGGAGACACAATAACAATGAAATATCCTATGACTGTTCAGGCCGTAGGTCTTCCTGATAATAATACTGTCTATGCTTTCCGTTACGGACCTACTCTCCTTGCCGCTAAGCTTGGCACTGAAAAAATGGACCTTTCGGTAGGCGACAATCTTACATGGGCAGGAGCTAACTTAAGCGCAGCGGCATACAAATATGTAGGCGATGAAAGCTGCCGTCTTTCAATTGGATACAACACTACCAACAAACAGATTCTGGGAACTGAAACATTACAGATTACAGACTCTACCCTTGATGAGTTTTTAACCAATATCGCCGACAACCTCGTAAGAAACACTAATTCAGACACTCTTGAATTTTCGCTTACCGGAACAGACGCAGACGATAACTTTGACGGTGGACTTACATTCGTTCCATTTAATACATTAAACGACGAGCGTTATGGAATATACTGGTACTTCAGCGCTATGACTCAGGAGGAGCTTGAGGCTTCTATACTTAAGGATAAGGAAGACGGACGTATCGCTAACTGCCGTATCGATTCCCTTCAGCCGGGATATGGCCAGTATGAGCAGGATGCAATTCACGAAATCAGGGAAAGCGGTTCCGTTTCAGGAACAATTGAGCAGGGCGGAAGCACCCGTCATGCATCGCCGGGCGGATATTTCTCATACGACCTTATAGTTAATCCTGCAAAAACCAACTCTGTATTATGCAGATTTGCAAAAGAAGATAACGGCAAAACAATTAAAATCTCTGTAGGCGATACCGTAATTGCCACAGATACTCTTTCATATGACGGAGACGATTCCTTCTATACGAAAGCTTATGAAATTCCTGCTGACGTATTTGCAAATGCCGTTAAGGAAAAAGTAGTAACTAACGACGCCGGAGCACAGGAAAAATATACCGTTGTAACCGTCAAATTTGAAAGCGCCGACGGAAATGACAGCGCGCGCCTTGTCGGTGGATTGTATACAATAGTAAACTTTAACAATAACGCTGCTATTACTAATATAACCGTTACCCAGGGCACATCGGTTGTAACACAGGACAACGATAATACATTTACCATAAAAGTACCTCTTGGAACACAATTTATAAAAGCCAGCGTTACTCTTGCCGACAAGACCGGACTTCTGTACGTTAACGACCGTCTTGTAAACGACGGAAAAGTGCAGACCTTTACAATTAACGGAGAAAGCAAAGCATTTACACTAAGGGCATACGCCGAAGACCACACAACATATAAGGATTATACGTTAAACATCGTTCCTACAAACGACCTTTCCCAGCAAGGAGACAATAATACGCCTTCTAATCCTTCAGATACAGGAAGCGTTACGCCGCCTTCCCAGCAGATTATAAACGCACAGCCTGTTGAGAAAAAAGCAAAGGCAAAGATTAAGATTAAAGGCAAAAAGACCGTAAAGGTCGGAAAAAGCATTAAGCTTAAAGCAAAGCTTACTAACGTTAAAGGCAAAGTAAAATGGAGCGTTAACAAGAAAAAGCTTGCAAAGATTACTAAAAAAGGAAAGCTTACCGCTAAGAAAGCAGGTAAAGTTAAAGTAACCGCAAAAGTTAAGAAGGTTAAAGCAAGCGTAACAATAAAGATTAAGAAGTAATCTTAAGAATATGCACATTACCGCATAACAAAAAGGGCTGCCGTTTTAACGATTGAAAAATTGTGAATCGGCAGCCCTTTTTTCTGCCTGTAAATAATATTGTCAACATCGTATTATTGACAATGTAAATATTATATATTATTATAGCAGAAGGTGATTACATGAATCAAAGAAATGTTTTTATGAGCGGCATAGCCGATATGCTTGTCTTACTTATTCTACGCAATGAAGACACATATACCTATGACATTGCCAAAAAAATCAACGCGCTGTCAGACGACAAACTCAATATTTCTCTTAATACACTGTATACGGTTATATATAAGCTTGAGCAAGAGGGCTATATAAGTGAAGAAAGGGTATTTTCCGGGAAAAAACGTACGCGTATTTATTATCATCTTGAGCCTTCAGGATTAGAGTATTCAGAATTTCTATATAATGAATACGCTAAGGTTAGCGATGCCGTAAAATCAGCTTTGCACAACATCAGCATACAATATGATATTAATAACAGGTCAGAGTAGTTCATTGCAAAGGGCTGCGCATCATAATCCATGCACAGCCTTTTTACGTTTTATAAAACATCTCACAAAGTAATATACATAACACGCTGTCACAACGCCCCATATTATGCACCACAGCAACGCGGCCGCACAGTAATCTTCAGCTTTCCTGCATTCGTTTTCCCAGTAGGGATATATGATACCGTTAGTCTGGGCAGAACGCTTTCCGTACGATGCAAGAACTTTCCATACATTTTTTAATTTGAATCTGTCTGTAATATTTATAATTACAGCTCCGTCATTCTGTCCGGTCTCAGAATCACTTTCCGCATCTGCAGAATAGCTGTCTCCTTTTACTGCTTCACTTAACTTTTTATAAGCATAATTGGTTACTATATCAGGATATACAATCTCATAGCAGGTAATAGCCCCCGACTCTGAAATCTCTTTATAAGCATCAAAAGATATGTATACGCGAGGACGTTTTCCATAAGCAGTCATTTCGGAATCATTTTTATCCGCGCGCACAACGCCTGAAATATAGAATACCTTCTCTCCCACCGATACATATTTCCCACATATGTCAGAGCTGCCAAATAAAAACCACGCTGCATTCTCGTCAAGCACAATCTTATCCTTCATAATATCATCATCGTCAAAGAAGCTGCCGCAAAGCAGCTCCATAGGATGAAAAAAGCTGTAGCTGCCGCCATATGCACACACATTAACTTTACATGTGCTGTCTTTATCCTGATTTACCAGCTCTGTGCTTTTATATGCACTGTAAGAGTCAATAAATGCGCGTGCGTCTTGCGGAATTTCTATCGAATCTTCCTTTATATATGAAGTAAGGCTTCTGCGGTATTCGGTAATATCATTATATTCTACTCCCTCAGTTTCAGGAAAAAATACGGCGGTATATGCATACGGCTTATTATCCCCGGTCCACCTTATCTCAGGGCGTCCTGCCGAAATGCCGCGCGGAATAATCAGCATACATATAATACCGATGCATAGCATTACAACTGAAATAAGCACTAAAAGTATTTTTTTTAACTTCATTAGCTACTCCTTTAATTTAACCTGATCACCCGGATTAACTGTTGCCGATGCAGTCTTAATAACATATTCATATCCGTTTAAATCAGACGATATTGCCGCGTACGTGTCGTTCTCCACAATTACATCTACATCATGTCTTGTCGCAATGTACCTTGTGCCAAGCGGCGTATTTTTTGTATCAAGCGTTAAAACGAACTTTCCGTTATTGTCTTCATTTATACTGCTTTTAGGTACTATAACGTCGTACTGCTTATCCTCGCCGCCAACGGATATTGTAACGCTGTCGCCGGCTGATATCGATTTTCCCTTAACTTCAAATGTAAGTATGGTATTGGCCGGATTTTCCGTATCAGGAGTTACGCTCCTGAGTATTGCTCCAACATCGTCATCCCAATAATTAACCACTTCTCCGCTCTGACCCGGCTTTACCTTCTGTGCCTGCTGCCTTGTTACAGATATTTTAACCGTATAGCCCTCGTTTTCCGACGAAATCGTTGCCAGAGACGTATCAGGCTGCGCGGTGTCTCCCGCTGTACAGTTTACGGCAGTAACGATTCCTCCCATTTTTGCCTTTACAACCGGATCGGCATATAATGCCGTAAGGTCGTCGACAACTTTTTTCTGGGCTTGCAGCTTTTCCTTTGCAGCAGCAAGGTCTATATTCTCATTTTTCTGCGTTTTTGTATCTTCAGCCTTTTTTATTTCATAATCTGCAATCAGAGAATTATATGCATTTTCTTTCTCGTCAACCGAAGCTTTTGCTTCTTCTTTTGATACAGCTTTCGCCTTGAGAGCCTCGATTTCAGCCGTAAGCTCCGACTGCGTGGTTCTGTACTTCTGAAGCTTATTATCCGTTTCGTCCTTTTTCTTTTTTGTATCTGAAAGCGCTTTTTCATTATTTTCTGCCTGCGTTACAGCATTCTCAGCTAAAGTAACGTCCGCCTTCGCATTATTGACTTCTACAGACTTATCTCTTCTTGCGCGTTCCTTCTCAGTAATCTCCGCAGATGAAGCGCCTGCGTTTTGCAATGCGGCAAGGTCTGCGTCAAGGTCACTAAGCTCATTTTCAAGTACCGTAAGCATTCTCTTTTTTGCAGTGAGGTCTTCCTTACATACGGCAGACGTCTGTGCAGCGGAAAGCGCAGTGATATCTGCGTCATATGACGCGGATTTTTTCTCAAGCAAAGTGATTTCAGCCGTTATGGAATTAAGTTTTTTAGTCTTAGTTTTAATTTTTCTGTTATCAGAGCCTACGTTTTTTAATGCCTTAAGAGCCTTTTCGTATTCAAGCCTTGCGCCTTCAATTGCAAGCTCCTCTTTAGTATATATATATTCAGTTCCAATCAGCTTTTTCTGATAATCAATCTGGTATTCAAGGTATGTGCTTTTTGCAGTATCAAGCTCAGTTTCATCTCCCTTTTCAAACTCAAAAAGAGCGTCTCCCTCTTTAACCTCATCTCCGTTTTTTACATATACGTTTTTAACTGTCCTTGCATTTGACACAGTAACCTCGTAAGCTTTTCCCGACTCAGCCGTGCCGGTTCCCCTTATGCTTTCTCTTAGCCTTCCCGAATTTACCGCTTCAGTCGAAACCTCCGGCAGATACATATTCATAATAGTGTTGGAACAAAATGTGAGCACAAGCATCAGCACAAGAAATATAATAAGTGCATTTTTTATCCATTCCCGTCTTTTCTTTTCTTTTTCCATAATAACCTCCCTAAGCTTTAAGTCCGCCCTGATATGTAATTCCAAGAGCGATATATTCCTCACAATAAAGAAACAGCAGTATACAAGGAATCATATATATAGAAGCCACCGCAAACGCCAGGCCTGTCTCGCCGGTATTAATCTGTGCAAGAAATACCCCTAACGGATGCTTATCCGTATCCGAAAGCATTATAAGCGGCTGTTCAACCATATTCCAGTAATCAATAAATACAAGCAGAGCAACAGAAACTATAACTCCTTTACACAAAGGCAGATATATCCTGGTGAATATTTTCCACTCTCCCGCCCCGTCAATCTTAGCCGCTTCAACATATGCGGAAGGAATTCTTCTCATATATTTTGTAAGTATAAATACTGCAAACGGCGAAAAAATTCCCGGCAGTATAATGGACCAGTATGTGTTAACCGTTTTCATAAAATCTGCCACAATAAAATTCGGCACTAAAGTAACCTGATACGGCATTAACATAAGAATAATATACAGAAAAAATACAAGCTCCTTAATCCTTCCTTTATACCTTGCAAAACTGTATGAAGCGAAAAGAGCAACAATAATCTGAAATACCACTATAGGAACCGTAAGCTTTACCGAGTTCCAAAACTTGAACAGATATTCGGGACTGGTAAATAATACTGCGGCATACTGTGATAATGTTACTTTATCCGGAATAACAGTTATCCTTACATGGTCGCTTTTGTATGACGTATCCTTTTCTTCTGACATACCCCAGAATCCGCTGTCCGGATTCTGCTTCTCAAGCACATCTCCATAATGTGCGGTTATTTCTTTGGAAGACATAAAGGAATCTGCCAAAGTCACCACAGTCGGATATATAAAAAGCGCCGCAAATATTACAGCAAGTATCGTTCCAAAAATACGAAACACAATCCTCTTACGCCGCATTTATTCCTCCACCTCTTTTCCGAACCTGTTTTCAACAATAAACAGTATTCCTATTATAATAATCATTACAATACTCATAATAACCGCCGCCGTAGAAAGCTTCTGATAATTAAGCGCTTCAAACTGGTTATTCATAAAATGCTGGAGATAATAAATGTTACCGTATGGATATCCTCCGGTAAGAAGATATACCTCCCTGAAAATCTTAAATGAATTAATCAGAGATAATATAGCTACAAAAAATATAGCGGGAGAAAGATACCTAAGCTTAATTTTCACAAATATCATCCACGCCCCGGCCCCTTCAAGCCTTGCGACTTCAAGCAAATCTGCCGGAATATTGGCAAACGCTGCCATAAACAACACCATATTATATCCCAGGTTTTTCCAAAGAAACAATGACAAAATAATAAGCACATTGTATTTTGAATTCATCCAGTCTACCGGGTCTGCGCCAAAGACTGATATTATCTCATTCAACGCGCCGTTTGAATGAAACATAACCTGCCATACGATTACAACCGAAGCTACAGGCACCATCAGCGGACACAAAAAAACCGTACGGAATCTGCTTTTTCCCGGAATCCCCATATCAAGCAGCATAGCAAGGAGAAGCGACAGTATTACAGCCGCCGGAACCGCTGCAAGCGAAAAGACCAAAGTATTAACAGCCGCCTCCAAAAAAGCCGAATTATTAATCAGCGACACAAAGTTATCTAAACCGACAAAGTTTTTCTTTACCGGGTTATCAACCATACTATAAAATATTATGACAATAAACGGAATTACAAAAAATGTAAGAACGCCTACTGCACTAGGGGCCATAAACGCGGCCCCTTTAAATCTATCCTGACGTTTTTTCATACTGTTCTCCATACCGCTATCTGTTTTCATTAATATATTTATTCATTTTATCCTGAATAATATTAATTGTCTCGTCAAGCGATTTTTCACCGTTAAAATACTTATACACTTCCTCAGTAATAATATTCTGAGACTCATACGACGGATTGATTATTCCGCTCGCTTCTGCTATAAGATTTTTTAACGTATTAACCTCTTCTTCCGTTGCAGGCCCTATTTCAACAGTAAAATCATTATAACCAACCACCATGTTGCGCGGCTCTATTTTATTACCGTTTTCATCGGTATATGCTTCCGTAGCCATAGCCCTTTTAATCATATTATCAAAATCAGGCTTAACCGCAGGAATTGAATACATATCCACATCTGCTGCGTCTTTGTTCTGCGAAAATGCGAATTTTATAAATTCCCACGCAGCGTCGGCATTTTTCGCCGTACTGCTGATGGATAAAACCGTACTCGGATAAGCAATATATGTGCTGCCTTTCTGTGCTGTCGGATAACCGATATATTCTATATCACCTTCAAAAAGCTTATTATTAAGTGTAAAATCGTCAATCGAAGTTATTACACAATTTTGCAGCAGCAGCTTTCCCTTCTTAATCATCTTATGCGTATCAAGCGAATCATCATATGTTTCCTCTTCATCATTAGGAAACGTGTTGCAGAATTCAAGGAATTTCCTGAAATCATCATTATCAAACGATACTTTTCCCGTAGCATAGTCCACACACGAAGCATATTGCTGATCAAGAAAAAGTGAGAATATTCTCTGTTTGGAATCATATTCAAATAATAATGTTCCCTCCGGCTTTGACTTATAATACTCTATAAGCGAATCCAGCGACCAGTTATCCTTATAATTGGCAAGCTCAGACGCTTTTCCGGCAATACTTGCAATATTAAACGATTTGAAAAGATAATACTGTTTTCCATCAACCTGAGATTTATCAAGTATTCCGTCAATAAAATAATCCTTATTAACAGTATCGTCATTTTCCATATAAGGAGTCAAATCCGTAAGCAGCCCTTTTGCAATATAATTTTCAGGATTCATTCCGGACAAATCTATAATATCAGGCGTATTTCCGGATATTATATCGTTTGCAAACGCTTCCTCAGAATTTTCAGTATTATCATATGTTTTATAATCAATCTTATATTTGTCATTTGATTTGTTAAAAGCAATTATGCTTTGCTGCATAGCAGTATCTGTGTATTGTGAAGCGAGAGTAATTACCTCTTTACCGGCGTCGTCATTCTCTTTTTCCTTCATTATGCCTACCTGCGTGCTTCCGTCCATATTATTCATTATACTGCATATAAATGTCCCGTCGGGAATCGGGGTTATACTACGGACGCTCTCGCCCGCTACTCCGCAATCCATCCATTTTAAAACAGGAACAGGCTCTTTATCCTCTTCTTTATACGAATACATATATGTCTGATCCTTTATTAACAGCCCATATTCCTGAGACGAGCCTAATAATTCATAATCCACATATGTATTCCCGTCGCCCGAAAGACCCGGCAGCGGCTCTGACAGCTTATTATTATCAAAGTCTACAATTCTATAACACATTCCATTTTCTTCATAATCTCCGACAACAAGCTTACCTTCATTGTTAATAACAGCTCCATTACCACCGCCAAATGAACTTTCATTTTGTACTGTACTTATAAGCTCGCCGTCACTGCTTATCTTATTATAATAATTCTTGCTTTTTTCTCCGTCTGGCATTTCATAAATCATATAAAGAGTCCCGTCAGAATCAAACGCCGCGTTTGAAACATCCACCATCATCTCTTCCTGGTCTTCGCCGGATTCCTCCTTCTGAAAATAGTCATTAAGACTGCGTACCATAGTTTCCTGTCCGTTTGTATCAACTTTGTTCAAAGTGACCATATTTTCAGACGTGTCCTTTTCTTCATCATAAATATATTCCGTACACAGCATAAGCGCTGAACCGTCTTCCAAAATTCCAAATTCACTTATATTAAAGCTGTCGGCAACCTTTTCATACATGGCGGTCTTCTCTGCCGACGCAATATTATATTTCCATAAAACTACTTTAGGCTTATATTCGCTGTATTTTTCTTCAAGCTCTGCATACAATTTCTTTGCATCTGCTTCAGAGCCGGCATTGTCAATATTTTCAAGCTCCTCGTCATATTCAGGCGGATACTCGGGATACTGGTATGTTGTAAAATATAGATTGTCTCCGACCACCTTTATTTTATCAGGAGCTTCATCCTCTCCTAGATTAATCTCAAGCTCGTTATATTCATAATATTTGAGCTCCGGCTCCTTTTTTCCTTTGCAGCCCGCCAAAGAGACAAGCGTTAATCCTATGCCCAAAAAGCACATAACTCTTTTAAACATATGTACATACCTCCATAATTTAATTACATATTTTACACGATTATAACAATACAATGTGTTATAATTGTAAATATTACTATATTGTTTATATGTTACAATAATTATTCCTATATATTACTAATTAGTTAATAATAGTTAATTCTTACAACGAAATTATAATAATATGTAAAGGATACTTGCCATGACGCATAATTTTCACGGATTCATTAACCATGACAGCATAACTCCTCTTCCAATGATTCTATACGATATGGGCGTTGAGGAAAGAATAAATGAAGATTATTACTATGATAACCGCATACGCAGAAATTACGACGGATATATAATCCAATATACGCTTGACGGTTATGGAATATATGAAGCTTCTGATAAAAAACATACTCTTGGCAGAAATACAGGCTTTATCACCTGTGTTCCTAACGACTGCTCCTATTATTTTCCTAAGGATAACGAATATGGATGGGAATACATATATATTCATTTCAGCGGCAGCCTTGCGGCGCAGTTTTATGACGAAATAGTAAATACAACAGGCAATGTATTTTCTCTTCCGTTAAATAATCCTGCTATTCAATTACTGATAAACGAGTATGAGCTTTTAGAACTTGGGAAGAAATACAAAAGATTTGAAGCGGGAGCTTTTATATATAATCTTCTTACAACTCTCTTAAGAGAGATATCTTCTCCATCTTCCTCTGACAGTCTTATTACAAGGGCCGTCAACTGGATTAATATTAATTATGCGTCAGATATCTCTCTTTCAGAGTTATGTGAATTACTTTACATTACTCCTTCACACTTTTCACGTTCATTCCGCCGTGAAATTGGAATAAGTCCTGTTGAATATCTGTCTAACGTAAGGCTTGAACATGCCATGCATATGCTTACGACGACAGACATGAGCATCAATGAAATCGCTCGCTCTTGCGGTTTTGCAAATGGCAATTACTTTGCCAAAGCATTTAAAAGGCGTCTGGGTTTTACTCCTTCTGATTATAAAAGAAACCATTAAACGTCTTCCGAAATATATACCGCCGCTCCATCCAAATTGTCAAGTGTAAGTGTAAGTACATCGCCGCGCAAAACACTCTTTTGGCTTTCAAAAAGCGCGCCGTCATCGCCCGACGAATATATATGCGCCGTATATGTTTTTCCGTCTTCAAGAAAATCAAGCTTTACGGACGCGTTTCTTGACATTATTGTCATGGAACCGATAAACCATTCTTTGTCATGTCTTCTGACATAGGTTATATATTTTCCCGGATATGCCTCGCCTGCAGGAATGAACGATTCGTCCCATACGGCATACAGCCTTTGTAAGAACGGCAGTCCGGCATAATCCCTGTACTCCTTTGCCGGCGCCGCAAGATGCAGGAGCCCTGATTCATAAACTACTGATTTGGCTATGGCAAAGCCCTCTGTCTCATTGTTATTATTCTTAATATCCTTACAGGCCGGAGTATAATCCATAGAGCCCAGAATGTTTCTTGTAAAAGGATACATCAGACAGTTTTCTGACGAGGGATTATTGCTCCACAGCCTGTTTTCTTCACCAAGTACGGCCTCCGTCGTAAGTATATTAGGATATGTCCGTGATTCTCCTCCCGGAGCAATGCAGCCATGATACAGTACCATAAAATGATATTTTGCGCCTATAACCGCTACGTTTTCCATTGAATTAAGAACCTGCTGCTCTTCGCCCTCAAAGTAGTCAGTTTTAACGCCTACGGCTCCTGCGTCAGCCCACTTTGAGAATAAAGCTTCAATATCCTCAGGCGTAGTAAGCTCCCAGTAATTAACCCAGCAGAATACCTTTACGCCCTTTGAATCCGCATAATCGCAAAGCTCCCAAAGTCTGTCCTCAAATGTCCTCCAGCCTACGTCAAGACATATATACTCAAATCCATATTCAGCCGCCATATCAATATAATCCTTATGTACGTTATAATCGCCCTGATGAATTCCATCCGACCACCATGACCAGAGAACCTTTCCTGGCTTAATCCAGCTGATATCCTCATAAAGAGCCGAGTATTTACTCTCCGAAGCAGGAGGATTAAGGTTGGTTATAAGCGTGCTCGTACAGAATTCATTATAATCATTTGATATAACCATTGCCCTCCAGGGAGTTGAAAATCCATTGACGGTTTCTACCTGGGTTATATCCTTTTGGTCAACATTTACAAGGTCAAGACTTGTATTATCCCTCTTCGCCTGTTCCTCAAGAGGAATTGTCTCGTCTCTTGCATCGCCAAAATCCCATCTGAGTACGTTGCTCTTTGCCGACTTCGCAAGACGGCTTCTGCAAAATTCACCGTTATTGTTATATATCTGCGCTTCGCTTGTAAGTATCCAGAAATCGTCCACATTAGCAAGAAGCGGCGGATGATATTCAGCTGAATCATTTACAAATTTTGAATATGGTTTCTCATCAAATCCATTCTCACATGTATTAATCCATGCAAGTCCTCCCCACGTCGTAGTTCCTTCCGGAAAAACAATTGTAGAAGAATCGTCGGTGCATATAAGCTCTTTTCCTGTTCCGTATGTTACATTAGTATATCTGTAGGCGAATCCATCATTATATACCCTTATAAGAATATCAAAGTACGCTCCGTCTTCATTAGAAAATCTTATAGTTCTTTCCTGGCAATTATTAACTGACGTAGACGCCGCAAGTGTCAGAGTTTCAAATTCCTCGTATATTTCATCTACATACGAGCCCTTATTATCACATTTCAGCCCTGTGGTCAAATCCGTATCCGAAAGCATAAGTCCTATAGACGATATCTCTACAATCTCAAGCCCCTCACACACTACGTTATAATAATATCTCGATTCAGAATCAGTCCAGATATTAACTGCATAATCGCCGTCAACCGAATATGTGGTAAGATCCGTAAGCTTTGTATAACCGCCTCTTGTTTCAGGCTCAGATGCCGGTACGGTAATTCTTGTTCTAAGAGGTCTTACTGTCGGTTCCGGAACTGACGAAGGCTTCGGTAATCCGGCAGGCTGTGCTGTAGTTAAAGCCAAAACATCTGTCTTAGAATCTGTAACGGTTACGTCTTCATCTGCCGCCCCGCGCACAGTAACCTTTATTCTAACGTTCTTTTTATTATTCTTTACAGTCACTGTAGTCTTTCCTTTCTTTAATGCCTTAATTGTAAATGAATAGCTTTTTTTCTGAGCCTTCGTACGAGTAACCTTTACAATCTTTTTATTGGCGCTTCTAACTGTTACCGCTTTCTTTTTATTCTTAACAGTTTTAAGCGCAGATTTTGCAAGTTTTACTTTTTTTGACTGCCCCATTTTTAACGAAATTTTAGCATTATTCTTTTTTATAACATAAGCGTCTGAATCTGCCGTGCTGAATGTAAAGCACACAACAAGCAGCGCTGCAGCTATTAGAACAATACTTTTTTTGTTATTTTTTAACATAAGCAATACCTCCTTTTCATACAATAATTATTGCATAAAAAGGAGGCTTCTACAACGGTATTGTTTTGCACAAAGGGTAATTTTTTGATATCTTATATTCGGTCATTGCCCAATATTAACAAATGTCTGGTATATATCAAGGCGCCCAAAGCCCCAGCTTCTGTCCGGCACGGTAATCCCCGTTCTGTCAGCTCCACGTATTAGAAGGTTTCTTGCGCTTGGACTGTTGGTTGTCTGATTGGTAAGGCTCCACTCGGCAATAAGCGCCGTAGCGCCGCCTCCTATCGCGCAAGCCATGCTTGTGCCTGTAACAGTTCCGTATTTCTGTACGCTGCCTGCGGCAGACGCCGTATATACATTAACTGCTGGAGCAGTCAAATCAGGTTTGATACGTCCGCTTCTCGTATACCCCCTGCTCGAATTAACATAAAGTACGTCTCCCGTAACATTACTTCCTGCAAACGTTATAATATTGGCAGCGTTAGCGGGCTCGCATATGGTTACATTCGGGTCCGGCTCTATAAATACGGCTTTTGCCTCATTAAACTCTTCAATCGGAAGCCATATATCAAATCTGCCAGGAGTTTCGCTTTGCTGTATTACTCTGACCGTCCATATTCCCTGTGCGGGATTAACAAACCTGAAAAACATAAACTCATCGCCCGTGCTTCTTTCAACAAGCTCCGAGTCAATATATACAATTGAATTATTCAGAAGGAAACTAAGTCTCCTGTTTTCATTAAATCTTGCCTCTATTATTCCTGAAAACTGTCCTATAGGCGGCTTAATCTGAACGGCAAATGTCGACGGAGTTTCGCCCCATAATTCCATGCTGAAGCCGGCAGATTCTTCATTTACAAGAATCTCCACATCCTGATATTCTCCTTCCATAAGAACATTCCCTCCGAAATGATGCGCCTTTCCGCTTTCATTTCCCGCCGCCGTACATATATATGTTCCCGGCGCTACTGCCAGATAGCTCAGATACTCGCCCAAAAACCCTGTTCCATTGTGGTCTCCCTGATTCGTTCCAAGCCCAAAACATATTACTAACGGCATATTACGCTCTCTTGCCACAGAAAGAATATATCTCAGGCCAAGAAGGATATCATTTTCCTGAAAAGCATTAGCAGCTTCAGGTATCTTATAATAATCGCGCAGTATGTTTTTAGCCTGCTTAAGCTTTACTACAACCAGCTCTGCTAAAGGCGCCACGCCTGAAAAATCTGCTTCCTCTATTATTCTTCCTGCTGCCGCCGCCGCAATATGGGTTCCGTGTCCACTTCCTGTGATGAGCGAATCATATTCGCTGCTTTCTGAACGTATCGCCTCATTTAACATCTCCCTTGTATATTCCGAACCATACATAAATCCTTCGGGCGGCGTGCCGCTTCTGTCTTCCTGATTCCATACAGATACAATTTTACTTGTATTATCCTCCCATATAAACGCTTCATGCTTAAAATCTATGCCCGAATCAATTATTCCGACAAGCACGCCCTGTCCGTATAAATTGATAAAAGGCTGCCGTCTTAGCGCAAGCACCCCGGTCTCTTCAAGCGTCTCCATATCGAGAAAACCGTAGCACTTAGGCAAAAAACGATAGCCTATATCATCAACCGTTATTTGGTTTTGCTGTAAAGAAGCATATATAATGCTCTGTTTGTTACTTACCGGCATATTACATTCAGACACAATATCCGGTATCTCATAAAAAAACTGATAATCGACAATTATATCAATATAATCCTCGGAATATATTATATCTTCACAATTCTCATTTTCGGGCATGACGTCACCTGTAAAATGTCGCTTAATAACATTATACTGTCTCTACAGAATTTGGTGACTGTTCAATCGCCTTAACGCTTCCTCTCATCTCTATAACAGGCGCGCCCTTATTTTCTATATAATCACCCGTTATGGTTACGCGGCCTATCATGTCGTCTTTTGGAATCTCATACATTATATCAAGCATAATCTCCTCAAGAATCGCCCGTAATGCCCTTGCTCCAATCTTTTTGGCAACAGCCTTCTTTGCAATAGCCCTGAGCGCATCTTCCTCGAATACAAGATCAACCTCATCCATTCTCAAAAGCTTGCTATACTGCTTAAGAATAGCGTTCCTTGGCTGTGTAAGCACATTAACCATCATATCCTCGTCAAGCGGATGCAGCGTACACATTATTGGAAGCCTTCCCAGAAACTCAGGTATCATTCCAAATTCCCTTAGATCCTCTGAAGTAACCTTATCCAGTATATTCTTATCCTTTTCCTTATCCTTGATAACCGCATCAAATCCTATTGAACTTGACAAATTAAGCCTGTTAGCAATTATTTTCTCAAGCTCAGGAAAAGCGCCGCCGCATATAAACAGTATATTGGACGTATTGACAGTATATAACGGCACCATTGCATTCTTACTTGAAGCTCCTACCGGAACTTCAACATCGCTTCCCTCAAGAAGCTTAAGAAGCCCCTGCTGTACTGCCTCCCCGCTCACATCACGCGAATGGCTGCTGCGTTTCTTTGATATCTTATCAATCTCATCTATAAACACAATTCCATGCTCGGCTCTGTCAATATCGTTGTCTGCTGCGGCAAGAAGCTTGCTTATAACGCTTTCAACGTCGTCGCCAATATAGCCGGCCTCAGTAAGAGAAGTAGCGTCCGTAATCGCAAGCGGCACCTTCAGCATTCCCGCAAGCGTCTTTACAAGATAAGTCTTTCCGCTTCCTGTAGGCCCAAGCATAAGTATGTTAGATTTTTCAATGTGGACTCCGTCGTCATTTTTTTTATCATCCTCTGAAAATACTCTTTTATAATGATTGTATACTGCAACCGACAATATCTTTTTAGCACGCTCCTGTCCCACAACATGCTCGTCAAGCCCATGCTTTATAACATGTGGAGGAGGAAGCATATCGAATGTAAATTCAGGCTTGTCAGGCTTATCTTTTTCCTTTTTCTTTTTCTTTACGGTCTGCTTTTGTCTAATTTCCCCCTGAAGGTTTTCCATGTTAGGTAAATCAATCATAAACGGCATGCCGCCGTTATTCATCTGATTAAGCGTATTCTGCAGACAATCGGTACATACATTAATGCTGTTTGGAAGCTTAATCATCTTTCCCGCTTTGCTTTCAGGTCTGTGGCATAAGTAACATATGTCCTCTAATCCATTGTTATCCTTATTATCTTTATCCATTAATCTATCTCAACCTCGCTTTTATTATAGTTAGTAATTATACATAATATGTTTCTCATTATCAAGAAGAACAGGCTTCCTTACGGAAACCCGTTCTTCTTGATTATATATTAATGAAAGAGGGGGCGGTTTTATCTTTGGAAGAACCTGTCAAGATAATCTTCCAAATCATCATTATCATAATAATCGTCCTGACGGTTATTGCTGTTATTATTGCTGTTACTGTTACCGTCTGACGCTTCACTCTGCTTATTAATGCCAATTTCTTCGGCAGTTGCCAGAGTAACTGTCGTTTCTGCCTGTGCGTATCCGTTGCCCGAATCCTGTCTTCTGTAATAAGTAACCTTTACTTCTGTTCCTGCACGGTAACTGTTCACCTTATCTACAGCTGCTGAGCTTGAATCAACCGTTGTATCGTTGATTGCTGTAATAATATCTCCTTCTTCCAGACCTGCCTTATCTGCCGGTCCGTCATCTGATACAGCTGCAACATATACTCCGTCAGGCACGCCATACATCTCAACTGCTTCTGCTGCAATATCCTGAAGACTTACTCCCATATATCCGCGTTCTTCATCAGTAAGCGTCTCTCTGTTCATAAGCTCATTAATTATCGGATTAGCCTGTGATATAGGTATTGCATAACACATTCCTTCAACATCTGTATCGCTTATTTTAGCGCTGTTAATACCAACAACCTCTCCGTTGGCATTAAGAAGAGGGCCTCCGCTGTTGCCTCCGTTAATCGCTGCGTCTGTCTGCAGAAATGTCATAGTCTTGCTTGACGTTCCCGTGCTGTCAGGCACGCTGAGCTGTCTGTCTTTAGCGCTTATATATCCTACTGTTACAGACTGTCCCATGCCTTGTGCATTGCCAATTGCAATTGCCATCTGTCCAACCTTTACACTGTCAGAATCGCCAAGAACCGCAACCTTTATCACATCTAAAGTATCATCATCAACGTCATCAAGCGCTACTGCGACTACCGCAAGGTCTGCCTGTGCGTCCGTTCCCTTTACAACTGCCTCGGCAGTCTTATCGTTAACAAACGTAACCTGTATAGCCGTTGCATCTTCCACAACGTGGTTATTGGTTGCAAGAAGAAGCTCTTTATCATTCTGCCCTACTATAAATCCTGTTCCGCATGTAGGAACCTCCTGCTGGTACTGCTGTCCGAATATCGAATATCCTTCAACGGAGGTTGTGCTTGTTATAGATACAACGCAAGGCATTGCCTCTTCAACTATATCTGACACATCAACCGGCGTACCTGATACGCTGCCCGCCTGTACAGTTGATACCGGCTTTGTAGTAGCGACCGCATCAGATGCTGTCTCTGTATCTTCATCATCTTTATCAGTCATATCCGAATAACCTGAATCTCCGAATCCACCATTCTTAACAAATGTTTTCATGCTTCCGATAACAAACGAAGATATAACTGCTATCATTGCTATTACTGCAACTATTCCTCCGATTATTGCAAGAACCTTTTTCCAGCCATTATTCTTTTTATTATTGCTGCCGCCATATGAATTGTTAGTATTATAATCATTCTGACTATAATTATTCTGATTATAATTATAAGAATCATAATGTTGTTCGTCCATTTTTCTCACTCCTTATTGTTTATGTTGTGGCTCATTATAGGCAGAATTTGTGTTCACTTTGTGAATAGTAAAAGTTTATATTGTGAAATCCTCAAATATCGGTTATCATTACTCATAGTAACCATATACAGCTCATAATGGAGGTTGAAAGGTTTGATTAAAGAGAATCAAAGACTTCTTAATATATTTCATCTTGTAATAGATGCGCTTATAATTATTTTTTCATTTTACGCCGCATACTTTTTAAGGTTTAATGAGGCGCACAGTCCGCTCCTTAAGCTTGGCATTATTGACGGTCCTTACGGCGGCTACCTTAAGCTCTCCGAATATATGTCAATGCTTATATATCTTTTGCCTTTTTATATTATAATATACTATTTTTTTAATCTTTATAATCCAAAAAGGACAAGCACCAAGCGTCTTGAAATATGGGCGCTTGTTAAGGCAAACTCAATCGGCGTACTTTACTGCACTACTATATTGTACTTTTTCAAGGCAACATATTATGCACGTCTGTTCCTTGCATTATTTTTTATACTGAATACCATACTTGATTTTCTCTTCAGGCATCTCGTATCGAGGATACTTAAGAAATTAAGACGAAGCGGCCGCAATTTAAAGCACGTACTTCTTGTCGGTTACGGAAGAACCGCCGAAGGTTATATTGACAGAATACTTTCACATCCTGAATGGGGATACTATATTCACGGGATACTGGATGACAGCGCAAAAAAAGTCGTCGAATACAGGAACATCAAAATAATCGGGAAAATAAAAGACCTTCCGAAGCTGCTTGAGTCAAACGAGTACGACGAAATTGTCATAACTCTTAATATTACAGAATATGAAAAGCTTGAAAATATAGTAGTAACTACAGAAAAATTCGGCGTTCACACCAAATTTGTTCCTGATTACAACAATATAATACCTACCCGTCCATATACGGAGGATTTGGAGGGGCTTCCGGTCATCCATGTACGCAACGTTCCTTTAAGCAGTCCTGTCAACAGAATCCTCAAGCGGATATTCGATATTATAGGCTCCATACTTTGTATAATTATATTTGCTGTACCTATGCTTATCGTATCGGCGCTCGTTAAATTTACCTCGGACGGCCCGCTTATTTTCAAACAAAAAAGAATCGGGCTTCACAACCATGAATTTAATATGTACAAATTCCGTTCCATGCGCGTCCAGTCTTCTTCTGAAGAAAAGAAGGCATGGACAACAATGAACGACCCAAGGGTAACGCCTGTCGGTAAATTTATAAGAAGTACAAGCCTTGACGAGCTGCCGCAGTTTTTTAATGTACTCAAAGGAGATATGAGTCTTGTGGGTCCAAGACCTGAAAGACCTTATTACGTGGATAAGTTCAAAGAAGAGATACCCCGATACATGGTAAAGCACCAGGTTCGTCCAGGCATAACAGGCTGGGCGCAGGTTAATGGTTTCAGGGGAGACACTTCAATAAAGAAACGTATCGACTGTGATATATATTATATTGAGAACTGGACGCTTGGACTTGATTTTAAGATACTTGTCCTTACACTTTTTAAAGGTTTTATTAATAAAAATGCCTATTAGGAGATTTTATGTCTGATAATAACACAAAAAAGAAGAAATATAAGCGTAAAAAAAGAATACTGGTTTTAGAGATAATACTTATTCTGATAGCATGTATTATTGCTTTTGCTGCTTATATTTTCAGCAGGCTTGACAATGTGGAATGGAATGATGCTTCTATATACAAGAACGACATTTCAGACAGCAGCATGAAAAATTATACTAACATAGCGCTTTTCGGCGTAGATTCAAGAGAAAACGACCTTACCAAAAACACAAGAAGCGATTCTATAATAATTGCCAGTATTAATAAACGCAGTAAAAAAGTTAAGCTTGTTTCAATATACAGAGACACTTACGTATATATTCCTGAGCACGGTTATACAAAGCTTAACCACGCTTACGCTTATGGCGGCCCGAAGCTTGCCATCGAAACTATCAACAGGAATTTCGATATGAATATAACCGACTTTGTAACAGTTAATTTCAGCGCTGTTACGGATGCCGTAGACGCACTTTCAGGTATAACAATTGACATCACCGAAGAAGAGCTTAACGAGGTGAACAGATACGCAAAGGATGTGGCCCGCATTAACAACAAAGAATGGACCAAAATAAAAAAAGCAGGAAGCCAGACTCTTACAGGAGTACAGGCCACAGGCTATTGCCGCGTGCGTTATACAAAAGGCGGCGATTTCACAAGAGCAGAACGCCAGCGCAAGGTTATTACAGCCCTGCTTGACAAAGCAAAACACTCTAATCCTGTAAAGCTTGCGAATGCCGCAGACAAGGTTCTGCCGCAGATATGCACAGGCCTTTCAGGCACAGAATTTACTTCACTCGCACTTTCACTCCCGTTTTATCATATAGAGGAGCAGACGGGATTTCCTTTTGATAAAGATACTGCTACAATTAATAAAGCCTCGGTTGTTGTAAGTACCACTCTTGCATCAAACGTTACTAAGCTTCATGAGTATCTGTTTGTGACAAAAGAGTACGAGCCATCCGAGACTGTTGCTAAAATCAGTTCTGAAATATCACAAAGATACAGATAACAAAAACTCTACATTGGCATAAGGCTTGCCGTCTGTATCATTAAGCGCTGTCTGTACCTTTTCTTTTCCCATATACACTTTCGGATTAATTATATCTCCTAAAAGCGCCTGCTTTCTGTAGTCCGCACGTATCCTCACGATATTGTCTGCCAGCTTTTTTTTATCCTGTTCCACAATATCTAAGGCCATAAGAACATACTGGCCGTTATTAACATGGCTGTTGGTATCAAGATGATGCTTTTCTACCACAAAGCTGTCCTTTGTATATATATCAGCATCTGAATCCGGCTTAATCTTTCTGTCAGCATAATCCATATCCAGCTTCTCTTCTAATACGAACTTCTCTTTCATATCATCTGATACAAATACAGGACGCATTCTATTTGTATCTACAAACGACCATACAGAGTTAGCAGTCGCAAGCACCTCTCCATTTGCAGTCTGCATTATAAAATTCCTGTAACCTATATATCCTTTAAAATCATATGGGAACGTGCTTATAACAATATCCGTACCAAAATAAGGTCGCTTCTTAATATCAATCTGCCAGGAATTAAGAAGCCATGCATAATGATTTTGCATCAGCATTTCAAGCGTAATGCCGATATCCTCAGAATGAAATGTTGCTGCATCCTGAAAATAATCCAAAAGCGCCACAGGCGACAGCTTGCCGCTTTCGTCCACCTCGCTGTACCTTACTCTGGAATTATAACTGTACATTTACTACCACTCCTCATTAAATGATTCCGCAAAATATCCTGAATTAGATATCGGCTCGCCGTTAAACGACAGATGACTTGTATCACCCATCACCTGACATCTGAAGTATGCTTTTCCTTTAATTCTTTCTTCACTGTTAAGTATCGTTACAGACGTAGGCGCAAGGAAAAATCCATGCCAAAACGCTGGCGCAGATATTCCGAGCAGATGAGACATCATAACCATAGTAACTCCCAGATGACAGAATATAACAATTGTATCGTCTCTGTGTTCTTTAACCTCATAATATCTGTCTTTGCGTATATAGCCGTAATTGGCAAGAATGCTGTCTATTCCCTGTGAAACCTTCTGCCATTCTCCGTTTATATCATTAGTGCTTGAGCTCATAAGCTCAGACGACGCCCAGTTATCCCTGTCATACATATCATCCATATAAGTCCAGTAATCCGGCATAAAATCCCAGCAAATATGCGACTTTCCTGTTGCCGGGTTGACTACATGTCCTTCAAACTCTCTAAGCCAGGGATATGTAACCGCGCTGCGGTTAACAGCTTCAAGCGTACAAGACGCCGTAGCCCTGGCCCTTCCGAGAGGAGAACAATAAAAATCTGTTACATTCCATTTGCTGACCCTTTTTGCAAGCAGTCTTGCTTCACGCCACCCTTTTTCAGTCAATGAATCAATACTATAGTCAGGATCTCCATGTCTAATAAAAATAATACGCATATTTTTTCCCCATCTTTTCCGATTTATACCAAACTCCGCCCCCTTGACGGTGGGCGGAGTCTATCAATAACATCACGTTAATTCATTATACAAAAAGCTTCATAAGCTCATCAACACAATCATTAATCTCTTTTCCTGTTGTGTCAATTACAATATCTGCATTACGCGGTTTCTCATATGGACTGTTTACTCCGGTGAAGTTGCTTATTTCATTTCTTTCAGCCTTTGCATACAGACCCTTAACATCACGCCTTGCACATTCTTCCTTCGGAGTAGACACATATACCTCAGTATATGCTTCTCCTATTATATCAGCGGCGTTCTTTCTGTCTGACGCAAACGGAGAAATAACTGATACCATTACAATAATACCGGCGTCATTGAGAAGACGCGCCGCCTCTGCTATTCTTCTTATATTCTCAGCGCGGTCTTCTTCACCAAAGCTTAAGTTACTGTTAAGGCCATGTCTTATATTATCTCCGTCAAGAATCATCGTATGCTTTCCAAGCATCAGAAGCCTCTTTTCAAGCGCGTTGGCAAGAGTAGATTTTCCTGCTCCGCTAAGTCCGGTAAACCATATTGTCTTAGCTTCCTGTCCAAGCTCTCTCTCTCTTATCTGCCTTGTTATATCCATGTTCTGCCATACAACATTATCTTCACGGCGCAGTTCTTTTCTTACAACTCCGCATGCAGACGTCATATTAGTCTCGCCGTCAATCAGTATAAAGCAGCCCAGTGAATTAATCTTATCAAACGGAGATAAAACAACCTTATCAGCAGTCATTATCTCACATACTCCGATTTCATTCTTGCTAAGTGATTCACAGCTCTTTCTTTTACCTGAATTAATATCTATGCTGTGGCACATTCTTGTAACAGAAGCCAGAATTTTCTTAGTTCCAAGCTTAAGGTAATAGCTCTTTCCTGTCTGAAGCGGCGTATCGTCCATCCAAAGAATTTCGCTTCTGAAAAGATTGGACACTTTCGCTTTTGCATCTGCATTTACAATAACGCAGCCTCTTGATATATCCATCTCACGGTCGATTACTATTGTAACCGGCTGGCCGCTTACTGCGCTGTCAACCTGCCTGTCGCATACATATATCTCTTTTACCGTTGCGGTCTCGCCGCTTGGCAGTGACGTCACCATATCGCCCGCTTTAATAGTTCCCTCTTCAATCTGTCCCTGAAAACCTCTGAAGGTATAGTCGGGACGGCATACTCTCTGTACAGGCATAACAAACGGCTTGTCAGTGCTTTCGCTCTCTGTATCAATATTTTCAAGATATTCTAAAAGAGGAACTCCGTCATACCAAGGCGTCTTATCTGACAATGATGTAATATTATCTCCCTTTGTGGCGGATACCGGTATTATAAACAGACTGTCATACTCAATATCCTCCATAAGGTCTGTGATATCTTTTTTAATCTTTTCAAATACTCTTTCATCATAATTAACAATATCCATCTTGTTAATTACAAACACATAATGCTTAATTCCCATAAGGGCGCATATTCTAAGATGTCGTCTTGTCTGTATCAAAACGCCCTTTGAAGCATCGGTAAGAAGTATTGCAAGCTCTGCAAACGACGCGCCTACCGCCATATTTCTCGTATACTCTTCATGCCCCGGCGTATCGGCAACTATGAAGCTTCTCTTTTCGGTAGTAAAATATCTGTAAGCAACATCGATAGTAATACCCTGCTCACGTTCCGCCATAAGACCGTCAAGCAAAAGCGAATAATCAGGCTCGCCGTCATTGCTTCCGATTTTACTGTCCATCTCAAGCGCTTTCTTCTGGTCTGCAAATATAAGCTTTGCATCATAAAGCATATGGCCTATAAGTGTGGATTTGCCGTCGTCAACGCTTCCACATGTAATAAATTTAAGAAGGCTTTTCATTAAAAATATCCCTCCCTTTTTCTTCTTTCCATGCTTGCCGCACCTTCATAGTCTATAACTCTGCTTGTACGCTCCGAAGATACTGCGCTAAGAGTCTCTTCAATAATCTCAGGCAGAGTTTCTGCGTCAGATTCGATTCCTCCTGTAAGAGGATAGCATCCGAGCGTACGGAAACGAACCTTTTTCATCTCAACCTTTTCTCCAGGCCGCAGCTTCATTCTGTCGTCATCAACCATTATTATATTGCCGTCGCGGTATACTACAGGTCTTTCTTTTGCATAATACAAAGGTACGATAGGTATATTCTCACGTTCTATATACTGCCATATATCACGCTCTGTCCAGTTCGACAGAGGAAATACTCTTATACTTTCACCTTTTATTATCTGCGAATTATATAACTTCCACATCTCAGGGCGCTGGTTCTTCGGCTCCCATGCATGCTTACTGTTTCTGAAAGAAAAAATACGTTCCTTTGCTCTTGACTTCTCTTCATCACGTCTTCCTCCGCCAAACGCAGCAGTAAAGCCATACTTATCGAGCGCCTGTTTAAGCGCCTGCGTCTTCATAACGTCGGTATATATTGAACCGTGATCAAAAGGATTAATTCCCTTTTCAACACCTTCCTGATTAGTATATACAATCATCTCCATGCCTGATTCTTTAGCAACCTTGTCGCGAAACTCAATCATTTCCTTAAACTTCCACGTCGTATCAATATGCATAAGCGGGAACGGTGGTTTTTCCGGATAGAAAGCCTTCTGAGCAAGCCTAAGCATTACCGAGCTGTCTTTTCCGATAGAATAGAGCATTACCGGCTTCTCACATTCAGCAGCAACTTCGCGCATAATGTATATCGCTTCTGCCTCAAGCCTGTCAAGGTGTGATAACGTACTCATTATTGTCCTCCTAATTGTTAATCAATAATTTCAAAATCTTTACCTGTATCATACAAATTACCCATACATCTGATATACAAATGATATCTGTCTTTCTTCAGGGAATCAATACCAATAGACATATGATAACCGTAATTATAAAAAATTGCAAGCAGTTCCTGCTTAGTATCTGTATTATCATATACGTATGTGTGATTTTCGCCTACAAAATACAGCTGGTTCACAATATGGTCTATACTATACATAAGAAGCGCTTTGCCGTTAAGACTAAATGAGGTTTTGGCAATCCTCTCAGTATGGTCAAGCTCCTCCCATACTTTTCCCGCCATAAGCTTCTCCCATTCAGCTTCCTTTTCTTTACGGGTTTTCATCTTGCGTTCTTCTTTTTCGACTTTTGGTTCCTGCTGTATATCTTTAAAGGAAATTACAAGCGCACCGGATACGTCTATACTTTCACATTCTTTTGGACATTTATACGCCCCTGTATATACAGGATTAGTTCCAATCCTTTCAGCCATCGAATAAAAATCAAATTCAAAAGGATACGCCCTGTAAAATTTATTCCTGATTCCAAGAAGATAATTAAGCGTTCCATTGGAATAAGTATAATCATATATAAGGGCTTCATGCTTTTTATATTTTTTATTGAGCACTCCGCTCATCATAAGAAATCTGTCTTTGTCCCTTGAATATATGGCATTGGACCTTACGGTGGATTTCCTGCTTTCAAATCTTTTATGAAGACGGACTGTCTTTGTTTTGTCATTTACAAAATAAATATTACCGTATGAGTTCTCATCATCATCAAAATTATCTGTCTGTCTCCTGCTCTGATAATGGTTGTCATATATGATAATACGGGATACATAAGGGTCGTCCTCAAGCTTTCTTTCAAGCTGATAACTTGCATGCGCCTGATAGAACCATTTAATGTCCTCATGCTCTGGTGTAAGTACATATTTCTCCATAGTTGTACCTTTCCAGAAATACGGATCTCCAAGTATCCATATAAGCTCATTGGTACTCCAGTTAATTTTAAGAACGCTGTGAAGATTTCTAAGGCATACAAGAACCGTATTGTCCTGGCTATTATATGAAACCGTATTCATATGCGCCCAATCCGCACTGTCCTTTACAGAAGGCTCCGTAATGATATCGTCCATCCCAAGCATCTTAATAATCTGTCCTGTATTCCTGTCCACCTCTGCAACTGCGTCTTCACAATAATTAATAAGCGTGCTGGTTGCTATAATAAGGTTGCCGTCCGGACCAATTTCATATACGTCATGGTGAATACCGTTCTTAACATTTAATGTTCTTCTTACTCTTCCCCACAAGTCCATCTCATATGAACGTGACGAATGAGGAACTCCAAAAGATGCCGTACAGATTCCCCTGTCGCAATGAAGAAGCCGCCCGTTCGTCAAAGGAAATACGCCATAATTTTTACTTGGCTTCCTTATATAATACCTGACGTTACCTTTTGAATCTATAATACACGGAAACCATACGTCTACTCCAGATATATAATAAAACTGATATGCAGATTCATTATGCTTTTCTAAAACTTTACTGAGATTCTGCAAAGATACCGGAAGCGTTCCTGTTTCAATCTGAAAATGAATGCGCTTTACTCTCCTTCTTCCGTTGTAAAGCTCTATATATATATCATTAATTCTTTCAGCGAACAATCCTACAATCGGTATTCTATGCCTTGTCGCCGGAGGAAGCTCTCCTTTAACCAGAATATCTTCACTTCCACCAACCTTAACCTTAACGCTAAGAGGTTTTTTAGATGTAAAAACAGCCATAGCAGAAAGCGGCACATATCCATAAGGGTCTTTTATTACAAGAATATTATCAGGAGTATAATCCTGCGGTTTTGCAAGCTCGTCTATAACACGTTCTCTTGCGATAGTCTGGATCTCTATTTCTTTCGCATCAGGTATGCCGTCTGAACGTGCTTTTCTTGTTTCATCAATAATTTTCTGTACATAATACTCTGTACGTTCATTAATATAGTCCTCCGATGCAAAAGTAACATTATCAATACGGTCCTTTTTCAGCCCGAGTCGTTCAAGTGTTCCTGCTACATCCACAATATTATCCTCCGTTTCGATTAATGCGTTACTGTATATAATGTTACAATTATATTACAATTTAAACACATTTTAAAGATAGTATATGGTAATATTTTGTCTGTTTTCCAATTCAATCAGTATATTTTTTCGTCAAAATAAAGTCAATTATGTGTCAATACAGCAATCTTTTATAACCACTGCGACATATACATTTTATAGTAAAGTCCTTTTTTCTCAATCAGCTCATTATGAGTTCCGCTTTCCTCCAAAGTTCCGTTATTAATAACGAGTATACAGTCTGCGTTACGTATTGTCGAAAGCCTGTGGGCTATTACAAAACAAGTCTTTCCCTTCATAAGCGCAAACATAGCCTTTTGAATTTCCTTTTCTGTTCTCGTATCAACATTGGAGGTAGCCTCGTCTAAAATGAGAATGTTGGAATTAACAAGCATCGCTCTGGCTATAGTTATAAGCTGCTTCTGGCCTTTTGATATGTTGCCGCCGTCTTCGCTTATAACTGTATCGTATCCTTTCGGAAGACTCATTATATATGAATGTATTCTTGCCGCCTTTGCAGCCGCCGTTATTTCTTCAAATGAAGCGTCTTCTTTTGCATAAGCGATATTATCCTTTATTGTACCTTCAAACACCCATGTATCCTGCAGCACCATCGTATATGCGCGCCTCAGCTCTTCTCTTTTAATATTTTTAATATCTATTCCGTCAATTAATATTTCTCCGCTGTCCGCATCATAAAATCTCATAAGAAGATTAATAATTGTCGTCTTTCCCGCACCTGTCTCGCCTACTATTGCGGTTATGCTTCCCGGCGCGGCGTTTACATTCATTTTCTTAAGAACCGGTTTAGTTTTATCATATCCAAATGTCACATTTTTTACGCACACTTCACCTTTAATATCACTAAAATGCACCGCATCCGGCACATCGGGAGCTTCTTCTTTTTCATCAAGCAGCCTGAATACTCTTTCTCCCGCCGCAAGCGCCGATAGTATTTCATTGTACATATTGGCGATTTCATTTACAGGCCCTGAAAATTTCCTCGAATACAGCACAAATGATGATATCTGCCCTATCGTTACCAAATTATAAAGGTAAAAAACCGCGCCCGACACTGCTACAAGCGCAAGCGAAAGGTTATTAATAAATCCGACGCTTGGACCGATTATCGTTCCATAATAGTCCGCGTCAAAAAAGGCATCCGCCGCCTCAGTATTTATTTTATCAAAATCACTTATAACCCCTTCTTCATGCGCATAAGCCTGTATTGTTTTATGCCCGGAGAACATTTCCTCTGAAAATCCATTTAAGCTTCCGTATTTTTTTGAGCGTTTTGCAAAAAGAGGCCTGGTTTTTTTAGTCATATATCCTGTATATACAACAGAAAGCGGAAGCGTCACAAATACGCTGATAACAAGCTTGGGACTTATATATATCATCATTCCAAGCGAACACAGCACGGTAATAAAGCTGGACGCTATCTGAACGACGTCCGTTGAAAGCGACGTATTAATAACGTCTATGTCATACGACACGCGGCTTATAATATCTCCTGTCTGATTAACGTCATAATATCCCACAGGCAGCTTTGTCAGCTTGTCAAAGACCTCTTTGCGCATCTGATTAGATATACGTCTTCCCATTACTATCATAAGCGACGAAAGAATATACGCCATAACGGCCGACGCGGCGTAAAACAGAAGCATAAGCCCCGCATAATAATATACTTTTGAAAAATCAACGTTTCCTTTGCCTTTTGCTATTACATCTATCGCTTTACCCGAAAGGCTTGGCCCTATAAGCGCAAATACATTAGAAAAAACAGACAGAAAAACCGATACCACTGCCAAAAGCCTGAATTTCCATATATATTTTAAAAGCCTGCTTACTGCCTTTTTTGCATCCTTTGGTTTATCCGTTTTTGTACTGAACGGCGGCACACAATCACCTCCTGCTGTTATTCAAACGCGCCCATCTGCGACATGTAAATATCTTTATATACCCCGCATGAATTAAGAAGCTCTTCATGCGTTCCCTGACTTATTATCCTGCCCTCATCCATAACAATAATATGAGACATATCTTTCACCGAGCTGATACGCTGGGCAATGGTTATCTTAGTTATTCTGCCGTAATTATTTTCTATATTACTTCTAATGGCTGCATCTGTCTTATAATCAAGCGCGCTTGAGGAATCATCAAAAACAAGTACATCAGGTTCTTTCGCAAGAGCCCTTGCAATAAGAAGACGCTGCCTTTGTCCTCCGCTTAAATTCATCCCTTTTATGGTTGCCACATAATCATAACCGTTATCAAGCGTATCAATGTATGATGAAAGCATAGCAGTATCCGCAGCCAGTTTTACCTTATCCATGCTTATATTTCTTCCGAAGCTGATATTTTCATATATTGTATCATTAAATATAGTATCATTCTGGAATACTACGCCGAACCTGTCTCTTATATTATGAAGCGACATGCTTTTTATATCTTTGCCGTGTATGCGTATAACGCCGTCATCCACATTATAAAATGCAAGCAACAGATTAATAAGCGTCGTCTTTCCACACCCGGTTGAACCGATTATTCCCAGCGATTCTCCTTTACGTATCTTAAAGCTAATATCTTTTATACTGTCCTCAGCGTTGTCTCCATAACAAAAGCTTACGTTTTCAAATTCTATTACCGTATCCATATCAGGATATTCTTCGTCCACAGTTTCACGCCTATCCTCTTCTGCCTCCATAACAACAGCAATTCTGTCAGCTGACGCACCTGCTTTTGAATATTGCATAAATATCCTGTTAATTCCCATAACAGCCTGAAGTATCATATTAAAATATGTTAAAAACGCAAGAATAACTCCCGGTTTCATACTGCCGTCATTGACCCTGTATGCGCCGATTATAATAATAATCGTAAGGCCCACATTAAGAAACAGATTCATAACAGGGTGAGGAACAGCCATTATCATTCCCGCCCTTATATCTGTCTGTGTAAATTCCCTGTTAGCATAATAAAACCGCTTCTTTTCATATTCAGACTTTGACAGAGCCCGTATTATACGCATTCCGGTTATATTTTCTCTTAATATTCTTACAACATTGTCAAGCTTTTCCTGAACTCTTCTAAAAACCTTTATTCCACGAAACGATACAAATATAGTTATAAACGCCATTAGCGGAATAACACACAACAGGACAAGCGCCAGATGATACTCCATTGTCCATGCGACAGCAAGCCCTCCCACAAGTATAATCGGCGCGCGCACTCCAACCCTCTGTATCATTCCTATAAAGCTTTGGACATTATATGAATCCGACGTCATCCTTGAAATAAGTGAAGGGAGCGAAATTCTATCGAATTCCGCCCCGCAGAGATATATGGTTTTTCTGAACAAATCGTTCCGCAGAGTATGTATTCCATCCCTTGCAGTCCGCGTTGCCATACGGTTAGCAGTAACGTTACACGTCCTTACAACAAATGCCAGAATTATCATTGCCGCACCAAGCACAATTACAAGAAGAACCTGTTTATTCGGAGCCGCTTCATCAATCATATATTCTAAAATATACGGTATCATAAGCTCAAGAATGACTCCGATAAACTTAAGCGCCATAGTTAATGTAATCCTGACTCTGTATGGCTTCATATATTTTAAAATCAACTTCATTTTTTCTTTGCCTCAAGCTTTTCTGCTTTTATGACCTTTTGGAAATCATTAACTTCTTTAGCTATAACCCCGCTTAATGCGATAAGGCATATAAGGTTCGGAACTGCCATAAGAGCATTGGCTATATCTGAAAAGCTCCATGCGATATCAAGAGCAACCGTTGCTCCTACATATACGATAAGTGAAAATACTATTCTGTATATCATATTAAACTTCGGACCCTTAAACAGATACTCAAACGCCTTCTCGCCATGATACTCCCAGCCTAAAATTGTAGAAAATGCAAAAAGCGCAATTCCTATACAGATAAGCCATGCGCCAAGTCTGCCAAGAACGCTTTCAAAAGCAAGAATTGTAAGCGGCGCACCCTTTACAAGGTCTTTTCGTATATAACTGCCGTCTTCACCATAAAGGTAATGGTTTCCTGATGCATCTGTCCATGTTCCCGCAATACTGCCTGACGCCATATCTGCCAAAGCTTCTCCTTCACTCAGGCTGTCTGAAGCAACGGGCTTCAGAACAGTTTTGGCAGAGTTCTCATCTGTAAGAATAAGCTCTCCGTCATATAATTCGTATGTATATGATTCGTTTACCGCTTTATCATCATTATCCGCAGCTGTGGTAACAATCTGATTACCGGCTGCTGCATATGTTCCCTTTACCGCCGTTTCCGTTGTGCCGAGAACTCCTGAGCTTGCAATGCATAAGCCTGTTATTGTACATACAACGATTGTATCCCAAAAAGTACCAGTCATATTAATATAGCCCTGTCTTACCGGATTGTCCGTCGTAGCTGCCGCTGCGGTAATAGCTGCCGAGCCCATACCTGCCTCGTTAGAAAATACTCCTCTTGCAACTCCGAAGCGCATTCCGTTCATAATCGCAGCCGTTATCGTTCCACAAAGTCCGCCGCCTACAGCCTTAACGCTGAACGCCATCTTAAATATCATTGCAACTCCTGCAGGAACATTAGCAATATTACCGATAATAACTATAAGCCCTGCGATAATATAAAAAACTGCCATAAACGGAACTACAACCGAAGACACTTTTGAAATAGTCTTAATACCGCCAACTATAATAATCAGAGAAATCACAGTAAGAATAATTCCTGTTACATGTACCGGTATATTAAATGTACTGTAAAGAGAGTCAGAAATAGAATTGGCCTGCGTAAGATTTCCTATTCCAAACGAAGCTATAACGGCAAACAGCGCAAACAGCCATCCAAGCACGGCGCCGACTTTTTTATGCTTAAACCCTTTTTTCATTGTATACATCGGTCCGCCGGACATCTCGCCCTTTTCATTGACCTCTCTGTACTTGATTGCAAGCATACATTCACTGAATTTTGAAGTCAGTCCAAAGCATGCTGATATCCACATCCATACAAGCGCCCCCGGTCCGCCGGAAACCATTGCGGTTGCTACGCCGACTATATTACCCGTTCCAATCGTTGCCGCAAGCGCAGTTGTAAGCGCCGAGAACGGTGAAATATCTCCGGTACCGATATTTTTCTTTCTTGAATCACTGCTTAATGTTTTCTTTATAGCATAACCAAGGTTGCGCCAGGGCAGAAACTTAAGTCTGATTGTAAGAAAAATTCCGGTGCCCACCAAAAGAATCAGCATAACCGGACCCCACACAAAATCATCAATAACCGTCAAAATGTCAGATAATGTTTTCATCTTACTTTTCTCCTCTTTAATTAATATTATAGTTATAAAAACACAAAAATAAATCCCTACTTTACATCATTGTAAGGACTATAATAAGTTTACCGTACATTTAATAATTTACAATAAAAATTTTATTACTTTTTTATTACATATTGCATGTTTCGACATCATTCAGATTTTAAGTATTCCCCTTTTTCAATTAATCTGCTATTATTTTATGTAAAGAAATTGTATATAGTATGTAAATTTCACGCATAACGGAGGTAAATATACATATGGAAATCGCTAAAATGATTATATCTCTTTTAGGCGGTATCGCTTTGTTTCTCTTTGGAATGTCTCTTATGGGCGACGGTCTTAAAAAGGTTGCCGGCAATAAGCTTGAGATTATTCTATGGAAATTAACCAATAATCCTTTGAAGGGGATTCTTCTCGGCACTGCCGTAACAGCTGTAATCCAAAGCTCTTCCGCAACAACTGTTATGGTTGTCGGTTTTGTTAATTCGGGTATGATGAAAGTTGCCCAGGCAATTGGAATTATTATGGGAGCCAATATAGGTACAAGCATCACCGGCTGGATTCTCTGTATGTCTTACATAGATCCGGACGCCGGAGGCGTCGCAAGCCTTTTATCAACCGCTACTTTATCCGCCGTTATCGCACTTATCGGTATAATTCTCAGAACCTTCTGCAAAAAAATGACAAACAAAAACCTTGGCAATATTATGCTTGGTTTTTCAATACTTATGTTTGGTATGCAGCAGATGAGCGTCGCCGTTTCCCCTCTTAAGGATATTCCTGCCTTTACTGATACATTAACAGCTTTTTCCAATCCAATCTTAGGAATACTTATAGGAATACTTATAACTGCAGTACTTCAGAGCGCTTCGGCGTCCGTAGGTATTCTTCAGGCGCTTACAATAACAGGGGCGATTACATTTTCAACCGCGCTTCCTATTATAATGGGTATGGGTATAGGCGCCGCAGCTCCGGTTCTTTTATCCGCAATCGGCACTAACACCAACGGCAAGCGGACTGCATTCATATATCTGTTCAACGACCTTTTCGGCACCATAATATGGGCCGTAGTATTTTACAGCGTAAACGCATTTGTCCATTTTGATTTTATGGACATGACAATGAGCCCTGTATCTATTGCTCTTATTAATACAGTCTTCCGTATTGCTACAATACTTGTTCTAAGTCCGTTTATCAAATCGCTTGAAAAGCTTGTGTGTCTTATTTTTAAAGATAATCCTGAAGACCTTGAGGACATAAAGGATATCGATTTGCTTGAAGAACGCTTTATCGCTCATCCCGCGCTTGCTATTGAGCAGAGCCGCCAGGCAGTATTTTCAATGGCAAAAAAAGCATATAAAAATGTGCTTAGAGCTACCTCTCTTTTATCCGACTATGACCAAAAGCGGTATCAGAAGGTATACAGAAAGGAAGACGTTATAGACAAATACGAAGATAAGCTTGGAACCTATCTTGTCAAAATAACCGGCGTAGAACTCAAAGAATCCCAGACGCGTGATGTTTCATTAATTCTTCATACAATAGGAGATTTTGAACGTATTGGCGACCATGCTGTCAACATTGCCGACCTTGCTTCTGAGCTTCACGAAAAAAAGGTTAAATTTTCAAAGGAAGCTGTCCGTGAACTGAAAATTCTCCGTTCGGCTATCGCAGATATACTTGATCTTACAATGAGCGCATATACTGAAAACGATCTTTCAAAAGCTTTTAAAGTCGAGCCTTTAGAGGAAGTTATAGACCATCTGTGCTATGACCTTAAGGCCCGTCACATAAACCGCGTCCAGTCAGGCCACTGTACGCTTAATCAGGGATTTATATTCAACGATTTAATTGCCAATTATGAGCGTATAGCGGATTATTGCTCTAACATTGCCGTAGCCATGATAGAGCTCAATTCAGATGTATTTGACACTCATGAATATCTTAACTCATTAAAAGAGATTGATAACGCTGAATTCTTAAGATATTACGAGAATTATAAGAAAATATATGCGATATAAAATATCGCATATATCATCTTTTAATGCAATTTGTTATCAGTAAAAAGAGGTTCAGTCTCTTTTTTACTGAGATTGAACCTCTTTTGCTTCCAAGCTTAAGTTTACTGAACTTCCGTCAAATGATACAGCCTTGCCTTATAATCTCCATGTTCATGCTGCACCGGCAATCCGTAGTTCATAAGCACGTCGCCCGGTATATTCCTGTCAAGCACGTCTACATGGTATGTTTTGTCCTCCGACAGCCCGCTAAGCTTTATAACCGGATCAGGGTATCCCGCAATTGTACGCACCGAAACGTATGTAACAAGCGCCTCCGATTTATCCTTTGATACAACCATATAACTGTCGTACACAGTATTTTCAGAATACGAGGCAAGACGGTAATAATCGCCTTCACGTACAATATCGTTATACTTATGATACATTGCCGTCTGGTCAGGAATCATGTTTCTTTCTTCTTCAGATATCTTTGTTACATCAAGCTCATATCCAAATGTTCCTGCAAGCGCAATAACGCCTCTTGTTTCAAACGGCGTTACGCGTCCTACACAGTGGTTAGGACAGTCAGTTACATGGGCTCCCATCGTTGAAAGAGGGTATATAAGCGCCGTTCCCTCCTGAATTGTCAGACGGTCGATTGCTTCGGCGTTATCAGAACACCATATCTGCGGACTGTAATATAACATGCCCGGATCGTATCTTCCGCCGCCGCTTGAGCAGTTTTCAAGAAGAATATAAGGAAATTCCGTAGTTATGCGGTCCTGAAGCTCATACACTCCCATTACATATCTGTGATATATTTCGCCCTGCCTGTCATGAGGAAGCGCCGCGCTTGCAACGTCTGTAAGCGCTCTGTTCATATCCCACTTAATATATTCTACATTAGCGCTCCTTAAAACCTTGGCCATGCTTTCAAATATGTAGTCGCGCACTTCTTTTCTTGTTATATCAAGAACCATCTGATTTCTCTGAAGCGCAGCGGCTCTTCCCGGAATATTTATAGCCCAGTCAGGATGAGCCCTGAATAATTCCGAATCAGGACATACCATTTCAGGCTCAAACCACATTCCGAATTTCATGCCCAGCTTATTAACTTCGCTGACAAGGTATTGCAGACCGCCCTTAATCTTATCTTCATTTACAAACCAGTCTCCAAGCGCACGGTTATCGTCAAATCTGTTGCCAAACCAGCCGTCGTCCACAACAAGCATCTCTATACCGGCCTTCGACGCCTGCCTTGCAATATCAAGAAGCTTATCCGTGTCAAAATCAAAATACGTAGCTTCCCAGTTATTAATTAATATAGGCCTCTTAATATTACGGTATTTTCCACGAATAAGATGCTTTCTGTATAAATCATGGAACGTACGCGTCATGCTTCCGAGCCCTTCCTGGGAATGGACCATAACGACCTCAGGAGCGGTAAATTCGTCATTCTGCTCTAATTTCCATGAAAATTTGTATGGATTAATACCCATTACCATACGCACCTGATTACTGTTAGTCAGCTCGCATACGGCTTCATGGTTTCCTGAATACACAAAATTCATCGCATAAACTTCACCTGTGTTCTGCGTAGTCTCCGGCGTCACAATTGCTATAAACGGATTTTCCTGATGTCCCGATACGCCTCTCTCAGAAAATACCCCATGCCGTCCTCTTGTAAGCTGCCTGCGGACAATGTTTCTTTCTCTTCCCCATGCGCCGGAAAGAGTAATCATTTCAAAATTCTGATTCCCTATATCAAGACAAGCCGACGATACTTTTTTAAGATAAACAGCATCACTGCCTGTATTTTTTACTTTAACGCTTCTTGTTATAACGTCAAGCCCGTCGAACACACTGTATAACAATATAATCTCTATGCCTGTAGGTTCGTCGCGAAGGACAATCTCAAGCGTGCTGCACTCATCTTCATCTGCAAAGGTTGCAGGAAGCCCCTTAAGCTTTGGCTTACCCTTATATATGGAATGCGAGACATATACGGGCTCTAATGCGGTATACCCCTCTTTCGTCTCTATCTCTATACAGTGCTGTCTGAAATCACCGCATCCTCCTGCCGGATACTCCATAGGATTACCGTCCATAAACCAGAGCTTGTTGGCAAAATTAATTCCCGGAAGCGGCGCAGGACTGCTTTCGCCTTTTATTTTTTTACCATAATAAATATGTACAAGATGTCCTAACGCTCCCTCTATGCCCATTACATAGCTTGCGCCGGACGTATCAAGCTTAAATATTTTTTCCTTTTCATTATAAATAACGCTCATACAATGACCATCCTTTTTTATTTTTCTTCATAATATGATATTAAAAATAACAACACAATGGAAATATGTTGACTTAGTTATGACTGATGTTTATTAATTACAATAATTTCTGATATTTCTGACGGCTTGCGCGCGCAGACTGCCGCGCTGTAGCCTGGAATTTCATATTTTTTAAAAACACAGTCCACAGGATTATTTTTATATAAGGCGTGTATACCGCCGTCCTCCGAAAGAAAAAAGCCAATATCCTTAAACGAAGCTCCGATGCCTTCGCCCACAGCTTTCACCCAGCTCTCTTTAAACGACCACATATCAAAGAACATCTTATCGGCTTTCTCTGGCTCGCATATATTTTCTATCCTCTGATATTCATATTCTGTAAAAAAACGTTTGGCTATATGGCGCCTTCCAGGTATATGCTCCTGAATATCCACGCCCACTTCCACATCCCCCGCCGCGCACATAACATATTTTCCTGAATGTGAAATGTTAAAAAATATGCCGCTGTAATTTCTAAGATATGGTTTCCCGTGCTTTCCGTAAATAAACTCTGCGTCGTCTTGCGAAATTCCACAGTCAGACAACGCCTGTGAAAGAGCCGCCGTTACCCCAAGATTGACAATATCCTTATATCCTGCGTCTTTATATTCTAATGAGGCAGGCCGTCTTTCTTTACGCGCCTGCCTCTGTCTGTACGTATATTCATTAAGGTCTTTAAGATTATCCAGGTCATACAAATATACTTTAATCATAGCTTCTTCATCTTTTAGTCAGCTAACGCCGCCGTTACTATAGCCATTGAATAAACCTCAGCAGCATTACAGCCTCGCGACAAATCGTTAATAGGAGCGTTAAGTCCCAGAAGAATTGGACCGTATGCGTCAAAGCCTCCAAGTCTCTGCGCAATCTTATAACCTATATTACCCGCATTAATGTCAGGGAAAATAAATGTATTGGCATGTCCTGCCACTTTTGAATCCGGACACTTTGAGCGGGCTACCCTAGGCGCCACAGCCGCATCAAACTGAAGCTCTCCCTCCATAGGAATGTCAGGAGCTTTTGCCTTTGCCTTTTCAAATGCATGCTTCATCTTATCAACATCTTCTCCCTTTCCTGAACCCTGCGTTGAATAGCTCAGAAATGCAATCTTAGGGTCAATACCGAACGTCTTCGCACAGTCTGCAGCTTCAAGCGCAATATCAACAAGCTCATCCTCTGTAGGCTTGATATTAATGGCACAGTCCGCCATCGCAATAACCTCATTATCTCCTGTTGCACGTTCTCTTACAAGAATAAAGCATGATGATACGATACTCTTGCCCGGCTTTGTCTTAATAAGCTGAAGCGCCGGTCTTACCGTATCAGCCGTTGAATATGTAGCTCCTCCTAAAAGAGCGTCTGCCTCGCCCATCTTAACAAGCATTGTTCCAAAATAGTTAGAGCGCCTGAGAATCTTCCTTGCATCATCAGGCGTCACGCCCTTGCTCTTTCTGAGCTCGCAAAATATATCCACCATCTCGTCAAACCTATCATAGTTATCCGGATCAATTATCGTTATCCCATTAATATTAAAACCGCTTCCTGCAGCTACTTCTTGAACTTCTTTAGCTTTTCCAATGAGAATTGGCTTTAAAAAATTACTGGCAAGAAGCCTTGATGAAGCCTCTAATATTCTCTTGTCATTTCCTTCAGGAAAAACTATCGTCTTGGGATTTTCCTTTAATATATCTATAAGCTTCCCAAACATAACCAATACCTCCTACTATATATTTTCCTTAAAACTAGAATACTCTTTTTTTAATATAAAGTCAACAACTCTGCTATGCAAAAGCTATTGTCACCTTTTTAATTTTTATGGTTGACATTATGAGCATGTATTGATATAATTACCAATCATATTGAAAAGGAATGAATATAAAATGACTAATTCAACACGTTCTATTGCATTCAGCGCACTGTTCATAGCGCTTATTACCGTTTGCTCATGGATATCAATTCCATTTGCGGTACCGTTTACCCTCCAGACTTTTGCAATATACATAACATGCGTTATTCTTGGAGGAAAACAGGGCTTCTTTACGATTCTGATATATATGGCTCTTGGCGCTGTGGGACTTCCCGTATTCTCCGGCTTCAAAGGCGGTTTAGGAGCTCTTCTTGGACCTACCGGAGGCTATATTGCCGGCTTTTTAATTATAGCGCTTGTAATATGGATTTCAACGCGCATATTTAATACAAAGCCTGCCGTAATTATCGCCTCGTCAGCGCTTGGCCTCATATTATTATATGCTTTCGGAACAATATGGTTTATGTATGTATATATACAGACCAAAGGCGCAATATCGCTTATGTCCGTTCTGTCAATGTGCGTATTTCCATTCATTATACCTGACATAATAAAGATTGCTCTTGCAATAATACTGGGCACACGTATTAAAAAACTGATTCCGTCCGCTGATTCTTATAAGTAACGGAATATCTCTCATATTCAGTGCGGCAGTCGGTATTGTTTATATCTCCAAATAACATTATTAACTCATTTACAATACCGGCTATCAGCTCATTTCTGTCAAGCTTAAGGTCAGACAGGGAACCCGCCCTGTCTGATATATTATCCGGAAATTCCTCTGTGTTTACATTAATTCCTATGCCCGTAATAATATGCTCGGTACAGCCCGTTTCAAGGTCAGATACGGCTTCTGTCAATATTCCGCAGACCTTTTTCCCTTTATAGTATATATCGTTTACACCACAGACATAAAGCTCTTCACCCGCCAGCCTTTTAACGGTCCGAATGACCGAAACCGCAGCCTTTGCCGTAATAATATCGGATTCCTTAATCACCTCAGAAGCTCTGTATATCAGAGAAAAATACACCCCGCTTCCCGCCGGAGAATAAAAATCTTTTCCAGAGCGTCCGCGTCCCATTTTCTGTCCGTTGCTTACAATAAGCGCATTTCCCATCTCGCTGTCGCTTGCAATAAGTCTTTTTGCTTCATTATTAGTAGAGTCAATACTATCAAAAATATATATATCAATTCCTTTATTCTCTTTATTAAGATTCATCACTATACTTTGAGCTGACAGAATATCGTTATCATTAATAAGGCAGTACCCTTTATTAGTTACGGAGGAAATCACATACCCTTCCTTTTTCAGCGAATTTACAGCCTTCCATACGGCATTTCGTGAAACGCCGTATTTATCGGCAAGGTACTGTCCTGAAACAGCCGTTTTTCCATTTTCTATAAGCTCTTTTAATATCTGGTCTTTTAACATAAAATCTATCTCCATATAATTATATTGATTAAAAGATTACCTTTTTTCGTTTCCTTTACCGTCTCTTTATATTCCATGCGCCCGTAACCTCGCACTGTTATAACCTCGCCCGCTTTAGGAACGCGTCCGGCGCTTTCGCATACGACCCCGTTAATGTATACTCTGCCTGAGCGTATAAGCGACTGTGCCACAGTTCTTGATATTCTGTACGCCTTTGCAATAATGCTGTCTATACGAAGCGACGATACCTGAATACCTGCCTCCGTTCTGTGTACGTTTATATCAATCTCTTTTGCCGTCTGTTCACAGCTTACGAATGTATGCTTAACCTTAATAAGATTATCCGTTATATATTTACTTACAGTATCAAGGCAGAACATATACGCCTCGTTGTCATTTATATATATATCGCCTATAGTATCCCTTTTAGTTCCTAAGTTAAGCGCCGCCCCGAGAATATCCCGGTGTGTAAGCCTGTCGGCGTACTTCTGCATACGCGGTTTAATAAGAATACAGCTTATAGGAAAGCTGCTCTGATAACCAAACAGCTCCTCACTTCCGAAGGCGGCAACGCATCTCTCACAGCCGCCGCCCCCTCCATACAGTGTATACGGCATTCCCTTAAGTCTGTCATCGGTTATAAATAATTTTTTAAGAGCGCTTATCTCTGCGATTCCAAGAAAATTCGTATAAGTATAATAGTTGTTCTCATATGCCCTTAACGCAAGCTCTTTAAGCCTTTTTTCTATTATTTCCCCTTCATTCATAAATATATCTCCTTATCAAGAGCAAATGAATATAAAATCATATCCTTAACAGGAAGATTATATACCTTTTCTATAGCTTTTTTATAACATTCAAGCTGAATGCCGTATCTGTCCTTAAGCACAGCTTCCTCTCCAGGCGCAATTCTGTCCGTTTTATAATCAAGAAGCACAATACCGTCTTCTTCTTCAAAAAACACATCAATAATACCCTGTACCAGCACAAATTCGCTGCTGTTTATATCAGGATACACCTCCGATGCAGGAAGTCCCATAACAAACGGCTGCTCATTATGGCATAATCCTTTTTCCTGCGCCGCCGCCATTCTGCGCCCTGTACTGCTTTTACAGAAGTTCACAATCTTTCTTATAGAAATTATATTATCCTCAACAGCTTTTTGCGGCATAACTCCATCAGCAGAAAGCTTCTCAAGAAACATACGTACATCATCCGCATCACGCACCTTATGTACCGGCAGATGCTTCATAAAGGTATGGTAAAGAGTACCTCTTTTCGCGCCGGTATACTGTGTTTCCTCTTTTTTTATAAACGACGGTACGTATTCTTCCTTCTCGTCCTTTGTCCATTCTGCCCATACTGCTTCATCATCCGTATTATCCGGTATATTTTTCTTAATATCAGATACGGAGACCTTTACAGCGATATCTTTTTCTTTCTCATACGGATAAGTGTAATTAATTATCGAATCAATCTCATCCTTTATCCCGCCTGAGGAAAGCTCCCTTTTTGCATCCAATATAAGCCTTTCTTTCACGGCTTCCATATCCGTAATTCTTTCTGCCTCCTCAAAAATCAGCTCGTCCGCATTATATATCTTAAAACGCATCGGAGGAACACCACAGCCGTCCTCGTACTCTCCTCTCCATGAAGGATGCTTCATAAAACATGGCGTAAGCCAGTCAAAATATGACGCCGTCTGACTTACCATTCTTGAATATCCCGATTGATAATCTGCTTCGCATTTTGAGAAATAGCTTCCTGCATCATTTACCACGCCGGTCATTATCAGTCTGTTTTTCGGTCTTGTAAGCGCCACATAGAGAACTCTCAGCTCTTCGCCAAAGCTGTCGTTTACAATTCTTCTTGCAAAGGCTTTCTTTATAAGGGTCTTATATCTTGTTCTTGTCTCACAATCAAAATAATCCATTCCTATTCCAAGCTCTGACTGTATGATAACGCTCTTTTTCGCATCAGAAAGATTCATCTGTTTTCCAAGCCCGGAGACAAATACTACAGGAAATTCAAGCCCCTTGCTTTTATGTATACTCATAATTTTTACGGCTCCCTGCGTTCCTTCTCCTGTTTTTGACTCTCCGAAATCCACATCCGCAGTTCTGATTTTATCAATATATCTGAGGAAATCAAACAGGCTTCTTTTATCTGTTCCTTCAAATGCTATCGCCTGGTCTGCAAGCATCCTGAGGTTTCCAAGCCTTCTTTCTCCCATAGGCATAGCCTGCATATGGTAAGCAAAATCATCAAGCTCATATATCATTTGTATAAGCTCGTGGACACGCACATACGGACCCTGCTTTCTCAGCATCGTAAGCTTTTCATTAAATCTCCTGCATTTTTCCGAAAGACTGCTGTATTTTTCAGAGGTTTCACACGCCATACTGCAAAACGCGGTATACATGCCGCACTTTCTCTTATGCGCTCTGATAATTGCAAGCTCTTCGTCGGTAAACTGTCCGAACACTGACCTGAGAACAGACACAAGTTCAATATCCTGATGCGGATTATCTATAATTTTCAGCATGGAAACGGCAATTCTAATCTCCCTTGCAGAAAAATATCCCGTATGCTCCTCTGCCACAACAGGTATCTGCATTGCAGAAAGCATCTCGACAAACTCCTCTGCCCATCCGCTCATACTTCTTAAAAGTATCACTATATCATCATAGCATGCGCCGTCTTTTATAAGTTCTTTAATTCTTTTTCCGATTGCCGCCGCTTCAAGCTTCCTTCTGCCGTATTCGGTAATATCCGCATCTCCTTCCGATATATATATTACCTCCGCCGGTTCGCCATATTCCGCGCTGTTTTTCGACATATCAAATTCAAATTCATGAGTCCTGTCAAATTCCACATTTCCAAGCTCTTTTTTCATTATATCAGAAAAAATATAATTAACTGTGCCAAGAATAGCCCTGCTGCTTCTGAAATTACGATTCAGCATAATTCTCTGACAATTACTGTCACAGTCAGAATAGCTGCTTCTTTTGTCCTCAAATATTTCAGGCCTGGCAAGTCTGAAGCCGTATATGCTCTGCTTTACATCGCCAACCATAAATACATTATATACGCCGCGCTCAACGCCCGACAGTGAAAATATAATCGTATCCTGAACATCATTAATATCCTGATACTCATCGACAAGAATATAACGAAAGCTGTCTCTCAGCTCATTCAGCGCATAGGTTTCTTCATTACATATTATCTGAAGCGCATAGTGCTCAATATCATTAAAATCAAGTACGTTAAGTTCGTTTTTTGCCTCAAGAAACCGCTCTCTGAATAAAAGAACAATATCTATAAGTTCATTTACCGTATCACGGCATTTCTTAAGCTCCTCACATATCGTCTCCGGAGATTTATTGAAATAATTTTTCCTAAGCTTGTCAATTTCCGCTTTTTCACAATCTCTTAACGCCTTAATCTCATCTTTAATGCCAAGCAGGTCCGCATCCTTTCTCATAGAAGGAAAACGGGCGAAACGATATGAGCCGATACCCTCATAAAGCTTTGTATACGTTTCATCTGATAAAAAAGCTTCAATATCATTTCTTTCATTTACAAGCACATCATATATCGCTTCGTATCCGGCTGCACCATCGCACATTTTTATAGCGTTATCAAGCTTACGGATACCGTCTTTGATTATTGTATATGTATGCGCTATAATTCCCGATTCTATAAGCCACGTCGATTTATCGAGTTCGTCCGGAGTATCAATATCATATGTTTTTCTGCATTCGTTGAGCCACTTATCCGGCCATGCATGGCTTTCTGCGTTATAAAAAAGCTTTAATACATACTCGCCGATTACGCTGTCGTCGTTTTTAGGCGCAAGCGTTTCAACCATATTAATAAAGCTTTCGCTTCTTTCGGTATATTTTTCTTCCATTATCTCGCAAAGCACATCCTGTTCAAGCACTTTTATCTCATGGGAATCGCCGATGCGAAATGCCGGATCAATATCAATTATATAAAAATATTCCCTGAGAATATTAAGGCACAGGCTGTCTATTGTTGTTATCTGCGCATGAGGAAGAAGCGCAATCTGCTTTTTTATATGTTCCGCATTGTCTCCTGAAGCCAGCCTTTCATTAAGCTTTCCTTCAATTCTGTCACGCATTTCCGAAGCCGCCGCCCTCGTGAACGTTACGATAACCATTTCGTCAATATCCACCGGATTATCCGAATCCAAAAGAAGCTCTATTATTCTTTCAGTAAGAACCGCCGTTTTTCCGGTACCTGCCGACGCCGATACCAAAAGATTACGATTTTTAAGCTGTATGGCTTTTTTCTGTTCCTTTGTAAACTGTATTTTACTTTTGCCTGCCATACCGCTCACCCCATTCCTTCCATATCTCATCTTCATCTACCGGTTTAAATTTTTTATATGAATTTCCTTTAAATTTAGCATCAAACCCACACACTGCTTTGTATTTACAATATGTGCAGGCTTTTTCATTTCCCAGCATGTAAGGATGTATTGACGTGTCGCCCGACATTATTTTTTCGGCAAACGAAAGCATCTTATCCTTAGCCGCAGATGTAAGATACTTAAAATAAGGCTCCGGTATCACATCTGACCGCCGTTTGTCAAAATGACCGTCCTTTGCAACAGCTGCCTTTATTACCTCCGATACGGCGCCGCAGTTAAGTCCGGACCCGCTGTCTCCCAGATTAGTATCAATAAGATACGGCGCCGGTGGTTTTTCATTTACGGGTCCGCGCATAACGAATGCGCCCTCTCTCTTTTTATCCTCCTCAAAAACCGGGTCGTTTATATGAAAATAAAGTATTCCTGCCGGAACTATGGTCTTGTCAGGATATGCATTTTTAAGCACGTCGCCCGCTGCAAGAAGATACACTGAAAGCTGAAGATTTAAGCCGTAATAAAGCTTACCGGCGTCAAACACATGCTCTCCCGATTTATAATCTATTATTTTTACATATACCTTATCATCTTCTTCACATATATCTATTCTGTCAATTTTACCGGTAAGATGCATCATATTTCCATTATCAAGCTGATAATTTAAGGACGGCGCGCCTGTAATTCTGTCAAAAGAAACCTCGTATGCCATCTGTTCAAATTTCCCGGCCTTCATATGGCTGCAAAGCGCGCAAAGCGCGCTTTCCGATACACGCATTATTCTTTCCTTCATATAAGAATACCGTCCGGTACTGTCCATTACGCCGTTACCGTATTCCGTACATACAAGCGAAGCAATCTCTGAAGTCCATTCCTTTATAACTGCATCGTCAAGTGCACGCCAGCTGATTTTTTCTGCATTAAGACGCCGCGAAAAGCCTTCAATTATTTTATGGAAAATATTTCCTATATCAGGGATATCTATCTTATATTCTTTTCTTTCCTGAAGCATAAGACCATATCTGAGAAAATGCGCGAACGCACAGGCTCCGAACTTCTCAAGCCGGCTTATGCTGCTGATAATCTCTTTACTGTATAAAAGTCCGGCGGCCTCCTGAGAAATCATACTGCTCTCCCCTGTATAAAACGCACTTTCAAACAGCGCTTTATTATCCGTATACTCCATAAAATTCCCGTGAAGTATTGCAAAGCATTCCTCAAAACCGTATTCCTCATTTCCAGCCGCATATTCCCTGAGCGACTTTATCCAATAGGATTTGCCCTTATCAATTCCCAGCTTCCCGTACACGCCTTCATTTCTGTAATCACGTTCTGTCTGTATATCGCCTATTATGTCCTTTATCTGTCTGATAAAGGATGAAGGAGCCATCTCCTCGCCCTTACACGACCTCAGACTGTATGAAATATACAGCATTTCAGACGGTTTCGTTGCGTTAAGATACAAATAAAACCTTTCGCTGAATACTCTTTCTCTCGCAGTTGGCGCAAGCATAGCTTTGCACTTTTCAAGATACTCCCTTTCCATATCCGAAAGAAACCCACCGCCGCTAACGCTTTTAGGAACAATTCCCTCATTAACGCCTGCAAAGAAAAGCGCTTTAATATGCTTAAGTCTCGTACGTGAAATATCCCCGACTATAACGGCGTCTGTTCCAATTGGGATAACCCCGACGTCGGCTTCGGTAATTCCAATCTTAAGAAGCTCCTTATATTCCTTTACGGAAAGCTCTTCATCTCCCATAAGCTCCGCCATCTGCTCTAAAAGCCCAATAAATATCCTGTAAATCTGCTCATATTCTTTTTTGCAGTATGGATTATTATTCTTTCCGTATTCTTCCGCTATCTCATTGACAGCTTCTTCTATTCTGTTCTCAGAAATAAATGTATATAAAGCAAGCGTATAATCAGTGACAGTCACTGCATCCTTCATTCTGTTTACGAACGGCATTATAAGCTCCGTAAGCTTTATTCTTAACGCGTTAAGCTCATCCGTACTTTTCCACTGCATATTCCACAGATTATTGCCCCTTATCCCGGTCGCCAGCAGATAATTGTCAAGCTCATCAGTCATCTCACTGTCAAAAGAAAGATAATCCCTTACGATACCGTTTCTTAAAAATCTCATTACATTTTCATACAAAAAGCCCTGCTCAGCTATCATAAGCAGCGACAGAACCATATCTATAAAGCTGTTGCTTAATATACTTCTGTTATAATCCATAAAATATGGTATGCCGGCATCCTCAAACTCCTCCTTCAGAAGTCTGCCATACAGCGTCATATCACCTGTGATTACGGCAATATCCCTGTACCTCATACCGCGCTCCCGTACAAGAAAGTTAATCTTCCATATTAAAAACGCACTCTCATTATACGGATTCTCAGCCTCATATATATGAACAGCATGATTTTCTGTAAAATCTGTGCTTTGCTTTTTATTCTGTCTGAAAAGATTTGCAGAAAGCTTCTGCATCTCAGGATTATTCTCAAATCTCCAGGGTATTCTGCCATTATCTTTTCCGGTCCATACAGGCTGGCACACTCTGACTCCGCATTTTTGGGCGATGTCCATACATTTTTTTATAAATGTCTTACTCATATAAAACAAATCATACGGTTTGGCAGGCATAAACGGGTCGGCGTCTCTGTCTATCGTTACGCTTATATATACATCCTTAGCCATTTTCAGCAATTTGGAAAGAAGCAGATATTGTATCGGGGTAAATCCGGTAAATCCGTTAAACACTATAACGGCGTCCTTAAGGAGCTTTGAACTGTCTGCATAATCCGCAAGGAGCTTTAGTATCTCTTCTGCAGAAATATAACGTTCTTCCATATAGCTTTTGTAGTATTTATATAAAAGAGAAAGGTCATAGAGCTTAGTTTTAAGAAGCGTTTTCCCCTCCGACTCTTTTCTAAGCCTCTCAAGCTCGTCCATATCTACGCCATACTGTAAAAACTCTGTTATAATAGATTTCATTTCTTCGACAAAACCGGCTCTTTTTATATTATTACCAAAGCTCTTCCACTCTTTCTCGTGTGAAAGAAGAAGCTTTCTTATAACCATTCCTTTGCCTTCATCTAAAAGCACCGGCGCATCAAGCGCCGGAGTTTCCGACAGCACCCTGTATGCAAGGCGCATAAAACTAAGGACATCAATATTCATGATGCCCTTAGCTTCACTTAACATTACAATATCTTTCTGAGTCTGCATTGTAAACTGCTCCGGCACGATTATAAGATACTTACCGGAGGGTTCTTCTTTTGACAATGCGATGATGTGGTTATACAGATAATAAGTCTTACCTGAACCGCTGCTGCCAAATATCCAGTGTAATGCCATATTCATTCCCTCTGTGATAAAAGAAATGCATCTGCAACCCCCGTGTTCACCGCTGCAGATGCATAACTCTTAGACGCCAGTTATTAATTCAGTGCCTTTTTCAATTCAGCTAACTGCTCACTGCTTACAGTTCCGTCGCTTAAAAGGTCTTTTGCAAATAAATTAATATCTCCATCATCCCAAAATTCAATATGATTTTTTAACACCTCAGCCCTATAATCTGCTTCATCGATCAGAGGATGATACTTAAATGTTCTTCCCTGTCTGTAGAAATTAAGATAACCCTTCTTAACTAAATGTGATAAATATGTAGATACTGTCTGAGGCTTCCAATCTTTCTTATACTTGCCATTAGCAATACCCATCACATTCGGAAGTGACATATCTTCATCAGATGTCCATATGCACTTCATGACTAACTGTTCCATCTCTGTTATCTTGGTAAATTTCATAATACCCCTCCTGTACTTTACGATTAGCAAATTGATATTATATGCTGATATAATACCACACTTTTTTCAATAAAGGAACCTCTAAATCATAAAATATTTATGTTTGTTCACTTTTTTCTAAAAAAAATATCTTTTTATATGGTAATTGGTTATATATTCCTCAAAAGGCAAATATATATATACATATATACATTATAACCGGAGGAACAATTATGCAAAAGACCCGAATCGTCGTCATCCGCATGAAAGAAATAATATATACGTCCATATTCGTAGGAGTAGGAATCCTTTTAATAATTCTGCTTATATTCGTCCTGAAACCAAAAGCGGCAAGGCAGAACGACCAGACTTCCGCAAGATTTAATGCGGGCATATATACGTCTACTTTATCGCTGAACAATACTGCGCTCAATCTGGAGGTGACAGTCGACCCTGACCGCATAACCTCCATAAGGCTTATTAATATAGACGACACCGTAACCACCATGTTCCCTCTTCTGAAACCTGCCCTTTCAGACCTTGAATCGCAGATTATAGAAAAACAGGGAACTACAGATATAAACATGTCAGATGACAGCCGCTATACACAGACTCTTCTGCTAAGCGAAATTGATACCATTATACAAAAAGCGTCGATAAATCAAGAAGCCACGCCTGAACCGATGCGTCGCTAGGCATTCTCCAGTCTCCACGCGGCGACAAAGCAACCGAACCAACCTTTGGACCGTCAGGAAGACACGAACGCTTAAACTGCTGTGCAAAGAATCTTTTGTAAAATGCCTGAAGCCACTTAAATATAACAGCCTTATCATATATTCCCGAAAATGCATACGAGGCAATACGGAATATCTTTGAAGGCGTATAACCAAATCTCATTACATAATATAAAAAGAAATCATGCAGCTCATATGGTCCTACAATATCTTCCGTCTTCTGCGATATCTTACCATCCTCAGGCGGAAGCAGCTCAGGGCTTACCGGCGTATCAAGTATATCAAAAAGCACTTCTTTTAATATACGGTCCTTCGTCTCCTCTGCATAATACGAGATAAGATATCTTACAAGCGTCTTAGGCACAGAGCAATTGACGCCGTACATAGACATATGGTCGCCGTTATAAGTCGCCCATCCCAAAGCAAGCTCAGACATATCTCCTGTGCCTATTACCATTCCGCCAAGCTTATTGGCAATATCCATAAGCACCTGCGTACGTTCTCTTGCCTGACAGTTCTCATAAGTTACATCGTGTACAGACGGGTCCTGTCCTATATCAAAAAAATGCCCGCTGACAGCTTCCCTTATATCAACCTCAATAAGTTCTGCAGAAAGACTCTGCACAAGCTTTACCGCATTGTTATAGGTTCTGTCGGTAGTACCAAAGCACGGCATAGTAACGGCGCATATATTGCTTCTGTCAATACCGGCTTCATCAAACGCCTTTGCCGTAACCAAAAGCGCAAGCGACGAATCAAGTCCTCCGGAAATTCCGATTACTGCATGCTTACAGCCTGTATGCACAAGCCTCTTTTTCAGCCCCATTGCCTGAATCGAAAGAATCTCATTACATCTTTTATCTCTCTCTGCCTTACTTCCCGGCACGAACGGTTTATTATCGATTCTGCGTGTAAGAACAGTCTCCTCTGCTTTAAGTTCAAACTCTGCTTTTTCATAACCTGCTTCATACTCATCCGTTAATTTAAAGCTCGTCATTCTTCGTCTTTCACTTACAAGCCTTCCTATATCAAGCTCACTTATAATCATTCCGTTAGCAAATCTTTTGCTCTCAGAAAGACACGTGCCGTTCTCCGCGATAATATTATGGCCTGAAAATACAAGGTCAGTAGATGATTCCCCTTCCCCCGCGTCTGCATATATATATCCTGCAAGAAGCCTTGCCGACTGATTAAGCACAAGCGCTTTTCTGTAAACATCCTTGCCTGTGGTCTCGTCACTTGCCGAAGGATTCACAATAACCGTTGCGCCCGCAAGAGCGTGTCTGCCAGAAGGCGGTTCAGGCATCCACATATCCTCACATATCTCAACCCCTATGGTAAGGCCAAAAACATTTGTGCATTCAAACAGAATATTACCGCCAAACAGAACCGGCGCGTCGTAACCCTCAAGCTTTATCTCGCTTACTTCTTTACTTCCCTCTTCAAAATGCCTGCGCTCATAAAATTCGGAATAATTCGGTATATTTCTCTTAGGAACCATTCCTAAAAGCTTTCCGCCGCAGAATACGGCGCATACATTATAAAGCCTTGCATTTTTCATTACCGGCAGGCCCACAAAGCATATCATATCAAATCCCTTTGAATATTCAACAAGGGCCTTAAGCGCCTCTTTTGCATCTTCTAAAAGTATATCCTGCAAAAAAAGATCTCCACAAGTGTAGCCCGTTATACAAAGTTCAGGAAATACGGCAATCTTAACAGCTTCTTTTCTGCACTTGTCCATCTCCCTTTTAATGCTCTCCATATTATATCTGCAGTCTGCAACCTTTATATCAGGCGTAACAGCCGCCACCTTAACAAATCCGTGTCTCATAAATATTACCTCTTATTCTAAAAGCTGCTGCAGTAACCCGATAGTTACTACAGCAGCCTGACATTGTATTATATACTCCCGAAATGCCGGTCCCTGGCTTTTGACTCCTAGCATATCCGCTAGGTGGGCAACCTCACATACGCTTCTGCCATCCGTTGATAATATACTGCTTAAAAGCAGCAGTGACGGCCCGACATCTACATATAAATATTGGAATCCCGTTTAAAGTAATGTAGGTTCAAATACCAAGGTTTGTCGAACACCCCAGGATGATTATAACAAATATAATCTGTATCTATAATACAATATTCTTACAGGTAAATCAATAGCTATGCCAAAGATTATCTGCAAAAATATTATATGTCATAATGCATGTCAATTATACATTATCCTGACATCATTTTACTTTGGTATTTTTTATCTTACTGTACGAGCCGTAGGTATTGACTCCGACCACAGTTCTGTATGCTCTGACCTTAAAGTAATACGTCTTGTTCTTAGTAAGTCCCGTCTTGGTATAGCTTGTCTTTTTACCGCCTTTAACATCTTTTATCTTGGTAAAGGTTTTGCCGTCGGTACTCATGTATATACGATAACCGCTTGCTCCGTTAATTGTTTTCCATGAAATTGCAGCCTTTCTTGTTCCGGCTTTTACAGTAATCTTTGCCTTATTAAGCCTTGTGGAAGTCTTGTATTTGGCAGAGTATTTTCCGTACTGGTTGGCATTATTTACATTAACGTATGCCCTTACTCTATAACGATATTTATTACCTGCGGTAAGTCCTGTATCAGTATATGTGTTTGTTGAGCTTCCGACAAGCTGCTTAAGGTATGCATATTTACCTGTTGCAGCATTATACTTATAGATTCTGTAGCCGCCAACCCCTGGAATGGCATCCCATGTAAGGGTAATCTGCATTTTTTTATTGCCTGTTTTTGTAAGCCCCGTAACCTGAGGAATAATTATATTAAACGACTGAATCTTAGTTCCCGCATAGTTTCCTTTGCCTGTTACTGTGACTATACCTGTTCCTACTGTACTGTTATTAAGATAGGAAAGCGTATAATCGACATCCTTTACAAGAGTATAGGCGCCGTTCTTAATGACAACATCAGGAGTAGCAGCCGTACCTGTATATGTCTGGTCCGGAATCACTTCTGAAACCAAAGTTCCGATATTATAGCATATTTTAAATGACTTGGTCACTGAAAATGCATATTTACCAGTTCCGGTTATTGTAACATAAGCTGTTCCGGCTGAAATGTTATTCTGATAAGTTACAATATAGTCTGTACCTTCAACTAATGTCTTTGTACCCGACTTTACAACTGGAACCGGCTTAATTTCCGTGCCAGTATAATACTGCATCGGAATATCCGAAATTTCAATATCCTGAATCTGATTATATATATTTACCGTGAATTTAGCCGACGTATATCCTTCTGCCGACGCGGTGATAACTGCTGTTCCGGCTCCAACCGGCGTAAGCTTTCCATCTTCCGATACCTTTGCAACAGTTGCATTGCTGCTTTCCCATTTTACAGCGCAGGCTTCACCGATAAATACTGCTGAAAGAGGATATTCGATAGTTTTATTTTCTTCTAAATACAGAGAGATTTCTGCGTTTTCCGGAACTATCATATTCTTATTAACCGGAACAATTACAAAATCTTCCTTTATGCCATTCCCAAAATTATATACATAAGTTATTTCCTTAGGAAGCGCATTAACATCGGCCACTTTAATTTTTGCCTCTTCGCCTTCGCCTGTAAGCGCAGCGCCTAAAAGACTTTCAATCTTTGAAACATCTATACCTGTATCTTTAATATACAGCTCACCGTCTGCATTAACATAAACCTCACGGCTGCGGCCTGATACCGCTATCTCAGTCAGCAAAGGACAATTCTTAATATCAACTGCCGCAAGACGGTTGCCTGATGCATTAATACTTTTAAGATTAGTATTAGAACTTATATCCAAATTATACAGCTCATTATCTGATACATTAAGCGTTTTAAGATTAGCAGCATTTGCAAGCGAAACATTATAAAGCATGTTATTATTAATAAGTAAAGTCTCAACTGCTTCACCTGTCGCAAATGATATAAGGTTATTGTATGAGCAGTCGACTGACTTAAGCGCTGCGTTCGCTGACAAATCAACAGCAGTAAGTCTGTTGTCTCTTATACTAAGCTCCAAAAGTCCTGTATTATTGGATAAGTCAAGTGATGTAAGCTGATTGCTTCCTGCGTTTAATGAATCAAGCGCAGTATTGGCGCTGATGTTAAGATTTACAAGCGCATTATCAGAAATATCAAGCGATACCAGCCTTGTATTGGCGGAAACGTCAATATCCTGAAGCTTATTGCCGCTTACGTCAAGCGTATCAAGAAGTATATTATCTTTTACATCTATTTCATTGAGCTCATTGCCACTGCATAAAAATGTCCGAAGCGATACTGCCTTTCCGATTACCGCCTTTGTAATGTCGTTATTAGATGCATTGATATAAGTAAGCTTTGTATTAGAAGAAACGTCAAGCTCTGTAATCTTATTGCTGCTTACATTAAGCGTCTGAAGCTCTGTAAAATATTCAATGCCCTTAAGATTAGATATATCTCTCGCCCTTAAATTAATCTGCGTAACCTTCTTACATTCGGCGTCCGTTAAAATCTTGTCTCCGTCAGTATCTATTCCAGACAAAACATATGCCCTGAACACACTGTCCGGGAAATTAGCCTCATCTACCGAAATACCTGCCTGTGCAGTCGGCGCAGGCGTCTGAAGTTCAGAAGCGTATGCCGCTGTCTGGCTAACCAGCAATCCTGCTGCAATAACACATATTCCCTGTGCTGCTTTTTTTAAAAAATTGATTTTTTCCATATAGCATTTCCTCCCATTTATTAATCTATTGCTTATAATAGTAGACCAATATGTCATCATTATGACGGTTTCAGGGAAAATACTGCCATATTTTAGCCAAAAATAAAGTTACTACGTATTAAATCAACTCACAAAGAAAATCTTCAACAACGTCCATAAGCTGTATATCATCCAGCTTTTCTTTATTCAACAATTCTACAAATTCAGTTATTTTTACAAAATCCATTGTAATATCCGACACGGCTCTGCCAGTCGTAACGCATCTTATTCCATATGATATGTAGCCCTCCCCCTCGTAACTTGTAAAGCTTTCTTTTGTCACTTCATATTCCATATTTTACCTGCCTTTCTTTTGCCGGAATATAATATCACGTATATATTCAATATTCTACACAAAATACGTTAAAATTCCGTTAATATGGCTTGACAATAAAGCAGGAAGAATGTATTATTAAAGAGCAGTCAAGGGAGATCGCGTTTGATTTTCCTTGCTTTTTTTTAGCCTTTATCATTTATTTCTACAAACGAAATACCACATAATATACTACGTGGAATTGTTGCTTGCAGCAATAAATGATTGCCTATAAAGTTAGTTCTCTATTCCCCAAAACAGGCCGCAGATATGCGGTCTGTTTTGCATTATCCATACAATTTTACAGTTATGCTGTCAAGCGCTTTATTTAATAATATTGCGGGATAACTGACTATATACCACAAAAGCATAAACGGCACGCATATCTGACCCAGCACCTGAAACGGCATCCTGCTGTAATCCCATACACGAAGTCCATACACGCCGTTTACAACCATTCCAAATGCAAATTCAAGCACGGTAATAATTATCATGCACCATACCATCTCCTGCCATACAGATATTCTTCCGCCTGACATTTCATGTACAACGCCGCAAAGCACAAAACAAAGCCCTCCCAAAATAAACATTGTCCAGTGTGAATATCCTCTGTATATAAGCTCAATAAGAAAATATAATCCGCCTCCAAAAAGCATTTTTATAATATAGATAATAATTTTTTTCACATTCATTATTTCATACTCCATTTTCTTCAATAATGATATAATGTCAATTTTTTGACTGATTAATTCATGGCAATATACGGTTATCTATGTTATACTTCAAAAAAAATCAAAGGAGACAAGTATATGTTTAAAGCATCTTTAATAACTGACAAGTATTTTAAGGTCGGTGAAATTGACCCCAGAATCTATGGTTCATTCATTGAACATCTTGGCCGTGCAGTATATGAAGGAATATACCAGCCGGACAGTCCGTTCGCAGACGAGAACGGATTCAGAAAAGATACCGCAGCTCTTGTAAAAGAACTTAATGTTCCTATTGTACGTTATCCTGGCGGTAATTTTGTATCCGCATACGATTGGGAAGACAGCGTAGGCCCTGTAAACGAACGCAGGAAAAGGCCTGAGCTTGCATGGCAGGTAATTGAAAGCAATGAATTCGGCTTAAACGAGTTTATGAACTGGTCGAAGCTTGCAGGTACTGCGCCGATGATGGCTGTCAATCTTGGAACACGTGGAATAGACGCCGCAAGAAACGTACTTGAATACTGCAACTTTAAAGAAGGCACTTATTACAGCGACCTCAGAAAGAAGCACGGCTTTACAGACCCTCACAATATTAAGCTATGGTGTCTTGGCAATGAGATGGACGGTCCTTGGCAGATAGGCCACAAATCAGCCCACGAATATGGCTCTCTTGCATGGGAAACTGCTAAAGCCATGAAGACTCTGGACCCTTCAATTGAACTTGTAGTCTGCGGAAGCAGCGGACTTATGATGCCTACATTCGGCGACTGGGAAGCTACTGTTCTCGACTACTGCTATGATTCGGTAGACTACGTTTCACTTCATACATATTATAATAACCACGCGGATGATTCTGCTGATTTCCTTGCAAACTCTGTTGGAATGAATGATTTTATCAAATCTGTTGTTGCCACCTGCGATTACATCAAAGGCAAAAAGCATAGCAAAAAGCAGATTAATCTTTCATTTGACGAATGGAACGTATGGTATCATTCCAACGAAGCAGATAAACAGCTTGAAAAATGGGTACATGCTCCTCATCAGCTTGAAGACGTATATAATATGGAAGACGCGCTCTTAGTCGGCAGTATGCTGATAACCTTAATCAATAACTGCGACCGCGTTAAGGTTGCGTGCCTCGCGCAGCTTGTTAATGTTATCGCTCCTATCATGACTTCCGATACAGGCGCATGGAGACAGACTATATTCTACCCATTTATGCATGCATCCAACTACGGACGCGGCACTGTTCTCCAGACAATATGTGATTCACCTGTATATGACAGTAAAAATTACTCAGGCGTTCCTTACATTGACAATGCTGTAATATGGAACGAAGAAACAGACAGCATTACAATTCTTGCCGTCAATAAATCATTTACCGAGGACGCTGAACTTACATGCGATTTGCGTCAGTTCGGCGATATACGTATTAACGAGCATATCGTTCTTACACATGACGACTTAAAAGCCGAGAATACGGAAAATAATCCTGTGAACGTAGCGCCGGTACATTTTGATAAGGATACGGCTGACAACGGAAAATGTACAATCATACTTCCAAAACAGTCATGGAATGTAATAAGGATAAAATACAGCCCTCTATAAAAAACAAGCCAAACAAATTAACAAATGATATGCCAGCTTCAATGCCGTCGGCTTTTGTACATGTGAAATATATAAAAGCTACAAGACAATAGTCTGGCACAGAAAAAATTATACCTGCTCATCCTCTATGCTCTGAGGCTGCACTGCATCCGTAACAGCCGGAATATCAGGCGCCGGTGTTGCTGTTATCACTGGCGCTTCTGTTGCCTTAACTGGCTCTGTGGCAGCCGGAGCTTCGGTAACAGGATTCTGTGGAACAACATCGCTTACAGGCGGCTGCGTCACTTCATAATCACCGTTGTCTTCGTCATAGCCTTCGTCATATTCTTCATCATCTTCAATGTAATCATCCGGAACCTTGGTTTCTTTCGGCTCTTCTGTATTATAATGTACCGGCTCTGAAGTCTCGCTTTTTTCAAATTCCTTATTTTCAAGCCCCTCGTGTATCTGATTCATATAAGCATTCCATATATGCAAAGGATATGTGTTGCCAAGAAGATTATCTATGCTCTTCGGCGTATCGCAGCCAACCCATATAACAGTTGTATAATACGGAGTATATCCGGCAAACCAACCGTCCTTATGTTCATTAGTCGTACCTGTTTTTCCTGCACATGACATTCCGTCTAATTCATATCCGCGCGCCGTACCCTTTGTAAGCACTCCACGCAGCACATCTGTCATCATCATTGCCGCATCTTTATCATAGATTCTCTTTTCATCAAATATTTCATCCGTAACGACTTCGTTTCCTTCCGAATCGGTAATAGCCATTATACATGTAGGCTCGCGGAATACCCCTTTGTTTTCTATCGCGGCATATGCAGACGCCATCTCAACCGGGCTTACGCCATTGGTAAGTCCGCCTAAAGAGGATGCAAGAGTATAATCCTCTGATACAAGCCTCGAAAAATTCATATCAACAAAATAATTTAAACATTTCTTTGGCGTAAGCTCTGAAAAGAGCTTCCATGCAACAGTATTCACTGAATATTCCACCGCCGTCCTTAATGATATATTACCCATATATCTTCCGTTGGAATTTTTCGGCCCGTCTTTAATCGGTTCATCCTTAATAATATCCGATGCATCGTATCCGCTGTCAAAGGCCGGAGCATATACTGCAATAGGCTTCACCGCGCTTCCCGGCTGCCTGTAGCTCTGATATGCCCTGTTAAACGTATATCCGGTAATGGACGACTGACTTCGTCCTCCGACTATAGCAACAACCTTTCCATTATCGTTATCTATACATACTCCGGCTCCCTGAAACTCAAATATTCCGTCTTCGCCTTTTTCCTTATTTTCAGACAGCTCTTCATTTATCGTCTTCTGAAGCGCCTTCTGCTTTGACATATCTATTGACGTATATATTCTGTAACCCGCGCGGTAAAGCTGCTGCTGGCACTGTGAATACATATCGCTGTATAATTCGTCATATTCCTCGTCCTTTGATTTATCAATGCCATATTCAAACTTAAAGCCCGACTCCTTCATAAGCGCCTTTACAGCACAGTTGGTAACATATGTTTCTATATAATTGCGCTTCTTAGTTTCAGGAACGTTAAGCTTAATCTCCTCAGCGACCGCTTCATTATACTCATCCTGAGTAATATCTCCCTCCGACAGCATCTGATTAAGAATCCTGTTCTTTCTCTCTACAGTATTATTATAATTAACGATAGGATCATATCTTATCGGACTATTAGGTATCGAGCATAAAAACGCAATCTGCGCCAGACTGAGTTCGCTGCAGCTTTTACTGAAATATCCCCTGCTTGCGGCCTCCAGCCCATAATATCCATTAGCAAAATATATGTTATTTATATAAAATTCCAGTATCTGCTCCTTTGAATACTTCTTTTCAAGCTCAATAGCAATAAACATTTCCTTAATCTTGCGCGACCATTCTTTAGCGTTGTTAAGATAAATATTTCTGGCAAGCTGCTGGGTTATCGTACTTCCGCCTCTCTTTATCTGTCCCTTATTCTTAACCAGTGAAACTGCGGCGGCGGCTACAGCCTTTAAATCTATTCCCTTATGGCTGTAAAATTTCCTGTCTTCCGTATCTATCATCGCATTTTCCGCTGCGTCGGGTATCTCGTCAAGCCCGATATAATACATATCCTTATCGCCTTTAAGCTGGGCAATCTGCTTTCCGTTTATATCATATACAAGCGAAGTTGCGGAAGCTTTAAACGTATCCGGCGTAGAAGCTTCAACAAGCGCCTTTGCGTCATTTTTTGCTGCAATAATATCGTCTCCGTATCTGGCATACAGAAACAATGTTATACCCAGCATCATAATCAAAAACAACAGCAGTATAACCTTTAATATAAATCTGCGCTTAGTATGTTTTTTCTTCTTAGGTGTCTTCTTTTTTTTCTGTACCATACATATCACCGCCTTATCGTTTATTCGACTATAGTAACATTAACCTTGCATATATTCAAGAAAAAAGGTACTATATACAAGACTAAAGTGAGTTCGAGACCTTCCTCACTTAAAACAAAACTAAAGGAGACAAAATATGAATAAGCAAATCAGATTTATCACTCAGGCTGCCGTTATCGCAGCCCTCTACATTGTCCTTACCTTTATTGCAAACGCGCTCGGTCTTGCAAATCAGGCCGTTCAGGTAAGAATATCCGAAGCTCTGACAATACTTCCTGTATTTACGCCCGCAGCCATACCCGGACTCTTTGCAGGCTGTCTGCTGTCTAACGTACTTACAGGCTGCGCGCTGCTTGATGTTTTATTTGGAAGCCTTGCAACACTTATAGGCGCAGTCGGTACATATGTACTAAAAAAACATAAATATGCCGCGCCGCTTCCTCCGATATTAGCCAATACAATTATAATACCGTTTGTATTAAAATATGTATATGAACTTAAAGATGCGATACCTTTCTTTATGCTCACAGTAGGCGCTGGAGAGATAATTTCATGTGGGATTCTCGGCGTTATATTATTAAAAGCGATTGAGAAAAACCAAAAAAATATATTTACATTATAACAAATAATACTGTATTTTTTATCAATATATGGTATAATTAGCGCAAAGATACAACAACCAGTTGGATATTGATATTAATATCGGAGGCACTAATGAGAAAACTTACAGCCGCAATCTGCGGTATATTTATACTTATATTGATAATATGCTTTACAGATTCACATAATAATCAGGTCATTGCAGGCAACGAATCGGATGAATACGAATATGAATACTATTATAGCGATACCGATAACAAGGAGGATTCTATGAATAGTATTTCAGCTTCAGACGAACCGCTTACAAAAGAAAGCCCCATAATAGATACCGAACCTGAAAGCATTACGGTATTTGTCAACAAAGAGTACTCGCTTCCTGACGATTACGTTCCGTCAGACCTTACAAGACCTTCCGTAAGATTTTACGGCAGTTACTCAGACGACAAAAGATATCTTCGCAAAAAAGCAGCCGCCGCACTTGAAGATATGTTTTCTGCCGCCGAAAAAGACGGCATAATCTTATACGGAGTTTCGGGCTACCGCTCATACGACCGTCAGAAGGAGATATACAATAACAACATTGTACAGCGAGGCTCCACTGCAACTAATAAGGTCTCTGCAGCTCCGGGCCACAGCGAACACCAGACGGGTCTTGCTATTGATATATCCAATGCTTCTCTCGGCTGTACCCTTTCGGAGGAATTTGGCGAATCTAAAGAGGGCAGATGGGTTGCAAAGCATTGCGCCAAATACGGATATATTATCAGGTATCCTAAGAATATGCAAAAGATTACCGGATATTCATATGAGCCCTGGCATATAAGATATGTCGGCAAAAAAGCAGCCGCATACATTTCACAGAATAAGATTACATTTGAAGAATATTTTGGTTACACGCCTTCATTTTCATATGAAAGCGACATTATATCCGACATAAAGGTTAATCCATAACACAAGGAGATAACATTTTGAGAACGATTATTATAGTTATTACACTTATTATTATTGCGATACTGAGCATACCGCTGTATCTTGTGACATACATTATCGGACTTATAAGTCCTCTGAAGAAGCATGCGTTTGCACAAAAAATAGTCAGCGTTGTTTTTCGGTTCTGGCTGTGGCTTTCAGGTACTGACTATACAATATACGGGCTTGAAAGGGTCCCGAAAGACGAACCTGTTCTGTATATTGCCAATCATCGTTCTTATTTTGATATTATACTAAGCTATGCTTATGTGCCTACAATGACTTCATATGTATCAAAAGACCTGCTTAAAAAATTTCCCTGCATTGCACAGTGGATGTATTTTCTTAACTGCATGTTCTTAAACAGAGACGATTTAAAAAGCGGTCTTCAGATGATAAAGAACAGCATTTCTCTTATTAATAACGAAAAGCTTTCTGTCTACATTGCCCCTGAGGGCACGCGCAATACATCCGACACTCTTCTTCCGTTTAAGGAGGGAAGCTTTAAAATTGCTACAAGAACTAATTGCAAAATTGTTCCTGTATGTTATACTAACACAGAGAATATTTTAGAAACACATGCTCCCTGGATAAAAAAAGCCTCTGTTACAATGGAATTTGGAGAGCCAATTGATATTACGGATATGAGCCGCGATGAAAAAAGGGCTCTTGGCGAAAAAGTCCGTAGTATTATTCAGGAGATGTATGACGAAAGGAGAAACCCATGATTAATACTGCGCCTACTCCGATGTTACTTGCATGGAATACGGTTCTTACAGTTATACTTATAGTTCTTGCCGTTCTTTTAACAATATTTATTGTGCTTAGTATTATCGGAAGAAAGATGCAAAAAAAGCAAGCTGACAATGAAGATGCAATGAAGCAGGCCGCTCAGGTAATGTCACTGCTTATTATCGACAAAAAGCGTATGAAGCTTAACGAAGCAGGACTGCCGCCAATAGTTATGGAACAGACGCCAAAATATATGCGCCGCGCCAAGCTTCCTATTGCAAAAGTCAGAGCCGGTTCCAGAATGATGAATCTTATATGTGATGAGAAGATTTTTCCGCTTCTTCCTATAAAAAAAGAAGTAAAAGCAGTAGTAAGCGGAATATACATTATGGACATAAAGAGCTCCCGCAACAATCTGGAAGCGCCGTCTAAGACAAAAGTCGGAAGACTTGCAAAGCTTAGAATGAAAGCTCAGAAAACATTAGAAGACAGTAAAAAATAATCTAAACGAGCTGCCGGGAAACGCCCTGGCAGCTCATTTATCACTGGTACACAATATTAATTTCGACAGTACAATCAGATATATATGTATAATTGATATCAAGCATGTATTCTATTCTTATAAGCTCTCTATCTTCCTTTTTAATGATATCGAGCTTTTTAGTAACAAATCCCGCAATCATACTGCCAAGCGGCGTTCTATAAGAGGTTACGCAGTTATGGTCTTTTTCAAATACCATACAGTTCATTCCAATAACGTCGCTTCTTCTTATCTGAACAGTTTTATCATCATATATTATTACACATTTGGTAATATTATTTTCATTATCTGTTTCATTATATCTGACATATGTTTTTCCGTTCCGTGTATAAAGCTTTCCTTTAGAAAGAAGCTCAACCGAGTCATGTTCATCACTAATTATCTGATTCCCGCTGATTGAAACAATAACATCTTTATTCATAAGCGCTCCCCCTGATTATATTCCATATTGACACATTCCACATGGCCAACATCGCACGGAAGTATACTTTCTGCAAAATTGCTGAATTTCTTTACACTGTCGCTTACATAAAATTGATATACCGGCACAGCCTGTTCTGCCCTGAGCTTGTTCTCATCAAGCACTCTGCCAAGCTCTTTTGCCGTCTCATAAGCCGGATTAACAAGCGTCACCCCGTCTCCTGCAACTTTCTGTATAGTTCGTCTGATAAGCGGATAATGGGTACAGCCAAGCACCAGCGTATCTATATCGTACATCATAATATCATTAAGATATCTGTCGGCAACCTCGTATGTTACAGAATCATATCTCCACCCCTCTTCAACAAGAGGTACAAATAGAGGACAGGCTTTTAAAAACACCTTAAGATTCGGATTAATTTCTTTCAGAACCTTTTCATATGTACCGCTTCTTACGGTTCCCTCAGTCGCAATTATTCCTATACGTCCATTTTTAGTAACATTGTCAGCAGCCCTGGCTCCCGGCTCAATAACGCCGATAATCGGAATATCAGCATTTTCAGCCACTTCATGAAGAGCAAATGCACTGGCAGTATTACATGCAATCACAATTGCTTTTACGTCTTTAGTCTTAAGAAATCTTATTATCTGTTTTGAAAATTTCGTAACTGTTTCTCTTGATTTGCTTCCGTACGGAACTCTTGCGGTATCTCCAAAATACACTATACTCTCGTCAGGCAGTTCTCTCATAATCTCTCTGGCTACCGTAAGTCCTCCGACGCCTGAATCAAATACTCCAATTGGTGAATTATTCATATATTCCTCATTTCTGAATCAGGCTTTTTTGCGGCACCGCGCCGACTTAATAAGCTTTGTCACCAGATTCTTTTTATCAATTCCACGCGCTTCCCACAGCATAGGATACATGCTGATATTAGTAAAGCCCGGCATTGTGTTAATCTCATTGAATACAATACTGCCGGTTTCATTTTCAACAAAAAAGTCAACTCTTGCAAGACCTTTGCACGACAGCTCTTTAAATATACTGACGGCCGCCTCTCTTATACCTTCTGTTACATTTTCATCAAGATCAGGGTCTATAACCGTTAATGACTGGGCATTGTTATATTTGGCGTCATAATCATAAAAATCTGCCGCTGCAAGTATCTCTCCTACACCTGACGCACGTACTTTTCCGTCAGCATCAAGTACGGCGCATTCTACTTCCCTCCCGAATATTGCTTCCTCAACAAGAATACGTCCATCATGCAAAAGAGCATTATTAAGAGCTTTTTTAAGCTCCTCTCTGTCAGACGCTTTCATTACTCCTACTGATGAACCCGCATTGGAAGGTTTAACAAACACAGGGTACGAAAGTGCATTTTCTACCTTATGACATATACTCTCCATATCAGAAAAATCTTCCTTAAATACAGCCACATACTCAGCCTGCCTTATATGCAACGAGCTAACCACTTTTTTAGTTGATAGCTTATCCATAGAAACTGCCGAATCCAGCACGCCGCATCCGACATACGGAATACCGGCAAGCTCTAAAAGTCCCTGAATTGTTCCGTCTTCTCCAAACAGACCGTGAAGTACGGGAAATACTACATCTATATGTACGATTCTGCAGCCCTCATCATCCTTTATAACTATTCCATGTATTTCCTTATCAGGAAGAATAAAGGCTTTTGTTCTGCCATCCTTAAATGAACCGTCTTTTACTTTCTGAATATCCTCTGTCAGAATCCACCTTCCATCCTTCGTAATTCCAACCATAATAATATCATATATATTCTTATCTATGCTTTTGATTACTGTATCGGCAGACATGCACGAAACCTCATGTTCTGAAGATTCCCCGCCGAAAATAACGCATACTGTCTTTTTTTCCATACTTTCATTCCCCTCCTTATTCTCAGCTGCTCTATTTACAACATACTTTAAAAAATACTTTACCACATATCCTTTATCCATTCAACAATGCGAAACTTAATTTTCACATTTTCACCCTCATCCTTTTCGTTCTCTTCGTCCTCAGGCATAACCTGATAAGCGTCGTCAACTACACAAAGCGACGGAAAAAGCACGCACCACCAGTTCTTGCCCTCTGCTTTTCCTATCATAAGACGCACAGCATCATACTCCCCCTCCGGAAATATGTAACTGCCGTATATTTTTACAGGAAACCACCATCTGCCTACCGTCCCCGTTACACTATAAGAATAGCCGTTATCGCGAATTACCCTGTACGCCTCATTGATATATTTATTCATGTTATTCTGTACATATGCCTGAGCATTTTTCTTATCATTAATGCCCTGAGACTTAAGATCGCCTGCGACTTTGCCTGCAACCGCGTCCCTGACCGCAAACTTAAGCTCCTGATCCTCTTGGTTATCACTGTTGGCAATTATATGAAACCTAAGCACATCATCCGCAATGCTTTTATCAAGAGAAACAAGCTCATTATTTTCTCTTCCATAGGATATATTTCCCATTACACACACTATAAATAACATACATATAACTGCCGCGCATACCTTTTTCATAATATTCCACACTCCTTTTACATTAATTCTTAACCGATTCTGCAAATATATACACACAATTGAACCATGCAAAAAAAAGTGCTATAATGAGCAGCAGCGCAAAAATCATATGAATACGTACCGGAGGAATTAATATGGACTATACAATCAATGCTCCCGCCAAAATAAATATCGGTCTTGACGTAATAAGAAAAAGAAACGACGGCTATCACGACCTTAAAATGATTATGCAGACGATTAATTTGTTCGATACGCTTGAATTTACCGTAACTGACAAATGTACCGATACTCTCGAATGTACTAATCCAAAGCTTCCCGCAGACGATAATAATCTCGTGATAAAAGCTGTAAAGCTTATGAAAAAAGCATATGGAATTAACGCATCATTTCATATTAATCTCATTAAAAACATTCCTGTTGCCGCAGGCATGGCGGGCGGAAGCACAGACGCCGCAGCATGTTTTACTGCATTAAACGATATGTTCGCACTTGGCGCCTCAAAAGAAGAGCTTATGAAGCTGTCGGTAAAGCTGGGCGCGGATATACCATACTGTATAATGAAAGGAACTGCCCTTTCAGAAGGAATCGGCGACATACTGACACCTCTTCCTTCATTTGACGATGTATTTATCCTTATAGCCAAACCCGATATAGACGTATCAACGGGCTTTGTATATAAGAACTTAAGGCTTTCAGACGATACGCGTCATCCTGACATAGACGGCATAATAAATGCCATGAATACGCATAACTACACCATGATGCCGGCGCTCATAGGCAATATTCTTGAAACAGTAACAATACCCGCCTATCCTGTCATCAGCGCCCTTAAGGAAACGATGATAAAAGAAGGAGCGTTTGCTTCACTGATGAGCGGAAGCGGCCCTACAGTATTTGGCTTGTTTGAAGATGCAGATGCTGCCAATTCGGCAAAAAATGCATGCAGCCGTATTGGCAACGGAATATTTACCGCTGTTACAACACCTTATAATCCTTAATGCACAAGAATAACCGACGCTATAATTCCGGCAAGCGTTGCTGTAAGCGCGCCTAAAAGAGTATAACGGGTCTTTGTAACCTTTGCAGTCATAAAATATACGCTCATCGTATAGAATATTGTTTCAGAACAGCTCATCATAACCGAAGCAAGAACGCCTATGTAACTGTCAGGACCCGACTCTTTGTATATGTCTAACAGAAGCCCTGTCGCCGCCGAAGAAGAAAACATTTTCACCACCGTAAGCGGCACCAGCTCCGAAGGAAATCCAAACAAATCCGTTACCGGTTTTATAAATCCCGCAACATAATCAAGACAGCCCGAAACCCTTAAAATGCCCACCGCCGCTATAAGCCCGACCAGCGTCGGAAGTATCGAAACGACTGTGCGCAGCCCATCCACAGCTCCGCTTACAAATTCGTCAAATATATCTACTTTATTTAACATTCCATAACCAATTATAATAATAAATATGAATGGAATAATTCCATCGGAAAGATAATAAATAAAATTCATAAATACTCCTTACCTGCCATGTTTTTTTGCATAGTTTCGTGCAATAACCGAGAATGCCGTTCCGACAAGAGTAGATACCGTAGTCGCCACAAGCCCCATACCTATAATATCCGTAGGCGAGGCAGAGCCGTACTGACTTCTGTAGGCAATAATATTTACAGGAATAAGCTGAAGCGAAGAAATATTTACAATTAAAAATGTACACATATCCGTACTTGCCACCTTACTTTCTCCATTTAACTTTTTCATTTCCTCCATCGCCTTAAGTCCCGCCGGAGTTGCCGCCCATGAAAGCCCCAGCATGTTGCTTATTATATTAGCTGCTATGTACTCGTTGGCCACATGCCCTTTGGGTATATCCGGAAACAGAAAAGACAGGATCGGAGTCATCATGCGAGTCATCGCATCAATAATACCCGCTTTTTTTGCAATGTTCATTATTCCGGTCCACAAAGCCATTATACCCAGCATTGTTATACATAATGTTACGGCTTCCCTTGAAGAATCAATTACAGACGTGCTTACAGACCCTATGCGGCCGGTAAATGCGGCTACGCATATCCCTGCCACAATCATTAATCCCCATAATTTGTTAAGCATAAAAAACCCTTTTTTTTCAGTATATGTTTTTATCAATAAAATAATGTTATATATTGACATATTTTAGCATATGTGCTATTATACCAATATCACAAATGACTGGAGGAATTTTACAATGAGGAACACAGGAATAGTTCGCAACCTTGATAATCTTGGTCGAATAGTAATACCCAAAGAGATGAGAAAGGTCCTTGAAATTAAGGAAAAAGACCCTCTTGAGATTATTATTGAGGACGACCACATCGTACTTAGAAAATATAAGCCGGCAGATATTTTTAACGGCGAAACTGCGGACCTTATAGATTACGAAGGAAAGCTTGTGTCAAAGAAAACCATCGAAGACATGGCAAAGCTTATTGGATTAATCGATTAAGGCCTCATACGACGCAGCGAACAGGGAAGAAACTCCTTTTACGGATTTCTTCCCTGTTTTTTATGCCTGTAATTCTGATTTTTAATGTGTCTGTAGTTTATTTGTCGCATTTACTCTATCAGACTGTTATATATTTCCCTCTTTGATACGCCCCTGTCCTTAGCTACAAGCTTCATTGCTTCTTTTTTATCAATTCCTTTTGACATATATATATCCATGTGCTCTTTAACAGACATATCCAAATACTCTTTTCTTTTTTCCCCGGCAAGAGCTTTTCTGTCCGCGCCGTTTATTACAAGAACATATTCTCCTCTGGGTTCTTTATCCATATACATGGAAACGGCGTCCTCCAAAGTTGTATATATGCACTCCTCATGCTTTTTAGTAAGCTCTCTGCATATAGTAATCACTCTGCTGCCGAGCGTTTCATATAATTCTGAAAGAGTCGCCCTCAGGTGATGCGGCGCCTCATATATAATTATTGTTCTGGTTTCACTTTTCAGTTCCGAAAGCACATTTTTCCGTTCCTTTTTATCAGCAGGCAGAAAGGCTTCAAATGCAAATCTCCTTGAAGATAAAGCAGACATTGTAAGCGCAGTTATACATGCACACGCTCCCGGAAGCGACGTGACCACAATTCCAGCTGCCACAGCCTGCCTTACGAGTTCTTCGCCCGGGTCTGATATCGCAGGCGTTCCGGCATCCGTAATTACAGCAACGTCAGCGCCTTCGCTCATTTTATTGACAAGCTGAGCGGCTTTAATAATCTTATTATGCTCATGATAGCTTGTAAGCGGCGTGTGTATATCGAAATGAGCCATAAGCTTCATGCTGTGTCTCGTATCTTCTGCCGCAATCAAATCAACTTCTTTAAGAGTATTAACAACACGGTAAGTAATATCATCAAGATTACCTATCGGTGTTGCACATACATACAGTTTTCCGGGCATACCGTTCTCCTTTTCAGGCTGTAACAATACAGCGACTTAAATCAATATCCGTATACTGTCTTAATCTCATCCGTATACTGTCCGTCCGCATTATATATAATTACCGGCTTCTCTACCAAAAGCCGGCGTTTTCCTCCCTTAACCGCTTCAATAAGTACCATCTGCGGCTCTTTATCAATATAAGGATGTACCAGCTTCATCCTCTTTGGCTCCATTTTATATCTGATAAATGTGTCTATAATATCTACCAGTCTGAACGGTCTGTGAACCATATAAAATCTTCCGTTAGGCTTTAAAAGCTTTGCACCCTCCCTTATAACATCGGAAAGAGTACATTTAATCTCATGCCTTGCTATCGCCTTTGCTTCATCCGGATTAACAATTCCATGACTCCCCGTCATGTACGGAGGATTAGAAACTACAACATCAAATGATACGGCGCCAAATAAGCCTGCCGCCTCTTTTATATCTCCCTCGATTATATCAATCTTATCCTGCTGGTTATTAAGCGCAATACTCCTTCTTGCCATATCGACACTTTTTTTCTGAATCTCAAGTCCAGTAAAATGCTCTCCGTCAGTCTTTGCTTCAAGAAGAATAGGTATTATCCCTCCGCCGCAGCCAAGGTCTATAACATGTTCGCCTTTTTTAACTTTGGCAAATCCGGATAATAAAACTGCGTCCATTCCAAAGCAGAACATATCCGGATTCTGTATTATATGACAGTTATTACGTTGAAGATCGTCAAGCCTTTCCCCTGGCAAAAGAATACTGTCACTCATCTAACTTAGATTTTCCTTCCCTTTTCTCAAGCATCTCAAGCTGCCTTAGTTCATCATCAACTTCTACCGTGTCTTTTTTTCTTCTTGTCTTAAACTTAAGCTCGCTTACATGGTATTCACGAACCTCTTTTTCATCGTTATCCAGTTCAACTATAACCTTAACCTTCTGCTTAAGTACGCTTACACCCTGAACCTCGCCGCGCAGATTATCCGAAGTTTTTACAATATCGCCTATATTAGGAAGCGTCTTGTTCAGCTCTTCATAAGCCTCTTCCTCATTCTTAAGACAGCACATAAGCCTGCCGCATATTCCCGAAATCTTAGTCGGATTAAGCGAAAGATTCTGCTCCTTTGCCATCTTAATTGAAACCGGCGCAAATTCTGACAGGAAGCTGTGGCAGCACAATACTCTGCCGCATATTCCAATTCCTCCGAGAATCTTTGTCTCATCCCTCACTCCAATCTGTCTGAGCTCTATTCTCGTTCTGAAAACAGCCGCAAGCGACTTTACAAGCTCCCTGAAATCCACCCTGCCGTCAGATGTGAAGTAAAACAGAACCTTATTATTGTCAAATGTGTATTCAACGTCAATAAGCTTCATATCAAGTCCAAACTGGGCAATTTTTTCAAGGCATATCTTATATGCGTCTTTTTCTTTTATTTTGTTCTGGGCATTTATATTATCGTCCTCTTCAGTGGCAATTCTTATGACAGGCTTAAGAGGCATAACAATCTTTTCATCCTCTATATCCCTTATTCCTGATACAACCTGTCCATATTCAATCCCTCTTGACGTCTCTACTATAACATTATCGCCTCTTTTAATATCCAGTTCGCCCGGTGCGAAAAAATATACCTTCCCCGCACGTCTGAAACGCACTCCAATAATTTTAGTCATCCTACCAGATCTCCTTTAATGTAATCAACAGAAGCTCTATCGTTATGTCAAAATTAACATTGGCATTAAGCCTTATCTTAGCTTTCTCTATTGCTTTGATACATTTTTCTATATTCTCATAGCTTCTTACTTTTGCGTCAGCCGCTATATATTTAACTTCGTCCCTGAATATAAGCATATTATTATCTTTAACTGCCTTATATAAAAGAACGTCTCTGTACCACAAAATCATTATATCAAGGTAATCTTCTATATCAAAATGCTCTTCTTTTATGTGTTTAACAACTCCGGCAAGCTCGTCCGTCCTCTTTGAATCAAGGCTTCTTAATACTCTTATCACATTATTCATAAGCTCCATAAAGTCGCCGTCCGACGCATATCTTACAGCCTTTCCTATATTGCCCTGTGCAAATACCGCGCAGCTATGGGCGGCGTAATCGGGAAGCTTACAGCTGTCAATCAGATATCCTGTTATCTCAGCTTCGCTTACAGGCTGCATATTAAGCATCACGCATCTTGAAAGTATGGTCGGCAGAAATCCAGACGCATTTTCCGCAATAAGTATAAGCACAACGTATTCAGGCGCCTCTTCTATAGTCTTAAGAAGCGCGTTCTGAGCCTGTTCAGTCATTCTGTCAGCATCAGGTATAATATATACTTTATACGGACCGGCATAAGGCTTAACTGCAACGGAATTATTAACCTGACGTCTTATCTCATCAATGCCTATACCTGTCTTTTTTTCCTGAACAACCGTAATAACATCAGGCTGGTTTCCACTCTGCATCTGCCTGCATGACTGGCACTCACCGCATGGTCCCAAAAAATCATCCGCACTAACGCCTCCCGTACACAAAAGAGAGGCGGCAAAAAACTTTGCAAGCGCCATACGGCCTGTTCCTTTTTCTCCACATAAAATATAAGCGTGTGATACTTTGTTTTTTTTCACAGCTTTTTTAATGTAATCCTTAATCTGTTCCTGCCCTATTACCTGATTAATTCCCATAGTGTATACTCCCTCATACGCTGATTATATCATAAATATACCCAAAAGTATATCTTTCTTTATCTTGTCCGCACATTCACGAACATCATCATTTTTATAATGAACTGTAATCGAAAGAGCTTCAAGCTTATCCTTTGAGAAATCATGCTCGTCTGCAATATATCTTCTGCAGACCTCCTCGAAACTTGGATTCTTCTGAGCCTTTTCCCTGTCCATCGCTCTTTTTAAACGTTCATAATCTTCCACTTCCAAATATATAGGAATTATATACCTGCTTCCGTAATAATCCCTTAATTTTTCATACGCCTCAAGCGTTCCTATCATCGCGTATCTGGCATCCGAACGTATATCGTCGTTATCATCTACTGTAAAATAATGCCAGACTCCATGCACGGTATTATATTTTCGATGCTCAACCACGCGTCCTGAAGCCAAAAGCTCATTAAGAGTATCCTCATTTACAAAATGATATTCGATACCTTCCGTCTCACCTTCCCTTATAGGTCTGGTTGTGTACGGTATTATCTTCTTAAGGCCCAGCTCTTCATCATTAATAAGCCTCGAAAACACTGTATCTTTGCCTGTAGCGCTTTTTCCCATTATTATATAAATCATGGTTTCCTCCACCTTGTACTAATGAGATAATATCATATATTTGTAATAATTTAAACCTCTGACGTTAAGGAATCTCTGCAGACCCTGATATACTCCCCGTTAATATCGTCAATTCCATGAAATTCATACCCAAAGTCTCTATATTGCTTAACAAGCGCAAAAACCTCTTCTGTAATCCTTTCGCCCGGAACTATAAGCGGTATACCCGGCGGATACACATAAAGCATCTCAGCCGACACACAACCGCAGCTTTCGGATATACGTATGCTTTCACTTTCCGCTTCCTCTGCCTCATACGGCGCAAGAACCTCCCTGCCAGCCGCCATAAACGTATCATTCATAACAGAAGCTTCGCACGGCTTTACATTTTCGTCAATCTCGCAAAGAGCCCCGCAAAGCCTTTCAAAGCCCTCGCAGGAATCACATACGCTCGTCATAAGTATAACATACTTAAGCGAAGACATCTCAGGCTGCAGCTTATATTTTTCTCTTAAAATGCTGTAGCATTCATGTCCTGTCATTTCCGTTCTATCGGTACACACAACTATCTTTGATGCATCCCTGCTTTTACCATATGGAAGGACATATATACGTCGAAGTTCAGAAAGCCTCTCATACAGCCTGATAAGCCTGTCCTTATATTCACTGTATTTTCTCACTCCCTCATGGCAAAGATAAGTCATGGCATAATCAATTGAACCCATAAGAATATATGACGGACTGCTGCTCTGATATACTGAAAGATACCTTTTAAGCCTGTTTCTGTCTATGATTTCTCCCTGAACATGAATAAGCGCCGTCTGCGTAAATGACGGAAGCGTTTTATGAATACCGCTGATAACAATATCCGCCCCCTGGCTTACCGCGCTTTCAGGAAATATATCTGAAAATCCCATATGGGCCCCATGCGCCTCATCCACTATAAGCGGTATTTTGTACGCATGCGCAGCTTTTGCTATACCCGCAATATCTGAAACTACACCTTCATATGTCGGTGAAGTTATGTATACACAGGATATGCCGCGATTATTTTGAAGCGCCGTCTCAATCTGCCGCGCAGTCAATCCTTCTGCAATATTACACGCTCCGCATTCAGGCCAGATATACACAGGCTTAAGCCTGTTAATCATAAGCGCGTTATACACCGAGCGATGCGAATTTCTTGCAAGCAGAACTGTATCTCCCTGTCTTGTACATGCAGACACAGCGGCAAGGATGCCGCCGGTACAGCCATTTATAAGAAAATGCGTCTCCTCTGCTCCAAAAAGCTCTGCCGCTTTCTTTTGGGCATTCTCAATACAGCCGTTTGAATGATGCAGATCATCAAAGCCGTCTATTTCAGTAATATCAACCGCATATGGATTAATTCGGGGCATAAGCTCTGTATTTCTCTTATGGCCCGGCATATGAAAAGGATAGATATTCGCATCAGCATTATCAATAAGCATTTCATATAAAGTACCTTTGTATATCATAGACTTCCCCCAAAAAATTTCAAAAAACTGTATTATTTTCAACTTAATATAACACCGGCGCTTCTGTGAAACAATATTTTTTCATGCACAATATTAAAACTATTGAAGCTCTTAATCAAGAGTAATAATGTTATATAATCTTTAAGGTATAAAATCCCTCTGTTTACAGATACTATTTCCAGGCAAGGAAATGTACAATAAATGGAGGAATTTTTATATGAAAGCAACAGGAATTGTTCGTCGGATAGATGATTTGGGAAGAGTCGTTATTCCTAAAGAAATAAGAAGGACTCTCCGAATACGCGAAGGCGACCCACTGGAGATTTTTACTGACAGGGAAGGCGAAATAATACTGCAAAAGTATTCCCCTATCGGAGAACTCGGTGAATTTGCAAAGCATTATGCGGAAGCCCTTTCGCAGACATCAGGCCATATCGCCTGTATAACCGACAGAGACCAGATAATAGCAATTGCCGGAGGCAGAAAAGACCTCATGTCAAAGCCTATACATGAGGACCTGGGCAATGCAATGGAAGCACGAGAGACTATATCTGCTGATGATAAATCAGAAAAATATTGCAAAATAACCGATGGTGAAGATTTCAGCTATGAAACTATAAGCCCTATTATAAGCGAAGGCGACGTTATAGGGACAGTATGTATTCTCAGCAAGGACAGTTCGACAAAAATGAACGCCGTAGAAAAGCAGCTGGCTGCATCAGCCTCATGTTTCCTCGGAAAACAGATGGAACAATAATATAATGGGCCGCCGTATTAAATATGGCAGCCCATTATTACTTTACAAATACAACCTCATGCAATTAATTAATCCCTGAAAGAAATCTTTCAGTATTAACAATACATCTCTCGTGCGTACCTTTTGCTATAAGCTTATCCTCGTCATATACTGCAGCTTCAAACAACAGCCTTCTGTTATCGACATTAACAAGAACACTCTCTGCACGAACTTTTTTGCCTGTGGCTGTTGCCGCTGTATGTTCAATGCATATATATGTTCCTACCGTTGTTTCATCTGCACTAAGCTCACCTGACACACTCTCCTGGCATGCCTGCTCAATTAAAGCAGCTGCAGCAGGCGTTGCGAATACATCTAATGTACCGCTTTTCATTGCCGCCGCAGTATTGTCTGAATTAACATATGTACAGGCCTCTCCTTTTATTCCTGTTTTCATGCGTCTATTTCACCCTCCGCATATAACTCATCGTATTTTTTAAGAATAGCATCCTGCAGCATGGCTCTCGTATCCACATTAATCGGATGCGCTATGTCTCTGTATTCACCATATTTAGCTTTATAACTTGGCATTGCAATAAATAATCCGTCGCTGCCCTCAATAATCTTGATGTCATGTACTACAAATGCGCTGTCAAATGTAACGGAAGCCACTGCCTTCATTTTATTTTTATCTATAACTTTTAATCTTACATCTGTAATTTCCATATCAAACTCCTCCTCTTGTTATGCTATCAGTAAAAACTAACTGCTTCGTAAAACAGACCTCCTCTGTATTAATACAATACTATATAACATACCTGTCATTGTGCTCAGAAACAACCTTAATTTCATCAGCGTCGCCAATATAAGACGTTCCTGTCCTGATAGTATCGTGGCTTTCAACTATACAGTTCTCAATATAAGAATTATCCTCAATATACACGTCGTTAAGAATAATAGAATTCTTAATCGTACAGTTGTTGCCTACGTATACCTCCTTACACAAAACAGAATCAACAACATTACCATTGATTATACATCCGCTTGATACCAGACTGTTGCGTACCTTTGAACCCGGATTATATTTGGCGGGAGGAAGGTCTTCTATCTTGGAATATATATCCGGATATTCCCTGAAGAAATAATCCCTTATATCTTTATTAAGAAAGTCCATATTAGTCTTAAAATATGATTCGATAGTCGCAATATTGCTCCAGTAGGAATCCATTTGATATGCATATACTCTTTTAATGGACATATATCTCATAATAATATCCTTAACAAAATCGTATCTTTCCTCCTGTTCAGCGCTTTCAAGCAGGTCGATAAGAAGTCTCCTTCTTATAACATATACGCCTGTGGAAACATTTCGGTTGTCAGTCATAAGAGGCTTTTCTTCAAAAGATATTACACGCCCTGTGCTGTCAGCGGTAACAACGCCAAAACGATTAGCTTCTTCTGTCTCATCAATCATTTTAGTTACAATAGTTATATCAGCCTGTTTATTGATATGATACTCAAGGACTTTGCTGTAATCCATCTTATAAACACAGTCTCCCGAAGCTATAACAACATATGGCTCATGGCTTTGTTTAAGAAAATCAAGATTCTGTCCTATGGAATCAGCAGTACCTCTGTACCAGTTACCGTTATCAGGAGTTATTGTAGGAGTTAAAAGATATAAGCCTCCCTGTTTTCTTCCAAAATCCCACCATTTTGACGAGTTCAGATGCTCATTCAGCGACCTTGCATTATACTGTGTTATAACCGCAACCTTCTGAATATGAGAATTGGACATATTACTCAAAACAAAATCAATACATCTGTAGCTTCCTGCTATTGGCATAGCTGAAACAGCTCTCTTATCAACAAGCTTCTTCATCCGGTTACTTTTGCCTCCGGCAAGAACTATACCTATTGCTCTCATAACAGCTCACCTGCTTTCATGATATTCTCGCCGCTTGCAAGGCAGCCACCAGGATAATCCGATGCGTCGGTAATTCCTGATATTGCGGTGTTCCTGCCAATTGTAACGTCTGAAGGAACAACACTGTCTTCGCCTATAGTCACCAGACCAAACGCATATATATCAGGTCTGAGCTTATTAGGCGCTTCAGCGCCATCGCCAATCTTACAATTGGAACCTATAACGACATTCTCAGCAATTATTGCCTTATCAATCACAGTTCCTTTTCCGATTACCGCGCCGTTCATAATAATAGAATTGGTTACTTTCGCTCCCTCTTCTATAACAACTCCGGAACCAATCACCGAGCTTTTTATCTCTCCGTACACCTCACAGTACTCGCCAAGTATTGCTTTATCTACAACTGCATCGCCTGAAATATACTGAGGAGGCGTCATATCACATTTTGTGTATATCTTCCAAAACTCCTCATAAAGATTAAATATTGGAATAAGATCGATAAGCTCCATATTGGACTCCCAGTATGAGCCAAGCGTTCCTACATCCTTCCAGTATCCGTTATACTCATATGCAAATACTCTGTTGCCATTATTGTGGCAATATGGAATTATATGCTTTCCAAAGTCGCATGCCGGCTGGTTTCTAAGCTTAATTAACGCTTCCTTCAATATCTTCCATGAGAAAATATATATTCCCATAGATGCAAGATTACTTCTCGGTTTTTCAGGTTTCTCCTCAAATTCAAGAATCTGCTTATTCTCATCGGTAATTACCACACCAAACCTGCTTGCTTCCTCCATAGGAACAGATATACATGCAAGCGTAATATCTGCATTATGTGCCTTATGGTAATTAAGCATTACCTCATAATCCATTTTATATATGTGATCTCCTCCAAGTATAAGTACATATTCAGGATTATAATATTCCATAAACTCCAGATTCTGGTATATTGCGTTAGCTGTACCTGTATACCATTCGCTGTTAGAGCTTTTTTCATATGGAGGAAGAATAGACACGCCACCGATATTCTTATCCAAATCCCAGGGAAGTCCGATACCTATATGTGTATTGAGCTTCAATGGCTGGTACTGCGTAAGAACTCCAACTGTATCGACTCCTGAATTAATGCAATTACTAAGAGGAAAATCTATGATGCGGTATTTGCCTCCAAAAGATACTGCAGGTTTGGCTACATTTGAAGTCAGAACACCAAGCCTTGAACCCTGCCCTCCTGCCAGAAGCATAGCAATCATTTCCTTCTTAATCAATACGTCACCCCCGTTGCTTTTAATTTGTTTATAATTATAACACAACACGAAAGAAATGTGAACATAATTATAAATTTTTTAATTATTTAAATAGCATTTGTGTTTTACGAACCTCGCGGTTATAATATTATATTAGAAATAATAATAGACACAAGGTGGTGTACTGTCATGTACCATATAGATTTTAACAAGCCGGCCAACCTCCATTTCATAGGTATCGGCGGCATAAGTATGAGCGGTTTTGCAGAGCTGCTTTTAAGCAAGGGCTTTAGAATCACAGGCTCTGACTCTGTGAACAGCCCGATAACAGAGCATCTGGAATCACTCGGCATACAGATATTTTATGGACAAAGCGCTTCAAATATTCTTAATGATACAGATTTGGTTGTATATACCGCAGCTATATCCGAAGACAATCCGGAATATCGCGAAGCAGTAAAACGCGGTCTTCCGATGATGGTACGAGCGGAAATGATTGGACAGATTATGAAGAACTATCCCAATGCCATTGCAGTATCGGGAACTCACGGAAAAACAACAACAACCTCTGTTCTTACGCACATTTTCCTTGAGGCAGAAAAAGACCCTACTGTTTCTGTAGGAGGTATGCTTGATATCATTGGCGGCAACATACGCATAGGCGGCTCAGACAACTGGATTATGGAAGCATGCGAATATACGAACAGCTTTCTTCATTTCTTTCCTACAACATCAATTATACTTAACATCGAAGAAGACCATCTTGACTTTTTTAAGGATATTAACGACATACGGAATTCTTTTCATGCATTTGCAGGCCTTCTTCCTGACGACGGGCTTCTGGTAATCAACCGCGCGATAGATAATTACAGCGAAATTACAGAGGGAGTCTCATGTAAGGTTGTAACTTTTGACCTTAAAGACCGTTCTGCAGATTACTGTGCAGACAATATTTCATTTGACGCTAACGGATACGGTACATTCGATTTGTATGTAAACGGTACATTTTCTGCATCATATCACCTTAAAGTAGTAGGACAACATAATATAGCCAACTGTCTTGCGGCAATCTGCGTAGCGTATGAACAGGGAATTTCACCTGATGCAATTCAAAAAGGTTTAAATAATTTTCACGGCGCTGACAGAAGATTTCAATACAAGGGCGATGTTGCAGGAATAAAAATTATAGACGATTATGCTCATCATCCCTCCGAGATAAAAGCAACCTTAACCGCCGCCCTTAATTATAAGACGGGCAGGCTGTGGTGCGTTTTTCAGCCGCATACATTTACACGCACAAAGGCATTTCTTAAGGATTTTGCCAGGTCTCTTTCAATTGCAGATAAGGTTATAGTTACGGACATATACGCTGCCCGTGAAAAAGACCCCGGCGACATTTCAGGAAAAGACCTTGAGCGCGAGCTTCTCCTTCTTGGTGCAGACGCAGTATATATTTCAGATTTTGATGACATTGAAAATTTTATTTTAAAAAATTGTGTTAAAGGCGACCTGTTAATAACTATGGGCGCCGGAAATGTTGTAGATATTGGCGATGAACTCCTTGCCTTCTAGTTATTAACACTATCAACCGACTATTTTTTTAATTTATGATTAATAAACTGTGGATAACATTTTGCTTTGGACATACTTATTTACATGGAATTTACAGTCTTATACACTTTGTTATCCACAGTTTCCACACATGACATTCTACTGGCTTGGTAAGGTTTATTCACTATTTTCAATGTTTTTTTCTTGTGATATAATCCACTATGCAATAGATTCCAGGGGGGATTACGCATGAACAATATAGTTATAAGGAATGAATCAGATTTGGCGTACACACAGGTTGCCAATCTGTTTATTGACGAATATATGCCTCAGGCAAACGGCTCATATGTTAAAGTTTATCTTCTCATTTTACGTATGCTTTCCGAAAGCAAAACCGATATCTCCGTATCTGAGATAGCAGATATTTTATGGCTTACCGAAAACGATGTGATACGTTCCTTTAAATACTGGCAGAAAACCGGACTTTTAGATATCAGGTTTAATTCAGACGGAACCATACGCGAGCTTACGATTAACAATCTAACTTCAGCACATGAAAATTATGCTGAAAAGACGGAAAAAACGCCTTCAGAAAAAGATAATACCGATGACTTTTACGTACGTACATATACTCCGGCAGAGATTTCCGACATAGCTAAGGACAAAAATTTTTCATGGGTCGTTACCATTGTTGAAAGATATATGGAGCAGCCTCTTTCTCCGTCAGACGTAGAACTTATTGTATACCTCTACGATAACCTTAAGTTCTCGCCGGATTTGATTTTTCATCTGTATGAATACTGTATAAGCCGCGATAAGAAGACAAGCCGTTATATTCAGACAGTCGCCATAGACTGGGCAAAGAATAATATAGATACAGTAGAAAAAGCAAAACAGTACACAACCCGCTTTGATGCGAACTATATAGATATAATGAGAGCCTTCGGTCTTTCAAAGGCTCCCGCTCCGGCTCAGAAAAAATATATTGACACATGGCATTTTCTTGGATTTGGAACCGATATGATAAAAGAAGCCTGCGGACGCACAATACTTGCAATCAACGAGCCAAGCTTTAAGTACGCTAACGGAATACTTGAAAAATGGCACAACGCCGGAATTAAAACCTTAGAGGACGTTAAAGCGGCGGACAAGCTTCATGATTCTACGGACAATAATATGTCCAAACGCACGAAAGCTTCTCCAAAAAAGAATTCATTTAATTCATATGAGCAGCGTGCATATACCAAAGATGATTACACTGCGCTTGAACAGCTTTTAAGCAAATAAGATACCAAAAGGCAGGTCTGCGGTTCGCTGCGTTCCGCGCTTATTGAAATAAACGGAGGTTTATTTATATGGCATCAGGTTTTTACTTGGACCAGATTAAAAGAATATATGACGAAAGGCGAATTGTAAACCGACATATAGAAGAAGAACGTTACCGCAGGGTATGTTCTGCAATACCGGAGTTTGAATCGCTCGACTCTGACAGGTCCGATGTTATAAAAAGCAATATCAGGCAGGTTGCTTCTGGCAATATTCAGGCGCTTAAAGATACCAGACAGTTTATAGCAGATACTGAAAAGAAAAAAATCAGGCTATTAAAGGCAGGCGGCTTTCCAGAAGATTACCTTGACCATATATACACATGTCCCGACTGTAAGGATACGGGCTATATAGAAGAACGAAGATGCCACTGTTTTCAAAAAGAACTTCTTAATATCCTGTACAGCCAGTCTGCACTTAAGACAGTTACGCAGTATGAGAATTTCTCTAATTTTAATATAGAATATTATCCTGACGACTATCTTGCAGACGGAAGCGATATTACTCCCCGAGACAATATTAAGAAAATTCTTAATATGTGCCGCAGTTTTATAGATAATTTTTCCGAATCCTCAGACAACCTTCTTATATACGGCCATTCCGGAGTAGGAAAAACATTTCTTTCAAACTGCATTGCAAAGGAGCTTCTCGACAAAGGATACTCTGTAATATACTTGACTTCATATCAGCTCTTTGATATCCTTGAAACGAAAGTGTTCCACCGGGAGGAGCTTGACAATATAGCTTTTGGAATACTGTCCATGCTTAACACCTGTGATTTGCTGATTATAGATGATTTAGGAACTGAAATGACCAACAAATTCACCGAAGTACAGCTTTTTATGTGCATGCAGGAAAGAATTAAGAATAAGCTTTCAACAATTATATCAACCAATCTTTCTTTTGATGATATTAACAGCACCTACAGCGAAAGAATTTTTTCGCGTCTTACGGGGCACTATAGACTTGTAAAGATAACCGGTAACGATATCAGAATTAAAAAAGCGCTGGAACAATTATAAACGGAGGAAAACAATGAGCAAAGAAGAATCATTTACCGAAAAAATACCTTATGGCGAGCTTGGAATAATTGCTCTTGAAAGCAGCCGTATAATAGGGAACAGAGTCAACGACTATATCGTCAACTGGCGTACCGGCCATGAGCATGAACATTTGCAGTCAGTTGCATTTGCCGGTTACAAAAAGGATTCATACCTTATAGACTGCATATGTCCAAGATTCGGTTCCGGCGAGGCAAAGGGAATTGTAAAAGAATCCGTTCGCGGAATGGATTTGTATATACTCGTTGATGTATGCAATTACAGCCTTACCTATTCGGTATGCGGCTATGAGAACCATATGTCGCCGGACGATCATTATCAGGACCTCAAGAGAATTATCTCTGCCATAGGCGGTAAAGCCAGAAGAATCACCGTTATAATGCCATTCTTATATGAAAGCAGACAGCATAAAAGAAGCGGCAGGGAATCGCTTGACTGTGCGCTTGCTCTTCAGGAGCTTACTAATATGGGCGTTGAGAGCATTATTACATTTGACGCACACGACCCTCGTGTTCAGAATGCAATTCCTCTTAAAAGCTTTGAGACTGTTCAGCCTACATACCAGTTCATTAAGGCTATGTTAAAGAATGTCCCTAACCTTTCTCTTGACGCAGGACATATGATGATAATAAGTCCTGACGAAGGAGCTATGGGACGCGCCGTATACTTTGCCAACGTTCTTGGAATAGACGTAGGAATGTTCTATAAAAGAAGAGATTATTCGACCATTGTAGGCGGACGCAATCCAATTGTTGCTCATGAATTTCTCGGCGCAGACGTTGAGGGTAAAGACGTAATTATTATAGACGATATGATTTCTTCCGGAGAAAGCGTATTTGACGTTGCTACAGAGCTTAAAAGAAGAAAAGCCAACAGAATATTTGTCGCAGCTACTTTCGGTCTCTTTACTAACGGGCTTGCCAAATTTGATCAGGCGTATGAAAGCGGACTTATATACCGTATACTTACTACTAATCTTATTTATCAGACGGACGAGCTCCTCAAACGCGAATATTATATTAACGTAGATATGAGCAAATATATCGCCCTTCTTGTAGATACGCTTAATCATGATTCCTCAATAAGCGACCTGTTAAGTCCAACTGAAAGGATTCAGAATATACTTAAAAAATATAATCAAAGATAGCTACAGACTTAAAAACTGCTCAGCCCGGACTATTTATTATGTCCAGGCTGAGCAGTTTCATGTTTTGTATCTGTCTCTTCCAAATCCTTATAATAAATTTTCCCACTCAGCTTCTTTAAAACCTACAACCACCTTATCTTTACCTATCACAATCGGGCGTTTTACAAGCATTCCGTTAGTGGCAAGAAGCTTCAGCTGGTCATCTTCACTCATAAATGGAAGCTTTTCCTTTAGATGCATTTCTTTATAAAGCATACCGCTGGTATTGAAAAACTTCTTCAACGTAAGTCCACTCTCCCTATACCATTCCTTTAATTCATCATAAGAAGGGTTGTTCTCTGCAATATGACGCTCTGTATATTCTAAATTATGCTCATCCAGCCATTTCTTAGCCTTCTTACAAGTTGAACATTTTGGATAACATAAAAACAGCATTTTTCTCCTCCACATTTTCACATTTCGCTTAATGCTTTTTTTTCCCTGATTTCGATTTAGAGCCTGCTGCGCGGGACTTTGTCTTAGCCTTTGGCTTTGGCGCAGAATAATCATATTTAAATATCCTGACGCTAAGCGGCGGAAGCTCAATTTCAAGCGTGTAATCCCTGCCTGAATATTTTTCTTTTTTAGCTGTAAGAACTTCCTTTACAGATTGTCCCATGCCTCCATAGACTGCATCGTCCGAATTAAGTATCTGTGTATATCTGCCCGGACACGGCACTCCTATTTTGTATGCCTTATGCTCTACAGGCGTAAAATTATAGATGAACAAAAGCTGGTCTTTTGCTTTTGAGCCTCTTCTCACAAATGATACAACGCTGTTCTTGTTATCGTCGCAGCTCATCCACTCAAATCCCATAGGGTCACAATCATTATAATACATTGCATCATAGGTATTATATATTTCATTAAGCTTCTTAACATACTGTCTCATGCCTTCATGCTCAGGAAATTCAAGCATCTCCCAGCTAAGCGCAACAGCTTCATTCCATTCATTCGTCTGTGCAAAATCCTGTCCCATAAACAAAAGCTTTTTACCAGGATGTCCGTACATGAAACCATAAGCCGTTCTAAGATTGGCAAACTTCTGCGCGGGCTCTCCCGGCATCTTATATATCATTGAAGCCTTCCCGTGAACTACTTCATCATGAGACAGCACCTGAATAAAATTCTCACTGTAAGCGTACATCATACTAAAGCAAAGCTTTCCGTGATTACCTGCGCGGAAAAGCGGGTCCGTCTTCATATAATCAAGGAAATCATTCATCCAGCCCATGTTCCATTTAAATGTAAAGCCAAGACCTCCAAAGCTTGCCGGCGCAGTAACTCCGGCCCATGCAGTAGATTCCTCTGCTATCATATATACGCCCGGCGCGCGGGTTTCAATTACGGTATTAAGATGCTTAAAAAATTCTATGACATCCCTGTTCTCATTGCTTCCGTCAGGATTAGGAAGCCACTCGCCATCCTGTTTGCCGTAGTCAAGATAAAGCATAGACGCAACGGCGTCAACCCTTAACGCGTCTATATGATATTCATTTGCCCAGTAAAGCGCATTGGCAATAAGGAAATTACTTACCTCACGTCTGCCATAGTCAAATATATATGTTCCCCAGTCAGGATGTTCTCCACGTCTCGGATCAGCACATTCATATAACGGAGTGCCGTCAAATCTTGCCAGCCCGTGAGCATCTCTCGGAAAATGCGCGGGAACCCAGTCAAGGATTACCGAAATTCCAAGCTCATGCATATGGTTAATAAAATACTTAAAATCCTCCGGGGTACCGTATCTGCTTGTCGGCGCATAATAACCTGTTACCTGGTAACCCCATGAACCGTCAAACGGATATTCCGATATACCCATAAGCTCAACATGCGTATATCCCATATCAGTCAGATAACAGCCAAGCTCTTTTGCAAGCCTTCTGTAATTATAAAAGCCGTCGTCTTGCCCGTTATCCTCCTTTTTCCACGCTCCCGGATGACACTCATATATAGTCATTGGTTTTCTGCGTCTTTCTTCCCTGTCAGTCGCGGCGCGCTTTTTCATCCAAACCGAATCGCTCCACTTATAATTATCCGCATCATATACTATAGACGCATTCGCCGGCCTTAGTTCACAAAAACATCCGTAAGGGTCTGTCTTATATGCCAAATCTCCTGCTTTGGTTTTAATACAGTATTTGTATACCTCGCCCTGCTTTATTCCCGGTATAAAAAGCTCATATATTCCCGAATCAGCAATACGGCTCATATGATTGGCATCAGCGTCCCAGCCGTTAAAGTTACCGACAACGCTTGCTCCGTCCGCATTAGGCGCCCATACCGCAAAATATGTTCCGGACACTCCATTAAGCGTCATAAGATGTGCTCCCAGCTTCTTATATATCTCATAATGTGTTCCTTCTGCAAAAAGATATCTGTCAAATTCTGTGATAACATCCCCGCTATTGTAAGATGTATCCTTATGGTTTTCCTGCATTATGCATCACTCCTGTATTTCATAAATATTTACGCAGTTATATCATCTATCATCGCAAGAACTGCTTCTGCAAATGCAGCTGATTTATCTTCTGCATCCTTAAGGCTGTTACCAACTATTCCATAGTAGAACTTTACTTTAGGCTCGGTTCCCGACGGCCTTACACAGAACCATGCATTATTCTCAAGCTCATAATACAGCACATTAGAGGCAGGAAGTCCTGTAGGGGTAACGCTTCCGGAAGCCATATCGGTAATGGTATTAAGCTTATAATCTCTTGCAGCCAAAACCTTATAGCCTCCAACCTCCTTTGGAGTATCAGCTCTCAGCGATTCCATTATTGCCTGTATTTTTTCAAGCCCTTCCTTACCCTTCATTGTAATTGCTGTCACGTCATCCTTATAATATCCGTATCTCTCATACATATCAAGCATTGCGTCCCACAAAGACTTGCCCTGTGTTTTATAATATGCAGCAGCCTCGCACAGCTTCATAACTGCAACGATTGCGTCTTTATCACGTGCATGTGTTCCTACAAGGCATCCGTAGCTTTCTTCAAATCCGAACAGATAATGACCTTTTCCCGACTTTTCAAATTCAAGTATCTGCTGTCCGATATACTTGAAGCCGGTAAGAACCTCTATCAGCTTAACCCCATAATATCTGGCTATCTCGTCAGCCATATTAGAGGAAACGATTGTCTTTACCAGTACGCCGTCGTCAGGAAGACCCTCCGTTTGTTTTCTCTGTCCTATTTCATAGTCTCCTATAAGACATCCTGACATATTACCTGTAAGCGTTATATATTCTCCACTTGCATAATCCTTTACATATACTCCAAGCCTGTCCGCATCAGGGTCCGTAGCAAGAACAAGATCCGCCGAAACCTCCTTTGCAAGCTTAAGAGCAAGCTCAAATGCTTCTGCCGCCTCAGGATTCGGATAACTTACCGTAGGAAATTCTCCGTCAGGAAGCTCCTGTTCAGGCACAACGTACACATTCTTAAAGCCCATCTCTGAAAGGATTCTTCTTGCAGGTATATTACCTGTTCCGTGAAGAGGCGTATATACAATTTTGATGCTGTCGCATACTGCGTCTATACTGTCCTGATGTATAATCAGCTTTTTAAGGCATGCAATATAGCTGTCGTCTACGGCCTGTCCTATAACCTCATACAGACCTTCCTTAACGGCGTCTTCCTTTGCCATTGTCTTTACTGCAGAATAATCTGTTACAGCTTTAACCTCATCCATTATTCCGGTATCATGAGGCGGCGTAATCTGGGCTCCGTCCTCCCAGTACACCTTATATCCGTTGTATTCAGGAGGATTATGGCTGGCAGTAATATTAATACCCGCTATACAGTGAAGCTCTCTTACTGCAAATGACAGTTCAGGAGTCGGCCTTAAGCTCTCAAATATATAAGCTTTTATCCCGTTTGCCGCAAGGCATAACGCCGCTTCATCAGCAAACTCCGGCGACATTCTTCTTGAATCATACGCTATGGCAACGGCGCTGTCCTTTCTGTTCTGCTTATTAATATAATTAGCCAGTCCCTGAGTAGCTTTCCTTACAGTATATATATTCATTCTGTTCGTTCCCGCTCCGATTACTCCCCTGAGTCCAGCAGTCCCAAACTCCAAATCTCTGTAAAACCTGTCTTGTATCTCCGCTTCATCTCCATTGAGATTTTTAAGCTCCTCTATCGTATCCTTATCAAAGTATGGATTACTAATCCATGATTCATACATTTCTTTATAGTGCATCAGCACGGCCTCCTTTATTTTTTATTAAAACTATACCAAATTTTTATGATTCTTTCAACTAAAACATAGCAAATAAATCATTTATGGCATAATTTCACGTATAAATCTTTCTCTGTCGTCAAACTGGCTGTTAATAGTCTCGAGCTTCCGCATATTTTTTGCCGTCATCAGAGTTTTTTTGCCGTTCATATAATAGCTTGACAGCTTCCAGAATTTTTCCGGATACATTAAAAATATGCCCAGTATATTTCTCTCTATATCATCGAGCGGTTTTATACTTTCATAACCCTTAATCACCGCGTCGCCATATGCGCTGTTCCACTCGTTCTTTTCCATGACCTTTCTAAGGAAATAATACAAATCTAAAAGCTGCATTCCATATGCACATTTATCAAATACTGTCGTTGCGATTCCATCGCTGCACATAATTATATTATGATACGTGTATGAACCGTGATACACCTGTCCTTCTTTTTCCACACGCCGGCAAAATTCCTGATAGCTTCCGCCCGTAAGCATTTCCACCGCCTTTTTCCCCTGCTCAAAATACATAGGAAAGACTTTAAGAAGCTCGATTTTAAATTCATTTTTATCTTTATTCCCTTTTATATAATTGCGTATACGCCGAAGCTCCGTCTGATGTCTGTTAAATACGTCAAGAATATCCTCCGCTCCTACGCAGGTGACAGCTTCATCCTTTTTTATACCCAAAAGGCTTTTATGAAGCAGCGCCATATTCTGAGACGCCGCATATACGTCGTTTTTTTCTTTTAAATTGCATTCATTCCCGATATACCAGTCTCTTATCGTATATCGTGCGCCTCTTGGCCCAGGCGTGCTTATATTGCCCTCATTATTTAAATTAAACGCATCTATTTTAACAAATCCGTTTGCCCTCAAATGCATGCTTACTCTGTTTTCCCATACAAGCCGGCCCGCAGATGCATGAGTCTCCTGCATAAGCTTGTAACCTTTATCCGTATCCAGAAGAACGGCCCCTCTTACCCGTCCCATTCCCTTCACAAAAAAATTGTACCCGGAAAGCACATCGTCAAATCTGTCCTCCATAGGTAATCCCCCTTGCGGCATACAGCCGGTAAATTGTGTCTGTTCAATCTTATGAAGCTATACGGTGTTTCATTCCAAATAATGAAGAATACTTAATACTTACATGAATAGATTATTGTGAGGAGGATTGAAAATGCCACGAAAATATATCCGTATTATAAGTTTTGTACTATTATTATCATTATTTACGGGATGCGCCGCTTTTAATAAAGCTTCCAGACACCCGGAATCATCTTCATCAGATGCGGTAAAAACATTTAACTCCATATGCGACGAGCTCACTAATCATATTCTTACTTCAGACGGCATTACCCTGAATTACTCTTTATCAGACCCCGAAGCTTACGGAATTAACGAACGATACGCTTCTCTTGGCGAATATGGAACAGATGCGTTTTTAAATGAATACGCCTATTATGAAAACATGCTTGCAAGGCTTAATGAAGTAAACAAACAAAAGCTTTCGGATAACGATTCATTTACATACGACATTATAAGGAAATCCTTAAGCCGCTATGACGGCATTGACAAATTTATTCTTTATGAAGAACCGCTTGCGCCAATTTCAGGTATTCAGGCACAGCTTCCCGTTCTCCTTGCCGAGTATAATTTTTACAATAAAGAAGAAATAGATGCATATTTTCATATAATCGAAAGCGTACCGGCTTATTTTCAAAGCGTTATTTCTTATGAGCAAAAAAAGGCTGCGGCAAATCTTTTCATGGACTCTTCTATTGCAGACGAAATAATAACCCAGTGCAGCGATTTTATAAATAAGCCTGAAAATAATTATCTTATAGAAGTGTTTGAGGACAATATTTCAGGCGTACCAGAAATTACAGAAGCACAGGTTAAAGAATACTCCGCAAAAAATAAGGAGCTTATCACAAATACCCTTATTCCTGCCTACAGCGAGCTTATAAACGCGCTAACTGCGCTTAAAGACGGCGAAACGCGGGGAGGTCTGTGTACTCTGCCTTATGGCAAAGATTATTATGAACATCTTTTATGCGACCAGACCGGGTCTGACAAATCGCCAAAGGAGCTTTATAACCTGCTTTCCCGCACATTACGCGACTGCCGCACAAATATAGCAAAGGCTGCGGCTGCTGACCCTTCTATAGTAAACAGGCTTGACAATCCCGCCTATCCGTCTTACGACCCTGAGACTATCATGAAGTATCTTACAGATAATATTACATGCGAGTTTCCTGCTCCGGACCAAAAGATGACGTCATACCGTATAAAATATGTCCACCCGTCACTCGAAGGCACTTTAAGTCCGGCAATGTATATAACTCCGCCTATTGATACTGACAGCACGGATTCCATATACATCAATAATGCGTCTACAGATAAAAGCTCGCTTTTTCCGACTCTCGCACATGAAGGCTTTCCAGGACATATGTATCAGATGAGATATTTTATGTCTTCATCGCCTCATCCACTCCGTCTGCTTTTGAATTTTGGAGGGTACTGCGAAGGTTGGGCCACATATGCGGAGCTGTTCTCATACGATATTTCAGGGCTCGATACTGGCATAAGCTCCATACTTAAAAATAACAAGCTCAGCATTTTATGCATATACAGCTTACTGGATATCGGAATACACTATTATGGATGGGATAAAGAAAAAACCTCCGACCTTCTTGCCGATAACGGAATAACAGACCCTGAAATAACCAGCGAAATATATATGGCTGTTCTGTCCGAGCCAGGGCTTTATCCAAAATATACCGTATCGTGTATTGAATTTTTACAGCTCAGGGAAAAAGCCGAAAACAAATTAAAAAATAAATTTGACGCATGCACCTACCACGACTTTATACTTAAGACCGGTCCGGCATGGTTTTCGCTGCTTAACGACAGGCTGGATGAGTGGCTGGATACACAGTCCGGCATTTGATATTTTTTTAACATTTAATATGTTGACTTTTAACATTGTCAAATCTATAATAACAAATAGATTCGGCTTATAGGCGCCGATATATATATACGAAATCTAGGAGGTAAAAATATGGCAACAAAAGCAAACTATCCAATCAGTGAAATTGGAAAAGGCAAAGTTGGTTTCTCAAAAACACGTTCTATTATTGAGGCTGCTTTCTATGGCAACAATGTAGTTAAAGTTGAAACTCTTAAAGAGGCTTATAACCTTGCTAAGAATTCACCTGGAACAATCGTTACAGATATGCCTGTATACAGAGGCGAAGAGTTTGGTCTTGATAAAGACGCAAAGGTTCTTCTTTTTAATGACGGCGCAGTTACAGGACGTTACGCTGCAGCACGCCGTATCAAGGGCGAGCCTGGCGTAGACGATACCAAGCTTGACAAAGTAGTTATGGACGCTATCTACAAAACACGTTTCAAGAAGCTCTATCATGCAACATGTTTTGTTGGTCTTGATCCTGAATTTATGGTTAAGGCTCATCTTCTTATTCCGGAAGGCGAAGAGAACCTTATGTACAACTGGATGATTAATTTCCAGTATATGTCAGACGAGTATGTTAAGATGTACCGTGATTCACTTCCTGTTGGTAACGGAGCTGAACCTGACATCTACATTTTCTCAGACCCACAGTGGGCTCCTACACCAAGTCCTGACGTTGATTACAGCTGCTTAAGCGATGATCTTACATGCTGCTACTTCGATACTAACGAGAACTGCGCTGCAATTCTTGGTATGAAGTACTTTGGAGAGCACAAAAAGGGAACTCTTACAATGGCTTGGGCTATTGCTAACAGAAACGGCTATGCTTCATGTCATGGCGGACAGAAGGAATATACTCTTTCTGATAATTCCAAGTATGTTGCCGCCGTATTTGGTCTTTCAGGCTCAGGTAAGTCAACTCTTACACATGCTAAGCATGATAATAAGTATCCTGCAATCAAGGTTCTTCATGATGATGCATTTATTATCAATTCAGATACATGTGCTTCAATCGCATTAGAGCCTACTTATTTTGATAAGACTGCAGATTATCCTACAGGATGCGCAGATAATAAATATCTGTTATCAGCTCAGAACTGTTCAGCTACTCTTGATGAGGACGGAAAGATTCAGCTCGTAACAGAGGATATCAGAAATGGTAACGGACGTGCTATCAAGTCTAAGCTTTGGTCGCCAAACCGCGTAGATAAGATTGACGCTCCTGTTAACGCTATCTTCTGGATTATGAAGGACCCTACAATTCCTCCTGTAGTTAAGCTTAAGGGCGCTGCTCTTGCATCAGTTATGGGTGCAACTCTTGCAACTAAGACTTCAACTGCAGAGCGTGTTAAGGCTGGTACAGATATGAACGCTATCCGTATCGTTCCATATGCAAACCCATTCAGAACATATCCGCTTGTAAACGACTATGAGAAGTTCAAGAAGCTCGTTGAAGAAAAGAATGTTGCATGCTACATCGTTAATACAGGCGATTTCATGGGACATAAGTGCCAGAAGGAAGACACTCTCGGAATTCTTGAGACAATCGTTGAAGGAAAAGCCAAGTTTGAGCAGTGGGGACCATTTGAAGATATCGAGATTATGAATGAATGGATGGGTCAGACCGGAGACTTTACTCCTGACCTTAACGACGCTGATTATGTTGCTCAGCTTAAGAGCGCAATGCAGGCCCGTGTAGATGCAGTCGAGGGATTCGCTAAGAATAAGGAAGGCTATGATAAGCTTCCTGATGAAGCTTTGGCTGCTCTTAAGAAGCTTGTTGATGAGTTAAACTAATTAAATTTATTATCGTATAACACTAAGAGGGTATCGCAAAATCATCAAATCAGATGATTGAATGATGCCCTCTTTCTTAATTTCATTCGGAAACCGCCGTATAAAATTCCTCAAATTCTTCTAAAATATTATCGCTTTCATAAGTATGAGCTTCATCACCTGACGCAGCTTCAACGTGTAATAACCCACTTGTTTGTGTTCATATTCATCAGTGATGCTATCCATATAATAAAGGCTTACTTTTGTACTGTCACTTAAATCTTCAAACTGCATAACCTGCATATGTGTGTTTCGATACCGCAAAAGCAGAAAGATGAAAATAATAAATAATACTATAAATACAATACTCATTTTTACTATTCCTGATTTCATTATGTATTCATCTCCTTTATCATCTAATAATTTCCCGGAATCTTTAAGCGCTATTTTATCTACTTTAAGTTTAGTTTATTTATGAAAGCAAGTCAATGATTTTATACCTTTAGTTTAATTATTTCTCTTCATCTGTATTCCTAGAAATAAAATTTCTTACATTTCCTCTTGACACCTCCGCTTCATTGTGATATTTTTTAGAAAATTGAATAACTCAAACCGAAGAGACGGAGATAAAAATAAGATAAGAGCTCCCAGAGAGTCCGGGATGATGGGAACCGGATAGTCACTGCTTATTAAATGGACCGTTGAGGGCACAGTCAAAGGCATTATTGCTTAGTACTCTGTGACGTTAGAACTTACGTTAATAGTCTGAAATATGATAGTATTTCGTTAGAGTGTATGGCACAGCCATAAATCAAGGTGGCACCACGGATTATGTTTATTCGTCCTTGACAGATAATTTTATCTGTCAGGGACTTTTTTTATTATCAAATCCTCATCACTCCGACGATATTAAAAAGGGAGGAAAAACAATGAGTATTTATCCAGGTTATGAAGATGCGCTGAATATTCTTGCAAAGGGCGATTATAAAACGTTTCCGGTAAGTATGAGCGTATATTCTGAAAAAACTTCTACAGACATTTACCGGATTCTCAAACGTGAAAGCCGAAACGTTTTCATTCTTGAATCCGCAGAGGACAGCAAAAAATGGGGACGCTATACTTTTCTTGGTTATAATCCCACATTAGAGATTACCAGCACGGACAAAGCTCCTCACGAACGCATTCGCAAAGTTATTGCAGATAACAAGAGCCCAAGAATTTCGGGACTTCCACCGTTTACAGGCGGTCTTGTAGGCTATTTTTCATATGAGTTTATAAAATACAGCGAGCCGTCCTTAGACCTTAACGCAAATGACGAAGAATCCTTTAAAGATGTAGACCTTATGTTATTCGATAAACTTATCGTACTTGATAACCTTATGCATAAGATAATTTATATAGTTAATATACGCACTGATAATTTTAAGGAAAACTATACTCTTGCAGAAAACGCCCTTAAATCTATGGCAGAACTTATCGAGCACGGTACTCCGGTTACAGAAAAGAAAGGACGTCTTCTGGAACCGCTTAAGCCTCTGTTTAATAAGGAACAATACTGCCGCATGGTAGAGAAAGCAAAAAAATATATAGTTGACGGAGATATTTTTCAGGTCGTTCTTTCCAACAGACTTCAGGCACGTTATGAGGGCAGCCTGTTTGATACATTTTGCATACTGCGTGATACTAATCCTTCGCCATATATGTTCTACTTCTCAAGCGACAATATTGAGATAGCAGGAGCGTCACCGGAAACGCTTGTAAAGCTTGACTACGGTACTGTAACTACATTTCCGCTTGCCGGAACGAGACCACGCGGCAGAACACAAGAAGAAGACCTTGCGCTTGCGTCAGAGCTTCTTAATGACGAAAAAGAATGCGCCGAGCACAATATGCTTGTGGACCTTGGGCGAAACGACATCGGTAAAATCAGTAACTTTGGCACAGTGCACGTAGATAAATATATGCAAATCGAAAGATTTTCACATGTAATGCACATTGGCTCAACTGTTTCAGGAAAAATCAAATCTGACAAAGACGCCCTTGACGCGGTTGACGCAATTCTTCCGGCAGGCACACTGTCAGGAGCCCCAAAAATCCGCGCATGTGAAATAATAAATGAGCTTGAGCAGAATAAACGAGGAATATACGGCGGAGCTATAGGATATTTGGATTTTAACGGCAATGTTGACACATGCATTGCAATCCGTCTGGCATTTAAGAAAAACGGAAAAGTATTTGTCCGCTCCGGCGCAGGAATAGTCGCAGACTCAGTTCCCGAAAAGGAATACGTGGAATGTATTAACAAGGCAAAAGCAGTAGTAAATGCACTGGAGGTGGAATAATATGATTCTTTTAATTGATAATTACGACAGTTTTTCCTATAACCTCTACCAGTTTATAGGAGAAATGGAGCCTGATATAAAAGTTATAAGAAACGATGAGCTTAGCACGGATGAAATAGACGCGCTTGCTCCTTCACATATCATATTATCACCCGGTCCGGGAAGACCCGCTGATGCCGGAATATGTATAGAGGTTGTTCAAAAGCTTTATAAAAAATATCCTATATTCGGAGTATGTCTTGGCCATCAGGCAATATGCGAGGCTTTCGGGGCAGAAATTATACATGCAAAACAACTTATGCATGGCAAAACCTCCGTTGTATCGGTTAAAAATGAAGGAATATTTTCAGGCTTTCCCGAAAAAATCCCGGTTGCAAGATACCATTCCCTTGCCGCCGGCAAAACAACCTTACCCGGATGTCTTAAAATTACCGCATTCACGGACGACGGAGAAATAATGGCAGTACAGCATGCTGCATATCCGGTTTTCGGAGTTCAGTTTCATCCTGAATCTATACTGACTCCGGACGGCAAAAAAATATTACAAAATTTTTTGGGAGGTATATACAATGATTAAAGAGGCCATTACCAAACTCACAAACCATGAAAACTTATCTTATGATATGACAGAGACTGTCATGGATGAAATAATGAGCGGAAAAGTAAGCGATATTGAAATAAGCTCTTACCTTACCGCACTTGCAATGAAGGTCGAGACAATTGACGAGATATCAGGTTCGGCCGCAGGCATGAGAAAGCATGCAGTTACTCTCTCCCACAGCGGAGATGTTCTTGAAATAGTCGGAACAGGCGGAGACCATTCCAATTCATTTAATATATCTACCACCGCGTCAATCGTACTTGCAGCTGCAGGCATTCCTGTTGCAAAACACGGCAACCGCGCTGCCTCAAGCAAGAGCGGCGCCGCAGACGTACTTGAAGCGCTGGGCGTTAATATTAATATTTCACCAGAAGAAAGCAGCAAAGTACTTGATGAAACCGGCATTTGCTTCTTATTTGCACAAAAATACCATTCCGCAATGAAATATGTCGCACAGGTCAGAAAAACACTTGGAATACGTACAATATTCAATATACTCGGACCTCTCGCGAACCCTGCCAGCGCAACACTTCAAGTAATGGGAGTATATGATGAATCTCTTGTGGAGCCTCTCAGCGAGGTACTTATGAAACTCGGCGTCAAATCCGGCATGGTAGTATACGGAATGGACTGCCTTGATGAGATATCCTTAAGCCGTGAAACGAAAGTATGTGAATTTAGAAACGGAACAAAGAAAAAATATACAATTAACCCACAGGATTACGGCTTTACTTTATGTTCAAAAGAAGAGCTTACAGGCGGAACTCCTAAAGAAAATGCAGCGATTACCTTAAACATATTAAAAGGAGAAAAATCTCCTAAGCGAGATGCCGTAGTTCTTAACGCCGCCGCAGGATTATACATTTCAAAAGATGATTTATCATATGAAGAAGCAATAAATATCGCTCAGGAAACCATTGACAGTGGGAAAGCTCTTGCAAAGCTTAATGAGTTTATTGCCGCATCCAACAAGTAAAAATCAAGGAGAAATATTATGATATTAGATGATATAGCGGCAGCCACCCGCATAAGAGTTGCTGCCGAAAAAGAAAAATGCCCTATAGATGAAATGAAAAAAATCGCATATGCTTCACCCGATACTGATTATTCCTTTTATAAAGCGTTAAAGAAAAGCGGCGTTTCACTGATATGCGAGGTTAAGAAAGCTTCGCCTTCAAAGGGCATTATTGCCGAACATTTTCCTTACACCTGCATTGCACTGGAATACGAACGCTCCGGCGCAGACTGTATATCGGTGCTTACAGAACCAAAATGGTTTCTTGGAAGCAATGAAATATTTACCGAAATAAGACGGCATGTTACCATTCCGATGCTCAGAAAGGATTTTACCGTAGATGAATACCAGATATATCAGGCGAAAGCTATGGGTGCGGACGCCGTGCTTTTAATATGTGCATTGTCAGACGAAGATACGCTTAAAAGGCATCTTAGTATATGCAGGGAGCTTAAGCTTTCAGCGCTTGTTGAAACGCATGACAAATCAGAAATACACATGGCGCAGGCAGCAGGCGCAAAAATCATCGGCATAAATAACCGCTGCCTTTACACCTTTTCAGAAGATATTTCCAACACAGAAAGGCTTAAAGGCCTTATACCCGACGACGTCTTATTTGTATCGGAAAGCGGCATTAAAACTATAGAGGATGCGAAGAAGCTTGCAGACGCAGGAGCTGACGCACTTTTAATCGGCGAAGCGCTGATGAGAAGCACAGACAAAGGAGCGTTTATTAATGGAATCAAAGAGCGGATATGACAAAACGTATATAAAAATATGCGGGCTTTTCCGTCCCGAAGATATATTGTATGTAAACGAGGCTCATCCCGATTATGCCGGCTTCATAATTAATTTTAAAAAGAGCCACCGAAATGTATCTCCTGATACAGTGATTTCTTTAAAAAAACTGCTTCTGCCGGATATAAAGTCAGTTGGAGTATATGTAGATGAAGATATCTCTTCAATATGCAGACTTTATAACACCGGCGCATTAGACGTAATCCAGCTTCATGGACACGAAAGCAATACTTATATAAAAGAGCTTAAAAAGCGTATTCCTAAAGCAGTTATATGGAAAGCATTTAAAATCAGACAGAAATCTGATATTATACAATGTATGGATTCAAATGCAGATATGATTCTGCTTGACAACGGTTATGGAACCGGCCATACATTTAACTGGGAACTTATCAAAAATATTACAAGACCGTATATACTTGCCGGCGGTCTTACAACTGAATTAATTCCTGATGCAATAAAGCGTCTTAAGCCCTGGGGAATAGATATAAGCACAGGCGTTGAAACCAATAAATTAAAAGACAAAAACAAGATAATCTCCGCTGTGGCGTCTGCCCTGCAGGATAAGAAAGGAGTAATATAATGTCAAAAGGAAGATATGGAATACACGGCGGAAGATACATACCGGAAACGCTTATGAATGCCGTCATTGAGCTTGAGGAAGCTTACGAGTATTATAAAAACGACCCTGGCTTTAACAGCGAGCTTACCACTCTGTTAAACGAATATGCCGGACGTCCATCCAGATTGTATTATGCGGAAAAAATGACAAAAGACCTTAAAGGAGCCAAGATATATCTTAAACGTGAAGACCTTAACCATACAGGCTCGCATAAGATTAATAATGTGCTTGGACAAACGCTTTTAGCCAAAAAAATGGGCAAATCCCGTGTTATTGCCGAAACAGGCGCCGGCCAGCATGGCGTTGCATGTGCAACCGCAGCCGCGCTTATGAATATGGAATGCGAAATCTTTATGGGAAAAGAGGATATCGAAAGACAGGCTCTTAACGTATACCGTATGAGGCTTTTAGGCGCAGAAGTACATGCAGTAACATCAGGTACCGCAACCCTTAAAGACGCCGTTTCAGAGACAATGCGCGAATGGACAAGACGTATATCAGATACGCACTATGTACTGGGCTCTGTAATGGGCCCTCATCCGTTTCCTATGATAGTCAGGGATTTTCAGGCAGTAATATCTAAAGAAATCAAAGAACAGTGCCTTGCGGCTGAAGGAAAGCTTCCTGATGTTGTTATGGCATGCGTTGGAGGCGGCTCCAATGCGATGGGTTCCTTTTATAATTTTATAAATGATACCTCAGTACGTCTTATAGGCTGCGAAGCCGCAGGTCGCGGAATAGATACCGCTTCTACTGCCGCAACTATTGCAACAGGACATATAGGTATTTTTCACGGAATGAAGAGCTATTTCTGTCAGGATGAATACGGACAGATAGCTCCTGTATACTCAATATCCGCAGGACTTGATTATCCCGGCATAGGCCCCGAGCACGCCAATCTATACGATACCGGACGTGCTGAATACGTTCCCGTAACAGATGAAGAGGCTGTAAATGCATTTGAATACCTGTCAAAAATCGAAGGAATAATTCCGGCAATCGAAAGCGCGCATGCTGTAGCCCATGCAGTAAAGCTTGCGCCGATGATGGATAAAGATAAAATTATTGTAATTACAATATCCGGGCGCGGCGACAAAGACTGCGCGGCTATTGCACGCTACAGAGGGGAGGACATAAGAGAATGAGCAAAAAATCATTTGTAGCATTTGTAACATGCGGTGATCCTGACATTGAAACTACCAAAGAAATTATATATGCGCTTCAGCGCGGCGGCGCCGATATGATAGAACTCGGAATTCCGTTTTCAGATCCTACTGCCGAAGGGCCTGTAATACAGTCCGCTAATTACCGGGCTTTGTCAGGCGGCGTAACAACTGACAAAATATTTGACATGGTCAGAGAAATACGCTCCGATATTCATATACCGCTGTTATTTATGACATATGCCAACGTAATATTTTCTTATGGAACCGACAGATTCATGCAGACAGCAGCAGAAGCAGGTATAAATGGAATTATTCTGCCTGAAGTTCCGTATGAAGAAAAAGACGAATTTGCGATACCTGCAAAGAATTACGGCTTAGACTATATATCTCTTATCGCCCCTACGTCCAACAACCGTATTTCAATGATTGCAAAAGAAGCGTCAGGCTTTGTATACTGCGTATCGTCGCTTGGAGTAACAGGAACAAGAAGCAGCATTACGACCGATATCTCCGCAATGACCGCGCTTGTAAAAAGCGTTACCGATATACCTGTATTGGTAGGCTTCGGAATCTCTACGCCTGAGCAGGCGCATGAAATAGCTTCATCATCAGACGGAGTAATAATAGGCTCTGCGATAATGAAGATTGTCGAAAAATATGGCTCCGGGTGCGTTCCTTACGTATACGAATACGCCAAATCAATCAAAAACGCGCTATAATATTATAAAATCACTGTCAGCGCCTGCCCGGCATATTCTTTTTTCAGACGCCGGGCAGGCACGGACAAAAATAAATCTATATTATTTTTTCTTAACCGAATATCCGAATCTGCCAAGCTTTTTGCCAAGCATAAAATATTCCCCATGCGAATATGTAACAAGCCCTGACGAATTAAGCATAAACTTACCGTTCTTATCCATATAAGCCTCATCAGCCCACACATTAACCACCTTAGCGATAAACATATCATGGCTGCCTAATTCCTTAATTTCGCAGACCCTGCATTCAATATTGACAGGGCTTTCTTTAATCATCGGACATGATACATACTGAGCCTTCTGCTTTGTAAGCTTCATACGCTCAAATTTATCATAATCTCTTCCTGACCTTACTCCGCACCAGTCGGCGGCATATACAAGCCTGTCTGTCACAAGGTTAATAACAAATTCCCCACTGTTCTTAATTAAATCATAGGAATATCGTTCCTTTTTTATAGAAACAGATACCATAGCGGGATTAGTGCATACGGTACCGGCCCATGCGGCTGTAATAATGTTATCCTTTTCATTTCCTTTACAGCTTATCATTACAACCGGAAGAGGGTAAAGCATATTACCCGGTTTCCACATTTGTTTTGCCATTATCTCATCTCCTGCCGTATGTGCAGCAATACTAAAATACACAGAGAAAACAAATGGCTGCTAAAAGCAGTCGCTTGTTTTCTCTGCTCATCTAGTATACCATAAAGCGACGAGCCAGGTGAACACTTTAAAAATTTTTTTCAAAAAATTCTGCAATCTCTTTAGCGCACTTTTCTTCATCTGCACCTTCAATACGTACAGTTATTTCATCTCCACATTTAACTCCAAGACTCATAAGCGCCATCAGCCTTACTGCGTCCGCCTCCTTATCCCCTTTTACAACATGTATGGTACTGTCATACTCTTTTGCCTTTTTTACCAAAAGGCCAGCCGGTCTTGCATGAATGCCTACCGCATCCTTAATAACATAATTAAAAGCCTGCATATCAAGCCCTCCTTTTATAAGTTACTGCCTATAAATAGTATGGCTGATATACAGGCTTTTTTATTCTTAATAGTCCTTTTAAATATGATGCATTATAAATAAGATTAACATTCTCCCTGCACATGCAGTCCACTGTCAGACACAGAACTAATCTCCGCTGTAATAGCTGATGCACTAATGCTTCCATCTACCGGAACAACTGAAAATGCACACTCTGTATTGCCGTAGCATTCCATATGATTATTGCTTCTTGTGAATGTAATATGAGTAGTTCCCTCTCCCGACGGTATCCATGAAGCGTCATTGGTTCTAATATTGACCGGTATATTAAATTTCACGACGATAGTCTGCTTATTATTATGATGCTCTGCATCATGCTGAAGGCGAATGTTAAACTGGCTCCAGTTAGCAGCGCTTAAATCTTCTCCTGTCTTTGTAATTACAGCAGTCAGGCATCCTGCGCCGCTTGCCATATAAATACTTTCTGCAACATCTTCCGTACCAATTACCATTGGCTTAACATAATCTTTCATTATATGCACATCCCTTTCATTAATATATTATATTAAATTTCATTTATGTAATTACCTGTCAGTTAGATAAATCATACCATATTTTTCTTTATAGTCAACTGCTTTTATAAATTCTATCAATAATGAAAGAAATTGACTTAATACCTGCAAATGAGTATACTTACTTATATTATATATATGGAGGCTGACAATATGCTTATAGGATCACATGTCGGAATGAGCGGCAAAGATATGTTTGCCGGTTCAGTAAAAGAAGCTGTTTCATACGGCGCCAATACGTTTATGGTATATACCGGCGCGCCTCAGAATACCAGAAGAAAATCCATTGACGACCTTAAAATACCGGAAGCAAAACAGCTTATGGAAGAACATAATATAAAAACCTTTGTCGTACACGCACCTTATATAATCAATCTCGGCAATCCTGTTAATGATGAGACATATAAGCTTGCTGTGGATTTTCTTGATATAGAGCTTAAACGCACCGCCGCTATGGGTTCTGATACGCTTGTCCTTCATCCGGGCTCGCATGTCGGCGAAGGCTATACGGCTGGACTAAAGCGTATAATAGACGGGCTTAACAGCGTTCTTACCTCTGATACCCCTGTAAATATTGCGCTTGAAACAATGGCGGGCAAAGGAAGTGAAATCGGAAAAACATTTTCCGAGCTTTCGGACATTTTTGACGGCGTTACACATAATGACAAGCTTCGCGTATGCTTCGACACCTGTCATGTAAATGATTCCGGCTATGACATTATTTCTGACTTTGACGAAGTTATGAATGAATTTGATAAAACGTTAGGACTTGATAAGGTTGCTGTTCTTCATATAAATGACAGTAAAAACGCACTGGCGTCACACAAGGACCGCCATGAAAATATAGGCTTCGGCTGTATAGGCTTTGACGCCTTAATGAGGGTTATTAATTACGAACCATTCGAGAATATTCCAAAGATTCTTGAAACTCCTTATGTTCCTTCTCCTTCGGACAGCAAAAAAAGATTTGCTCCATACCGCTTTGAGATAGAAATGATTAAAAACGGCGTATTTGACCCCGCTTTAAAGGATAAAATATTAAACTCTTAACGCATATAAAGGCCGGACGAATAACTCTGAAATTCATCCGGCCATACATATCAGCTTTTTGCCCACATATAACAGTATGTCTGAGTTCTGGCCGCAAAAGGCTGATCTAAAAGAAGCTTATTTACCTCGTCCTTTGTAAACCATGCGGCCTCAATTTCCTCATAAACAGAGTCACTTGGAGCAAATTCCCCGTCGGCTACGCCAATTATACATTTATTCTTTTCATTACTAAAGCCGACTGCGCTGTAACTGTCGTACAGCGTATGCTTAATTTCAACAAGGTCAAGACCCGTCTCTTCCTTAAGCTCTCTTTTAGCGCTTTCATATAGACTTTCGCCGGGTTCAATAAGCCCTGCCGGAAAATTATATACCGATTTGCCTGCCGCCATACGAAACTCCTTATTAAGAAGTATCTTTTCTCCCGATGCGTCGTGCATAATTAATACTACCGCGTCGTCCGGACTCTCAGAAAGCTCCTCGCAGCTTGTAAGATTCTTATTGCGGCTAATCATTTCATATACTTTTTCTTTGTGGTCAGCCGTCTCATATGTAACGTCGTATCTTGTGATAAATTCACCCTCATGTATTTTTTTAATTGATCTGAATTCCATAACATGTGCCTCCTGTCCGCCTTCGCTCATTGTGGCACAATCAGACCGTTTTGTCAAAGGCATATTAACCTAAATTAATATGCCTTATTGTATCTCTTAGCTTGAGCACATAACCGGGCGATACCGAAAGCTCGTCTATTCCCATGCGTAAAAACGTCTCGGTAAGCGTCATGTCCGCTGCGAGCTCCCCGCAGATTCCTACCCACGCTCCGTTTTTATGCGCGTTATCAGCCGTCATTTTTATAAGCCTTAAAATCGCCTCATGATGCGTATCGCAGAACTCATCAAGCTTAGGGTTCTGCCTGTCGCATGCAAGTACGTACTGAGTAAGGTCATTTGTACCTATACTGAAAAAATCCACCATCGGCGCAAGCCTGTCGCTTATAATCGCCGCTGCAGGCGTCTCAATCATTATTCCAATCTCGACATTATCCGAATATTCTACTCCCGACCCTTTTAGCTCTCTTTTCACCTCTTCGCACATTTCTTTTATTCTCTCAACCTCTGATTCCGAGATTACCATCGGAAACATTATTCCAAGCCTTCCATACACAGATGCGCGGTAAAGTGCCCGAAGCTGCGTTTTAAATATTTCCGGGTTAGACAGACATATTCTTATTGCCCTGAAACCTAACGCCGGATTCTCCTCTTTATCAAGATTAAAATAATCTGCCTGCTTATCAGCCCCGATATCCAGCGTACGGATTATTACTTTTTTTCCAGCCATGCTTTCAAGAACCTTCCTGTATGCATTAAACTGCTTTTCTTCATCCGGGAAATCGCTGCTTTCAAGATACAGAAATTCACTCCTGAACAGCCCTATTCCACCCGCGTCATTTAATAAAACAGCGGCAATATTGTCAACACCTCCTATATTGGCGTATACTTCAACCGAGGTTCCGCATAAGGTCACATTATCCTTACCTTTAAGAGCAAATAAAAGCTCTCTTTTTTCATTATCCTCCTGCATTTTTTTCTGATATTTCTCATATGTTTCCTTATCAGGCTCTATATATATTTCTCCTGTGTAACCGTCGACAATCATTTGCATTCCGTCCTGTATCTTTTCAAGAAATTCCCCTCCTACTCCGATCACAGCGGGAATATTCATATTTCTTGCCAGTATGGCAGTATGTGAATTAGACGAACCGTTTGCTGTAACAAACGCCTGCACTCTTTCCTTGTCAAGCGATACCGTTTCACTGGGAGCCAAATCGTCTGCACATATAATCATTTTTTCATCTGAAGCGCTGTCCGCGCTTTTTACATCAGACAGATTATTAATTATACGGTTAGAAATATCTTTTATATCAGCCGCTCTTGCCTGCATATAGGAATCATCCACCTGCGAAAACATTTCCGCAAAATTATCGGCCGTAACCGCGACCGCATACTCCGCATTTACAAGCTGTGTTTCAATTATGTTATTAATAGATTCGTTATAATCATCATCCTCTATCATCATCATATGGACGTCAAATATCTGAGCGCCTGTTTCTCCAACTTCCTTCAGCGCTTTTTCATATATTTCCTTAAGCTGCTCTATCGAAATCTGTTTGGCGTGTGCAAGCCTTTCCTTCTCATGCTCCGTATCGGATACATGAACCCTCTTTACAGAAACCTCGCTGCGCTTAAAAACCGACGCCTTTCCTATAGCTACAGCGCTGCATACACCCTTGCCAATATATTTATCCATATTAAAAACCTCCATACCAGTCCAATATTCGCTTTTTACTAGTATTTCTAATTTTGTAATAGTTATTCCATGCTTGACATTAATTTTCAGAAGTATATACTAATAAATACTAATAACCTGAACTATTTAGGAGGTACTGTAATGACTAAAATTGATATTATATCCGGCTTTTTAGGTGCCGGAAAAACAACGCTTATTAAAAAACTTATAAATGAAGCCCTTATCGGCGAAAAGCTTGTGCTTATCGAGAATGAATTTGGTGAAATCGGTATTGACGGAGGTTTTCTTAAGGACTCCGGAATAGAGATAACAGAAATGAATTCCGGATGTATCTGCTGTTCTTTGGTCGGCGATTTTGGAACAGCCCTTAAGGAAGTCATAGATAGATATTCTCCTGACCGCATTATTATAGAACCATCCGGCGTCGGCAAGTTATCCGATGTAATAAAAGCCGTTCTTGATGTAAAAGAGCATACGGATATTGTTCTTAACAGCGCGGCGACTGTTGTCGACTGCAGCAAAGCCAAGATGTATATTAAAAACTTTGGAGAATTCTTTAATAACCAGATAGAAAGCGCCGGAGCAGTAATATTAAGCCGTACACAGAACGCAAAAGAAAATCAGGTAAAGGACTGCGTTTCCCTCATAAAAGAGCTTAACTCAGACGCCGCTATAGTTACAACGCCCTGGGACGATATTAATGCTTCGACTATACTCAGCGCTATGGAGCATACGAATATATTAGACAGCCTTATAAACGAAGTTATAAAAGAGCATGAACACGAGCATCATCACGACCATGCCGACGGCGAGTGCTGTCACCATCACGAGCATCACCACGACCACTCCGACGGCGAGTGCTGCCACCATCACGGCCATCACCACGACCACTCTGACGGCGAGTGCTGCCACCATCACGGCCATCACCATGCTGACGACGTATTTACAAGCTGGGGTGCAGAAACACCAAAAACATACACCGAAGAATCAATTAACAATATTCTTTCCGCACTTGCAAACACAACCGATTACGGTGTAATCCTGCGTGCAAAGGGTATGGTACCGGCAGATAACGGCGAATGGCTTCACTTTGACCTTACTCCGGGCGAATACGAGATAAGGCGCGGAGCCAGCGACTACACCGGAAAGCTCTGCGTTATCGGAACAGATATTAACGAAGCTTCCCTTAAGGAACTATTTGAACTTGATTGATAGGAGGAAACATGTTTCACAGAGAGATTCCCGTTTTTTTATTTACCGGCTTTCTGGAAAGCGGAAAAACCACATTTATACTTGACACTCTTCATCAGGATTATTTTGCTACAGGGGAGCGCACCCTGATAATCGCCTGTGAGGAAGGCGAAAAAGAGTATGATATAACAGAGCTTCGTAAAATGAACGCATATGTTGAATATATTGAAAACGAAGAGGATATATCAAAAGAGCTTCTTGCCTCCTGGAATACGTCATACAAACCTCGCCGCGTACTTATAGAATATAACGGAATGTGGTCTGTTGATGAGATTTTGGAAGACGTATACCCTGATAACTGGGTACTGACACAGGTTATATCGACTGTTGATTATACAACCTTTAATATGTATTGGGCCAATATGCGTTCAATGGTTATGAATCAGCTTAGCATGTCTGATATGGTAATATTTAACCGGTGCGACGGCACAACCAAGCGCAACGATTTAAGGCGGAGCATCAAGCTTTTTAACAAAAAAGCACAGATTGCATACGACTGGGCAGACGGATTCGACGGAAATGCGATGCCTGAACAGCTTCCTTTTGATACAGACGCTCCAGTCATTAATATAGACGATGACGACTATGGCATATGGTATATGGACGCAATGGAGAATCCTGACAAATATGCCGGAAAAACAGTCAACTATAACTGCATATTTTTCAGACCTTCAGGCTACCCCATGACCAAATTCGTTCCCGGCAGATTTGCAATGACATGCTGCGCCGACGACATAACATATCTTGGCCTTGTGTGCAATACAGTAAATGATATCGATCTCGAAGAAAGACAATGGATTAATATAACTGCTGAAATAAAAGTCGAATATGTACGCGACTACCATGACATGGGACCGGTTCTTTATCTGAAAGATATAAAAACCGGAGAGAAACCGGAAGACGACCTTGTATATTTTTAATTCCAATAACACATAAATATATCGCAGGACTTGATTGCATTATGCAAAAGCTCACTGCGATATATTTTATGTTATATTATATACTGCCGATATAACTGCATCTGCAATTTTATTCTGCCGGCACAACCGTAACCGTAATTATTAAATCTCCGGTTATTTTTGTAATTCTGTATGTATTGTCCCTGCCGGTATCAACAGAATCCTTTATGTTCTTATAGTTTCTTGGATTATCCGGACCAACCGATACACTTTCAACCACATATCCTGCGTCGGGCACAACAGTAAAATTAATCTGGCCATTACCGTCCGTCAATATATCTCCGGTATCAGCGTCCCTTGCAACAGCTGTTGTCTGTCCGGTAAAGGCGCCCGCCGGATCATCATAATTCTGAGTTTTATATGTCGTAATCGATGCGTGTTCGTCTACGATAAAGGTGGCTGTATAGCTGTCAGGACTGGCTTCTTCCGGCTTTGTTGTTATTGCGATACTGACAGGCCCTGTAATTTTAGTAACTCTGAATGTATTATCCATACCTGTATCAGATTTGCCTTTGATATTGTTATAATGCTCTTTTGGCGTTACCGTAACTGTATCAACAACATATCCCGGTTCAACTACAGCGGTAAAATTAACCTGACCATCACCGTTTGTAAGTATCTCCCCGGTCTCTGAGCTTCTTGCATAAGCAACAGTCTGATTCTCGAATATATTATCCGGATTGGTATAATCCTGCGTATTATATGTTGTAATTGATTTCACATGAGAATCGGTGGTAAATGCAGCTTCAAACGGCGCAGGAGTCGCGTCGGAGCCACCCGAATTGATATCATTGATATAATCCTGCTCAGTCTTATAAAGCTTTATAGCTGTAACAGAAACCGGTCCCTTTGGTTTGTCGCCGTCAGTTGAATATATCTCGAACGAATTGACATTGGTACGATTGCTCTTATCAGTAAGCTCATACTTAACAGGGAAGGTAATATTCGTCTGTGTGTCAATCTCAAGAAGACCGCCGTGATTTTCGTTGTGATCAATTGCATCAAGGAACTGACATGCAAGCTGATGTCCTTCCTCAGAACCTGCCGCATTAGTTCCTTCAACTACTATATAAGAGAAATCCTCAAGATTAAGCGGCTGTTCAAAAGTAAATCTTATTCCATAATAAACTGTACCTGTAAAATCAAGCGTTACAGAACCGTCTGCATTAACTGCATAAACAGACTTATCCTGATCCTCGTCTCTCGTTGCATTAGTTACTATAGTCGTATCTGAAAGAATATTCAGTACATTGCCGGTCGGCTTAACATCTGCCGACGGCTTAGCTGTCGGAGTAGGCGAAGGAGTAGGCGTTATTCTGGGGGTTCTGGTTGGCTTTGGCGTACTGGTCATGTCTGTATCAGGTACTTCCGGCGTTACCGTAACGACAGGTGATTCTGAAACCGCAGGCGCACTCTGAACCGGCGCAGACGGAGCCACGTTATCAGAGACAGCGTTCACCTTGACTTTACACTTTAAAACCTTCTTGCTCTTACCAAGCTTATATGTTGCTTTTAATACTGTGCTACCCGGCGCTATTCCCTTTATTACTGCTTTTGCCTTCTTTCCCTTCGTAACTTTTTTAGAAATTTTGGCGGCAGAAGTTTTCTTTAGCTTCCATGAAACCTTTGCTTTTTTTGCCGGGTTTTTAACTGAAACCGTTACTGTTTTCCCTACGTCAACGGATACGGTTTTCCTGCTTAGCTTAACTTTTTTTGCAGCCTGTGTATTCACAGGTACAGCAGTTAAAACCATAGCCAGCGTAAGAACTAAAATCGGCAGTTTAAATTTTCTCATATGCGTTTACCTCCTAAGCAAATAAAAATATTACAAAATAATTATAATGCCATTAATATTTTAAAGCAAGCTTATTTACAAAAAACTCCTGGCTGAACATAAAGAAAGCCTCCATAGGGCTTGCAGCGCAAAATAAAACATCCTGCAGCATAATACTGCAGGATATTACTCATGTTCATTATACAATAGCTTCACTTACTAAAAGCTGCCAAATGCCGGCAACGGGAATCGAACCCGTACAGGTGTCGCCACCCGCAGGATTTTAAGTCCTGTGCGTCTGCCAGTTCCGCCACACCGGCATCTGAAACCTGTATTTCATCACAAGTCCACGACTATTATAGCACACGCTTCAGAAAATTCAAGTCTATTTTAGTTATATTTTTTATTATAATTGAACTTTCAGGTTCCAAATCAAGCATAAGCCGTCCGTCATACACAGGATATATCGTTGCATGAATCGAATAACCGTCACATACAGACTTTATAAGAGAAACCATTCTTATATCGTCTGTTATTCCAAGCTTCCACACCGGCACCTCTATCCTTCTGCATTCTTTTGAAATGTTAATCGCCGTTATAAATATTTCGCATTCATTAAACCTTCCAAAGCATATTATATTCTGTTCAAGGTTAAGATATACCAGCGAACCCGTTTTAAGCGCTCTGTAATCCTTATGAATCCTTATGGCTTCTTTATGAAACGACAGCATATGTTTATCTTCCATTCCCCAGGGATAAGTTCTTCTGTTATCCGGATCAGTCCATCCGCATACGCCCGCTTCATCTCCATAATACACTGTCGGCGCGCCCGGCCATGTCATCTGAAATATTACCGCCGCTCTCATAATTGCATGATTCACGCCTTCATCTGCGGCCTCTGCGCCCACCGACTGCGTCCTTCTTGCTCTGTGGTTAGTTCTTGTAAGAAATCTTGAATGATCATGGTTAGACAGCTCATTCATCGCAGCCTGCAGGGAAGGCGTAGTCATATTAAGCATGTTTTCAGTCATTGCGGCATAAAATGCGTCTGCATTGCCCAAAAGATCTTCCCGGTATGCATCGCTGTGCTTTTCCATTCCCGTAAGAAACCACGACAGCGGCTCCATGAATGCGTCATAATTCATCACGGTATCCCATTCATTTCCGCGAAGCCAGCTTTTCGGACTTCCGTAATGCTCGGCAAGTATTATGGCATTCGGATTCGCTTTCTTTACATTTTCCCTGAAAACCTTCCAAAACCAGTGATTATATTCTTCGCTGTATCCAAGATCCGCCGCAACGTCAAGTCTCCAGCCATCCGCATTAAACGGCGGAGAAACCCACTTTACAGCAATCCTCATAATATAATTAAGCAAAAGCTCTGATTCTTCATAATTAAGCTTCGGAAGTGTATCATGCCCCCACCATCCGTCATATTTGTCATTATACGGCCACTCATCCGAATTAAATCTGAAAAACGACCTGTATGGGCTATCGCCGCTTATGTAAGCGCCTTTTTCATAGCCTTCCTGATTTTCGTATATTCTTTCCCTGTCCAGCCATTTATTAAACGAACCGCAGTGATTAAATACTCCGTCAAGTATTATCTTTATCCCACGTGCGTGCGCCTTTTTTACAAGCTCGCAGAAAAGCTCGTTTCCTGCTTCAAGATTTTTTTTATCGGTAACACGGCGCTTATATCTTTCAGCCTGCGTATTATCATTATTATGTGCGTCCAAAAGCTTTCCGTAATCCTCGGTAAGCCTTCCGAAATGCGGATCGATATAGTCATAATCCTGAATATCATATTTGTGATTGGACGGAGATACAAATACAGGATTAAGATATATAACCTCAACACCCATATCCGACAGGTAATCCAGCTTTTTAATTATGCCTGCAATATCACCGCCGTAAAACTCACGTACATCCATTTCCTGCGGCAGTCTGTTCCAGTCTTCTACACGTGATACATGTTCATTAATATACGAATACTCATCGCTGAGCACATCGTTACTTTTATCTCCGTTACAGAATCTGTCGGTAAATATCTGATACATAACGGCGCCCTTTGCCCATTCCGGTACTGAAAATCCCGGAATTATCTCAAAATCTCCGCGCTCTGCGCGTTCATTTTCTGCACCAAGCCTGTTATAATATATCACTCCGCTGTCACACTGTATTTCAAAATAATATTTTACCAAATCGTTTTTAAGGCTTATCTTCGTCTCATAATAGTTAAAAATTTTATCCCGCTTTATTATATTCATCGCATAGCGGCTGCCGTTTGCAATCAAATATACATTGTCTGTATCCGCACTGCCTGTACGGATTCTTATATACACATCATCAAACGGTTTTGGCTCCGCAGGACTTCTGAATAATTCTGTTCCATCACTGTATATAGCATCCACGTTCGTTCACTCCTTATTTAAGAACAGTAAAACAGGATAGCTTACACTATCCTGTTTTGGAGAAGGTATTTTTGTTACTTATGGGGTGTAGCAAAAACTATATAATGTATTGGGGTTTACGAGTAGGAGTATAACACTACTTTTCAAATCAGTGTGCACAAAGATTAATTTTTTTTGCTTATTTCATTGTGCGATTTTAACAACAAAAAATATGCCCTTTGTTACTTTTGTATTATTTTTTGTCTATTTCCGTCGTTTAATAGTGAATTATTCCCATATACGTCTATACAGTCTGTGCATCTTCTCCTTTAACATCAAATAATGCTTCAAATTCTTCACGGCCAATACGCTCCTTTTCAATAAGAAGCTCTGCACAGCGTTTTAATACGTTCATATTTGAATATAGTATTGACTTGGCTTTTTCATAACACTCGTCAATAATACTCTTAACTTCCTCATCTATAACTGCGGCAACGCTTTCACTGAAGCTCTTAGTTTTTCCAAAATCGCGGCCGATAAATACCTCATCGTTATCGTCATAATTAATTAATCCGATTTTATCTGAGAAACCGTATTTGGTAACCATATCTGTCGCTATTGCCGTTGCCTGCTTAATATCCTGTGAAGCTCCGGTCGTAATATCATCAAATACAAGCTCCTCTGCAATTCTTCCGCCAAGAGATACTACTATGCTCTGCATCATTCTGCCTTTGGTTTCAAACATCTCATCCTTTTCCGGCAGCGGCATTGTATAACCCGCTGCTCCAAGCCCCGTTGGTATAATGGATACCGTATGGACAGGACCCACATCAGGAAGTACATGAAACAAAATTGCATGGCCCGCCTCGTGGTAAGCCGTTATTTTCTTATCCTTATCAGATACAATCTTACTCTTCTTCTCAGGTCCGATGCCTACTTTTATAAATGATTTGGTTATGTCTTCCTGTATAATATAAGGTCTTTCTTCCCTTGCGGCGCAAATTGCCGCTTCATTAAGAAGATTCTCAAGGTCGGCGCCTGTCATTCCGGCAGTCGTCTGCGCGATACTTTTAAGATCTACATCATCGCCAAGCGGCTTATCCTTTGCATGAACCTTAAGTATACCCTCTCTTCCACGCACGTCAGGTCTGCCAACTTCGACTCTTCTGTCAAATCTGCCCGGACGCAGTATCGCCGGATCGAGGATATCAACGCGGTTGGTTGCCGCCATAACAATAATTCCTTCATTAACACCAAACCCGTCCATCTCGACAAGCATCTGGTTAAGAGTCTGCTCTCTCTCGTCGTGTCCTCCGCCAAGACCGCTTCCTCTCCGCCTTGCAACAGCGTCTATCTCGTCAATAAATACAATGCAGGGAGCGTTTCTTTTAGCGTCGTTAAAAAGATCTCTTACTCTTGAAGCGCCTACGCCGACAAACATCTCTACAAAATCCGAACCGGATATAGAGAAAAACGGTACTCCTGCTTCTCCTGCAACCGCTTTTGCAAGAAGCGTTTTACCTGTTCCCGGAGGTCCTACCATAAGAACGCCTTTAGGAATTCTTGCTCCGAGCTTAGTGTATTTGCCGGGAGATTTCAGAAAGTCAACAATCTCCTCAAGTTGCTCCTTTTCTTCAACAAGTCCCGCAACATCCTGGAACTTTTTACTCTTTTCATCCGGCGTAGTCATCTTTGCCCTGCTCTTGCCAAAATTCATAACCTTTGTTCCGCCGCCTGCGCCGTTCTGCGCGCTCATCATCGTAAACAGAACAATAATTATCAAGCCTGCAAGAAGCAGATCCGGAAGCACAGTAACCCACAATGGAGTTTTCTTAACCTCATTGGTTATATAATTAAACGTACCTTTATACCTGGAATCTTCTGAAAGCTCATACAGCTTGTTCTCAACGTCGCCCACGTCAGTTGAATAATAATACGCCGTGCTGGTATCGTTGAATGTAATATCAATTCTTCCCGTCGGTGTATTCTGATCCTGCGATATCTCTACATTCTTAACTTTCTTAAGCTCAATATCCCTTACAAGATTTGAAGTATTATAATTCATGGCATTCTTTTTTCCCAAGCCGTTCGCCAGATAAACTGACACAACAACAAGAAGCAGTAAAACCACAAAAAAACCATTGCCTTTTATCTGTTTTTTCAAATTTTGACCTCCCGGTTATAACTATTTTAATGTAAATCCAATACGCCTATATAAGGAAGATTGCGGTATCTCTGGGCATAATCAAGCCCGAAGCCTACTACAAATTCATCCTCTATTTCAAAGCCGTTATAATCCACGTCAACAGGAAATTCCCTGCGCGCCGGCTTATCAAGCAATGTACATACGGCAAGACTTGCCGGATTACTCATCTCAAGAATAGACAGAAGTCTTGAAAGCGTTCTGCCCGAATCCAAAATATCTTCAATAATCATAGTATGCTTACCGGTAATAGGCGCGTCAAGATCCTTGATAATCTTAACATTGCCGCTGCTTTGAGAACCTTCACCATAGCTCGACACTTCCATAAAGTCCATCTTTACAGGTATTGTAAGCCTCTTAGCAAGCTCGCATGTAAAAAATATGCTTCCTTTGAGTATGCATATAAGATTCAGAGTTTTGCCCTGATAATCTTTGTTAATCTTCTCTGCAAGCTCATCAATACGTTTCATTAATTTCTCTTCTGAAATTAATTCGCTGACCGTCTCTTTCATATATTTTATCTCCCTCGTTAATTTATTCTAATATCATACGATATTAAATTACAATATTCATTATAAGCGCCTCTTCAGAATTATCCTTTAAAAAATAATCTTCAGAGGTCCGTCCGCCTATAACCCACATTATCCTGCTCCCAAAAGCCGCCACCAAAAGCTTATTCCGGTACTGTCTTGGTATCTTCTCATCTATAACGTAGCGCGACATCATTTTCTTACGTCCGCCCTTAATAATAAAATAATCTCCGGGCGCTATTCTTCGTATATTTAATTTATCCCCCATTTTACCATAATCAAACCATTTCGTACAGATATTTTTCGGAATATCTGTGTTTATTCCACTATATTGTGCGACATCCGCAGTTATACGTATTTGTGGACAAAGCTCATTCTTATCAGGAAGATAGACGTTATAAAATATATTATCTATCCCGTTATCCGACAACCCCTCTCTGCTTATTTCATACCCATTCTTTTCCTCCTTAGCATAAAGAGCCATATTTTCCTTAGAAAGCCTTAACACATCATAATCTTTATACGCGGTTATTCCATACGGAAGACGTATCCTTTTTCCCGAATCCATATTTAAAAGGCCAAGGACCTGTTCTATATGAACTGCAGTAACATCCTTAAGACTGTGGGTAATCTGTGCAATCATATCTCTTATAATCTCTCTTGCCACTGCAGGATGTACGTTTAAAAGCTCTGCTGCCTCTGCCTCCACACTGCTTTCATTCTGCTTCACACAGCTTTTCTCGATATTATCAACAGTAATACGAAACCATTCGTAGACTTCCGAAAGCTGCGCCGCCATATCCGCAATATGCCCAACCGCATTATCATTAATACGCTCAAGCTGCGGAATAACCTTATGCCGTATACGGTTTCTGTCGTAGTCCACGCATTCGTTAGTGGAATCAAGCCTGTACTCCATTCCTCTGTCAGAAAGATAATCCCTTATCTCTTTTCCGGTAACACACATAAGCGGTCTTATTATATTGCCGCGCACCAACGGCATTCCAAGCATACCTTTAATTCCGGTTCCTCTGCACATCCTGAAAAGAATTGTCTCGGCCTGGTCAGTCTTATTATGAGCAGTTGCAATCTTATCAGCCTTTAGCTTTACATACTCTTTATGAAACGCCTCATAACGCACATGCCTTGCAGCTTCCTCCTCTGTCATATGCTGCCTTTTTGCAAGAGCCGGAACATCATAATAATATACCGCCGCCTCTATACCATATTCCCTGCACAGTTCCACAGAAAATCTCTCGTCCTCATCCGCCTGTTCTCCCCTTATGCCGTGATTAACATGCACCGCATATAAAGAAAGCCCGTATTCCTCTTTAAGTCCGTTAAGTATATCTAAAAGACATACCGAATCAGCGCCTCCTGATAATCCTATAATTATCTTATCGCCCTGACTTATTATACCGTTTTCTTTTATAAATAAACATACTTTATCCGTAAACTGCGCCATAGATATTCACCTCGCATGAATTATCCTTAACTATATCACAGACCGGATTTTAATTCTATACCTTATGCCACAATATACATGCAAGCACTGTCATATCATCCCCGGCGCGCCTTCCGGAATTATTTCTCGCTGCTGAAAGTATACGCTCTGCCATTTCCTGTGGATTTGAAGACGTTTCCTTTGCTATAATATCTTTTATAACATCTTCGGACACATCTGAACACGCACCGTCCAGTATTCCGTCGCTTATCATAACTACCATGTCTCCGTCGCGTAACTTATACATTGTACTTTCAGGCTCAGCCTCAGGCAGTATTCCTACAGGCATTGCACAAAGCCTCACTGTTTCTACGCCTTTTTTTCTCTTAATGAAGGTTACCGCTCCGCCGCATTTAATACATTCGCACATGCCCGTATTAAGATCTATAACGCTCATATCAGCCGTAGAAAATTTTTCTCCTTCCCTTGAAAAAACAAGCGAAGAATTAACCAGCCGCAAAGCCATGCTTTCTGAAAAGCCTGCCCCGGCAAGCTGCTCTATCATCTCAATAACAGTTTCGCTTTCATCATATGCAGAGCTTCCTGTACCCATTCCATCAGTAATTGTCATAACGACTTTACCTGTCGGAAGTGAAAGAATCGAATAATTATCTCCCGACAGCTCTTCCCCATCCTTAGGCGCTCTTGCGACTCCGGTCAGCAGATAAAAATTCACATCCTGCACAAATACAAGCTCCTTATAATCCTTCGGCATTATACAGCCACACTCTTCCGCCGCAAGCCATCTGTTCTTTAATACTCCTGAAATTATCTCCGACACTTCTTTTGTAGTTATACACAAGCCCTTTGACGCTTTTGCTTTCATGCATATACGTGTGCGTCCGCCCGGCTTTTCTATAATTGCAAGCTTTTTTATCTTCACCCCATATGATGACAGAATGGAAATAAGCTTTGCTTCCTCTCTGAGCTCTTTTTTTCTTATTCCCATCACTTCTTTTTCAAGTTCCTCGATAAGGCCAGACACTTCCTTCATCTGCTCGGCAAGAAGCATCCTGTTCTGCTTCGTACGATTAGTCATAAGCGTACTCATTCTCATCAGCTCAAGCTGTTTGTTAGTCTCCTGCACAAAATCATTAAAATGCACGCATCTTGACGCAAAATCAGGCGAAACGTCATCATACTCTATTTTTCCACAGCCTTCCGCACTGCATAGCATTTTATGTGTCTCATGATATGTATCATAATATTTCTGCTCCCAGCAATACGATGCATTTTCACATGTGCTGCATACTCCCGACACAAGATTTCCGACTATTTCGCGCGTGCTGCTCAGGCTTATTACTTCTTTTGTATCTTTATTTTTTGCAAATACATCGCCCAGATGATTAAATGCATCTGAAAATTCAAGAAGCCTCGTACTCACCTCATTTTTCACATTATTATATACCAGCTCGCCGGCTGCGTCTTCTCTGCCGTTATCCAGCAAAAGAATGCTCTTAGGTATAAATATAAACCCTGCCGCCGCTGACAGAAGAGTTTTTAATTCAGCAGGGCTCCACAGCTCATCAGGATATATAAGCCCCACCGCTGCCCCCGATATAATAAATACGATTATACTTGCCCATTTACCGGCTTCTCTGACGATACCCGTCGCTATGCCAACTATACAGTACATTCCGATAAGCGACGCCCCCTCCCCGTATGCTCCGGCGCTTACTCCCGCCGCCGCTCCGATAATGGCTCCCGCCTGTGCGCCGTATTTATACGCCATATACAAAATAAGCATGAACATCATTCCTTCGCGGATTGATATTATATCGGGCGCCGGCTCGTAAAGACCGTTCACAAAAAACGTCATCATAAGAACAACACTTATAAGCTGCTCATTTGTTAAAGCCTGTCCTATTTTTCCGTAGCGTATAAGATGCATTCCATAGTGCAGAAGCGTGGCGCATACTATAACGAGCGCCCCCTCGCATAGCGACAGCACAATATTTTCATAAGAATCAAATATACCGCCGCATATTCCGACAGACACCGAAACCGCCGCCACAAGATATGTAGTTCCCATGCGGCCAAGAAATATCTTTCTTTTATATAAAAGCCTGTCCACAATAAGCACGGTAAAAAAAATAAGCCCGTACTTAACAAGATTTCCTCCCTGAACAGCCGAAAACGGCATTATACATCTTGTAAACATTCCTGCAAATATACACATAATATCAGGATTCTGCTTCCTTTTTTCTGCCAGAGCGATAGAAAAAGCCGAAAGCGGAACAGGGCTTATAGAAAAAAAACTCACCCTCCCCATAAAAAAATATATTATAAGCTCAATTATTAATCTGACATTTATCCTGCATGTCTTCACATTTATCCCCCATTTCAAACTAATACTGTCCTAACAGTATATAAGGGGCAAAAAAAAAGTTTTGTAAAAAGACGTCGTCTTTCTACAAAACTCATCTACATCATATGACAACTTTATTCATCTTCTGCTTCAAACACTATCTCATCGGGATACACAAGACCAAGCTTTTCTCTTGCAATACTCTCGATATTCTCGTCAGAATACACATACTCTTTGTATGATTCAATATTCTCCTGTTCCTTTGTAAGCTCCTCAAGCTCCTTCTCGCAGCCTGCCTTCTGTGCGCTAAGCTCCCTGCACCTGGCATCGAGACCTATCTTATTGTATGTAATTACTCCAAACAGTACAAATACCGTTAAAGCAACAAATCCAAGACCGGATCTGCCTCTTTTCTTCTTATTCCTTCTCATATATATGTCACCCATACATTAGCAATCGCTGCCTTTTTTTGATATTTTCATTCTACAACGAGAGACTAATAATTTCAAGCATTTTCTTATCTTTTCTATTATTTTTTCCGTAAATAATAAAATACGGTCTCCAATAGACCATTTAAACAGCCACATGCCGAAAAGCATCGCAAAAACCGCATATATTCGTATGACTCCTTCACTGCATCTGTAAAACACATAAAATGCAAATATACCGCTGCCAAGCCAAAAAAGCACATCCTCAATCGCTGTAAGCACAAACGGCCTTCTTATAATAAGCCGTATTATAAGAAGTACATCATATGCAAGCATAATAACCATCCCTGATGCAAAAGATGCCGTTACATATATAATCTGCTGCCTTATCATTTAAACAGCCTGTTAAGGATTGAACCCGCTGTCTTTTTAGCGGAACCATCCGAATACGCTATACTGTCAACCCTGCCGTCAACATCTATCTCTCCCGCATCAAGAGTAAGTCGGCTGACATGCAGCTGTTCTCCGCGAATCATAAGCGTTCCCTGTACCGTCTCTAAAAGAACCTCTCCGGCATCAAATGACAATACATCTGAAACACCTGTTATGACCACCTCGCCTCTGTTCAAAACCTGAAGCTTATGGCTTCCCTCCAATACCTCTGCCCCCTTGTACGTAAGGTTATTACAGTATATTCCACGCATAGCGATATTATTACAGATACCTGAACAGTTCTTTTGCCTCTTCTTTATTATAAGTCTCCTGCACCGACAACACTTCAACCTTAACGCTCTTATTGCCAAATGCAATCTCTATAACATCTCCCGGTTTTACTGAAAGCGACGCTTTTGCAGTTTTTCCGTTGACAAGTATTCTTCCCGCATCGCAGGCTTCGTTTGCCACCGGCCGTCTCTTTATAAGACGCGACACCTTTAAATATTTATCAAGACGCATATATTACCTCCTTACAAAGAATCTTCCTATACGATAACAAAGGGCTGTTATAATTAACAGCCCTTACGTAGTTTCAATAGTGAAATGTATTATTAGTTAACTGCATCCTTGAGCGCTTTTCCTGCCTTGAACTTAGGCGCTTTAGATGCCGGAATACTCATTGCCTCTCCTGTAAGTGGATTTCTTCCTTCTCTTGCTGCTCTCTCTGAAATCTCAAATGTACCAAATCCTACAAGCTGAACCTTTTCACCTTTCTTTAATTCATCCGTTACTACGTCGATAAATGCCTTTAATGCCTTCTCGGCGTCCTTCTTTGATAATTCTGTCTGCTCAGCAATAGCTGCTACTAATTCTGTCTTGTTCATGGAATTACTCCTCCTCAAATTCTGATATATTACTTTATTACAAATATGTAACAATACTATATTTAATTTATAACTGCAAACAACGCATTTGTCAAGAACAAATTACTCAGAATGCCCTAAAATGTAGGGTTTTTTTGCATTTAGGTTCATTCCATGCTAATATATTGATATTATATCAACAGGGAGTATGAAAATGAAGATTAATCCGCAGTATACAAAAACCTTAATTAATAATATTCCATATCTTATTCCATATGGCCAGCAGGTAGCTGACTTTTCAAAAGCGCTGATGCTTAATGAGACTGCAGACCTTTTATTATCGCGCATAAGCCAGGGTGCGGATGAAAAGGAACTGCTTAATTTTTTATCAGAAGCATACGACGCATCTGATAACGACCTTGCCATGCTCAGTCAGGAGATTACGGATTTTCTTAATATACTCAAAAGCAATAATGTAATTATTACCGATTACGCTACAGATTATTCAGACCAAAGCACACATTTTATCCGAATCGGCTCTTTGAATATATCTCTTTTTGGAGCTGACAAATTATACGACAGATATTTCAGCGACTTTTCATGCGGCGCCCCGCCTGAAAAGTGCTCTCAGAAAATAAGAATACTTACGTATCCTCCATATACTCATATAAACGGCAATATTCTTGTTCGTAATAACGAGCTTATTGTATCAGAAACCGAAGACAAATATATAATTATATTTGTCAGTTCTAATGTATACGAGCTTCACTCTGCAAAAGATGGAAGCCTTGTAACTGTATATTGTAAGGAAAATCAATCTGACGAAGCCTTATCTGAGCTTTTTCATGCAATAAGATTTGCATTTCTTATTGCCGCTATGGCAGACGATAAATATGTCCTTCATTCGGCTTCCATACTATATAAAGGCAAAGCATGGCTGTTCTCCGGCATATCCGGCGCCGGCAAATCTACGCACGCTAACCTTTGGAAAGATTACTATAACACTCCAATTCTTAACGGCGACCTTAATATGATAGGATTTGAAAACGGCTCTGCCGTAGTATACGGCCTGCCCTGGTGCGGCACTTCAGGCATATACACCAAAGAGACCTGGCCGTTAGGCGGAATAACCTTTTTAAAACAGGCCTCTGAAAATAAAGTTATAATTCCATCCAAAGACAAAAAAATGTTATTTTTTATGCAAAGGCTGATATCTCCATCATGGAAAATATCTCATATAGAAAGCTCATTAAGGTTTGCTGAAAAAGCTGCTGACTCTGTTCCTTTTTTCAGACTTTTATGCACAAAAGACCCTGATGCTGCAAAAACCATAAAAAGTCATATAGACAGCGTATAATATGTATTCTTTTACCTTTTCTTACGGTATTTTATAAGTATAAATACAAACAGTATTAATAAAAGCGGAGCTGCAACTACCGGTACAAGAATCAGCGAATCCAGCTCATATGCGTCGTTAGTCAGAACTACTGCTCCTTCTTCATTTTCTATACGATGAGCCCGCACAAGCAGTCTGTGAGTATTAATACCGTATGGCGTACATGTCATAAGAGTACAGTAATCCTTATCTTCTTCTATATAAAGCTCTTCTATCTTATCAGGCTCTACAATACTTATATGGTCAACCTCGTATGTAAGCAGCCTGTTAAGTACAGTTATCGTAAACGTATCTCTTTCTTTCAGCTTATCAAGGTCAGAAAACAGCTTTGCACTCGGAAGCCCGCGATGTGCTGACAATACGGAATGCGTGCCAATACCGCCAACCGGCAGTGACGAGCCGCGAAGATTCCCCACCGCCACATTAAGTATATTGTCCGACGTTCCGTGATATATAGGAAGCTTAACGTTAATTTTATCAATAGTCACATATCCTATCATACCATTGCCCATTACGTTAAGTATATCCTCATAGCCCGCTGCCTGCTCATAATTCAGTAAAGGCATTGAAATCTCTCTGAGACTCGCGTTGTAGGCGTCTGCCTTTGCAAACTCTGCCTCATAATCCGCTTCATTCATTTCAGAAATATTCTCTTCATAAGCCGCAATAGCCTTCGTCTGTACCTTACTATTCCACCAGTCGCTGACAATAGGATATAACAGCACCAAAAGACCCACAAAAAATATCAAAATCAGTATTATTGTAGAAATATGTTTTTTCATTAAATCGTATTCACCAAAGCCACTGCTAAACAGTGTATTAAGCGGCATCCTCCCTTCGCTGTCTTCACAATATATCTTACCATAATACCCCAAAAAACTGCAATTCAAAATAATATCCAGGAATTCCCCTGCCGTAGCTTTGAATCGTGCCGAACCGGCACAGTCTACAACTGCAAGATAGCGTTATATACACGCCTTATAATTCAGATTAAAAAATTTCAGAATACTAAAATATCTTATAACCCAGTATCTTTGCGAAACGCGTGAACAGAGTCCGCTTTTGCCGCAGATTTAAGATATACTGAAAGCATTTCAGGGTCGCTTACTGTCATTACCTTATCAATAATATCATCTGACACATCTTCGATTGCTGACAAAAGCTCAACAACAGCCTCAGCCTTGCCCTCGAAGTGACCAATGGCTTTGCCTTCGGCAAGCCCTTCGCTCCTGCCAAGTTTTCTCTCGTCTCTTAAAAGGTCTTTAAGAAGCATATAGCGCTCACCCATCTCTCTGTCTGATTTGATTCCCGTAATGCTTTTCTGAAGCTGCTTCACATAATCATCATTAAAATCATACATGCTTTCCGTAATGTCTGCCTTTACATAATTTAAAAAGTTCCGCATTCGTTTTGATTCTTCAAGAGTATTACTTCCTCTTGTATTCAAAAATATAGTTCTTATACCATCCTCCAAAGGCTTGCCGGTCTCTTTGCATATCATGTCGTATGTATACCGATATCTGCTTTCTCCAAATGGGTCAAAATCGCATATGAAAATTACATACGTATCGGGAAGCAGGTCATAATCCGTTCCGGCTGCTATCAGCTCCATGTCTATCTGACTGTGGTAATAACGGCTGCGTCTTGGCAGCTTGGAATTGCAAAGCACCTGCATCTCTACGTTATATCTTGTATTATGACCGTCGCTTGCATATACATCAAGCCTGACGCTTCTGTACTGTGGGTGGTATATTATGCTTTTCTCATTATCTACTGTAACTTTTTCGATTGGAAAACCAAGCGTCATTTCCAAAAACTGCCTGCAGTTGTCAGCATCCTGCATAACTGCCGCAAACATGAAATTATCCTTGATTGTCAAATCCTTTATAGTTCTTTTATCCATTAATTCTCCTGATTAAGACAGAGGAACTCCATGCACTTATTGTATCACAATATATACTTGACGTCAACGTTTTTTTCTTTATTAGCTTTAAGAAGCATTATCAGTCTGTGCATCAGGATACAATTATCTACAAACTTTTATATACACGCCCTAACAATCAAAAACCGCCGGACTTTTGTTTTGTTACACAACAGTACGGCGGTTTATTTTATCTTTTTCTTAAATTTTCTTTAAAGCTTAATCACCGAGCATCTTAGTTCTTATATGCCGACATTTTCTTCTTAGTTATAAGAAGAACAACTGCTGCAGCCATAAGAATACCTCCTAATACATAGAAGATTGTAGTACCAATTCCACCGGTTGACGGAAGAGTAGAACCAGTGTTGTTGATAACTACCTTTGTCTGAGACAAATTCGTGATTGATGCATTTTTCTCAGCAATAGTAACCACAGTATCTCCAAGCTTATTGTAACCATCAGGAACGGTGGACTCAACAAGTGTATAGGTTCCGTTTGCAAGTCCTTTGAATTTCTCAGTCAGTTTACCTTCTGCATTGGTCTTAATCTCTTTACCAACATTATCCCAAATAACGTTTCCGTCAGCATCTAAATCATAGAAAAGCTCGCCCTTTTTCAGCTTGAAGCCTGCACCTTCCAACGCATCGCCTGTTGCGGAAGCAATGTGCTTCTCAACATCAACTTCTGCAGTCCAAACCTTAGACTGGTCTTCAGAATAATTGTCAGTCGGATTGTCACCCCAGGTAAGTTCAACAGTATTCGGGTTAGCTGCTGTTGCAACTGCGGCCGCTTTTGTCAGCTTTGCATCATATGTAATTACTACTGTTCTATCTTTTGTTTTTTCACTATCAAGCCAATCTTTTTTAAGGGTGATTGTAAAATTGTCAGCGGCATCGCTAACAACTGTAGCTCCATCAGTCGTATTATCAACCTTTGCAGAAACATCATAAGCATCATTATCAACCTTCACGGAACTGCTAACCAGCGCAAGATTATCCATTGTATCAGTGATAACATAATTTTCTGCGCCAGGTTTAACTGTAATGGTCAGTTTATAGCTTACAGTATCGCCAATCTGTGCAATTGCCTGTTCATTTACACCACTACCAACATCGGTTTTTTCTGCAGCTATATCTGCATTGAACACACTGCCGGAAGTATTTCCGTCTTTATCTTTAACGCCAGTGATTTCCTTATCTATAGTTGGTGCGGCATTCTTATCCTGAATTATAACATCAGGAGTATTGCTGTCGATTCCAATGAAGGAACCAAGAGTAGAATCAACGAAGTAATAACCAAATTCAAGATTCTCCCATTTAACATTCGCATCATTATCAGACGCTGCTTTAATGCTGTTACCTATTTGTGTACCAAAACTCTTTGCCCAGTCAATTGTTGCCCTGTTCTTTGCCCAGTCTGCTGTAACACTGCCATCTTTAGCTTCTACAAAACCATTACTATTAATTTTAAACCATTCTGTGCCAGCTCCGAGGTCGTCTTTGCCTTCTGGCAAAGTGTAGGTAATAGCGGCAACCGTGCCATCATCCTTAAATGTAATGTGAGCGTCAAACAGCTTATAAAGTGTATAAGTCTGATTCTTATAATTTGGACTTACAGTTACACTGCCCGTTGTTGTGTCTGCGCTTACCTTTCCTGCATTAACAATGCCTGACAAACTCAGCATCATTACAAGCGTAAGCATAAATGCAAATATTTTCTTCATTTTCTTTCATTCCTTTCTTTCATTAAAAAATCATAATAAAATTTATATATCGGATATGACCGGGCGTAAACCGATTCCGCCGCGATTAAGAAGGCTTTTTATTCAATCCTCCTTTCGCGTCTACGCCTTGCCACACATCCGTACAAAAGGGGCGCCGTTATTAACAGCAGACCTCCAAATGTATATAATTGGGTTCCAATCCCTCCTGTCGCGGGAAGCTCATAGCCGGCAGTATTGATTATATTAATGCTGTAACCGGTAACTCCCTCCGCAGGCACCTCTTGTATACTGTTGTCACCTGAATTGTTTACGCCAGTAACTATACCGTCTTTAATTTTTATCTCTACATCCTGAGCCGGCTTGTTATATCCATCGGGCACAACTTCTTCATGCATATAATAAGTTCCGTCAGGCAGACCCTGAACTGTGAATGTTGAGCCGCTGAATCTGGTTGCTGTCTCTATATTATTCTTCCATATCGTTTTATCAGGTATGAGCTTTACAGACTTAATTGTTATACTTTGATCTTTAGCAATACCAAACATTCTTACCGTACTGAATATATTCTGGCCTGGTTGGGCATCCAGCGTTATGGTGCCAGCGCCTGTACCCAGCCCTTTTGGAGACGTCCAAGCCGCATCCTCTCCATTAATCCAGCCTACAATAGAGGTTCCATAATGTTCTACATATCCTGCACAGCTTGGTATTGATGAATCGGTATACTCTATATTAACCTGTTTGATATGATTAAGTTCCCATGTTTCCTGCGGAAAAGCAAACCCAAATTCACCTCCGGGATTACCGTTACTATCTTCTTGTTTTACATTAATCGTAAATGTTCCGTCTGAATTTAACGTCTTTTCTGTCGTAGCATCCTTCACCCATACAGTGTCATTATTAAGCGGCACATTATATTCTCCAGTATAATAATATTTGTCTTCTCCCGTCTGATAATACAATACAAACTCTGCTCCCTCAAGCGGAGTAACGCCTGATTCACCCGGCACAGCTGATTTTTTATTAACTGTAAGGTCTATACCCTTAGATTCGTCTACTACCGTTAAACCATACTGGAAACCTTTAGATTCACTGTCATAATATGGTGAACTGTTGTCAAATTCAGCAGCATTCCATCCACCTGAAGCTGTAACAAACGGTGCGCCGTTATCCCCGCCCCATTGCGGTCCTACCGTAACCTTAACCGGCTCCTCAAGCTTCGTATGTCCCGTCGGCGCCTCTATCTCTTCAAGATAATATGTTCCCTCATCTAAATCCTTAAAGCTGATATATCCACTTTTAATACCATAAGAAATGCTTCCGTCGTCACCCTTAGTAACCTTCGAGCCGTTCATATCTACGATTGTAACATCCGACGGCTTAATATTAAGCGTCGTCTCATTATCGTCCTTTGTCAGCGTAATGCTTTTAACTTTAAGAGATGTAAACTTACTGTCATAATTCTCTCCTTTTATATATATATAATTACAGTTTCCAGTTGCTTTAATTGTTCCTTCAACTGTCGCAGAATTTGGACCTATTATGTCACTTGTCCTGTTATCTTTATTGCCTTCAGTAAGATAGATTCTCGCCATACATCCCGTACTTTCGTACTCCATTTTTATATTCATGCTTTCATCTTTGGCAAGCTTATATTCCTCCGGCAATGGAATCATAAACCCGGTAAATTTATCAGTAGCAGTGTCAACCGCCGCTTCATCTGCGCTCTTAACCCAGCTTACTTCTTCATTATCGTACTTATAATATTCTTTAACGGTTTCACCGTTTTCTGAGGTTTCTCTGTACAGCACAAACTTTGCGCCATCAAGGGGCGTATTATTGTTATACTCGTCTTTCTTGTCACTCCGCTTAAGAAGCGTAAGGTCAACCTTAGCTTTATCCTTTACGGCGACAAATACAGAATCCGAAAACATATATGCAAGATTTTTCCCTTGCATATCAGTGTATTTTGTTTTAACTGATGAATTGGCCTGTCCATATGCATAATCCTGATATGCTTCAAGAATTGACCAGCCATATGTAGTATACAAACGTGTTGTTCCGGAACCTGCCTGTAAATCAACATTAGTACTGCTTCCTACCTTCTCACCGCTTCGTGCAGTCTGATCTTCATTTGGCTTATAATTAAATAATACATTTTTATCATCCGGCTCATACACAAGATAATTAACTAATGCATTGCTGTTAGAGCGTGTGCTTCCATTGCTATGTCCTGCAAGAAGGCCGTCAATTTTTTTAAGCGCTCCATCTGGATTCATATAATTCTTTTCAAAGTATTTAAATGTTGAAAACCCTTCTGGCGCGTTGTAGCTCTCTTCTGTATTATTTCCGGAGCCGCCTATAATACCTACCTTTGTAAACATCCACCTTAATGTTTCATTACCAACGCCCTCCGTAGCAAGCGAGGTCATATTAGCAGCAAGGTATCCTAAGCCATTCCCTACCAAAACGTTGTCGTCGTCATACCAATTATCACCGGCATAGGAAAATACGCCGCTGTCATTAATTGCTACCTTTATTTCTGTAGTGTTTAATCCGTATCCTTTTGGAGCCTGAATCTCACGTAAAATATATCTTCCGAAAGATTCATTGCTTCCTGTTAATTTTTCAAAATGCCCTGTTCCGTTTTCAGATACCTTACTGCAGGCGTCATGGGTATAGCCTACAAGCTCTCTGCCTTCTACATTTTTTGCCGGCTTAACCGTATATACATTACCGCCGCATTTGATAATAATATCTCCAACGCCTTCCTCTGTAATATAGCCGGATGATTTTTCATAGGCGCTGAAATTTTTATGCGGAGTATTAATCTCATACTCTGCGGCTGTCTGCGTTCCATCTATATAAATTACAGCCGTTCCTTTGTTATCGCCATCTGTATCAGCACCCAGATATACCTTATAGTTATCCTGCGTTGTGTAATAGATTTTTCCGTCATCATCCTCTCCGACGTCATACATTGCAAATATAGCGTCAGAAATCTGATGATTTGTGGTATCTAATTTTTGAAAATATAAACGGTTTTCAAAATTCGATACTTCAATGGTACTGCCCCAATATATATTAAATACACCATCAGACGGAGCATTATCTTCATGTGAAACAATCTGCACTATATCATCAGAGCCATTAGGCTGGTAATAATATGCAACTACGTATTCAGCTTCATTAGTATCGCTTCCATTACTATGTAAAAATGTATAATACGTCCGAGGGTCGCCCGGTAAATCCTTAACTGTAGCCGATACGAACATTCCACTGTCTGAAACGCCAAACTCAAAAAGGCCCGGATGCCCCTCCTTGGCAAGCAGCTCCTTAACTCCCTCAATACTCGTATTCTCTGCCACATTGTATCCTTCTATATCATTACCATATACCGGCTTCCATGTATCCCATTCTGATAATTCGTCGACGATTCGTTTCATTATGACGCCATATAGCTTACCATTAAATTCAATTTCACCATTGTCATTGCGCGTATAATATTGAATAGCTTCCTGAGTTCCATCCGCCTGTTTAAGCCTGTACAGTGTCTGCGGAGCTTCTACACGGGCGCTTGGGTTAGCCCATACTCCGGTTTCATATGGATTAGTGCACATCAGATAAAAGTTTCCGCCTGCCGCACTCTCATCGTTACCAATAATCTCAAATTCTGCCTTTGCAGGCATTTTCCTGTAACCTGCAGGCACACTAATCTCTTCCATTGTAAACTTTGTTCCCAGCTTATCTTTAATCTGCTTCAGGTTCATAGGCGAACCATCTTCATTGTAAAAAGTAACCACTCCGTTTTCATCTGTTGTTAATTCAATAGTATTATTATTACCCTCTTCTGCTGACACGAACTTAAATGATGCACCTGCTACAGGATTGTCGTACTGGTCAATCTTATATATATGGCTGGCTTTCGTCTCTACAATGTCATTCATATCAACTTTAACATCAAAGCCATGATTTACATTGTTCCAGGTCGAGGCCGGACAGGCGCTGAAGCCAAGACAAACCGGTACAACAACTACCTGCTTCGCACTGTATTTTTCCCCTCCGTGCTCATATGTCACCTCTACATTCATTTCAATAGTATCGCCGTCATACAAAGTATGCCAGCCCCAGCCATCACATTTAAATTCGTATTGTCCCGTAGACCCGGATGTATCCTTTTGCCTGTAAGAAAGGTCATACGCATCTATTACCGACCCGTTATATTTAACTTTTCTTAAATTCTGAAGAGTATATGAGCCATCTTCAGGCTTAGGGTCTCTGTCAGGAGACCACTCAGTAGTATCTGTAACAGGTTGTTCAAGCAGCGTCTCATCCCACTTCTTTCTATCTTTAGCATATCCGTCTATATCAATTAATGCCGCTGTATTATATACTGTTGCATACACCTTTTCTATATGAACATTGTCTGGCTTGATTGTAGTGAAATTGCCGTCTGCATCATATATGTGTATATTAAATAATGCTTCTACCTCCACGTCTATATGATGATGTGGTTCTGATTCAGGATCATATACTCCTGTATAATCCAGTACCTCTCCGGCGTCATACACACGGATATTTAAAGTTATCTTTTTTCCTCTAAAATCCCTGCGTACTGATTCTGTTATGGTTTCCTTTACGGGGTTTCCTTCTTCATCGAGTATTTTGTCGCCGTTTTCATCTACTTTATCTTGCTCTGTAGTTTGTGTAAATTCATGCGAACCCATTACGCCATCTAATACAATCCTTGTCTCGCCTTTATTTAACGCGGTAAACTCTATTGTCTGAAATTCGGTTTCTCCTGAAAAAGCAGACGTTCCTACTCTGGATGCAGACGTCGCAACATTAACAACACCATTATCCTTTACTGCTTCATCTACGGCTTCTTTGCTGTATTCCATATTAGCTATCTCTAAAATGACCTTATCACCAACATGAATTGCATAATTTATTTCCTTTTCTGCAATATCATAAGCTCTTTCAAAATGCGCCTGATAAGTCCTTGAGCCGGAATTTGCATTAAAGCTGACCTCTTCTATTTCAGTATTTTCCTCAGACTGAGCAGACAAAATATCTGCCTGTACATCCGAAACCTCTGCCGTCTCACTGGATGCGCTTTTCTGAGCTTTCATTGCAGAACGGGAAACCGGTTCTGCCTCATTATCTGTATTAACGCTTTCATATGTATCAGTTGTAATCTCTTCTTTACTTTGTTCATCCGCACATTCCTTAATCTCAGACTTTATTCCGGAAAGCTTACCGTATCCTGCTATCGTCTCGTCGTCTGATGAATATGTACGCTCAGCTACTCTGTCCGCTTCTTTTTCTTTTATCTCGCCAGCCTCCGTATCTGAGCCGCCGGATTCTTCACTTATATCTCCCTCAATTGTCCTTATACTGTTCGATATAACGCCATCCTTATCCGTATCCTCCAAAAGCTCCGACACCAGTCCCATATGGTCGGCGGCGCCATCCTTATCTGTATCAAAAAATACCGCGTCGCCTGCAGCAGGTTCATATTCGGAAGCTTCCATATAAAGGTTATATTCTGAATCTGAAAGCTTTTTTATAAAATCCGAAACAGTCGTTTCATATGGAAATTCTTCCTTTGGAACGCAGGCATATTTCAAACAAAAAGAAACGAACGCCGCATCCCAGTCGGCATACGCATTACCATACATGGCTCCATAGCGCGTATATCCTTTCATAACCTCAATGCCGCCTGAATCCGTTTCAACATTATAATTAGCCGTGCTTTCAGAATAACCCAGCTGGGTTTTGGCAACCGCAATCACATCATCTGAACATATTCCTGTAAGCGTAACATCCGAAACGCTCTTCTCCCAGTCCTCTTCTGTCTCAATATCAGCTTCAGAATCAGAATAACAGGAGAGTGTATGCGTATGAGACGGCTCCGTATTATTACAATATGTATCCGGCGCCATACTTTCTCCATTAAGGTGCAGCGACCAGCTAACGCAGGTAACGACAAATATAGACAGCGTTAAAATTAAAGCTGTCTTTCTATGCTGTCTTCTTCTGTAATTTTTAAATTGGGTTAAACAGTTCTTTACTATATCCTTCATTATCATACCTTTCAGGAAACCCACGAAAAATTACTTAACGGCCAGATTCGCAGTACTACTCTTCCGATAATCTGATCATTTTGAATACATCCTACTACGCTGTTCCGGCTGTCAATCGATACTGACCGGTGGTCGCCTAACACAAAATAAGCTTTATCCGGCACCTGATAAGGAAATGTTATATCGCATTCTCCTTTACTCTTGTCAGTAATATACGGTTCCTCTATCAAATTTCCGTTGACGAATACGTTACCCTCGTCGTCAATAATAATATAATCTCCCGGTCCTCCGATTACACGCTTTAAAATAATCTTTCCATTCTGGTGAAAGCCAATCATCTGTCCGGTATCAAAATCCTTCGTCTTAACAAGCAAAATTATATCACCGTTACTTAAAGTCGGCTCCATACTTGTGCCGACTACCTGCAAAACGGGTAAAAAAAGTGTTGCCACCAATACTGCCGCCGCCGCAACTACAAGCAATGCCGCGACTGTACCTGCAAGCGTTTTTTTGTACTGTGTCTTACGTAAAAGACGCATCTTTTCTTTTTCTACCTGCTCCGGTGAAGGCAGCTGTACCCGTCTGTTACGCCTGCTCTTTCTGCTGTCCATCACCATGCACCTCCGGCTGCTCTTCATTATCATATGTTATATCCTCAGGCGTCCGGTTACTTTCTGACTGTGCATCTTCAAGTATCTTTTCAGCTTGCTCCAAAGCTTCTGCCACAATAGCTTTGGCTTTAGCCTCTGCCTGCTGCAGTTTTTGTTCTGCCTTCTTCCTTGCGCGGTATATCTCCTGCAGATATTGGTTAGCCGTTGCCTGAGCACATTCAAAAAAACCGTTCAGGCTTACCGCCGCTTCGGCAATAGAACCTGCTTTTGATATCTTAAGCTGCTTATCTTCAAGCTGCTTCTTTAATATGGAAATCTCCTCCTGAAGCTCTGCTTCATTATTCTGCAGTTCATAAATAATATCAATCAATTCTGCACGGCGTAAATGTCTGAATTCTTTATCTGTCATTTAATTATACTCCAATTTATAAAAATTTCAAGAACATGTATCAAAAAATTATTATACATCAACTAAAAGTCTTTTTTCATCAACTTTGCGACCTATAATATCAATTTACTTATCTGTATATCACATTCTCCCATCCACTTTGCATACTGCTCCTCAAATATCTCCTGCTGCCTCGCCGCAATTATTTCCTCTTTTTTCTTAGCTGTGAGTTCCTGTTCATAATCGCTTACGCAATATATTATGTAATACCCTTCAGGAGCCTGGACTACCTGGCTTAATTCCCCGCTTTTCAATGCAAAAGCCGCATTTTCAAATTCGTATCCCATATCGCCTTTTCCTAAAGTCATATCAATGCTGTCTGCTTCTGTATTAGCTCTTGCAAAAGCCGCAAAATCTTTTCGTTTTTCGGCTTTTACCCTAATCTTCTGTGCTTTTTGGGCGTCGCCTGTAAGTATATACTGTACTGTAATCTGCTTTGCGTCTTCATCATTTATATTGGTATCAATTCCCCCAATACAGGCCGTATATACTTTGTCAGCTATATCATTTTCCATATACACATCGGCAATATTATCTGAAGTAAGCATATAAGCAGCCTTATCTTCTTCAGATATATCCGAAAAAAGCGTCTCTGCATATTTTTTAATATCTTCCTTTTCATCATCATCAAGCTCTATGCCGTATTCCTTTGCTTTACGTGATATAATCTTAAGCTCTGTTATAAGGCTTACCACCTGCTCTTTTGCAAGCGATTCAAAAGACCTTCCCGAGGGAAGCTGATAGGACCATATCCCCTCTCCTATTGAATTTTCATATTGATTCTTAAGTATATACATGTACACGAGAAATTCATCATAACGTACCTTTTCATCGCCTACTGAAATTACCGCCGAATCAGCTGAAAGCTTTTTTTCCTCTACATCTGCTGCTTTTTCTGCATTTTTATTATCGGATTCAATCGTATTATTAATTTTATCTTTCCTGCCGCATCCACACAGTATACACATAGCGCATATGCTTATACATATAATACCGTATATTTTTTTCATTATCCTTCCTCACTTTCTTTAAGCAGTACCTTCATTTTTTCAAGCAGTTCCTTTATTCTTTCAAACAGCATTTCGCCGTCATAAAGCCGGTATGTGAACCTTGGCTTACCCTCTGTCTCAAACTTAAGCCTTTTGCCTTCTCCGTTTAGAAACAGCGGAATATTATTAATATTAAACGGCGCGTTTTCATACAGCATGAATGTAATGATATCCCTTGGCTTCTTATCCTTAAGGCAGGATTTGTCCTTCTTGTATGTCAACTGTGTCATGTACACCTCGTGCGCCATAGATTTAATGAGCGCAATCTCCATCAGATTAGATACGGATTCCGGAAAATGCCCGAACCTGTCGCAAAGCTCGTCCTTACAGTCGTTAAGCTCCGCAGCATTCTCAATATCGGCAATTCTTTTATACATTTCAAGCTTATTAAATTCACTTTTAATATAAGAGGACGGAATATATGCGTCAACTTCCATCTCTACCGAAGTCTCAAACGATACCTCTTCTTCTGCCTTTTCTCCCTTTAAAGCAGCTACCGCATCATTTAGCATCTTACAATAAAGGTCATATCCGACAGCTTCAATATGTCCATGCTGTTCTGCGCCAAGTATGTTGCCTGCTCCTCTTATCTCAAGATCGCGCATCGCTATCTTAAATCCGCTTCCAAGGTCAGTAAATTCCTTTATTGCCGCAAGACGTTTTTCGGCTTCTTCCTTAAGCATCTTATCCCTTTTGTACATAAGAAACGCATACGCGGTTCTGTTAGAACGTCCTACGCGGCCTCTGAGCTGGTAAAGCTGAGACAGGCCCATCTTGTCGGCCTCATCAATTATGATAGTATTTACATTGGAGATATCAAGTCCTGTCTCAATTATAGTCGTTGATACAAGCACGTCAATATCGCCATGAATAAAATCAAACATTATTCCTTCAAGCACACGCTCGCTCATCTGTCCGTGTGCAAATGTAACACTGGCGCCAGGCACAAGCCTTGCAACGTTATTGGTAATAACGTCTATATTATTAACTCTGTTGTACACATAATATACCTGTCCTCCACGTGAAAGCTCTCTTGTTATCGCCTCGCGTATTATCTCATCATTATGCTCCATAACAAACGTCTGAACAGGAAGCCTGTCAATCGGAGGCTCGTCAAGCACACTCATATCGCGTATTCCTACAAGACTCATATGCAGTGTTCTCGGAATTGGCGTAGCGGATAATGTAAGCACGTCTATATTCTCTTTCATCTGCTTAATCTTTTCTTTATGAGTGACTCCAAAACGCTGTTCTTCGTCTATTATAAGAAGCCCCAGATCCTTAAACGCTACGTCCTTTGAAAGCAGTCTGTGCGTGCCGATAACTATATCCACAGCTCCCTTTTTCATCTTAGCAATTGTATTTCTTACCTGCGCCGGCGTTCTGAATCTCGATAACATTTCAATATTTACCGGAAAGTCTTTCATTCTCTGTACAAATGTATTGTAATGCTGCTGTGCAAGTATTGTCGTAGGTACGAGATAAGCGACCTGCTTTCCTTCCGACACGGCTTTAAATGCGGCTCTTATTGCCACCTCAGTCTTTCCGTAGCCTACGTCCCCGCATATAAGCCTGTCCATTATGCGGGTGCTTTCCATATCTCTTTTGGTGTCTTGTATTGCGCTAAGCTGATCCTCTGTCTCCTCGTATGGGAACAGCTCTTCAAACTCTTTCTGCCATACTGTATCCTCACCATATTGATAGCCTTTCTTTTCCTGCCTTTTAGCATACAGCTTTACAAGGTCTGCGGCTATATCCTTTATCTCCGTACGCACTCTTGTCTTTGTTTTATTCCATTCAGGCGACCCAAGCTTATTAAGCTTAGGCTTTCTCTTTCCTTCCTCTGATGCGGAGGAATACTTCTGCAGAACAGAAAGACCTGTCGCGGGTATATACAGCACTCCGTCCCTGGCATATTCTATTTTAAGGTAATCTTTTATTATCTTATCAGTTTCAATCTTCTCAATTCCACGATATATACCAAGTCCATGATTTTCATGAACCACATAATCTCCTATATTAAGCTCGGAAAAGCTCTGTATGGATTTTCCGTTATATCTTTTTTTCTTCTTACGTGTTTTCTTATCTCCAAATATATCGGCTTCCGTTACGACTGCAAACCGAATCTGAGGATAAAAAAATCCTTTGTGTACGGCTCCGTGTACAGTCATTATCTCTCCCGGCCTTATCTGCCTTTCTTCATCCTCACTGTAAAATGCGGATAATCCGTATTCGCACAGGTCATTTGCAAGACGTCTGGCTCTCGTACTTGATGCTGACAGAACAAGCACCCTGTATTTGTTCTGCTTCCATCTGATAAAGTCCTTAACCATTATTTCAAATTTGCCGTTATAAGACTGTACCGACTGTACGCTGAATGAATATGCCGCTTTGTATGGCATATTCTTAGGTCTTGTATCAATAGCTGAAAGCATGACTGCCTTTCTTAACGCAAGCTTTGCATATACTGTCTGCGCCTGTGTCATTATCTTCATCTGCCCCGGAAGAATATACCCCTGTGTCAGCCTGCTTTTCATGCTTTCCTCAAATTCAAGCTCTATGCATTCGCCGTGCTCAAAGCTCATATTAGGTTCATCTATAAAAAATATTGTATCGTCCTTCGGAAAATAGTCGTAAAACGATTCTGTCTGGTCGTAAAAGTAATGCAGATAGCTTTCAAGCCCTGCCATTCCTTTATAATATTCTATATTCTCCTTAAGCTGTTCGACTGACTGTAAAAGCCTGTGCGCTGCTTCTGGATTATGCTCTTTTCTGAACTGCTCCTCTGCCTTTTTTTCCTCTTTTTCTATCTTTTCAAGACCGGCTCTGATTTTGTTCTCATCAGCCATTATCTCAGTTGCTGAGTACAATGTAAATTCCTTAACACTGTCTATTGACCGTTGGCTTTCCACATCAAATGCATGTATCGAGCTTATCGTATCTCCCCAAAGCTCAATTCTGTACGGGACCTCCTCAGTAAGTGGAAATATGTCTACAATACCGCCCCTCACTGCAAATTGACCCGACGTCTCAACCTGAGTGACATTCTCATATCCCAGAGAATATAATTCTTTCATAAGCACTGATAAATCTATATCTTCGTCAATTCTGAACTGTATCATATGCTGCTTATAACACTCTATGGGTACGCACTGCTCCATACCGCAGTCAAGCGTGGTTATAATTACAGCTTCCTCTCCCTCCAGCAGACGCTGTATTATACGCATACGCTCCTTAACGATAGCATGTCCGTGAACATCTGCGCTGTAAAATATAATATCCTTTGAAGGGTAGCAAAAAACAGGCGCTTTATAAAGCTTCATGTCATCATAAAGCTCCCGTGCCTTAGCTTCACTATATGTAATTATAACCTTATACCTGAATCCGCTTCCAAGCCCGTTAATCAAATGGCACTTCTGCGTATCCACGCATCCCGATACAAAGACCGGCGTGTTATTATTCTCTATACTGTCTTTTGCTTCTATAAATTCGGCAAGCTCCTGTAATGGTTCTGTTAATGCTTTCACTATAATCTCCCATTAATTGTTATATCTGTTCATCGCTTCATTTATACCGTATAATATAAAATCCCTGCACGCATCGCTTCCTTTTGCAAGCATTCGTCTCATAACTTCATTTTCTTCATCAGAAAATCTTCCTAACACATAATCCTTAAGGTCCCAGCCTTCAGGCTTTTGCCCTACTCCTACTTTCATCCTCGGAAATACGTCCGTTCCAAGCTCAGCTATAATATTCTTAATTCCGTTATGTCCGCCTGCGCTTCCTTTTGCACGCATCCTTATTCTTCCAACTTCCATGCTTATATCATCATATATTACCATAAGCTGCGTCGTTGGGTCTATCTTATAATAATTAACAAGCTCTCTGATGCTTTCGCCGCTTAAATTCATATATGTCTGGGGCAGCGCAAGAAGAACCTTCTGTCCCCCTATAAATCCCTTTGCACACAGAGCTTTATGTTCCTTTATCGTAATCTGCATTTTATAATCGTCGGCAATTCTTGTCACGACATTAAAACCCATATTATGTCTTGTTCCGGCATACTGCCTTGTGGGATTGCCAAGTCCTGCTATTATATACATACTACCTCCCAAGCCAGCAAAGAACTGCCGCACTGATATATACTAATGCAACAGTTCTTTACTGTATAATTCTAACTCACTTTGAATTTTAAATTGATTCTGTGTATCTTAACAAAACTCCATGTTCTACTCGGCGCGGTGGAAAATACGTCTGAAGAAGTTGTACATTCCCGGCTTATACACTCTGCCGTCGTGTCCTCCCTCAAATACAAAATGCAGATGAGGAACGCCATTGTCATTAAGCGCATCGTTATAATCTCCAGGGAAGTTCTTAACGATATCATCATTAGTACCTTCTGCAATCATTACTAATGTGTCGTTCATGTACTTATCTTCCAAAGTAAACGTATCATGTGTGAACAGACCGTCCTCATGTACGCCGTAATCATTATGCTCAAATATTCCCGGAGCCGGACAGCACGCGCCAATATATCTGAAAGTATCCTGTAAAGTAAAGCCTATATGAAGACTTACGCGCCCTCCCATTGAGAACCCGCATATAGCCGTGTTCTCTCTGCCGGTAAGCGTAGAATAATTCTCATTGATATACGGCATCAGGCACTGCTGCAAATCATTAAGGAAATTGGTATATGCCGCATAATGTACAGCATTAAATCCAAGTCCGTTATCATCACCGGTCTCATTAGCGCAGCAGTTAGGGAATACTGCTATCATTTCCTCAGCGTCTCCATTAGCTATTGCGTTCCATAATACATTCTGTACATTGTCTCCATATAAAGACGTCTCATTGCCAAATATACCATGATTCAGATAGATTACCGGATACTGCCTGTCCTCGCTGTAATCCTTAGGAAGAACAACCTTTGCTTTACGCATTATAACCTTGCCTTCTGTAATAACTGTTGAAGGATATTCTATATCTTCAACAGTACCTGCTACACTTGCATCCACCTTATCAAATCCCTCCGGAACATCGCTTCGGTCATCTTCCAGATACTTGCTGATTGGCTCCATTGCAGGCGTCGGTTCATCCGTAGGTACAGGTACCGGAGTATCTGTAGCCGCCGGATTCGGCGTATCTGTGCTCTGAAGCGCCGGCGGCACGGATTCGGTCGCCTGTGGCTGCGTCGTAACATAAGCTGTCGGCTGTGGCGTTACAATCTTTTCTGCAGTAATTGTTACAACAATCTTTCCTAGCTTTCTTGTCTTATTTTTATATTTTTCTTTTACCGTAACCGTTACTTTTCCGGCTTTCTTTGCCTTAATAACGCCTTTCTTTGTAACCGCTGCTTTTGCTTTTGATGAAGAAGCAAAAATGTATGACGCCTTTTTATTCCTGTTCTTAATTACAATGCTCTTCTTTTCCCCTACGACCATAGTAACTCTTTTGGTCTTCAGCTTCGCTTTCTTTGCTGCCTGTGACGTTGCATATGAAGAGCCCGTGCACACAAGCCCGGCGGCAAGAACCACGCATAATGCTGACTGAAATGCTTTTTTCATATCCGTATCCTCCTGATTACTTTTAAATTATTTGTGCCGTATACGAAAATTCCATCTTCTACGGTATTATTTCTATTATATAATCAATTTCATCAGGATGTCAATGAAATCTGCGCTTACATTACTGCTTTTCACTTCTTGGAAGGCTTACCCTGAAAAATCTTCTTAAAAGATACTTTGCATTAAACGGCACAAGTGGATAAAGATAGCTTTTTCCACTGAACGTCTTATTAAATATAAGTCCTGTTATCGCAAGTATTATTCCTGCAATATACCCGAATATTCCAAAAAGCTGTGTTGCAATAAGCGTTATTATTCTCATAAACTTAAGGGCATATCCCAGTTCAAAATTGACCTGAGTGTAATTGGCCACTGCAACAAACGCCATGTAGAGCATTACCTCAGAGTTGAACCACCCAGAACTTACGGTAAAATCCCCAAGCACTATTCCGGCAACCACACTGAGAGGCGTACTTAACATATTTGGAGTGTTAAGCGAAGCAAGTCTCATTCCGTCTATTGCAAATTCCAGCAGCAGAAGCTGGACTATAATCGGAATATTTATCTGGTCTTCAATCACAATGAACTGCAGCCAGTCCGGTATATAATTCGGATTATTTATAAGAAGAAGAAACGTCGGCGATAAAAGAAGCGCCGCAATATTAATTATAAAACGCGAAAGCCTCAAATATGTTCCAGTAATAGGCGGGAAATAATAATCATCCGCGTCTTCAACAATATCAAATATAGAGCTTGGCACAATTATTGCAGACGGTGAATTATCTACAAGAATTGCAATATTTCCTTCCAAAATACATGCAGCAGTCGTATCAGGCCTTTCGGAAAACTTAAATTTGGGATAAGGATTGTACCATCTGTGTGGATAAAAGCATTCGACAAAGCTTTCCTGATTCATCGTAAGCGAATCTACGTTAATTGCATTTATTCTTTTTTCGACCTGTTTTAATACTTTTTCATCCACTCTGTCAGATATATAGGATATAACAACATCTGTTTTTGAGCTCTTTCCTACCGAAAAAATCTTCATTACAAGCCTTGGATTACGTATCCTTCTTCTGATAAGCGCCGTATTGAATACAATAGTCTCTACGAACCCGTCTCTCGAGCCTCTCATAACCTTATCTTTTTCCGGTTCGTCAACGCCTCTTGCAGGATACTCACGAAAATCCGTTGCAATCAGCATATTGTAACCGTCTATTAAAAGCACCGGTATTCCTGACATGAACAGCTGCAAAAAATCCTTCCTGCTTCCAATCAGTGTTGTCTCGCCATACGGCATATGCTGTTTTATAAATTCTTCTGCGCTTTCGGGCATTTCATCCGCAGTTATTTTATATAAAAACTCCATTACTTTTTCCATGACCTCATCCTTACAGAATCCGTCTATAAAATAGTAACTGGCCTTCCTCTCTCCGATAATCAGAACCTTTTCCATAATATCAAAGCTATCCCTGACATGTATCATATTATCAATATATTGTTTATTTTTATCATATTCTGATGTAAATTCTGAAATATCCTTCGACATACTAATCAACTCCATTCCAATATACAGATTAGTATGCTACAATATAGAAAAAATATTTATGCATAAGCATTGAAAGGAGAAAAGGCATTGAATATTCCAAATGACCCGGTTATGCTTTTAAGCTATATTAATACTCTTTTAAGGGATAAATACGATAATCTTGATAATCTATGCGCTTCTCTGTCAATTGATAAGAGCGCTGTAACAGAAAAGCTTGCAGCAATTGATTATAAATATGACTCTAAACTGAATAAATTCATATAACCATGCGCTTAAATATATAAGGAGGAGATAAAGTATCTCCCCCTGTACCAAATCCATATTTTTAATTACTAATACGCCTTGCCCCAGTATACCATATGCTTTGCCGGCTTTTTGCAGCACACGCACACGTCTGAAAGCTTTTCCTGTTCAAATGGAATACATCTTGATGTAGCCGTTGTATCCTCTTTTATCTTAAGCTCGCACGCTTCATCACCGCACCACATTGCCTTGACAAAGCCCGGCTTTTCAGCGATTGTATTCTTAAACTCTTCATAATCAGTAACTTCATAGAGGCTGCTGTGAAGATGTTCATATGCACGGTTATACATATCCTCATGCTCTTTATCAAGAATTTCAGCAAGCTTTTCTGCCGCCTCTTCTATAGGTACGACAGTTTTTTCACGAGTGTCTCTTCGCACAATGACGCACTGTCCTGCTTCAATGTCTTTAGGTCCAATCTCTATTCTTGCCGGTATTCCGAGTATCTCCTGCTCTGAGAACTTCCATCCCGGACTCTTATCGGAATCGTCAAGCTTTGCCCTGAAGCCGGCTGCCGCAAGCGCATCCTTTATTTCATTGGCTTTACTGAGAACTCCCTCTTTTTTCTGTGCAATAGGTACAACCATTACCTGAGTAGGTGCAATTCTTGGAGGCAGTACAAGTCCTGAATCATCGCCATGCACCATAATTATCGCGCCTATAATTCTCGTTGACATTCCCCATGAAGTCTGATGTACATACTGAAGCTCATTATTACTGTCTGTATATTGAATCCCGAATGCTTTTGCAAATCCATCTCCGAAATTATGGCTTGTTCCCGACTGAAGCGCCTTACCGTCGTGCATCATTGCTTCGATTGTATATGTAGCGGCTGCTCCGGCAAACTTCTCTTTATCGGTTTTCCTTCCCTTAAGAAGCGGAATAGCAAGAACCTCCTTACAAAAATCAGCATATACATTAAGCATCTGTATAGTTCTTTCTTCTGCTTCCTCCTCTGTAGCATGCGCGGTATGGCCTTCCTGCCATAAAAATTCCGCTGTTCTTAAAAATGGTCTAGTCGTCTTTTCCCATCTTACTACCGAACACCACTGATTATATACCTTTGGAAGGTCGCGGTACGATTGTACTATATTAGAGTATAAATCGCAAAAAAGAGTTTCCGACGTAGGTCTTACGCATAATCTTTCTGCAAGCTCTTCGCTTCCTCCGTGCGTTACCCATGCCACCTCAGGTGCAAATCCTTCAACATGTTCTTTTTCCTTCTGAAGAAGGCTTTCAGGAATGAACATCGGCATATATACATTCTCAACGCCTGTCGCCTTAAAACGGGCGTCAAGCTCTTTCTGTATATTTTCCCATATTGCGTAGCCGTTAGGTCTCAGAATCATACAGCCCTTAATGCCTGAATACTCTATAAGCTCTGCATTTTTAACAACGTCAGTGTACCACTTTGCAAAATCTTCACTCATTGGCGTTACCATTTCAACCAATTTCTTTTCCTTTGCCATGTGTATATTCTCCTTCCAAATAATCAGCTTACCTGTAATTTAAATTTTTTAAGTTCTCTTTCATCATTAATATCTATCTTTTTCATACTTGCTCCAAGAGCTGTAAGCTTTTCTTCAAAATGCTCGTAACCACGCTCTATATAAGCTATCTGATCCAAAATAGTATAACCGTCTGCAACAAGCCCTGCAAGCACAAGCGCGGCTCCTGCACGAAGGTCTGGCGCGCTTATTGCCGCTCCCATAAGATTCTCAACGCCGTTGATAACAGCCATATTGCCTTCTACCTTTATATCGGCTCCCATACGCGCAAGCTCGGCAACATATTTGAACCTGTTCTCAAATATACTTTCCGTAACAACGCTTGTTCCTTCAGACAGCGCAAGAAGCGTTGATATCTGCGGCTGCATATCTGTAGGAAATCCGGGATACGGAAGCGTCTTTACATTGGTATGTGAAAGACGTTTCTTGGCTACTACTCTCACCGCATCATCAAATTCCTCTATCTCGCAGCCAATCTCTATCAGCTTTGCGGATATCGCGTCAAGATGCTTAGGTATAACGTTCTTTACCAGCACATCTCCCTTTGTAGCTGCCGCCGCAAGCATAAACGTTCCGGCTTCTATCTGATCAGGAATTATTGAATATGTGCTTCCGTGCAGCTTCGGAACACCCTTTACCCTGATTACATCTGTTCCTGCTCCCTTAATATTGGCTCCCATGCTGTTAAGGAAGTTGGCGACGTCAACAACATGCGGTTCCTTCGCCGAGTTTTCAATAATTGTCCTGCCTTCCGCCATACATGCTGCAAGCATAATATTAATTGTAGCTCCGACTGATACAACGTCAAGATAGATATGACCGCCGCTTAAGGCCTCGGCATTCGCGCTTATTATTCCGCCCTGCTCAATCTTAACCTTTGCGCCAAGCGCCTCAAAGCCTTTCTTATGCTGGTCTATAGGTCTGCTTCCTATATTACACCCGCCCGGAAGCGCTACCTGCGCTTCTCTGTATTTGCCTAAGAGCGCGCCAAGAAGATAATATGAGCCTCTAATCTTCTTAATATATTCATAATCTACGTATACAGACTTTATTGTTCCTCCGTTAATTCTGACAGTGTGTCTGTCAACCCTGTCAACTACTGCTCCAATTCCTGCAATCGCGTCCAAAAGTACATTGACGTCGCATACATCAGGAAGATTTTCTATAAGAACAGGCTCGTCTGCCATAACTGCTCCTGCAAGTATTCCGAGCGCTGCATTTTTTGCTCCACCTATAATAACTTCTCCGACTAATGGTTTGCCACCTTTAATTATATATTGATCCATAAAGCACCACCTGTTTAAGATTCGCATCTGATATATGTCATAAATTTGTCAGCTTTTCCTGTTTAATGCTTGTAGTATAGCATACATTATTATTTAGCGAAAGTGTTTTTTTAATTCCGTTACAAATGCGCTGATGTATATTCTTTATTCACCAGCGCATCTGATCATGAAATTATATTGTACTATTTTGTTAAAAATTATACGGCTACAAAATACTTAATCTGATTCTTTAAAATCTCTTCCTTAAAAAGCATTTTTGAAAGCTGTTCTTCATCATCAATAAGTATAATTATAAGCCTTGTGGAATACACATCAAGCACCCTTATTATGCTGTTAATTGTCTGTGCATTCATCTGTGACGCTCCTTCTATCATTATACATGAACCAAGCAGCTCTTCTATCTGCTCGTCCAGCCTTAATGTATTAAGCGTATCAGCGCCGATTTTAGCAATCTTTATCTTATCCTCACCCATATATTGTCTATTCTGAAGCTCTTTTGTAATCTTTTTTACAATTGTCAGATAATATGTAGGCTCAGAAGCGGCAATAGCTATATTAATAGGGGGCTTAGGGTTCGCGTTAATCCCTCTGAACAATGTCTTGACCCGTGTGTACGGAATGCTCTTTCCATACTTTGAAAGCCCTTTTATGGCTTCGGCCGGCTCCGCCGGTTCCTGAACGTCAGATGCGTCAGGAAGCTTTTCTTCTTTTATATCATTGGCATCCTCTTCTGTATCCTGCGCTTCCCTTGAAGCTTCTTTCTGATATGTCTCATTAATACTGTCTGCCTCTGAATTAATTCCGGATATCAGATTAGATATTATATTATTAGTAAGGTCCGACCTTACATCTATTGTATTGTCGGTAACGTACTGCCCGTCTGTCTTTTCTTCCTGAGGAATTTCTTCATCTGTCGAATCTGCTTCATCCTTCGGAAGCTGCTCTTTCATAAATGTACGTATATCCTCGCTTATGCTTTCCTGAAAATCCTCTATGACTTCATCGCTTACGTTGCCGTCATAATGCATTTTCAGAAGCTTTGCCTTACCTGCAATCTCTCCTCCACAAAACCATATTGTTATATTATGGCATTCCTTAATACATTCATCTATCATGCCTGCTTTATGATACTGCTTTGCAAGCTCATATGCCCACTCTTCGATATATTCTTCATCTTTTATCGCCTCAAGGTCTTTGATAAGTACCTCTGTATCAGCGCCTTTTGCCTTATCTATCCTGTATTTTAACGTAAGCCTTTCAATGCTTCCCTTATCCTTTGTGAGATACTCCTGATACAGACTTTCCGCTTCCGGCAGGCTGTCGCATTTGATACACAGCATTATAAGCTTATAAAGAATCCTTCTTGTGCTTATCTGCTCATAAATTGTTCTGTAAATATCCCTTGCCTTAACATACATTTCATTAGCGCTGTATACCTCGGCAAAAAGCTTAAGCTCCGACGTATCTTTTATCTTATCTATATCAAATTCCTGTACTATCTCAAGTGCCTTATCATACTTTTTTTCTTCAAGAAAATTACCAAGCTGATCCATCTTTAATCTGTCTTCGTATCTGCTCATATGACTTATGCTCCTCGTAAGTAATTACATATAATAAAAATCCGTGCGTCCTGTTTTGAATCCATACCCCGGGACGTTACCTCTTAAGCAGACTCAGTTCAGGCACCCTCACGGCACACAGATGGTTTTGCTTAGTGCTGCTTCATTCCTGACCTGACACGGTTCACAAATATCTGTTGCGTAAGACCCAAACGTCAACATCCCTTTAAGAGGGCAGCTCCCAAACTACGAACCCTAGACCGGACATCACCCCTGCTGTAGCGGATTGCAGGTACAGGGCACCGCTAACTCCCCGGCTGCACGGAAATATTAAGACATAGTTGCATAGTTAGTATACTGTGTATTGTTACGGGTGTCAACTTTAAAAACCTATTTTTCTTTCCGAAGCTGCCTAAAAAAATCCTGTAATATACTGCTGCATTCAGGCTGAAGCACGTTATTAACTATCTCTGTTTTATGATTAAATCCATCCATTTGGAGAAGGTTAATAACGGAGCCTGCACACCCTGCTTTCGGATTCATGCTTCCTATAACAACCTTTGGAATCCTTGCCTGTATTATTGCTCCGGCGCACATTGGACATGGTTCAAGCGTAACATACATAACGCAGTCTTCAAGCCGCCAGTCGCCTACAGCCTTTCCAGCCTTTTTTATAGCTTCTATCTCGGCATGTCCAAGAGTACTTTTTACACTGTTTCTTTTATTATATCCCCGCGCGATTATTTTATCTTTATGCACTATAACGCAGCCTATCGGCACCTCGTTAATTGCGTAGGCCTTTTTCGCCTGTTTCAGCGCTTCCTTCATATATTTTTCATCTAAGTTTTTTTCTTCCATATATTATTATTTATCCTTTTTGGTATATTATCCATGTTACCACGTCTTAATTTATGTTACAACACAATATCTGTTATCGGCACGCACCAGTATCCAAATTCTCCGGTCATATCTTCTTTGCAGCTCATCGGTTTAAACAATTCAAATCCGAACATTTTTGCCATAAATTCATCTTTATTGCGATAGATTCCCGGAACTCCGATAAAATATGCCGGATGATTTCTGTCTGCTGTCTTCATAAGCACCAGATGACGGTAACTATAATAACCGTGAAGCAGAAAGCTGTTATTCGCAATTGCCCACGCGTCTATAGGAAGCTGTCCTATATCCTGAGGTTCAATCCTTACGCATGACTGCATTTCGTCATCATCAAATGGATACATGCGCGGATATTTTAACAATATTTTCTCTGCTGCATTTGGTTCTTCTTCCAAAGAACAGATTTCTATCTCCTCTTCTACAGTGTCAGATGCCGACGCCTGCTGCGGTACAAGCTCAGGCTCAGGCTCTTTCTTTGCTTCAAATTCCTTTGACTGCGTAAGAACTATTGGTTTATCGTCCCACTCCGAACCGTAAAACTTGTTTTTGTCATAAAATACAATAAGCCCGCATATATCATTTATTCCATATGTACTGTCTGCAATCGACTGTGCGCTTGTAATAAACGAGCCTTCACCGACCCCGCCGTCTATTTTGATCTCACCTATAAGGATGCCCTGTATATCTCCTTGCTCCCTTACATACAGATACACCTTCATCGGCTCTTTTACACTGAGCACGTTAATATGAACCGTAACCTTCAGCTTCATGTCCCTTGTCTCAATTCTGGCGTATCCTATGTTATTTTTCTTTTCGCCGTTCTCGTAAGAATATATATAAGAAATCCATCTTTTATATTCTGACATAGTCAAAACCCCCTTTATACATAAATGTATGCAGGGGGTTTGTATTATAGAACAGGAAATTTGTATCATTACTGCTCAGACGTCTGAGCTTCCGGCGGAACCGCTGTTTTTTCAGGCGCTGGCGACGGTGTTATTATCGCCTGCGGCGACGGTTTTGGCGATGCGGTTGCGTTATTTGACTGTTCAATATATTTTTCACGGCCAAAATCAATTATTTTATAAAGATTTTTAATATCATCTTCCTGATTATAACCGCTGTCTATATACAATATTTCTTCATTAGGATTAAGCGGAACCTTTCCGTATACACGTCCGGCTATGTCGTAATGGCCTTTTTCTGCCTTTTTGAGGAACAATATATATTCTTTGCCGGCCCTCATATAATTATAACCTCCGACGTACGTATAGCATTCTCTCTTTTCGTCAACCAGTATGCTTTCATTTACCTTAATTTTCTCAGGAATATCCTTCCCGGTTTTATCAGACAATACCGTTGTTACTTTAAATTCTGCAATAAGCGAATACATATACTCCTCGTCAAGAATTTCAAGGGAAGACGCAGTCTTTTTACCTCTTACTATATAATCACTGTCATTAATCATGGCTTCAAGAGTATCATATTCAGCTTCAAATGCATCCATATCAATCTCATTGGCATAACTGTCAAACAGCTTTTCTATTTCATTTGATGAAAGCGCCTTAAGCTTGCCGTAATCACCAAGCTCCACTTTGCCTCCTGTATCAGGCTTCTTCTTGTCTCTGCCCTCTTTTTTGTCATTCTTTTTGCCTGAATCTGAAGCAAAAGGAGCTTCTTCACCGCCTGACTGTACAGGCGTCTCTGTTGCAGCTGCAAATGTATCGGTATCATTTTCATTATCGTTGCTTTTATCCTGGTCATCGGAATTATCATCTTTATCTTTTTGTGCGACCATTCCATCCTTATTGAATCTGCCGCCAAATGGAGATTCCGGCATTAATGCATACACTCCGATAATTATCAGAATACATGCCGCCGCAGAAGCCGCAATAAAAATAATGCGTTTTTTTACTTTGCTAATACTCTTTTTCAGCCCGGTTCTCTCCAAAACCATATTCTTAATTCTGTCTTCATTAAGCTGCGGCTCAAATTCATAGCTGTCCTTTATTAGATTATCTGTTTCTTCTTCGTTTAAATTGTCAAAAATCTGCTTTATTTTATCTTCCATACGCGCCTCCCGGAATACATCCCGTAAGCATTTTTCTTAATTTTACAATTGCCCTTGAACTTCTGGTATCTATTGCCGTTACAGTCATTGACAGCCTGTCGGATATCTGCTTTGAACTCTCTCCAAAATAATATTTGCGTATTATAATTTCATGATCTGGTTCTCCGAGCTTACTAACTGCTTCCAGCAATAGCTTTTTCTGCTCGCGGGTTATGTATTCTTCTTCTATATTAATGGAATCCGACAGTACGATGTTATTTTCTTCATCATCTACCGATATATTCCTGAATTCCCTGCTCTTTTTTCTGAACAGGTCTATAGCCTTATGCTTTGCTATAACACATAAAAAGGTTTTAATGCTTCCTTTTCCCTGTGCATACCTGTCGATATTATTATAAAATTCAACAAATATATCACTTGCACAGGATTCCATTTCAAATTCATCACATACACTGTCAAGCTTTCCTCTGACAATCGTACAGACTAGCCCCATATAATCTGACATAAGTTTACTAAGCCCAAGATTGGGATTCCTCTTAATCAGATCTATTAATTCCTGATCCTGCATATTAAATTTTTCCTCCCCATCTTCCTATTCGTTGACAATTTCTTATATCTTACATCTTTTTTAAAAAAATCTGTTCTGCCTTCTCACACAGGTATTCCCTGTTATTATGCGAAGGATTCTCAATAATATCTTCAAATAACTGGTTAAGTATACTTCCTATCATTTTTCCTTCTGATATCCCCATCCTGATAAGGTCGCTTCCGTTTATATTCATATCTTTTAAAGTAACTGACTCATTATCAGCTATAATATCTTTTACACATTGTTTTGTTTCACAAAGCCTGTTAAGCTTATCCTCTCTGTGAAAATCACTCTGTGCCATAACGTCGGCTTCCATAAGTATGAACAGGTACGGCATTATGTCCATTCCGGCTTTGCTGATAAACCGTCTTGTCTGCTTTCTGCTGCCGTCAAATCTATAATCATGATGGTATATAATTCTTGACACCATATTTATCGTATAATTATCAAACTTGAGACGCTTAAGAATTTTTTTTGCAAGAACGCTTCCTTCGGCGGGATGCCCATAAAAATGGTCCATTCCTTCTTTATCAACAATCCTGCACATTGGTTTTGCAATATCATGTAAAAGTGCGCTCCATATAAGGATTCTCTTCTCTCTTTCATCATTTCCTGAGTAAATTCTGTTGACTCCCTCAACAACCTTAATGGAATGAAGGCCCACGTTATATATGTGGTTAGGATTATTCTGAGGCGTCTTCATCATATCGTCCCATTCAGGCAGAAACTGCGCGGTAAGTCCCGTTTCATATGCAAGAAGCAGCCTGTCCGGAAATTCTGAAGCTATAAGCTTTGATATCTCAACGCGTATTCTCTCGCTGCTTACATTATTAATTCGTACAGCTGCCTCTTTTACTGCTTTTAAAGTATCAGGTTCTATATCAAATCCCAGCTGTCCCGCAAACCGTACCGCACGAAGCGTCCTTAACGCATCCTCGTCAAATCTTTCCTTTGGATTGCCGACGCATCTTATTATTCCACTTCTAATATCGCTTACTCCGCCATATATATCAATCAGCCCCGCATCCGGAGCATAAGCCATTGCATTTATAGTAAAATCCCGTCTTTTAAGGTCTTCTTCAAGACTTGCAGTAAACGTAACCGAATCGGGATGCCTGTTGTCTTTATATTTTCCATCTATTCTATAAGTAGTAGCCTCGTAGCTATTATTGTTCATTCTGATTGTGACTGTTCCGTGTGCAATTCCGGTATCTATAGTTTTTGGAAATAACCTTTTAATATCTTCAGGCTTTGCAGACGTCGTTATATCCCAGTCCTCCGGTATTCTTTTAAGAAGCGCGTCGCGGACGCATCCCCCCACTGCGTATGCTTCGTAACCGTTCTTTCTAAATATTTCTATAATACTATTAACATCTTTAGGAATATCAATATGCATTTTTATACTCCTTTCATGAAATATTCTGCATTGCTCCGCTAAAAATTTCTCTTCGTTTCATCAGATTTCGCGGTTAATGATAACATAAATTTCATTATTTTTCTACTTTTAACATGACAAATAAGGATTTTAGTGATATCTTATCAGTAGATAATTTTAAGACAGACAGGAGATGTAACATTGAAAGAGCATTTAAAATTATTTTTCACATTTGCCAAAATCGGATGCTTTACATTTGGCGGCGGTTATGCAATGCTTCCTCTTCTTCAACGTGAAATTGTTGAAAAAAATGCGTGGGCCGAAGAAGAAGAGCTTATGGATTATTTCGCAATAGGACAGTGTACTCCAGGTATCATAGCAGTCAATACCGCTACTTTTATCGGATATAAAAAAAAGGGGATTCTGGGCGGTATTTCTGCCACTCTCGGACTTATATTCCCATCCCTTGTTATCATTATGATAATAGCTGCCTTTTTAAGGTCATTTGCGGACCTTAAAATTGTCGGCCATGCTCTTAACGGAATAAAAGCCGGAGTATGCGCTCTTATATTTGACGCAGTAATTAAGCTTACTAAAAAATCAGTAATAGACCGATATACTCTTGTACTTTTTCTTTTAGTATTTTTCATATCGCTGCTGACCGGATTTTCAACTATAATCCTTGTTGTATTGTCCGGACTGGCAGGGTTTATTATCTGCCGTATCAAATCAAAATATAACGCCGGAAAGGAGAATTCATAATGTTATTATATCTCAGATTATTTTTTGAATTTTTTAAGACCGGACTTTTTGCGATAGGAGGAGGTCTTGCAACTCTTCCTTTTCTGTATGAGATGTCGGCGGAAACGGGCTGGTTTACAACACATGACATATCTAATATGATTGCCGTATCCGAATCAACGCCCGGACCGATAGGAGTTAATATGAGTACCTATGTCGGCTTTCAGACCGCATACAGCTATTTTGGTCCTGCAGGCGGAATACTGGGAGGTATAATCTCAACGCTTTCGCTTGTAATGCCTTCAATAATTATTATTGAAATAATTTCTGGAATCCTCAAAAAATTTAAGGAATCACAGGCTGTTAAGAATATATTTTACGGGCTCCGTCCTGCCTCGTCGGCGCTTGTTTCCGCTTCAGGAATGGCAATTGCGCGCGCCGCTTTCCTTATAGAGAATACCGAAACAATTCTCATTAACTGGAAGTCACTTATACTCGGTGTAGTTTTATTTGCCGGCATCAGAAAATTTAAACTGCATCCTATAATATATATAGCAATTGCCGCCGCAGTCGGAATCATTTTTAAGTTTTGACAAAGGCTGTGACATAAGTTATCATATTTTTATGTTAAACAAAAGGAGGGTTTATAATGAAATATTCATATCATACAAAAGGAACCTGCAGTACACAGATAGACCTTGAAATTAACGACGACATAATTACTAATGTAAAATTTTACGGAGGCTGCAACGGTAATCTTAAAGCAATACCTATTCTTGTAGACGGCATGACAGTTGACGCTATAGAGAAAAAATGCAGCGGTATAGTATGCGGCTTCAAAAATACATCCTGTGCAGACCAGCTGGCCCATGCCGTAAGGGAAGCATATAACGCAACCCACTGATTTATTCTAATGATGCCGTCATTATATCGTACGCAGCTTTTATAACAACAAATGCTATCGGCCCAAGAATGACGCCGATTATTCCAAAAAGCTGAATACCGGCATAAAAAGATATAATCATATATATCGGACGCAGTCCTGTACTGCGTCCCATTAATTTTGGCTCCAAAAACTCACGCGCACACAGACACAGAAGATATGTCACCCCAATAACTGCAGCATAAACGAGCCTTCCCTGAAAGATATATATAACTGCCCAGGGTATAAGTACGCTGCCGCTCCCCAAAATCGGAAATGCGTCAAGCACCGCTATAATTATTCCTATCAGTATCGCATACGGATTTTTTATAATAAATAAACCTAAAGAACACAAAATTGCAACTACACATATAATAATGCCCTGCGTCTTAAAATAACCTCCCAAAGCCTCCTTAACCACATTTATCAAAGGACTAATTCTTTTATACATATCTGAATTACTTATATCATTTGATATAGAATTATATTCTTCCATTATAAGCCACGTTCCTACAAGAAAAAAAAGAAAAATAATAAATACTGATATAGCTCCCTGACATATACTCCATGCCTTATCAGTTACAAACGGCAGTATCTTTTCATTCCAGTTTTCACCAAGATAATCCACTCCCAGCAAAAAAATGCTGTAAGCTTTTCCTCCGCTGATTCCAAGCCAGTCGTCGCAGCATCTGCAGATTTTCCTGACATACACATCAAATTCAGACTGAATAAAAGGTATATTAGCCGTAAACCTCTTTACCTGATTAAATATTGCAATACCTATTCCCGAAATACAAATAAATAATAAAGCTGCAAAAAGAAGAACTGTTATAATTACAGTTAATTTGTATGGAAAATGCGCTTTCTTAGTTATCTTATCGACAACCGGATAAAGCCACATTGAAAGAATTGCCGAAAAAATAAATGGAACTACAAGAGGCAGCATATATCTGATTAAAATGTATACTGTAAATGCAATTCCAAAAAAATACATTGCTTTCTTAAAAAATATTCTTTCACACATAATCATATTCCCCAGCAGATAATAATAACTCTATTATCTGCAATCAGGAACATATTAATACATCTTTATGATATCTTAAATCGGTATCCAACTCCCCAAATTGTCTCAATATACTGAGGCTTGGATGTATCTTTCTCAACCTTTTCCCTAATCTTCTTAATGTGAACTGTAACAGTCGCAACATCTCCGACTGATTCCATTCCCCATATCTTCTGGAAAAGCTCTTCCTTGGTAAATACATGATTAGGATTCTGTGCAAGAAATGTAAGAAGATCAAATTCTTTCGTAGTAAATATCTTCTCTTCATCATCCACAAATACGCGTCTTGCTGTCTTATCTATACGAATACCTCTGATTTCAATACATTCATTATCATTGGAATTGCTTCCTACAAGTCTCGAATAGCGGGAAAGGTGCGCCTTAACTCTTGCTACAAGCTCGCTTGGACTGAACGGCTTAGTAATATAATCATCAGCTCCAAGACCTAATCCACGAATCTTATCTATATCATCATTCTTAGAAGATACCATAATAATTGGCATCTCCTTCTTCTCACGAACCTTTCTGCATATATCAAATCCATCTACTCCAGGAAGCATAAGGTCAAGTATGAGCATGTCATAATCCTCTTCCAATACTTTTTTAGCTCCAGCTTCTCCGTCTGTCTCAACATCTACCTGAAAATCACTAAGCTCCAAATAATCCTTTTCAAGTTCTGCAATTGCAAGTTCATCCTCAATAATAAGTATCCTGTTCATACGTTTTAACCACCTATCCTTTTCAAAATAATTTATCATCAAAAATATCCACTTTATATTTTTTAATATTATTACTATTGACTATTATAATACAAAGTCTAAACAATTTCAAATGATTAATTAAAAAAAAATAATTTTTTTATCAGAGTCTTCAAAAACACCGTAAAAACGCTATGTATTCTATCTTTTCCTTGACGATTTTAGCAAAATAATGTATTCTAATCATTATCGTGTTATCTAAGGAGGAATACTTAGATGGAAAAGAGACTTTTCACATCTGAATCAGTAACTGAGGGACATCCTGATAAAATCTGCGACCAGATTTCCGATGCAATTCTTGATGCACTTTTAGAAAAAGACCCGTTCAGCCGCGTAGCCTGTGAGACAGCAATTACAACGGATTTTGTTCTTATTATGGGCGAGATTACTACTAAAGCAGATATTAATATTGAAAATATTGTACGTAAAACTATTAACGAAATTGGTTATGATAATCCGGAATACGGATTTGACGGACATACATGCCGCATAATTATAAAGCTTGATTCACAGTCTGACGATATCGCGCTTGGCGTAGATAACTCCTATGAATCTAAGGCAGATAATGATTCCGCAGCGTCTACGGGCGCCGGCGACCAGGGTATGATGTTCGGTTATGCAACTAATGAAACGTCTGAATATATGCCATATCCTGTATATATTGCACATAAGCTTACCAAAAAGCTTTCTGAAGTAAGAAAAAACGGCACTCTTTCTTATCTCAGACCTGATGGAAAAAGCCAGGTAACTGTAGAATATGACGAGAATGATAATCCTGTTCATATCGATACAATAGTTATATCTACACAGCATGATGAAAAGGTGACACAAGAGACCATTCATTCAGATATTAAGCGTTATGTAATTGACGAAGTTATTCCTTCACACCTTGTTGACGACACTACAAAGTTTTATATCAATCCTACAGGAAGATTTGTTATCGGCGGACCTAACGGCGACAGCGGTCTTACAGGCCGTAAAATAATCGTAGACACTTATGGCGGTTATGCAAGACACGGCGGCGGTGCATTTTCAGGAAAAGACTGCACTAAGGTTGACCGTTCAGCCTCTTACGCAGCACGTTATGTAGCTAAGAACATTATCGCTTCAGGACTTGCCAAAAAATGTGAGATTCAGCTTTCCTATGCTATAGGCGTTGCAGAACCAACTTCCGTCAGCGTAGATACCTTCGGCACGGGAGTTATCGATGATTACCGGCTTGTAGATATTATAAGAAAGCATTTTGACCTCAGTCCGGACGGTATAATCAAAATGCTTGACCTCAGACGTCCAATATATAAGCAGACGGCAGCTTACGGTCATTTTGGAAGAGAGGACCTTGACCTTCCCTGGGAAAAGACTGATAAAGCGGACGAGCTTAAAGCTTACTTATAATTGACTTTATAAAAATATAGTGTTATTATAATTGTTGTTTGCAAATTTCAAATGTCGCTATAGCTCAGCTGGATAGAGCGACCGCCTCCTAAGCGGTAGGCCGGAGGTTCAAATCCTCTTAGCGACGCTTACAGAAACACCAAAAATTTTGGAACTCCAGAATTTTTGGTGTTTCTTTTATTTTTTAGAATTACTAATAAGCAAACTGGGGAAGCGCAGTCAAAATAGATTGCCTTTTTCTTTACAAAATCGTATGACAAAAAGTCTGTGACATGGTATAATATATTTATTGAAAAGCGTTTTCCAGAAGATTTTCGTTTTCAATTAATGGAGGAAAGAATATGATTTTTTGAGATGCCAATTTGGCATCTCAAAAGCAGACAGATTTCTTATCTCCGTCTTCTGTAATTGTTGTTTCTTCTTCTGCCGCTTTGCAAACCTCTCCTGGCGTTATATGAGCCATATCTGCTTTTATTATAGCTGCGGTATCTTTTTCTTAGCCTTGCTCTTCTTATAAGTATAAGAATAATTGCTGATATAATTAAAACTATAGCTATAATAATCACAACAATCCATATTATATCAGATGATTTTTCTTTTACATCTGTATTAGTCTGCGGCTGTGTTTCATCCGGTTTTTCTGTTGCTTCTTCATCCGAATGCATACTTTCTGTCTGCTTTATAATATCTGATACACCTTCATTCAATGTATTAGCCTCCGCCTTTTGGGTATCATACAGAATATCTGCCTCACCGGCGGTTCTTCCGGCATAAGTGTAAGTTATTTTTCCTATTACATTTATCCCGTCAGTATAATTTACATTATCATAAAGCGAAACATCTCTTTCAGCCTGCGAAATGTCCACTCCTTTTGGCAGTGTAACTCCAGCTTTTTCTTCTATATATAATGGTGAATTTTCTTCATCAAACAACGTGTTATATCTGCTGAATAATGAGTACTCTGTTTCTGAATCGTTATTTTTTACATTATTCTCAATCGGATGTGCCGAAAAATTTTCAAATGCAAAATTCAACAGCGAAATTGTATCCGTATATTCATTTGGTTCATTGCTTGGCGGACCGGCCGTCTTCATTACTACGCATACAAGTTCCATATCGCCTTTTTTTGCAAATGTAACAAGCGTATATCTTGCGATATCCGTATAACCGGTTTTTCCTCCTATACAATAATCATATCCATAAGGATAGGTGATAGGGTGAAGCATATTGTGCTTATTGTACAGAGCACGCTCCTCATTAAGATTTGTTTTTGGAATCGTATAGTTCTTTGTTCCTGTAATTTTCCTAAATTCTTCATTTTTCATTGCTGCAGAAGAAATAAGCGCCATATCATATGCTGTAGTGTAATGGTTGTCCAAATATAACCCGTTAGGATTAGCAAAATGCGTATGCTTACATCCAAGCTCTTCTGCCTTGGCATTCATCATATCAACAAATGCCTCAATGCTTCCTGCCACATGCTCAGCAACTCCGTTACATACCTCATTCGCCGACATGAGCATTATTCCATAAAGACAGTCTTCCATCCTCATCTGCTCACCCTCAACTACTCCGATATGAGAGCTTCCATATTCTATGCTGTGAACCGCTTTATATGAAAATGAAACTGTATCGTCAAGAGAAGCATTTTCAAGGCAGAGCAAAGTTGTCATAATCTTCGTGATACTTGCCGGATAATGTTTCTCATTCATATTCTTTTTATATAATACAGTTCCGGTATTAAGTTCCATAACAATTGCCGACGCTGCAGAAATTGACTTTCCTGACGGTCCTTTAGGCCATGCGTCATCTGATACTTCTGATGAATCTGCTCCCTGTGAAGCCGCATCAGACACATTAGATGCGCAGACCGTTATATCTGCAGCATTTATTGAAACCGTTGATATTATTAATAAAACAGCTAAAAGCTTTGTAATATATTTTTTCATTTCGTACTCCATTCACATCGCAATAAATATAGTATACTCGATTTAAACATTTCTATCAAGAGTCAGCTTCTCCATTTTAATATTGCCGCTTTTAACGCCATTGATTTATCATTCATTTTTTTATATACTTTGTAATAGCACATTTTGAAAGGAAGATACCAAATGAGACTAAGAAATGTACCCGGTTCAAGAGAATATATCGAAAACAGCCCGTATGCCATAAAGAATGCAGAAGAATTAAAAGGCTCCTGGCGCAATTATTATAAAAGAGATGACAACGCACTATTATACATAGAAATAGGCGCCGGAAAAGGTCGCTTTCTATGTGAACACGCTTTAAATAATCCTGATATTATGTATGTCGGAATAGAAAAATTCTCAAGTGTCATAATCCGCGCCATTGAAAAGGCAGAGACGCTTGAACTTAATAATCTCAGACTTATCAGATTCGATGCTGAAAACATTGAGTCCATATTTGACAAAGGAGAGGTGGACAGAATATATCTTAATTTCTCAGACCCCTGGCCTAAGGACCGACATGCAAAAAGAAGACTTACTTCCTCCAATTTCCTTAAACGGTATGACAATATATTAACTCCATCAGGAGAAATTATATTCAAGACTGACAACCGCTCATTATTTGATTTTTCACTTGCACAGGCGGAGGAGGCTTCATGGAATATTAAACAGCTGACTTATGACCTTCATAAAAGTCCATTAAATGAAGGTAACATTATGACAGAATATGAGGAGAGATTTTCCTCACAGGGCATTCCGATATGCGAAATGATTATCACAAGATAAATGGATAAATATAACCCAGCTGCATATACTATAGTAACATCTGTATAAAATTTCAGGCTATATATATGAATATCAAATCTTGTATTAAAAATATTACCGCATGTAATTCACATTTGGACAAAAAACTGTTGATAATAATGAAATCATGGAATGAAGCATGTGGTTGTCTTGAAAAGAAGGAAAGGAAGAAAAAACATAAGTAATACTTTATTTATTATTTATTTATAGAATATTACTTGATAAATATGGACGTAACTTATATAATATTTTTTGTTGTTTGATTACAAACACATGCACCTTTAGCTCAGTTGGTAGAGCACCTGACTCTTAATCAGGGTGTCCAGGGTTCGAGCCCCTGAAGGTGTATTTTAAAAGTCTTAGGATTGGGAAATACATCCGGTTCTAGGGCTTTACTTTTATCCCTAAAATATATGAGGAGCTGTTGCTTTTAGCAACAGCTCCTGCTTTTTACCGCTTTATTTTTTTATAAAATTTCTGCATCAGCCTCTCCGCTGTTATTAATGGCAAGACTTAAAGCCCTCTCCTCTTCCTTTGATAACGCTGCTTTCACTCCGCCCTTTGTTACACGTTTAACGTATGTATAACAGCCTTCTGAATTGCTATGCATACAATTCATTATAATTCCGTTATTTTCCTTAGAAAGAAGTACAAGAACAAAACTCATTTTACCTCCGACTTCTTTAAAGGCATCATATTTTACAAGCCCAATCTTCTGAAATGTTATAAGAAGGTTTCTGTCAATATCTTTCAACTGAGCGTATATATCCTTTACTGATGTATCAAGAAGGTCGATAATATTAAACTTCTGTATAATAGTATCTTCTAACGACTTACCGTCTTTTCCACTCAGAAATGATTTATAATTTTTCTTCATTTTTCCTATTTTTGCAAGTGAACATATTAGTAATATAATCATAACTATTTGTATTACTATAAGCCCTATTACAACATAATCAATTGGTATTCCTATATATTCAAATATATTGGTAATCATTTATCCATCCTCCAATTCAATTCTAAGAATTTTCAAGCATTATTCCTATAATACGCTCAAGTTCTGTCTCTGAATAATATTCTATCTCAATTTTACCTTTTGTATTGCTTTTTCTGTTAATAGATACTTTTGTACCCATTGACTGCTTTAACTTTTCTTCAAAATCAGCATATATATCTTTATTGTCCAATTCTGCTTTCTTTTTAGGATTCTCCTTATTATTAAGCTTTTTAATAAGCTTCTCTGTTTCCCTTACGCTCAGCTTTTTATCAAATACCATACATGCAATTTCATATTGTTCTTCTTTATTATCTATAGCAAGAAGTGTTCTTGCATGTCCGCTTGATATACATTCTTCTATAACCATATTCTGAACTCTGTCATCAAGTTTAAGAAGTCTCAGAGCATTAGTAATTGCTGTTCTGGATTTGCTGACTTTATCTGCTACTTCATCCTGCTTTAAACTAAATTCCTCAATAAGCTGCTTATATGCTTTTGCTTCTTCAATCGGATTAAGGTCTTCTCTTTGAATATTTTCAATTAAAGCTATCTCAACAATCTGCTCTGTACTATAATCTTTTATTACTACAGGCACTTCTGTAAGTCCTGCAATCATAGCTGCCCTAAAACGTCTCTCTCCGGCAACTATTTCATAATAATCATCTTTTTTTACTACAATAAGCGGTTCGACAATCCCATGCTGTTTAATAGATTCGGCCAATTCATTAAGTCTGTCTTCATTAAACATCTTTCTTGGCTGCGCCTTGTTAGGCTCGATATCATTTATCCTAAGCATAGATACTGATTTAACTTCATTTTTATCTTCTTTTTTTAATACACTGTCTGTAGGTATTAATGAATCTATACCTTTCCCTAAGCCTCTCTTTGCTGCCATCGTTACTTACCTCGTTTATTTTCTTTTTTTGTATTCAATAACTTCTTTTGCAAGCATTCTGTAACCTTCTGCCCCAGTTGACTTTGAATCATACATGTTTATAGGAAGTCCATGACTTGGAGCCTCAGCGAGTCTTACATTACGCGGAATTATAGTCTTATATATATTTTGTCTGAGATTACCCTTAACATTTTCTACAACCTGTGCAGATAAATTAGTTCTTGAATCATACATTGTAAATACGACTCCTTCTAATCTCAGGTCAGGATTAAGTCTGTTCTGTACAAGTTCAATTGTCTTCATCAATTGGCTTATTCCCTCAAGTGCATAAAATTCACATTGAATTGGCACAATAACAGAATCTGATGCTGTCAAAGCATTTACCGTAAGTATACTTAATGACGGCGGACAATCAATAATTATGTAATCATACTGTCTGCTAATATTCTTCAAACGGTTCTTTAAAATATAACTTCTTTCATCAGAATCAATAAGCTCAATTTCGGCTCCTGAAAGATTAACATTAGACGGCAATATATCAAGATGCTTTATAACATCTTTTATAATTGCTTTTTTTGTTGTGCATTCACCAATAAGAACCTCATATATTGTATTCTCAATCCTGTTTTTATCAACACCAAATCCACTGGTCGTATTTCCCTGTGGGTCCATGTCAATAACTAAAACCTTTTTTTTCTTTTCTGCCAGACATGCTGAAAGGTTAATTGCAGTTGTAGATTTTCCTACACCACCCTTTTGATTTGCAATGGAAATAATTCTGCCCATTTCATCCTCCTAAAACTTATCACTAGGTAATTATATCACTAAAAGATGTTATTAATCTATAAGAAATAGTAAATTATTATTAATTATGTTCACGAATGTTTCACGTGAAACAATTTTGTATCATTTGATAACGTTTCACGTGAAACATTTATAATGGTCTTTTTGCTGGAATACCATTTTTGCGCGGATACTTCTTTGGAGTTTCAACATCCTTATATATAAGTATAAGACTTCTTGTTATATCAGAATCAGGAAGTTGATATATAGCAACATCATCAATTGCCCCTCCTAATTCTTCTACTGCTATTTCATAATCGGATATTTCTTCTTTAACTGAGCTTCCTTTGTATGGTATAAAGTATCCGCCAGGCTTTATAAGTGGAAGACAATATTCTGATATTACCGAAAGATTAGATACTGCTCTGGTTACACATAAATCAAATGATTCTCTTGACTTACTATGTCCTAATTCTTCTGCTCTGGTATGTATTGCTTTACAATTATCCAATGACAATTCTTTTATAACAGAATTTAAAAAAGAAATTCTTTTATCAAGAGAATCGACTAATGTCATTTTAAGTCGTGGAAATGCAATCTTTAAAGGTATTCCAGGAAAACCAGCGCCTGTTCCAATATCTATTACTGACGCATCTATATTCATATCATATATATATACAATTGAAAGACTATCAATAAAATGTTTTAATACAACATCCTTAAAATCTGTAATAGCTGTAAGATTACATTTACTATTATATTCTATAAGCATCTCATAATATTTTAAAAGCTTCTCACATTGTTCATCCTTAAGGTTAATGTGAAGCTTCTTTACCTGTTCTTTAATATAATTAATCATACCTGCTATACCTCTTTCTGAAGACTCTTAACATACACTAAAAGTACGGATATATCCGCCGGTGATACACCGGATATTCTTGAAGCCTGACCAATAGACGAAGGTCTTATCTGATTCAATTTCTGTATAGCTTCAAGTCTGAGATTGCCAATACTGTTATAATCTATATCTTCAGGTATATGTTTACCTTCCAGCTTCTTATATTGTTCAACCTGTTTAATCTGCCTTGCAATATAGCCTTCATATTTAATCATGTTTTCAACTTGTTCCGTAATATCAGAGTCAAGCTTATTTCTTTTCTTATCTAATGGTGCTGTTTTATTATAATTAAGTTCAGGACGTCTTATAAGCTCCTCAAGTGAAGTTCCCGTAGTTATCGGCGTAGTATTATACGACTTTAAAATTTCATTAACTTCATCAGAAGGACTTACATATACTTCTTTTATACGATTAATCTCTAAGTTAATCATTTCAATTTTTCTTAAATAATCCTGATATCTTTTCTCACTTATAAGACCAAGTCTGTATCCAAGAGGCGTCAATCTTTGGTCTGCATTATCCTGCCTCAAAAGAAGTCTGTATTCTGCTCTTGAAGTCATCATTCTATAAGGTTCATTAGTCCCTTTAGTAACAAGGTCGTCAATAAGAACGCCTATATATCCCTGAGACCTGTCTATAATTACCGGCTTTTCACCTTTAATATACATTACAGAATTAATGCCTGCTATTATACCCTGTGCCGCTGCTTCTTCATATCCTGAGCTTCCGTTAATCTGTCCAGCCGCAAATAATCCTGACACATTTTTAAATTCAAGACTCTGCTTTAATTGCAAAGGATTAATGCAATCATATTCTATTGCATATCCATTTCTTACAATATGAGCATTTTCAAGACCCGGAACTGAGCGGTACATTCTATATTGAACATCTTCAGGAAGAGATGTTGACATTCCACCTATGTACATCTCATTAGTATATTCTCCTTCAGGCTCAATAAATACCTGATGTCTGTTCTTATCAGAAAATCTCATCACCTTGTCTTCAATTGAAGGACAATATCTCGGGCCTGTTCCTTCTATAACTCCTGAATATAAAGGAGACCTTTGAATGTTGTTTTTTATTATATCATGCGTTTTATCATTAGTATATGTAAGCCAGCATGATATCTGTTCTCTTTCAATATCTTCTGCTTTATTAGTAAATGAAAAAGGTGTAATTTTCTCATCACCCTTTTGTTCATCCATTTTACTGAAATCTATAGTTCTCTTATCAATTCTTGCCGGAGTACCTGTTTTAAATCTTCTTATTTCTATTCCGTTATCTATTAATGATTGTGAAAGACTGTTGGCAGCTGAAAGACCATTAGGACCTGTATATGATATATCATCTCCGCTTATGCATTTTGCTTTAAGATATACTCCTGTACATAAAATAACAGCTTTAGAATAATAAATTGCTCCGGAAGTAGTTTTTATTCCTTTAATTATGTTATCTTCAACTATTATAGATGCTGCTTCCGCCTGTCTGATATCAAGTCCTTCAGTATTTTCAAGCGTTTCTCTCATTTTTGCAGAATAATTCTTCTTATCAGCCTGTGCGCGAAGCGAATGAACAGCAGGACCTTTGGATTTGTTAAGCATCTTTGACTGTATAAATGTCTTATCTATATTTATACCCATCTGCCCACCTAAGGCGTCTATTTCTCTTACCAGATGACCCTTTGACGTTCCTCCGATATTAGGATTGCACGGCATCATAGCAATGCTGTCAATACTTACTGTAAATATAATAGTCTTATAACCTAGCCTTGCAGAACAAAGTGCAGCTTCACATCCTGCATGTCCCGCTCCGACAACCACTACATCATAATTGTATTCTAATGTATTATTCATAGCAGTAAATCTCTCCTTTATTTTCCCATACAGAACTCGCTGAATATTTTATCAATCAAATCATCTGACACCGTATCCCCTGTAATCTCTCCAAGAAAATTATATGCGTCAAGCATATCTATAGTAATTAAATCCTCCGGCATTCCTGATTCAATATTATCATTTACAAGTTCAAGAGACTTTATCGAATTATCTATTGCTTCCATATGGCGTATATTAGTTATATATGTTTCATTCTCTATATCAATATTACCATTAAAAAACATTTTCTCAACTGCACTGACAAACTCGTTATATCCTTCGCCTGTTACTGTTGAAAACTCTATGCATTCCGGAACTGATTCTTTTATCATTTTAGTATCAATCTTTGTATCTGCATCAGATTTATTCAAAAGAACAATTGATTTACTGTCTCTTATAAGAGATAAAATATATTCGTCTTCACTGTCAAAATCTCTGGACATATCAAACATGCATATAATCAGCTGTGCTTTTTTTATTATCTCAAGAGTCTTTTCTATTCCAATCTGTTCTATATAATCTTCAGTATCATGTATACCTGCCGTATCCATAAGATTAAGCACAATATTATTAATATTAATGCTGTATTCAATAATATCTCTTGTTGTTCCCGGTATATCGGTAACTATCGCTCTTTCATCCTTCATTATAAAATTAAGAAATGATGATTTTCCAACGTTAGGTTTTCCTATAATTGCCGTAAAAATGCCTTCATTTATTATTCTGCCGTTATCATAGCTTTTAAGAAGCGATTCAAGCTCTTTAAGTATATTGTTAATTTTTTCTCTAAGCCCGCCAGTATAATCGTCAAGAGAATAATGCTCAGGATCGTCAAGCGCCGCTTCAATAAATGCCATCTCATATAATATTATTTCTCTTATTTTCGATATCTTTTCTTTTATATCGCCCTTTAAATGATTAACTGAAGCCATAAGTGAATATTCATTCTGAGATTTTATTATATCCATTACTGATTCTGCCTGGGATAAATCAATACGTCCGTTTAAGAATGACCTTTTAGTAAATTCACCGGGCATTGCGAGTCTTGCACCATTATTTACAACAAGCTTTAACATAAGCTTTGCCACATATGAACCTCCGTGACAGTTTATCTCGGCAACGTTTTCTTTTGTATAAGAATTGGGAGCTTTGAATAAAGATACCATAACCTCGTCAATACACATATCGCCGTCATATATATATCCGTAATGTATTGTGTGTGAATCATAACAGTCTGCATCAAAGGCGCTGCATGACTTACCTTTTTTAAATATCCTTTTTAATATTTCAAATGAATCAGAACCGCTTATTCTTATTATATGAATACCGCCATTACCAAGAGCCGTACTTATTGCCGCAATAGTATCTGAATCATTCATAATATATGCACTCCTTTTTAACTTATTTATATATACAAAAGAGCTGAATCCTAATGACTCAGCCCTCACATTTACTTATTCTTCATTCTGCTCTACAAAAGCATTATCATCTTTTTCTGTCTGTCTGTGATATGAACTACGATTATTATACCTGTTATTACGTCCTCTGTTGTTATATCCAGCTCTGTTATTATTGCTTCGGTATCCGTTTCCATATCCAGAATCAGCATATTCCTTTTTTAAAGTAACTACAACCTTGCGATATGGTTCTTCACCTTCACTATGAGTATCTACATATTTGTCCTTTTGAAGAGTTGAATGAATTATTCTTCTTTCATAAGGATTCATTGGCTCAAGTACAACATTTCTTCTTGTCCTTTTAACCTTATGAGCAATATTTTTTGCAAGGTTTTCAAGGGTTTCTTTTCTTCTCTCTCTGTAATTCTCGGTATCAAGCTTGACTTTAATATAATTCTTCGCATCCTTATTAACAACAAGACTTGAAAGATATTGAAGGGAATCAAGAGTCTGTCCTCTTTTACCTATAAGAATACCCATATCATTTCCTTCAAGATTAATATTCATATATGATTTTTCTTCATCATAATCAATTATAACCTCTGCTTCTACTTCCATAGCAGCAAGAATTTTTTCTAAAAATTCTTTAACATTAGTTCTTGCATCATTTATTAGCTTAACTCTTATTCTTGCATCCTTTTTTGCAAAAATACCAAGTATACCGTTAGATTCTTTTTCTATTACTTCATATTCTACTTTATCACTTGTAGTTCCAAGATTAACCAGCGCATCTGTAAGCGCTTCATCAACATTTTTACCGGAAAATTCTTTCCACTCTGACATAATATATTATACCTCCTGATTATTATCATCAGAATCTTTTGCACTGCTCTTATAATCTCTGTTAAGCATATTTGCAAAATCTGATATACTACCTTTTTTAATATCATGATTCACATATAAATCCTGCTTTGATGTTTTATGCGTATTATTATTCTTTATATCCTTCTTTGCAGTATTAGATGAAGCATAAGTATTAATCGAACTTGTACGTGTCTTTGCTACCTGCTGCATTTTTGTAGAATTGACGTCTATGCCTTTTTTAGCTAATTTCTTATTTCTTTTTTCAATATTCTTTTCAGCTATAGATTCAATTCCAATCTTTTTAAAGTATGCATTAATAAATAATCCCTGTATTATTCTGAATACGTTACCTGCAACCCAGTACAGACCAACACCAATCGGAAACATAAAACAAAATATACCTGATATAAACGGCATAATATTATTCATAGTATTCATCGATGCAGCCGTCGGATCCTGATTATTTTTATCTTTCTTATTAGAACCTGTAATTATCTTATTATTAATAAACTGTGTAACTACTGCAAGTATTGGAATAGATATAGTGAAATTTTTCCATGAAGCATTTTCCATAATATTCATTCCAAGGAAATTATATACGCCTTTAAGCTCTGCATATGATTCCTTCATTGTATTAGTTACTTCAGGATAATTACTGAATATATTCATATCCCATAATTCTTTCCAGTTAGCTTCCTTAAACTGACTGAGAATATCTACAATATAATTAGAAGCTGTAGCTGTAAATGTATTATCCTGTCCAACTGCACTTATTGCAGCAACTATATCATCTACCTTGCTGAGGGACTGGGAAGTTATAAGCGAACTGTTAATTGTTATATCGGTTACACCGCCATTCTTAACAAATGCGCCAATATTATGAGCAAAATCTGTAAGCGCCATACCGGAAGCTTCTACTGCATCAATAATATTTACATATATTTCCTTAATCTGAGGAACATAAGCGGGAACATTATATATAACTCTGTACAATGCAAAAAATATAGGAAGCGTAATAAGCATAGGAAGACAGCCTGCTGTAGCGCTTACGCCATATTTCTGATAAACCGCCTGCTGCTCAGCCTGCATCTTTCTTACAGAATCCTGATCTTTTTTATCTTTATATTTTGCATTTATTGCCTGAATTTCCGGAGACATAACTGAATTAAGCTTTGAAAATTTCTGCTGCTTAATAGTTATAGGAATCATCAGACCGTTTACAATAAAAGTAAATACTATAATACAAAGACCTGTATTATGAATTCCAAATAAATCAAAAAAACTATATATTCCTTCAAGAATCTTTCCTAATACATAAGCTATAGGTCCAAGAATAGCGCCATTATACTTGGTTAATAAAAAAAACATCAGTTAAAATATCCTCCTTTATGGAAGCGGATCATATCCGCCCTTTGCAAAAGGATGACAACGCAATAATCTCTTTGCAGCCAAATAAGATCCTTTAAAAGGACCATATTTTTCAATGGCTTCCGCCGCATACTCGGAACATGTAGGCACATAAATACATGTAGGTTTTCCTTTTAACGGAGATAAAAATCTTCTATAAAATCTAATAATAATCAGCAATATTTTCTTCAATTCAATCACTTCTAATTATATTATGAATCTTACCTAAATGAATTAAAGCGCTGCAAATGTCATTATATGACTTTCCTTTTGCAGTAACTCTGGCGATAATAACGATATCGTAACCACAATCAAACATATTACAGTTCAACCTGTAACTTTCTTTTATCAATCTTGTTATTCTATGTCTGATAACACTATTACCAACTTTTTTACTTACCGATATTCCAATACGATTTTCCAAAAGATTATTTTTCAAAATATACATTACCAGATACTTATTAGCCAGAGATTTACCATTCTTATATACTTTTTGAAAATCGTTATTAGATTTAATATGCATATACAATTATATTCCTCCGGAATATCAGCTTCTGACAACTACTATGCCAGTTATAATACAAATTATGCAGATAATTTCTTTCTACCCTTACTTCTTCTTCTTGCTAATACTTTTCTACCATTAGCTGTTCTCATTCTTTTTCTGAAGCCATGCTCTCTTTTTCTTGCTCTCTTTTTTGGCTGAAATGTCATTTTCATTCTATATACACCTCCTTAATACGTTATATCCCTGTTCTGATAACATATCAATCTGTATTATATTCAATAATATAATTCACGTCAAGTAATAATTTTTCATTACTATTGAAAAAAATCTGAATTTGTACTAATATATATAAGGTAGCGTTTTTATTTTGGGATAGTAGCATTTATTATATTTAAAAGGCAGGATATATAATGGAAGAAATTATTAAATCTAAATGGAAAGATATATTAGAACACGTTAAAAGTGAATATTCTCTTACTGACGTATGTTATAAAACATGGATTTCTCCACTTGAATTATATTCTGTTAACGAAGAAGAAAGCACTGCTGTAATAAGTGTAAACGATTATTTATTAGGCGAAAGCAGCAAGGAACATATTAACAAAAAATATAATTTATTTATTCAGGTTTCCATAGAAGAGATTACCGGCTTTCATCTTACTATTACATATAAGAATAAAAGCGAGCTTGACAAAAGCTCAGGAATTTCAAAACCAAAGACAAAGGCAAAGAATAATCTTGCTTTTAATCTCAATGATAAATATACCTTCGATACATTTGTAGTAGGAAGCAATAACAGCTTTGCCCATGCTGCTGCTCTTGCGGTAGCTGATTCGCCGCTTGAAAGTGAATATAATCCTCTATTTATATATGGAGGACCAGGACTTGGAAAGACCCACCTTATTCACTCTATTGCACACCATATTATTGATAACTATCCTGAGCTTCAGGTTTTATATGTAACAAGCGAACAATATATTAATGAGATTGTAGACGCTATGCGTAATAGCAAGCAGGACCGCACTACTCTTAATAATATTAAAAAGAAATACAGAGAAGTAGACGTTTTAATGATAGATGACGTACAATTCATTATAGGAAAGGATATAACTCAGGAAGAGTTTTTTCATACCTTTAATGCATTATATGAACAGGGTAAACAGATTATTCTCACAAGTGATAAGCATCCTAATCAGATGGAAAAGCTTGATGAAAGATATAAATCGCGTTTTAACTGGGGTCTCCCTGTAGATATTAAGTCTCCCGAATACGAAACAAGACTTGCTATACTTAAAAAGAAAGAAGAAAAGGAAAATATCAAACTTGGTGATAAGATTCTCGAATTTATTGCAGAAAATATCAAAACCAATATACGAGACCTTGAAGGAGCTTATAATAAGCTTATATTAAGGTCTAAGCTCCAGCACTGCGATATTACTCTTGATAATGCCAAAGAAGATATCAAAGACCTTATACTTACAGACGACAAAGTTAAAATTACCAATGATTACATCATTAATATAGTAATAGAACATTATAATCTTACGCTTGAACAGATTAATTCAAAAAACCGAAGCCAGAAGATTGCACATGTAAGACAGATATGTATGTATCTGTGCAGAAAGATAACCAATTCTTCTTATGATGAAATAGGAGAAAGATTAGGTAAAAGAGATAGAACAACTGTAATGCATGGTTACAATAAAATAGAAGAAGATCTCTCAACAGACGTATCGCTTCAGAATGAGATTGATATTCTAATGAAGATTATTAACCACCAGTAATTTAACTTTAAGTTATCAACGTTATTATTAACATTGTTGATAACTTATGTTTACAACAGTTAATATACATTCTGCTTAATATTTTTATACATTTAGTTATATATTGATGTCCACTTTAATATTAACTTTATTTATATTAAGCAAAGCCTTATATTAAGGGCGCTTTAAGAGATAATCACTTATTAACGTCTTCTACTGTAACTGACACCTGATAATAATTATTATTTATATATATATTTATATTTATATGTAAAATCCATTTACTGAAAGGGGCACTCTTATGAAGATAGTTTGCAGCAAATCTGATTTAGTTAAAAGCACTAATATAGTAATGAAAGCAGTTTCAACTAAAACTACAATGCCGATTCTTGAATCTATTCTTATAGAGACAGAAGAAGACCATATAAAAATGACAGGCAACGATATGGAAATGGCTATCGAAACTACTCTTGAAGGTATAATAGAAAAAGAAGGAGCCATACTTGTAGATGCAAAGATGTTTTCTGAATTTGTAAGAAAAATGCCTTCTGAGGAGATTGTTATTGAAAGCTATGATAATGTAGTTATAGTCAAATCAGGTAAATCTGAAATTAAACTTTCTCTTAAAGAAAAGGATGAATATCCTGCTATAAAAAAGATTGAAAAAAATAATATGATAACTGTCTCTCAATTTACATTAAGAGAAATGATAAGACAGACTATAATATCTATTTCTTCTAATGAGAGCAATAGATTAATGACTGGTGAATTGTTTGAGGTAAATGGTAATGAATTTAAGATTACGTCTCTTGATGGATTCAGGATATCTATAAGAAGAGTATTTCTTAATGAAAGTTACGACCATATAAAGGTAGTTATTCCGGGAAAGACTCTTAATGAAATAATTAAAATAATTAATGGCGGAATAGACGACATGGTTAATATTTATTTTGACGATAAACATGTATTATTTGAATTTGACGATACGATAGTTCTTTCAAGGCTTATCGAAGGCGAATACTATAAGATTGACCAGATGCTGTCAGGAGATTATGAAACAAAAGTTACAATTAACAAATCCCAGTTATTTGGAAGCGTTGACAGAGCATCTCTTCTTATCAGAGACTCGGAAAAGAAGCCAATTATAGTAACTATTAACGACGGTAATGTTAAAATAGAAGTTAATACCCATCTTGGCTCAATGGATGAAGATATAGATGCAGAAAAAGAAGGAACAGATATTATGATTGCGTTTAATCCGAAGTTTCTGCTTGACGCATTAAAGGTTATAGATGATGAACAGATTAATATGTATTTTATTAATTCAAAAGCGCCGTTTTTTATAAAAGATAATGACGGAAATTATATATATCTTATAGTTCCTGTTAAGCTTAATGCAGTAATGTAAGGAGAATAGAAATGGAGCAGATATATATAAAGGATGAATATATAAGGCTTGGACAGGCGCTTAAGCTGGGAGGTCTTGTAGGTTCAGGAGCAGACGCCAAATTGGTTATAAAAGAAGGGCTGGTTTCTCTTAATGGAGAGACAGTCTATGAAAGAGGAAAAAAGTGCAGAGACGGCGACGTAATTGAATATGAAGGAATAAAGGTTATGGTAAATAATGCACATTAAAAAAATAAAGATTAATAATTACCGTAATTACAGTGAAGCAGAGATTAGTTTCCATAAAAAGATGAATATTCTGTATGGAGATAATGCTCAGGGTAAAACCAATATACTTGAAAGTATATATATATGTGCAACTACTAAATCACATCAGGGAAGTAAAGATAAGGAAATAATAAAAATAGGATGCGATGAAGCACATGTTAAGATGTATATAGAAAAAGAAGGGCTTGAGCATTATATAGATTTACATCTAAAGAAAAATAAATCTAAAGGAATTGCAGTAAATGGGATTCCAATAAAAAAATCTGCAGAACTAATGGGAATTATTAATATAGTTTTATTTTCACCGGAAGACCTTAATATTATAAAAAATGGTCCCGCAGAAAGAAGAAGATTTATTGATATGGAGCTCTGCCAGCTTAGCAGAATTTACCTTGATAATCTTTACAGATATTCAAAGGTTCTTAATCAAAGGAATCATCTTCTTAAGCAGATAAGTTATGATGAATCTCTTAAAGACACTCTATCTGTATGGGACGAGCAGCTTATCAAATATGGAAAAGAGATAATTAAAGAAAGAAAAGAATTTATAGAACAGATAAATGTTATATCGGCAGATATACATAAGAAGCTTACAGGCGGAAAAGAAATTCTTGATATACAATATGATTCCTGCGTAAGTGAAGAAGAATTTGCTGAAAAATTATATAAGAATTATAATAGAGATATTTACTATCAGATAACTCATATTGGTCCCCACAGAGACGATATAAAATTTATTTCCAACGATATGGATTTGAGGACTTACGGTTCGCAGGGACAAAAGAGAACTGCGGCGCTGTCTTTAAAGTTATCTGAAATAGAGATTGTTAAGAAAAAGACAGGCGATGTTCCGGTGCTTCTTCTTGACGACGTTCTATCTGAACTTGACAGAAGCAGACAGAATTATCTGTTAGAAAGCATAGAAGGGGTACAGACAATTATTACATGTACAGGACTTGAAGAGTTTATTAACCATTCACTTGATGTGAACAGGATATATAAGATAGAAAATGGAAATGTAACTGATATAGAAATGAGGTAAATTATGAGTACAGAAAATACACAAACTAATAATGAATACGGTGCAGACCAGATTCAGATTCTTGAGGGACTTGAAGCTGTAAGAAAAAGACCCGGAATGTATATAGGAAGCACATCTGAAAGAGGGCTTCATCATCTTGTATATGAGATAGTTGATAATTCAATTGATGAAGCTTTGGCAGGATTTTGCAAAAATATAGAAGTTACTATTAATGAAGATAATTCTATAACAGTTATTGACGATGGAAGAGGAATCCCGGTAGGAATTAATCATAAAGCCGGAATACCTGCCGTTGAGGTAGTATTTACAATATTACATGCAGGTGGAAAATTTGGCGGTGGAGGATATAAGGTATCAGGAGGTCTTCACGGCGTAGGGGCTTCTGTTGTTAATGCTCTTTCAGACTGGCTTGAGGTAACTATTCATTCTGATGGAAAAAAATACAATCAAAGATATGAGAGAGGAAAGGTAATGTATCCTCTCAAAGAGATAGGGACAACAGACCGTACAGGAACAGAAGTAACATTCAAGCCTGATGGAACTATATTTACAGAGACGCTTGAATATGATTTTAACACAATAAAAACAAGGCTTCGTGAGATGGCGTTTCTTACAAAAGGAATAAATATAAGTCTTACAGATAAAAGAGAAGGTAAAGAACAGACCAAGAGCTTCTGTTATGAAGGCGGAATTAAAGAATATGTTGAATATCTTAACAGAGCCAACGAACCTCTTTACGAATCAATTATATATTGTGAGGGTATGAAAAATAATGTGTTCGTAGAAGTTGCATTTCAGCATAATTCGGCATATAGTGAAAGCTGCTACAGTTTTGTTAATAATATAACAACTCCTGAGGGCGGCACGCATATGACAGGATTTAGAAATGCCATGACTAAGACATTCAATGATTATGCAAGGGCGCAGAAGATACTTAAGGAAAAGGATGGCAATCTTTCAGGAGATGATATAAGAGAAGGTCTGACTGCTATTGTAAGTATCAAAATAGAAGAACCGCAGTTTGAAGGACAGACTAAACAAAAGCTTGGCAACAGCGAAGCAAGAGGAGCTGTTGAAAGCGTAGTAAGCGAGCAGCTGACATATTTTCTTGAGCAGAATCCGTCTGTAGCAAAGATAATATGTGAAAAGGCTCTTTTGGCACAGAGAGCAAGGGAAGCTGCAAGAAGAGCAAAGGAGACGGCAAGAAAGGGAGCTCTTGAATCAATGAGCCTTCCGGGAAAGCTTGCAGACTGCAGTGATAAAAATCCTGAAAACTGCGAGATTTATATAGTTGAGGGAGATTCCGCCGGAGGAAGCGCAAAGACGGCAAGAGACCGTGCAACTCAGGCTATACTGCCTCTTAGAGGAAAAATTCTTAATGTTGAAAAGTCAAGACTTGATAAGATATTAGGTAATGCAGAAATAAGAGCAATGATAACTGCGTTTGGAACAGGAATATCTGATGATTTTGATATAAGCAAATTAAGATATCATAAAATAATTATAATGACAGACGCCGATGTAGACGGAGCTCATATAAGTACGCTTCTTCTGACTTTCTTATATAGATTTATGCCTGAGCTTATTAAAGAAGGCTATGTTTATCTTGCACAGCCGCCTTTATATAAGCTTGAGAGAAATAAAAAAGTATGGTATGCATATACAGATGAAGAGTTGAATAACATACTTGCTGAAGTAGGAAGAGACGGCAGCAATTCTATACAAAGATACAAAGGACTCGGCGAAATGGATGCTGAGCAGTTATGGGATACGACTATGGACCCTGAAAAGAGGATTCTTCACAGAGTTACCATTAATGAAGAACAGGCTTCAGATATAGATGTAACATTTATGACTCTTATGGGAGATAAGGTAGAACCAAGACGTGAATTTATCGAGGCTAACGCCAGATACGTTAAAAACCTTGATATATAATTCGGAGGATGGAATATGGAAGAGAATATATTTGATAAAGTAAATGATGTAGACATAAAGAAAACGATGGAGCAGTCGTACATAGAATACGCAATGTCAGTTATTGCATCCAGAGCGCTTCCTGACGTAAGAGACGGACTTAAGCCTGTTCAGCGTAGAATAATGTATTCAATGATAGAGCTTAATAACGGTCCTGACAAGCCTCATCGTAAATGTGCCCGTATCGTCGGAGATACGATGGGAAAATATCATCCTCACGGAGACAGTTCTATATATGGAGCTTTGGTTAATCTTGCTCAGGAATGGACAACAAGATATCCTCTCGTAGACGGACATGGAAACTTTGGTTCAGTAGACGGCGATTCTGCGGCAGCAATGAGGTATACTGAGGCAAGGCTTAGTAAAATATCTATGGAAATGCTTGCAGATATTAATAAAAATACCGTAGATTTTGTACCTAACTTTGATGATACTGAAAAAGAACCTACAGTTCTTCCTGCAAGAATCCCTAACCTGCTTGTTAATGGTACATCAGGAATCGCAGTAGGAATGGCAACAAATATACCTCCTCATAATCTCAGAGAAGTTATTGAAGCGGTACTTCATATAATTGATAATGAAAAAAATGATACTGAAACTACAATAGATGAGATAATTCAGATTATAAAAGGACCTGATTTTCCTACAGGAGCTACAATACTTGGAACAAAGGGAATTAATGAGGCTTATAGGACGGGACGTGGAAAAATAAGGGTACGCGCCGTTACCGATATAGAAACTATGTCTAACGGCAAGAACAGAATAATAGTAACAGAGCTTCCGTATATGGTTAATAAGGCAAGGCTTATAGAAAAAATTGCAGAGCTTCATAAGGATAAAAAAGTTGACGGCATTACAGATTTACGTGATGAATCAAACCGCGAAGGAATGAGAATAGTTATAGAACTTCGTAAAGACGCTAATCCTAAAGTAGTTCTTAATCAATTATTTAAGCACAGCCAGCTTCAGGATACATTTGGCGTAATAATGCTTGCCCTCGTTAATAATGAGCCAAAAATTATGAACATCCTTGAGATGCTTAATCATTATCTTCGTCATCAGGAAGAAGTAGTTACAAGACGTACGAAATATGACCTCAACAAAGCGGAAGAAAGGGCTCATATATTAGAAGGACTGCTTATTGCACTTGATAATATAGACGAAGTTATATCTATAATACGTTCATCAAAAACGGCTGCGGAAGCAAAGTCTAACCTTATTGAAAGATTCGGATTAAGCGACGTACAGGCGCAGAGTATTATAGATATGCGTCTTAGGAAGCTTACCGGATTGGAAAGAGAAGCTACAGAGAATGAGTACAAAGAGCTTCAGATTAAAATTGCAGAATATAAGAAAATACTTGGAGACAGAAAAGAGCTCCTTACTGTTATATCACAGGAAATGATTGTAATAAGAGATAAATACAGTGATGAAAGAAGAACGTCAATTGGATACGACGAAAATGATATATCAATGGAGGATATAATTCCCCGTGAAAATATCGTAGTAACAATGACAAAGCTTGGATATATAAAGAGAATGACTGTAGATAATTTCAGAAGCCAGCATAGAGGCGGTAAAGGAATTAAGGGAATGCAGACATTAGAAGACGATTATATTGAGAGATTGTTTATGACTACTTCCCATCATAATCTTCTGTTCTTTACGAATAAAGGAAGGGTATATAAGCTTAAGGCATATGAAATTCCTGAAGCTTCAAGAACTGCAAGAGGAGTGGCTATAGTTAATCTTCTGCAGCTTATGGCTGAAGAAAAGATAACGGCTGTTATTCCTGTAGATAATTTTGAAGATAACCAGTATCTTTTTATGACTACGAAAAAAGGTATAGTTAAGAAAACAAGAATTAATGAATTTGCCAATATAAGAAAGATAGGAATACAGGCAATAAGTCTTCATGAGGAAGACGACCTTATAGAAGTTAAGGTTACAGATGGTACTAAGCAGATACTTCTTGTTACAAAAAACGGATTATGCATTAGATTTTCAGAGAAAGATGTAAGAAGCACAGGAAGAACTTCAATGGGTGTTATAGGAATAAATCTTTCATATGATGATGAAGTAGTTGGAATGCAGCTTAATACTCAGGGAAGCGACATGCTTATAGTATCCGAAAAGGGACTTGGCAAAAGAACTGACATAAGCGAATTCAGCATTCAAAGACGTGGCGGAAAAGGCGTAAAATGCTATAAGATTACTGAAAAGAGCGGAAATGTCGTCGGAGCTAAAATTGTTGATGACAGCAGAGAAATGCTTCTTATAACCAATGAAGGAATAATAATAAGAATAAGCGTTAATGACATATCGGTACTTGGACGCAACACATCCGGCGTAAAGGTAATGAATATAGACGCTGACAGCAATATTGTTATAGCCGGAATTGCAAAAGTAAGAGATGAAGAACCTGAAGAAAATCAAAATGAAGATGAGAGTGAACAATCATGAGAACAGTACACACAGACATAATAATTGATGCAATAAAAGAGATGTGTATAGAAGCTAATTATGTTTTATCAAAAGACATATCTTCAAGAATTATTTCTGCTGAAAAAAATGAGGATAACGTTATCGGAAAACAGATTCTTGGACAGCTTGCGGCTAATATGGAGATTGCCAGAAAAGAAATGATTCCTATATGTCAGGATACAGGAATGACAACGGTTTTTATTCAGATAGGCCAGGATGTACATATAGAAGGAATGCCAGTTAACGATGCGGTAAACGAGGGTATAAGACGTGGATATGATGAGGGATATCTTAGGAAATCTATTGTAAAAGACCCTATTATGCGTGTTAATACCGGGGATAACACTCCAGGAGTTATCCACTATGATATTATCAGCGGAGAAGATATTATTATAACAGTTGCACCAAAAGGATTTGGTTCTGAAAATATGAGCAGGGTATATATGCTAAAACCGTCGGATGGAATTGAGGGAGTTAAGGAAGCTGTAATAGAGACTGTTAAGCTTGCAGGACCGAATGCATGTCCTCCGATGGTTGTAGGCGTAGGTATAGGCGGAAATTTTGAAAAATGTACATATCTTGCAAAAAAAGCTCTGATAAGAAATGCAGATATCCATTCTGAAACTGAATATGCTGCAGAGCTTGAGAAAGAGCTTCTTGAAAAGATTAACAGCCTTGATATAGGACCGGGAGGGCTTGGCGGAAGAACAACAGCTCTTGCAGTTAATGTAGAAACATATCCTACGCATATTGCCGGACTGCCGGTTGCCGTTAATATATGCTGCCATGTCAACAGACATGTAACAAGAACTATATAATGAGGAAATAATAATGGAAAGACATATTCATACACCATTAACAAAAGATATGGTTAAAGATATAAAAGCAGGGGATTATGTATATATAACAGGAACAATATATACAGCAAGAGACGCTGCACATTTAAGATTATATGATTCAATTAATAATGAAGAAAAGATTCCTTTAGATTTAAAAAACCAGATAATATATTATCTGGGACCTACTCCCGCAAGAGAAGGACAGGTAATTGGCTCTGCCGGACCTACTACAAGCAGCAGAATGGACAAATATACGCCGGCTCTTCTTAAAAAGGGAATGACAGGTATGATAGGAAAAGGAAAAAGAAGCGCCGATGTTATAGAAAGCATGAAGGATAATACGGCAGTATATTTTGCAGCAGTGGGAGGCGCAGGAGCTCTTTTGTCCAAATGCATAAAAAAAGCGGAAGTTATTGCGTATGACGACCTTGGAACTGAGGCAGTCAGAAAATTATATGTCGAAGATTTACCTGTTATTGCGGTTATAGACTGTTATGGTAATAATATATATGAAAGATAATATTGACAAATAAAGTTATGTTTGTTAAACTGTTTAATTGTGAAGCCCATTATTATGGGTAATAATGAAATAAGTTATTCAGTTATGGAGAAGTACTCAAGTGGCTGAAGAGGTGCCCCTGCTAAGGGTATAGGTCGTTCACGCGGCGCGAGGGTTCAAATCCCTCCTTCTCCGTTACAGGAAGCTATATAAGACGTGTAGCTTAGAAAGAGGCTTACGGCCCTGAGTAAAAAGGTTCCCGCCATATAATACGGCAGGAACCTTTTTACCTGTACAGATTTTAATTTTTTTATTTTAAGACAGTCATAACGGGCGCCGATTACATTAACATCAGAATATTAATTAGTTTTTGTTCTTATAAACGGCTAAGCCGGGTCTGTAAATTAATTAAGATAACAGCCTTATTTTACCTGAAAATATGCCATAATAAGTACAGTTAATGTATGTAATTACGTGATATAATCAAAAAAAAGAAAAAAAATAAAAAAAGGTGTTGACAAGAGGGGATATATTTGATAA
>CABUPO010000002.1 GCA_902493385.1 uncultured Lachnospiraceae bacterium
GTAATATCTAATCCGCTTGGTGAGGATTACAGTATTATGAGGACCATTTCACTTAACGGAATGCTTACGTCACTTGCAACCAACTACAGCAGAAGAAATAAGAATGTCCGGCTGTATGAAATGGCTAATATATATATACCTAAGGAGCTTCCTTTAAAAGAGCTTCCAGACGAGCGCATGCAGCTGACTTTGGGAATGTACGGAGGCTGTGATTTCTACGATATTAAGGGTGTGGTTGAGACAATCCTTAACAAATGCCAGATGAGAGAAAAAATATTATTTGAAGTAAGAGATGTTAAACCGTTCCTTCATCCGGGAAGACAGGCTGATATTATATACAAGGATACTGTTATCGGATATATCGGAGAGGTTCATCCGGAGGTCTGCGGCAATTATTCAATAAAGGATAAGGCTTATGCTGCAGTCATTGACATGAGATATGTAGAAGAGTATGCTGCCTTTGATATCAAATATGAAGGAATTCCAAAATATCCGGCTGTTACAAGAGACATAAGCCTTGTTATGGATAAGAGCGTGCTTGCAGGTGAAGTTGAAGCGGTAATATGCAAAAAAGGCGGTAAGCTTCTTGAGAAATGTGAGCTTTTTGACGTATATGAGGGCGATAGATTAGAAGAAGGAAAGAAGTCGCTTGCATATTCAATAAGATTCAGGGATTCTGAAAGAACGCTTGAAGATAAAGATGTTAATGAGGTAATGGATAAGATAATAGAAGCGCTTAAGAGTATTGGAGCAGAGCTAAGATCATAGTTTGACATATTTATGACACATTTTTGAAATAATCTGTCATAAGCTATGTATAGTGAGGATGTGAGTGTGTTTTTATGTATCAGTTAGAAAAGCAGCATGCAAAAGGTAAGCTCCATGCGATAGAGAGAATAACCAGTCTGCTTGATCATAATTCATTCCGTGAGATACAGTCGGGAGTTACTAATCTTGAGGAGACTTTTGGAATTAAGCCGGGTCAGTTTCCGTATGACGGGGTTATTACGGGATACGGGAGCATCGGAGGCAGAAAGGTTTTTATATATTCTGAAGATTTTACTGTAATCGGAGGAACGCTTGGTAAGCAACATGGATTTAAGATTGCTAATGTTATAAAGCTTGCAATACAGAACCGTTGTCCTGTAATAGGAATTAACGATTCGGGCGGAGCGAGAATACAGGAGGGCGTTAATGCGCTTGCCGGGTATGGAGAGATATTTTATTACAATACGCTGGCTTCGGGATATATTCCGCAGATTTCCATAATTGCAGGCAACTGTGCCGGCGGTGCGGTATATTCCCCGGGGATTACTGATTTTATATTTGTTATAGATAATATAAGCCAGATGTATGTTACCGGACCGAAAGTTATTAAGAGCGTTACCAATGAAGACATAACAGCCGAAGAGCTTGGAGGCGCAAGCGTTCATGCCCAGGGAAGCGGCGTGGCTCATTTTTACTGTAAGAATGAGCAGTCATGCTATAAGAAAGTCAGAAAGCTTTTGGACATAATACCTCAGTATTATGGAGAACCAAAGACGAATATGCCTGATTTTTCAGGATATGAAACTAATGCGGTTTTTCAGTATGAGATGAATAACATCATACCTGTGGAAAGAAACAGGGCTTATAATATTAAGGACGTAATAAAGCTTTTATCAGACCCGAATACATTTATCGAAGTAATGAGGGATTTTGCCAAAAATATTGTTGTAGGGTTTGCAAAGATAAAGGGCATTACAGTGGGATATGTTGCAAATCAGCCTAATTATGCGGCTGGCGCGCTTGACTGTGACGCAAGTGATAAGGGCGCAAGGTTTATAAGATACTGCGACGCCTATGATATTCCTATAATAACCCTTACCGACGTGCCGGGCTTTCTTCCGGGAAGCGGACAGGAAAGAAAAGGTATTATAAGGCACGGCGCAAAGCTTTTGTATGCATATTCGGAGGCTACGACTACCAAGCTTAACGTTATACTCAGAAAGGCGTACGGCGGAGCTTATATTGCAATGTGCAGCAAGCATTTAAGAGCCGATTTTGTATATGCATGGCCTAATGCCGAGATAGCAGTCATGGGAGCTGAGGGCGCTGTGGATATATTGTTCGCAAAAGAGATGAAAAAGCTTGATGAAGCTGAGCGCATACGTTTCAGAGATGAAAAGATTGCCGAATATAATAAAGACTTCATGAGTGCAAGAGTGGCTTCCATGCACGGATATGTCGATGAGGTTATAAAACCTGAAGCTACAAGAGAAAGATTATATGCAGATTTACTTATGCTTTCTGGCAAAAAGAATATCGTCAGCGTTGAAAAGAAGCATGGTAATATACCTTTATAAAATGCCTGAGACCATGCTTTTCGTGCAGGCATGAAAAGTATGGTTTTTTGAATCTGGCGTTATAAAAAATACTAAAAGATACGAAAGGGATTTACAATGATTTTTTCAACATATCAGTTTATATTGGTGTTTTTACCGATTGTATTTGTAGTTTATTTTGTGCTTCATCATCTGAAATGGCATCAGATGGCTAAAATATGGCTGGTAATAGCATCGTTCTATTTTTATTCACAGGGAAGTCCGGATTTCTTTCCGTTTTTCATGGGAAGTGTTTTAGGCAATTATATTATTGGAACTACGATGAGCCGTATGAGTGGAGATTCTTACAGGATTGAAAGAAGACTTCTTCTGCTTGCAGGCGTTCTTGCCAACGTAGGTCTTTTAGGATACTACAAATATACGGATTTCTTTATTAGCAACTATAATTTTATTACAGGTTCGGATTATACGTTAAAGCATATAGTTCTCCCTATCGGTATATCGTTCTTTACATTCCAGCTTATCGCTTTTTTGGTGGATTCATACAGAGGCGAGACGGAAGAGTATGATATTGTTAATTATCTTTTGTTTATAACCTTTTTCCCACAGCTTATTGTAGGACCGATTATTCATCATAAGGAAATTGTGCCGCAGTTTGCAGATGAGAAAAATCAGCGTATGAATTACGACAATATTGCAAAAGGGTTGTTCATATTTTCTGTCGGCTGCGCCAAGAAAATGCTTCTTGCAGACCCTCTTACAACAGACGCGGAGCTGTTTTTTAATCAACTTGACGCTCTTACGGCGGCAGGCACGCTGAAATTTTTAAGCTCGTGGTTTTATTCTCTTGAATATACAGTTTCTTATTATTTTGACCTTTCCGGTTATGCGGATATGGCTATCGGTCTCGGATGTATGTTCAATATTGTAATACCTCAGAACTTTAATTCGCCGTATAAGGCAAAGGATTTTCAGGATTACTGGCAGAGATGGCATATGACGCTGTCAAGGTTTCTGGGAAATTACATATTCAGAAATACATATAAAAAAGGCGTAAAATGGCGTAATTATTATGTAGCAACTATGGTTACGTTTTTCGTATCCGGCTTTTGGCATGGCGCGGGATGGACTTTTGTTGTGTGGGGAATAGTGAACGGTATTCTTGTGTGTATCGGAAGCTGGCGCAACAAAAATAAAAAGAAGACGCCGCTTTTCCTTGGCGTACCGCTTACATTCCTTCTTGCGATACTTACAAGAGTTCTTTTTGTATCAAATACATTTACAGATGCATGGAATGTATATAAGGGAATGTTCAATTTTGCTTCGCTTGGTACAAGCATTGGCGAAGCTGCGAATACGATAGCGACGTTTATTGCGAATCATCAGACAATGGGACTTACGTGTATGATAGGCTTATTCATATGCTGGTTTATGCCTACCACTAAAAAGATGTCAGATTCGTTTACTACTAAAAAATGGTACTGGTTGATATATCCTGCCGTTCTTCTTGCAATATGTATATTTAAGATGGACAAAGTGGTTCAGTTCCTGTATTTCCAGTTCTGATTTTTGGACTAATGATGGAGGTTGGTTATGAAGAGCTCAAAAAAATGGGTTATAACATTTGTCATACTAATGGTATGTGTGCTGGTGTTTATCGGTTCGGTAAATTATTTTGTAGATCCATATGGATACTTCCGTTTTCAGGGCGGTAATTATTTTGAACTGAATGATGATTATTATACTCGTGTGTTAAAGGCTGAAAGAATTAAAAATTATTCCGATGAATACGACGCTTACATTATAGGAGGCTCTAAGGCAAGCGGAATAAGAGCCGATAATATGAAAGAGATTGACGGATATAATTATTATAATTCGTATATACAGTCGGGTAATTTTGAAGAATATGAGAAATATATTAATTATATTATTGAAAATGACAGCGACGTTAAAAAGATACTCCTGCACCTTTCCAGTATAGAGGTAAAAGAGTATTCAAGGCAGAATCTTGGAGATACGTATGTTACGCCCGCGCAGGTAAATGGAACTTCAAAGGTAAAAGAAGTATTTAAAATGCTTTTTAAAAATCTTAAAGTAAGCGTAGAAGAGATTGAAAAAATTGCTGATAAGAAAACTAATCCGGTATCATATCCAGAGCTTCCAAGCGGCGAGAGAAACCTTGGAAAATATTATGATGCGGTTACGCTTGATAAAGAGTGGTTCAGACAGCGGTATGTAATGAAGGATTATGACGAGAGCCTGTATTCTTTGTTTAATGAACAGCCCGAACAGTCCGACAATATGAGACTGTGTCTTGAAGCGCTCAGAAGAATCAAATCCGTATGTGATGCAAACGGCGTAGAGCTTTCGGTAGTATTCGGACCATCTTTTATAACGGAAATGGCTGTATTTGACGGACCTCAGTTCTGGAATTATTATGGGGAGGTAGTTAATATAGTCGGAGATGTATGGGATTTCAGTGATTATAATGATATTATGCTTAATCCGTATAATTTCTACAATAATCTTCATTTCTTCTATGACGTCGGAGACCTTATGCTGGCTACGATGAAGTCGAATGAGGCGCAGTATGAAAGCGACGATACTGTATTCGGACATTTTGGATATCATGTGTATTCAGATAAGTCCGAATGTGAAAGCGATTCGTCCGAGCTTGCGGTTACGGTTACGGATTATATTAACAGGCGTGAAGATGAATATAATGTACTAAGACAGGAATATATTTCAACAGGTACGGTTAAGCTTAAAGAATATGACGATAAAAGCAATATTGTAAAAGGCAGTCATTATTTTGAAAGCGAAGAGCTTAAAGCCAGAGACGGAAGGCAGGACGATATAAAAGAAACTTATGAAAAAACCAGGGACCAATATTTCGAGAACGACGATTAATATTTGGAGGATAATATGAAAGAAGGGCATGTATGTATTGACTATTGTTTTTGCGGAAGCATTTTCTCCGGCAGGTTTTTAATGCCGGAGGGTCTGGTGCCCGAAAAAATATATTTAAAGGATATACGGCATAAAAAAGAGTATAGTGATATTGCGATAAAAAAATGCGACGGCAATATATATGAGATTGGTGTTGATTTTGATGAAGAGGGTATCGAGGCAGGCACCTGGTATCCTGTAGTGGAGGACGCGCAGAAAAATCAGCATTTTTTTGTGTATAAAGATAAGGTAAATAACGGCAGAACAGGAAAAATGATAGAGCTTTCGTTAGAAAAGCTTTATGTGAATCCTGAAACGAAAAATCATTATATGGGCGCTGTAGACAATAAATCATTGTTTTCAATAAGAAAATGGCGCAATAAGTCTGATACGGTAAAAAAGACCGAGGTGTATGCAGAAAGCGCTGAATATAAGGGTATGGAGATTACGTTTACACTTAAACAAAGTAATCTTAAACCTGCAAATGAAGCTGAATTATGGCTTTGGAGCAAGTCGTTAAAAAAGATATACAGAATCAGCGTTGATAATAATGCGGTAAATGAAGGGCGTTTTTCGGCTGATTTTTCTGGCTTTGCAGATGAATATGGCTGTGTCAGGGATAAACAGTGGGAAATATATCTTGTATGCAACAGACAGGGCTCTTATTACCAGTCAAGAATTACTCTGTTTAATGAAAAAAAATATAAAAAGGGTATTGCAGTTGCCGGTTATGACGACAGTGACAGATATATAATTAATAAGATTTGGTCCGACAGCGCGTTTCAGGTGTACTTTGACGACTTTCTGCAGCTCTGTCAAAGGACTACCGACAGAAAAAATATGTATAAGGGAGTATACAGAGGGCAGATTGAATCGTTTCATATGAAAGACGGCCGCCTTTTTATAGATATATTATGCATAAAGAGAGAGTTTTCGGACAGAAAGCTTATAATCAGGCATAAATCCGAGAAGGATGAAAACGGTATGCCTCTTGAATATGAATATGGGGCTTTAAAAACTAAAAAGACAAACAAGGGGGATATTATAACATTCTGTATTGACTGTAGAAAAGTGAACTGGATTCCGTTAAGGTACGAGCTGTATCTTTCTGCAGTAAAGGACGGCTTTACGTATGAATTCAGGCTTGTGGGAATAAGCAGGAAATTTTACCGTAAGCTTTCGCATATGTACCGTAACAGCTATGTGTCTGATAATGATATGCTGGTGTATCTGATGGAGACAATCGGAGGGAAAATTGTATGTGAGTGCCGTAAAATTAATGAATATGATTCTCTCAAATACAGGTTTAATGAATGCATAGCGCTTATAATATACAGATTGTTCGGAGTATTCTTTAAGCTTAGGAAAAACATTTTGTTCTATGAGAAATTCTGTACGGCAGCTCAGGATAATTCTTATTATATGTTTGAATATTTTAAGGAGAGGAATGAAAGGAAATACAGGCCTGTTTATGTAATAGAAAGCAAACGCCCTGTATACGGTACGCTTAAGGAAAAGTATAAACGAAGCGTCGTTGAATTTATGAGTATAAGGCACCTGATATATCTTCAGGCTGCCGCTGCGTTTGTGTCTACGGATTCTAAAAGACATTGTTACAGATGGTACTCATCTAATACAAAGATATTAAGGGCTGTCACAAAAAAGAAGTTTGTTTTTCTGCAGCATGGAGTAATCGGGTTTAAACGTGTAGATAATATATATGGAAAGCAGTATGCGAACAGATGCGATTTGTTTGTAGCTTCGTCGCAGGCTGAAAAGGAAATCATATCAAGACAGTTCGGATATTCCGATAATGAAATTATTGTTACCGGACTTGCAAGGTGGGATAAGCTTGTATCCGATAAGGAGACGCCTTCTATGATATTTTATATGCCTACATGGAGAAACTGGATAAGGGATGCAAGTGAACAGGAATTTGTTGAAACAGATTATTTTAAGGCGTATTCACAAATACTGAATTCAGACAGGCTTGCGGAAATTCTTGAAAAAAATAATGTTCATATGATTTTCTGTTTTCATCCCAAGTTCAGGGATTATATGCACTGCATAGAGGCAAAGAGCCCTAATATTACTATGGTAGGATATGATGAAGGCATAGCCGTGAATAAGCTTTTGATGAAATGCAGTATGTTTATTACGGATTATTCAAGCGCTTCCTGGGATGTGCTGTATATGAACAAGCCAGTCTTGTTTTATCAGTTTGATTATGATATGTATATGGACAGACAGGGCTCGTATATTAATATGGAAACAAGTATTTTCGGATGCAGAGTAACAGATTTTGATTCATTTATCGTAAAGCTCTCCGAAATTATAGAAAGCGGTTTTATATATATATCTGATAATAACAAAAACAGAGACGATTATTTTACGGACTTTGATAATAACCATTGTGAGAAGATATACGGATATATAAGTGAAATGCTGAAATAATGCCACAATTTGACTTTAATGTATTATATTGATATAATTATTATGTTTGAGTAAAAATATTAGGAGGAGAACGCTTTGGATATTAGCATAGTTGTGCCCTATCATGGAGAAGATATGTATCTTAAGGACTGTCTTTTGAGTCTTGCCGAGCAGAGTGTATGTAACTTTGAGGTTATTCTGACAGCTTCAGAGACAGATATTCCTGAAGATATCATACGTTCATTTGAGGGAAAGCTTGATATTAAGGCATATCATACGGATAAAGCGACAGTTGCGGCAGTAAGGAACAAGGGCATGGAGAATGCGTCGGGCGATTATATAATGTTTCTTGACTGTGACGATTATCTTGCATGGGATTTTATTGAAAAGCTGTATAATCTTGCTGTGTCAGAAAGCCTTGACCTCTCGTTTGGAAAGCTTGAGAATACGTGGTATAAGAGAAGTATTTACCTTGACCATAATTCCCAGAAGGTACAGGAGGAAGAGGATGAGGAAGACAACAGCAAAGAGACGGATAACGACAGACAGTTTGATTTTGAAATTAATTCCGGAGACGATGCTGAGACAATACGTAAAAAGAAGCTTTACGGAGCCGGCAAATATCTTGTATCAAGGCGTAAGACCATACAGAATATATCTGTATTAGGTATATTATTTAAGAAAAGCTTCCTGATTGATAACGGTATTTTATTTGATGAAGAGCTTGTATATTATTCGGACTGGCCGTTTCTTTGCAGAGCGCTTGCCAAAGCGTCTTTATGCGACGGCGATAAGGAAGCATTATATATAAAGAGAACGCATAACGACCCTATACATATGCCTTCGCTTATTCAGGCTATAGGTAAGGACGATTTTGAGCACCGGGTAAAGGCATATGATAAAGTAATCGGTTATGTAGACGACGCGCAGTCCGACGTCAGAATCAAATTTGACAAAAAGGTTATTTCTTACCTGGCAAGCGAAGCTGGTCCTGCAATAAGAAAGAATGAAGAAAAAATATGGCGAAAGAAACGCCTGCCGCAGATAAGCAATATGTGTAAGCAGTTTGGAGAGGAGTCTGTTAAGACTTCCGGCCTGTACAGAAGAAGGCTCGTAAAGGCGTTTATTAACGAGGATGTTAAAAAAATAAGCAGGCTTACCGGTAATAAGAACTTAAGAAACTGGGCAGTAAAGATTATAAAAGGGCCAAACAGGCTTAAGATTGCCAAGGAATTTACGTACAAACACAGATACATTAAGCAGCCAATGCTTGATAATGTGGTTCTTTTGGAAAGCTTTTTCGGAAAAAGCTATTCTGACAGCCCGAAGTATATATTTGAAAAGCTTAATGAGATGTATCCGGGCAAATATGAATATGTGTGGATTCTTGATAAGAAGACTAAGCTGCCATATCCTGCAAAGCAGATAAGACGTTTCAGCTTTGCTTATTACAAATATATGGCAAGAAGCAAATATATAGTATTCAACAGCAGACAGCCTAAGTGGTTTGTTAAGAGAAAAGGCAATGTGTTCCTTGAGACATGGCACGGAACCCCTCTTAAGAAGCTCGTTTTTGATATGGATGAGGTTGTAAGCGCGTCGCCTATGTATAAGAAGACTTTTTATATACAGTCGAGGTCATGGGATTATCTTGTTGCCGCCAACAAGTTCTCAGAGGAAGTATTCAAGCGTGCGTTTGTATATGATAAGCCTATGCTGAAATACGGCTATCCAAGAAATGATATTCTGCATGCGGATAACCGCGACAGCATAGCTGCATCTATTAAAAAGAAGGTTGGAATTCCTAAGGATAAAAAGGTTATTTTATATGCGCCTACATGGAGAGACGACGAATATTACGAATCAGGAAAATATAAGTTTGACCTTAAGCTTGATCTGCGTAAGATGCGGGATGCTCTTTCAGATGAATATGCAGTTATACTGCGTACGCATTATTTTATAGCGGATAACCTTGATGTTGCCGGACTTGAAGGATTTGTGTATAATCTCAGCAAATATGATGATATCGCGGAGCTTTATCTGATTTCGGATATACTTATAACAGATTACTCATCAGTATTTTTTGATTATGCCAATCTTAAACGTCCTATGCTGTTTTTCACATATGATCTTGATAAATACAGGGATGTACTCAGAGGATTCTATATTGATATGGAAAAGGAGCTTCCGGGACCTCTTCTCTTTACAACTGAGGAGATTATTGAAGCTATTGAGAATATTAATGCTGTCAATGCCAAATATGCGGCAATATACAATGAATTCTACGACAGGTTCTGCGGCTGGGAGGATGGACATGCCTCTGAGAACTGTATAAAGGCAGTATTTAAGTAGAATATAGGAGCAGACAGTATGAGTAATAAGATGCATGTAATTGCTAACTTTAAAAAATACAAATACCTTTTGTCTCAGCTTGTTATAAAAGAAATCAAGCTCAAATACAGAAGGTCATATCTTGGAATAGTATGGACTCTTGTTGAGCCGCTTCTGACAATGATGGTGCTTACTATGGTATTCTCGGCATTTCTTGGAAGAAACGGTATAGCGGACGGTCTTCCGTTCCCTGTATATATACTTGCAGGAAGACTTTTGTATTCGTTTTTCAGCGGTTCTACAAAAGGAGCGATGAAATCAGTAAGAAGCAGTGTGGGCATGATAAAAAAGGTTTATGTTCCAAAGTACATGTATCCGTTATCATCCATACTTGCAAATTTTCTTACGTTTCTGATTTCGCTTGTTGTGCTTGTCGGGGTGGCTGTAGTTCTTCGTGTGACGCCGACACCCTGGATGCTTGCGGGGATTGTACCGTTGGTTATACTGCTTGGAATGTGTATCGGAGTCGGACTTATACTTGCAACGCTTGCAGTATTTTTCAGAGACCTTGAGTATCTTTGGGGAGTTGCGCTGATGCTTATAATGTATACATGCGCTATTTTCTACGAGCCGACAAGGCTTAAAAAATATGCATGGCTGCTTGATATTAATCCGGTGTATGCAGTTATAAGAAATTTCAGAAACTGTATAAACGGAGCTGGTTTTCATGCTCCGTCAATGATATATGCCGCTTGCTTTGCAGTAATAACGATGGTTATAGGAATAGTGTTGTTTTACAAAAAACAGGATGAATTTATCTTGCATCTGTAGTTATATACATTGCAGCACAGTCTGCAGAAATAAATATAAGGTGGAAGTTATATGAAGAAGAAAGTTGCGATAAAGGCTGACCATATAGGAATGAGGTTTAACTTAAGCTCAGACAAGGTTGACAATTTAAAAGAATATTTTATAAGATTTATTAAAAGAGATATAGCCTTTAAAGAATTTTGGGCGCTTAAGGACATCAGCTTTACAATCGAAAAAGGAGACCGTGTAGCGATACTCGGATATAACGGAGCCGGCAAAAGTACGCTGTTAAAAATTATTGCAGGGGTGCTTAAGCCTACTGAGGGAACGATTAAGACTTATGGTAAGGTGGTTCCTTTGCTGGAGCTTTCGGCAGGATTTGACCTTCAGTATACAGGTGCAGAGAATATATATTTGTATGGCGCTATACTTGGTTATACTAAGGAATTTATCGACGCACATTATGACAGTATAGTTGAATTTTCCGAGCTTGGAGATTTTATCAATATTCCAGTGAAGAATTACTCATCAGGAATGAAAGCAAGACTTGGATTTTCAATCGCAACCGCTGTTGACCCGGAGATACTTATACTTGATGAAGTATTATCCGTAGGAGACGTAATGTTTCGGAAGAAAAGCCTTAAGCATATCAATCAGATGATGAATGACGGAGTGACCGTGCTTTTTGTATCGCATTCCGTGAATCAGATGCGTAAAGTGTGTAATAAGGGTATATTTTTGGATCATGGTAAAGTCACATTTTATGGTGATTTAGAAGATGCGATAGCAATATATGAAAGTGACGAGCAGTATCGCAGGAAAAGAAAAAGAGCTGGAAGGCGGTAATATTATGAAAAAAGTTATTACTTACGGAACATATGATCTTTTGCACGTGGGTCATATTAACCTTTTGAGAAGGGCCAGAGAACTTGGAGATTATCTGATTGTGGTATTGTCGTCAGATGAGTTTAACGCTGTTAAGAATAAAAAAGCATATCATCCTTATGAGGATAGAAAAATAATTTTAGAATCAATCAAATACGTTGACGAGGTTATCCCGGAGTATACCTGGGAGCAGAAAATTGACGACGTTAAGAATAACAATGTCGATATATTTGTAATGGGCGATGACTGGAAAGGTAAATTTGATTTTCTTAAAGATTATTGTGAAGTAGTTTATCTTCCAAGAACAGAAGGAATATCAACAACTAAAATCAAGGAAGACCTTGGCCTGCATAAGGGAGAATAATACATTGAAGAGCATCAGTATAATTATTCCTTTTCATAAGGGCCTCTGTTTTCTTGGCGACCTTTTTGAGAGCATTCTTGACGAGAAGCTTGATGAAGACGATTACGAGGTTATATGTCTTGGAGATGCGCCTGAAGAAGGTATTGTTGCCAGAATAGAGGAGTATGAAAAGCGCGGACTTCCCGTAAGATATGTTCAGTGGATTGAGAACAGGGGAACAGGTTTTACAAGAAATAAAGGAATATCAATGGCGGAAGGCAGGTATATTTATTTTATCGACAGCGACGATTATCTGCTTTCGGGATGTCTTGGCAGGCTTCTTTCATGTGCCGAAGAAAATTCTGCCGATATCGTTTTCGGACAGATTAAGCCAACATTTTTTAAAAGAGAATCGTTTGTCAGTGATTCAGACGAAGAATATGCTGATGCTGACAGAAAAGGAACAGACGCTGACCTTGCAAAGATATTTGCATCTGAAGTAACTGTTCTTAATGCTTTAATCAGAAAAGAAATTCTAATAAATAACGGCCTGCATTTTAATGAAGATGTAAGCTTTTATTCTGATATGTCATTTGTTATGCGGCTGCTTTCAGTTACGTCGCAGTATTATCTTGCACATGATGCATGTTATGCAAAAAGGGAGCATAACGACCCTGTGCATCTTCCGCAGCTTAACCAGACTGCAAAAAAGAACCCTGATAAAATGCTTCACGATATGACTGTTGCATATAAAGAAGCTTATCCGGCATGTGAAAATCAGCCGAAAAGGAAAAATCTTATCAGTTATTTTTTATGTAAATGCGTAATCAGCGCATTAGACGCGGGGCTGTGTGTTAAAAAGGATGACGCTAAAATCTTATCAGGTATTGTTAAAGACGCATATAAAAATGTACAGTCGCGCTTCGGCGGGTTTGGCAAGGCCGAGCTTATATGTATATCCTACGGAAAGTACAGGCTGGCAAGGGTATTTGCCGCGCTTATTATCATACAGAGAAAAAAATCAGGAAAATTCGGGAACAGCATACAGTGGTACAGATTTATAGATAAGCTTTTCTTTTCGCATATGAAAAGAAGAGACGACTGGATAGTATTTGAAAGCTTTTTCGGAAACGGCTATAACGACAGCCCAAAGTATATATATGAGTATATGCTTGCGAAATATAAGGACAGGTATACATATATATGGGTATTAAATAATTCTTTAAAGAAGGTTCCCGGCAGTCCGAAATGTGTCGCATATAACAGCCTCAGGCATGTGTATTACGCCAGAAGGGCGAAGTATCATGTCTGTAACGTACGTCAGCCGGGATGGTTTGTTAAGAGTAACGATATGGTTTTTCTTGAGACGTGGCATGGTACGCCGCTTAAAAAGCTTGTTTTTGATATGGACGACGTGCATTCTGCAAGCCGTGACCATAAGGTGAGTTTTTACAGGGATTCGAGAAAATGGGATTATCTTATATCTGCAAACAGGTTTTCTACCGATATATTTGAGCATGCATTTGACCTTGACAGGGATATTATTGCTGAGATTGGTTATCCGAGAAACGACATACTCAAATCTGAAAATGCAGAACGGATTGGGCGCAGTGTTAAAGCGGAGCTTGGCATTCCCGATGGGAAAAAGGTTCTTTTGTATGCGCCTACATGGCGTGATAACGAATATTACGGTTCGGGAGATTACAAATTCAGCCTTATGCTGGATTTTGATATGCTGAGAGAAAGCATAGGAGAAGAATGGACAATTATTTTAAGAACGCATTATTATGTGGCGGACAGGCTTGATTTATCTGAATATGAAGGCTTTGTATATAACGCTTCGTCATATGAGGATATATCAAGGCTTTATCTTGCAGCGGATGTGTGCATGACTGATTATTCTTCGGTATTTTTTGATTATGCCTGCCTTAAACGCCCTGTCTTATTTTATGTATATGATTTCAGCACATATAAAAATGAACTCAGAGGAATGTATCTTGATATGGAGAAAGAGCTTCCGGGACCGCTTTTATATACAAACGAAGATGTTATAAGCGCTATTAACGGACTTGATGAAATATCTGAAAAGTACCGCAGTCGGTATGAAGAATTTTATCAGAGGTTCTGCTCGCTTGAAGACGGAAAAGCGTCCGAGAGGGCGGCAGAGCTGCTGCTTCGCAGGAGGGTGACAGATTGAATATAAAGAAAATGGCAAGAACTGTGATAAAGGATATATGCATTATATTTTACAGAGCAATGAACAGGTTTCTTCCGCTTGCCGATACAAGAGTCGTCATATCCTCAAGCCTTGGAAAAAGCTATTCAGGCAATCCAAAAGCTATATATGAAGAAATGGTAAGAAGCGGGATAGCAGAAAAATATCAATGCATATGGTTTTATGAAAAGAACAAATTTGATATACCGGGAAAGCATATTCAGGTTAAATACGGGAGGCTTAGATACCTTTATTATATGGCTACCGCAAAATTTTGGATTTTTGATGCAAGACAACCGAAGTTTCTGCGAAAAAGATATAAGGTGACTTATATTCAGACCTGGCATGGAACGCCTCTTAAAAAGCTTGCGCTTGATATGGATACGGTATATATGGCGGGCGAAGAAAGCATAGACGCGTATAAGGAAGAATTTAGAAAAAATGCGATGACATGGGATTATCTTATATCGCAGAATCCGTTTTCGTCGGAAGTATTCAGGCGTGCATTTGATTATTCGGGAATAATGCTTGAGATAGGATATCCCAGGAACGACGTGCTGTTCCGATATAATAATGAATCGGATATAAGACGTCTTAAGAGAAAGCTTAATCTTCCGGATAATAAAAAGATTATGCTGTACGCTCCTACATGGCGTGACGACGAAGCCTTCGGGCTTGGGCGGTATCATTATTCCAATGCGCTTTGCATGGATGATATGTATAATGCTTTTGGCAATGATTATGTTTTAATATTAAAGTATCATTACCTTGTGGAGGATAATACGGACTGGTCAGAATATAACGGCTTTGTTAAGGTATACGGCCAGAGCGTGGATATTGCGTCTCTGTATCTTGTATCAGATATGCTTATAACGGATTATTCGTCAGTTATGTTTGATTACAGTCTGCTTAACAGACCAATGTATTTTTACTGTTATGACCTTGGTAAATATAAAAATGTCCTCAGAGGGTTTTATTTTGACTTTGAAAAAAGCGCTCCGGGACCGGTTTCTGAAACAACTTTGTCACTTGTTGATGATATAATCAATGAGAGGCATAAGGATTATGCCGAAAAGTATGATGCATTCAGACAATGCTATAATCCCTGGGATACCGGGCTTGCCAGCAGTAAAGTTATGGATGTGCTTTTTTTGCATACCGGGGATACGGAGGATATATGAAACAGATAGCATATATAATGTTTTCAGCTGTGTACTATATAGCGTGCCTGTTTCCTGTCAATAAGAACAGGTACTTTTGTGTTATGACCCATGACGCGGGGGACGACAGCAGTGTAGGAGTTGTTGTAAAAGCGATTAAGAAGAATAATCCTGACGCAGTATTTACTTATGTAAAAAAAGAGGATAGAAAGCTTACGTCGCTTGCGGGACTTATATTTGTAAAAGCAGCACGTCTTGCCGTATCGGGAGCAGTGCTTATGGATAATGAGTTTCTGCCGCTTGCATATACAAGGATAAGAAAAAATGTTAAGGTTATCCAGCTGTGGCACGGCACAGGCACTATAAAGAAATTCGGACATGACGTAAACAGCGGGGCAATGCTAAGGCTCGTAAAAAAAGCGGACGGCCGCATAACGCATCTTATAGTCAATTCGGATTATACAAAGCGTTTATACCAAAAAGCATTTGGAGTGTCAGAAGAGCGCGTATATGTGACAGGAATACCACGTACCGATATTCTTTTTTCAGAAGAGGGTAAAAAAAGATGCAAAGAGAAATTTTTCAATGTATATAGTTTTCTCAAAGGAAGAAAACTAATTATGTATGCACCTACTTTCAGAGATAATGAAGTAAAGTCGCCGAAATGCATGATTGATTTTGACAGGTGGGTAAGCGAGACGGATGAGGATACGGTTTTGCTTGTAAGGCTTCATCCGTATGTATCTGCCGCATATGATGACGCAAGTCTGAAGAAATATAACGGAAGGGTTGTCAATGTATCTTCATATGACGACGTTAATACGCTGTTGTATGTATCTGACGCACTTATAACGGATTATTCATCCATAATATTTGAATATATCCTGCTTGACAGACCGATGTATTTTTATGCATATGACCTTAAGCTGTTTGAGGATGATGACAGAGGCTTTTACGAAAACTATGAGGAGTATGTTCCTGGCGAGGTAGTTACTGATATGGACGGACTTATGGCGGCTGTGAAATCTGACGACAGATATCAGGATGAAAGAGAAGCGTTTAAAAATGCGTCTTACCGTTATACGGACGGAAAATCGACAGAGAGATTTATGGAGCTTTTATCATAATATTTGTAATAATAATATGAAAAAATAATGAATAGGTTTGATATTTGCAGATGATTGCTATATAATTAGTGAGTTATTGTATTAATATTAATTCCTACAGATAATTATTGGAGGTACTTATGAAACAGTTGCTTAATAAAAAGACAGGACTTATATTCATCATAGTTCAGTTTCTGCTTACAATAGGGTTTATAGGACTTGTATTATATGTAGATATGCTGCCGACCAAATATCTGCTTGCAGGCGTACTTGTGCTTATATTTATTATGTTATATACATTTTTCAGTCAGATGTCAAAAAGGCTGTATATTCTCGGAAGAGTACTTTCAGGTGTTTTCTGTGTTATAATGATTGCCGGGTCATGGTATTTGTGGAAAGGATATTCCACTATTAACAATATGTCTGACGTTAATGTGAAGGTAGATGAACTTACAGCTATAGTTCTTAATGATGATCCTGCGCAGACTATTGATGACGCCGCAGACTACAGCTTCGGAATTATTTCGACTATCGGAAGAGAATATACTGATTCGATGATTAATACAATGCAGACTGACCTTGGCGCTACGCTTAATATCGTAGAGTATGAAGATATGTATTCTCTTGTTGACGCATTATATCAAAAGAATGTAGGAGCAATTATATTCAATGAAGCGTACAGAGGTTCAATTAAAGAAGAAAAATATGAAAATTTTGACACTGAAACAAGGGTTCTTGGCAATCATCAGATAGAGACAATTGTAGAAGTGGAAGAGAAGGAAGACGATAACGAAGACCTTAAGAAGCCGTTTATAATGTACTTAAGCGGAATAGATACTTACGGCGAGCTTGCAAAAACGAGCCGAAGCGACGTTAATATTATAGCTGTAGTTAATCCGGAGACAGCTCAGATACTTCTTGTTAATACGCCGCGTGATTATTATATTCCTCTGTCCATATCAAACGGAGTATGCGATAAGCTTACGCATGCCGGAATATACGGCGTGGATGTGTCTATAGAGACGCTTGAGATGCTTTATGATATTGACGTTGATTATTATGTAAGAGTCAACTTCTCAGGACTTAAGGAAATTGTAGATTCTCTTGGAGGAGTTAAGGTGTACTCAGATGTAGCGTTTACCTCGGACTGGGGACCGAGCTTTAAAAAAGGATATAATAATGTGAACGGAAAAGAAGCTCTTGCATTCTGCCGTGAAAGACATCATTTGGAGAGTCTTGGCGGTGACAGACAGCGTGGACGCAATCATCAGCATATGATATCCGCTATAATTGATAAAGCTACGTCTCCTAAGATTATTACTAAGTTCTCAAAGCTTATGAACAGTCTTGAGGGAGCGTTTGAAACCAATATGAAGACTAAAAAAATAACCAGATATGTTAAATTTCAGATGGATGAAACGCCTGCATGGAATATTGAATCCATAAGCGTAGACGGAACAGGCGGAAGCAATTATACGTATTCGATTAAGTCAAAGAAACAGTGGGTTATGTATCCGGATGAATCAACTATCGAAGATGCAAAGAAAGATATACAGACAATTCTTGACGGTAAAAAACTTAAGCAGGCCAACAAGGATAAAGAAGATAAAACAGATAAAGAAGGCAAAACAGACAAAGAAGAGTAATCATATTTGGGGGTATTATATTGCTGGGCAAATGGATTAGAGACGGTAAATTATCAGTTTTTTTCCGTATATTGCTTGTTCTACTTGACATTATAAGTATCAATTTGAGTTCTTACCTTGCTCTTCTTATAAGGTTTGAACTTAAATGGTCGTCTATAGAACCTGAGTGCCTTATGGCTGTTAAAAGGATGTGTATTCCTAATACCATAACTACGCTGCTTATATTTCTTGTTCTCAGGCTGTATCACAGTCTGTGGAGATATGCGAGCGTAAGGGAATTTTTTAACGTTGCCCTTGCCTGCATATGCTCGGCGATTATACACATTACGTCGTTATTTTTGTGCTACAGGTATTTTACAAAAAGCTATGTGATAGTGTATACTATGCTGCTGCTTGTTTTTATATTCGTGATACGTTTTTCGTACAGAATCAGCAGACATATTTTCAGTATGTACAGTCACGGCAAGGAACCGCGAAGCACGATGATTATAGGCGCCGGCGAAGCGGGCAATATGCTTATGAATGAGCTTGTTATGAGCAATATGCTGGATTCACGTATTAAGTGTTTCATTGATGATGATAAATCAAAGCATAACACATATATACATGGCGTAAAGGTTGTCGGAGGACGTGAATGCATACTGGACGCCGCTAAGAAATATGATATTAACGAGATTATTATTGCAATACCTACAGCGTCTAAGAAAACTATAAGCGAGCTTGTTGATATATGTAAGCATACCACAGGAGAGCTTAAGACGCTTCCGGGAATGTATCAGCTTGTCAATGGCGAAGCTACGCTGGACAAGCTTAGAAATGTTGAGATAGAAGACCTTTTGGGCCGCGACCCGGTTAAAGTAGATATACAGTCTATTATGGATTACGTGTGCAATAAGGTTATACTTGTAACCGGCGGCGGAGGTTCAATAGGAAGCGAGTTATGCAGGCAGATTGCCGCACATTCGCCAAAGCAGCTTATTATTCTTGATATATATGAAAATAATGCTTATGATATTGAGCAGGAGCTTAAGCATGATTATCCGGGACTTAATCTGGTTACGCTGATTGCTTCCGTAAGAAATACCGAGAGAATGGACAGTATATTTGCCAAATACAGACCGGATATCGTATATCATGCTGCGGCTCATAAGCATGTTCCTCTTATGGAGGACAGCCCGAACGAGGCCATTAAAAATAATGTGTTCGGAACATATAAGACGGCTGTTGCCGCAGATAAATACGGAACAAAAAGGTTTGTGCTTATATCAACTGATAAGGCCGTCAACCCTACCAATATAATGGGAGCGTCAAAGCGCATATGCGAGATGATTCTGCAGGTGTTTAATAAGCGCTCAAAAACAGAATTTGTTGCTGTAAGGTTTGGAAATGTTCTTGGCAGTAACGGAAGCGTTATTCCGCTGTTCAGAAAGCAGATTGAAGCCGGCGGCCCCGTAACTGTTACGCATCCTGATATAATAAGATATTTTATGACTATAGAAGAAGCAGTGTCTTTGGTGCTTCAGGCGGGAGCCTATGCAAAAGGCGGAGAGATATTTGTTCTTGATATGGGACAGCCAGTTAAGATTATGGACCTTGCCCGCAATCTTATAAGGCTTTCCGGATATAAGCCTGACGAGGATATTGAGATAAAGATTACAGGCTTAAGACCGGGTGAGAAGCTGTATGAGGAGATGCTGATGAGCGAGGAGGGCCTTACCGATACTGCTAACTCTCTTATTCATATAGGCAGGCCTCTTGTGTTTGATGAAGAAGCGTTCCTTAAAAAGCTTGAGCTTCTTTATGACCTTGCATACAGCGAGTCAGATGATATTAAAAGCATTGTCGAGGAGATTGTGCCGACTTACAGAGAAAAATCCGAAGATAAGATTCGCGATAAGATGATAAAGGAAAGTCAGTTTACACAGATTAAAGACAGGGAAATAACTCATAAAGAGCTTGTTTTAATGAATAATAATATAAGTAATGGAGAAGCCTGATGGAGAAGATATCATTTTCACCGCCAGATATAACAGAAGAAGAGATTGAAGAGGTTGCCGATACCTTAAGAAGCGGCTGGATAACTACCGGTCCAAGGACAAAGGAGCTGGAGAAAAGGCTTGCGTCTTATTGCGGCGCGGCAGGATGCGTATGTCTTAATTCATCTACTGCCTGTATGGAGACGACTCTCAGGATACTTGGAGTGGGTCCGGGCGACGAGGTTATAACTACGGCTTACACTTATACTGCTACGTGCAGTGTTATATGCCATGTAGGAGCGACGCCGGTGCTTGTTGATACGGGAAAGGATTCTTTTGAGATAGATTATGATGCGGTCAGCGACGCTGTAACGGAAAAAACAAAAGTGATTATGCCTGTAGATATAGCGGGAATGATGTGTGATTATGACAGGCTGTATGACGTTATTGAAGCAAAAAAACATCTGTTTCGTCCAAATAGCAGTATTCAGAAATTATTTGGCAGAGTAATAATTCTTGCTGATTCCGCACACGGTCTGGGAGCTGGATATAAAGGAATGAAAAGCGGTTCTGTGGCGGATTTTACGGCCTTTTCTTTTCATGCGGTTAAGAACTTTACAACGGGTGAAGGCGGAGCCGTTATGTGGCGTAAGAACGCCGGCATAGACGACGGCAGGCTGTATCATATGTTCCAGCTTATGTCGCTGCATGGACAGTCAAAGGATGCTCTTGCAAAGACTAAGCTTGGAGGCTGGGAATATGATATTACAGCGCCTTATTACAAATGTAATATGACTGATATTATGGCGGCTATCGGACTTGTTCAGCTTAAAAGATATGAAGGCCTTCTAAAAAGACGTAAAGAGATAGTCGGCAGATATAATGCTGGAATAGAATCAGACAGTGTAAGCGTGCTTTCACACAGCAGCGATAACAGAGAGTCAAGCAGACATCTGTATCTTGTAAGGCTGCCTGTAAAGGATACGGTATACCGTAATCATTTTATTGAAGAGATGGGTAAGAGAGGCATTCCGCTTAATGTTCATTATAAGCCTCTTCCGCTTCTTAGCGCATACCGTAATCTCGGATTTGATATAAATGATTATCCTAACGCATATGATATGTATTCAAACGAGGTAACGCTTCCGCTGCACACAAAGCTTTCAGATGAACAGATTGATTATATAATTGAAAACTTTAATGAGGTTTTGCGCGGGTAAGGAGAGATATTATTATGATAATGCCAGGGTGGGATAAGCTTCCTGACAGCATGAGAAATGAAAGAGTCAGAAAATATTATGATATGCTTTGTAAGAAGCAGACAAGCCTTATTATAAAAAGAACATTTGATATTGCTGTGTCTTTTCTGCTTCTGATACTTCTGTGTCCGGTATTTGTATGTATTGCTATCTTAATAAAACGTGATTCAAAAGGTCCGGTAATATTTTCGCAGACAAGAGTAACGTCGTTTGACAGGGATTTTACAATATATAAATTTCGCAGTATGGTTGAACGCGCTCCTGAGCTTGGAAGCGAGGTTACTGTTGCCAACGATATGCGTATAACAAAAATCGGGGCTATACTTAGAAAATACAGGCTTGATGAGCTTCCTCAGCTTGTCAACGTATTAAAAGGCGATATGAGTTTTGTCGGAACAAGACCTGAGGTCAGAAAATATGTAGACGCATATTCGCCTGAAATGATGGCTACGCTGCTTATGCCGGCAGGAATAACCTCTGTGGCAAGTATTAAATATAAAGACGAGGACAGACTGCTTGAAAATGCAGATGACGCCGACCTTGTATATATAAAACGCATACTTCCGGATAAGATGAGATATAATCTGAAAAGCCTTAGGAGATTCAGCCTTATAGGCGATTTGTGTACAATGGCAAGGACTGTGCTTGAGGTTTTGATGTAGCGCTCCTCTATAGCTGTCTGTAATATGTCATTTATCTTCAAATATTTTTATCATTTGTATCCTTTTATTGGTTGTTTTGAAGTTATGTATTATTTCGGAAAAAGATGCGTTTCTGATACGTTTATTATTTTTCATAAAGGTAACGAATGTAACTGCCCATAGTATGGGCCAGAGTATCACGGCTTTGTGAAGCTTCTTAAAATGTGTTTTCATTTGATAATGGCCTTCTTTAAAATATGAAAAGAAGGTTATTTTTTCGTATGAGGTACTGTTTATAAGCAAGCCTGCGGTATTAGTTCCGAAATCTCCGCCGGTAAGTATATTTTCTATAAAATATTCGCACATATCTTTATCGTAATGGATGTCTGCCTCTATGGTATTATCAAGATATAAATACTGTCTTAATGTTTCGATTATTATTTCATAAAAATGTAAAATTCCTGAATCTTTGCACCATTTTTTCAGGCGTGCATAATCTATTTCACTGTTGTAACGTGTAAGAAACGCCTTGTAGTCGTATAAAAGCCTTATGCCGAAGCCGCTGAACATATAATGGTTCAGCATATGATGAAGCATGTAAAATGCATTTTCCGTAGGAGGCAGTACGTTATATGTGCCGCCGTCTATTACAATGCTGTAATCCTTCAGAGCATTCTCTGAAAACACTTCGTTTACAACTTTATTGGCAGGAGCATACTGATAGTTCCCTGTAACTCTGTAATGGAGTTCAAGTATAAGCTGCCTGCCGCTATAAGGAGCCTTATATATAAATTCCAGATGGTGGGAGCTTGGTTCCTTTTTATATGTAAATCCGTTTGAAAGAAGTATTCTGCGACAAGCCTTTACGTCAGATGCGTTCGGTATATATATGTCTACGTCGCTCTGTTTTCTGATATCCTTCTGAGGATAACAGTCAGAGATATATATGCCCTTCATAAGCATGTATCTGATATTATTACTGCTTAACAGAGTTGTGATTAAGTTCGTAAACTGCTCAAACAGATAGTAATTTCCAATAATTGTTTTCATTTGAAGTTTAATCTGTGAAAGCCGGGCGGAATCATTCATATAATAACCGCAGATAAATGGAGTTGTATAATGATTAAGAGCCATACAAAGAATGTCCTCTGAATATTCTTCCTGCAATTCATTATTATATTCGCCGCATATCATGGAGAGATATATATTGTATAAATTCTTCATGTTTTGTGCCCGCCTTTGAAAAATATATTATTCACAGCATAGCCGCTCATTGAATCAGTAGATATCTTCTAAATTCAACTTATAGTATACAACATTGTTAGTTTGATGTACAATAGTTTTTAAGGATGTGAATAGTGCGAAACGGAGTAAAATATATGAATGTAGAAAAAATATATGCGTTACGGCGCATAGCAGACGAATACTGTCTGATTCCGAACGGCAGTGCGGTATGGCAGAACAGAGGCATCATAACAATAAGTGAAGCAGCCGCGCTTTTGTATGACAATATTGAAGAAGTCCGGACCAAAGAGGAGCTGGCCGAACTTCTTATAAATGAGTATGGTATAGATAAAGCTTCTGCTGAAAATGATACTGCAGAGTTTCTTGATTATCTTAAGAATCAGGGTATCATCCGTTTTTCTTAGCCCTGAAACGAAGCGTCGCATCAAGAATCTTTTTCCTGATACGAAGGGACTTGGGGGTAACTTCAAGCAGTTCGTCCGTATCAATATAATCTAAAGCCTGCTCAAGGCTCAGTATTTTTGGAGGAGTAAGTCTGAGCGCGTCGTCAGAGCCTGATGCACGTGTGTTGGTAAGCTGTTTTTTCTTGCATACGTTTACTTCAATGTCATCGTTCTTGCCGTTTTCGCCGACAATCATTCCTGCATACACTTTTTCTCCCGGTCCGATAAATAAGGTTCCGCGTTCCTGTGCGTTAAACAAGCCGTAGGTGACTGCCTCACCGGTTTCAAACGCTATAAGCGAGCCCTGTTTTCTGTATGAGATATCGCCCTTATACGGCATGTAGCTGTCAAATACGGTGTTAATAACTCCGTTTCCTTTTGTATCAGTAAGAAATTCACCTCTGTATCCGATAAGGCCTCGTGACGGAATAAGGAACTCGAGTCTTGTATAACCCGCTCCCAAAGGAGACATTCCCTGCAGCTCGCCCTTGCGGCTGCTTAATTTTTCGATAACTGTTCCCTGAAACTCGTCAGGTATGTCGACATAGGCTCTTTCAATAGGTTCAAGCTTTTTACCGCGTTCGTCTGTCTTGTAAAGCACTTCAGCTTTACTTACAGCAAATTCGTAGCCTTCACGGCGCATATTTTCAATAAGAACGGAAAGGTGCAGCTCGCCCCGGCCTGATACCTTGAATATTTCGGTTGAGCCTGTCTCTTCTACGCGCAGGCTGACGTCAGTGTTCAGCATACGAAACAGTCTGTCGCGAAGATGTCTGGATGTTACATATTTACCTTCTGTTCCGGCAAATGGACTGTCATTAACGATAAAGTCCATAGATATTGTAGGTTCGGATATTTTCTGAAATGGAATCGGCACAGGATTGTCAGGCGAGCATATAGTATCTCCTATATGAAGGTCTGCGATACCTGATATGGCTACTACGTCGCCAATACCGGCTTTTTCTATTTCAACACGTTTGAGGCCGTCAAATACATAAAGCTTGCTTATCTTTACATTCGACAGCTTGGTTTCGTCATGTGCATTGGCAATAACAGCTTCCTGATTAACCCGTAACGTTCCGTTATCAACCTTGCCTATTCCTATGCGTCCTACGTATTCGTTATAATCAATCGTACTTATAAGCACCTGGGTTCCCGCGTCGGGGTCTCCGCATGGCGCGGGTATATAATTAATAATTGCTTCAAATAAATCCGTCATATCATCCTTTGGATTATCTAATGAAGCGGATGCATATCCGCCCTTTGCGGAAGCAAATATAAACGGACAGTCAAGCTGTGATTCATCGGCGTCAAGGTCGATAAATAATTCTAAAACCTCGTCTACGACTTCATCGGGCCTTGCGTCCGGACGGTCTATTTTATTAATGCATACAATAACGGGAAGCGAGAGCTCAAGAGCCTTTTTCAGAACAAATTTGGTCTGAGGCATTGCGCCTTCATACGCATCAACTACAAGAATAACTCCGTTTACCATCTTAAGGACACGCTCAACCTCGCCTCCGAAATCGGCATGTCCGGGAGTATCTATAATATTAATCTTTACATCATTATAAAATACGGCGGTGTTTTTTGAAAGAATCGTAATCCCACGCTCACGCTCTATATCATTGGAATCCATAACACGGCGTTTTACAACCTGTCCTGCACGGAAAACGCCGCTTTGCTTTAGAAGCTCGTCAACAAGAGTTGTCTTGCCGTGATCAACATGGGCAATTATAGCAATATTTCTTATATCGTCTCTTTTGGTAATCATAAGAATCTCCATTTCGTATCATATTAACATGTCAGTTATCCATTATAGTCATAAAATAATAAATTTCAAGTGTTTGTCATGTATTAATACAAAGAAGAAAATATGTTGAAAATAAGAATTGAGTGTGTTACCATAGGTATAATTGATTTTTAATAAGATGCTCGGAGGAGATATTCACAATGAAATATTTTGGTACCGACGGATTCAGAGGCGAAGCAGGAAAAACTCTGACAGTCCGTCATGCATACCGGGTTGGAAGATTTTTAGGATGGTACTTTGGCAATAAGAGCGAGGATAAGGCGCGGATTATAATAGGAAAGGATACAAGACGTTCAAGCTATATGTTTGAAGACGCGCTGTCAGCAGGCCTTACGGCAAGCGGGGCGGACGTGTATCTGTTACATGTAACTCCTACGCCAAGCGTTTCGTATGTTGTAAGGACAGAAGGCTTTAACTGCGGAATTATGATATCCGCAAGCCATAATCCGTATTATGACAACGGAATTAAGATAATTAATGGACTTGGACATAAGATTGAAGATGAAATAACCTTACTGATTGAAGAATATATTGACAGCACAGAGGATTACCTGCCGTTTGCGACTGGAAAGGATATAGGAAGAACTGTGGATTATTCCATTGGAAGACACAGGTATATCGGTTATCTTATTTCTCTGGCAAAAAGGTCGTTTAATGACATTGTTGTTGCTTTGGATTGTTCTAACGGCTCTGCATCGACGATTGCAAAAGGAGTTTTTGATGCTCTTGGAGCTAAGACATACGTTATTAATGCAGACCCTGACGGAACCAATATTAATAACGGCTGTGGTTCGACACATATAGAAGGGCTTCAGAAGTATGTGAAGGAATGTAAAGCTGATATTGGATTTGCATTTGACGGAGACGCTGACAGATGTCTTTGCGTGGATGAGAACGGTAATCTTGTTGACGGCGATATGATTATGTATCTCTGCGGCTGTTACATGAACGAGAGAGGAGAACTTAATAATAATACGGTTGTCACTACGGTTATGTCTAATCTTGGATTATATAAGGCGTTTGACGCGGTGGGAATTTCATATGAGAAAACTGCCGTAGGCGACAGATATGTATATGAAAATATGATAAATAACAATCATTCCTTCGGCGGAGAGCAGTCGGGACACATCATATTCGGAAAATATGCGGCGACAGGCGACGGAGTTCTGACGGCTCTTATGGTAATGGAGGTTATGCTTGAAAAGAAGGCAAGAATATCGGAGCTGTTAAGAGATATACATATTTATCCGCAGCTTCTTGTTAATGTGAAGGTTGCTGATAAAAGCGCCGCTCTTAATGATGAAGATGTTAAGTCTGCGGCAAAGGCTGTGGAAGATGAGCTTTCTGATAATGGCCGCCTTCTTCTCAGAGAAAGCGGAACAGAACCTCTTATAAGGGTTATGGTAGAAGCTGAGTCGGATGAGAAATGTAAGTATTATACTGATATGATAGTAAAAATACTGCATGAGAAAGGGCATGCTGTTTAAATATATGGAGGGAACATATGAAGGGCGCATTTGAAACAGGAGTATACCGCAACGTATTTGCGGAGCTTGGATATACGGACAGTGAGGTTGAAAAGAAGATAAAAGATTCATTCAATACCGTATTCTATGGAAACGAGGATGAAAGATTTTTCCATACTGTCGGAGACGACATGGGTTATATGGAGGATACCGGCAACAACGATGCAAGAACAGAAGGAATGTCCTACGGAATGATGATATGCGTACAGCTGGACCGAAAAGAAGAGTTTGACAGGCTGTGGAAATGGGCGTATACGTATATGTATAACACAGAAGGATACCACAAGGGATATTTCGGATGGTCATGCAGGACTACAGGCGAGAAAAACAGTGACGGACCTGCGCCGGACGGAGAAGAATTTTTTGCAATGGCATTATTTTTTGCATCGCACAGATGGGGAGACGGCGAAGGAATATATAATTATTCCAAATATGCCAGAAAGATTCTCCACAGCTGTCTGCATAACGGAGAAGAAGAACCGGGAATGCCTATGTGGAATATTGATAATAAGCTAATCAAATTTGTTCCGAACTGCGACTGGACGGATCCGTCGTATCATTTGGCGCATTTTTATGAGCTGTTTGCTTTATGGGCTGATGAGGAAGACAGACCATTTTGGAAAGAGGCGGCGAAGGCAAGCCGTGAATATCTTAAAAAGGCGTGTCATCCTGTTACAGGACTCTCAGCCGAATATGCCAATTATGACGGTACGCCGTATGCCTATGATGAGAACTTCATCAAACAGTTCGGAAGCAGGCACGATTGGTTTTACAGCGATTCCTACAGAGTTGCAGCCAATATAGGGCTTGATTATGAATGGTTTAAGGCTGATGAGTGGAATTGCAGCTGTGCCGACAGGATTCAGAAATTTTTCTGTGAGACTGTAGGCAATAAGGACTTTATGACGTATGAAATTGACGGAACGGTTATTGACCAGCCGGCGCTTCACCCGGTAGCCATTATCGCTACTAATGCAATGGCGTCTCTTGCGGCAAAAGGAAAGCATGCGAAGGAATGCGTGGAGCTTTTCTGGAATACGCCTCTTCGTACCGGAGTAAGAAGATATTATGATAATTGTCTGTATTTGTTTGCTTTACTGGCGCTCAGCGGTAATTATCGTATTATATAAAGCGCGGGCGTGAAGTGTGGAGCAATCCGTATTATGTCACAATAAATATTAATAAAGAACATTTATTTTAGGAGGAATTAAAAAATGAGTATGCAGGTAGAAAAACTTGAAAAAGGAATGGTAAAGCTTACAATTGAGGTTTCAGCAGAGAGATTTGACGAGGCTCTTAAGGAAGCTTATAAAAAGGGAGTAGGTAAGATAAATATACCTGGATTCCGTAAAGGAAAAGCGCCTATGGGAGTAATTGAAAGTATGTATGGTGCGGAAGTATTTTATGAGGATGCTGCTAATATAATCATTCCAGATGCGTATGATAAGGAAGTAGCGGATTCTGATATTCAGGTTGTAGCAAGACCGCACGTAGATGTTGAGCAGATAGAAAAAGGAAAGAGCTTTATATTCACTGCAACAGTTGCAGTAAAGCCGGAGGTGACTCTTGGACAGTACAAGGGAATAGAAGTCGAAGCGTTATCTGCCGAAGTTTCAGATGATGAGGTTATGGAATCCCTTAAGGCTGAGCAGGAAAAAAATGCTGTAATGGAAAATGTTGCGGACAAAGCGGCTGAGGACGGCAACACAGTTACGATAGATTTTGAAGGCTTTGTTGACGGAGAAGCGTTTGAGGGTGGAAAAGGAACTGATTATCCGCTTGTTCTTGGAAGCCATTCATTCATTGATACGTTTGAAGAGCAGCTTGTTGGAAAGAATGTCGGGGAAGAGGTCGACGTCAATGTTACCTTCCCTGAGAACTATCAGGCAGAAGAGCTTGCAGGAAAACCGGCTCTGTTTAAAGTGACCGTTAAGAAGATTGAGAAGAAAATTCTTCCTGAAATTGATGACGAGCTTGCGCAGGATGTATCTGAATTTGACACACTGGATGAATATAAAGCCGATATAAAGGCAAAACTCATAGAGAAAAAAGAAAAAGAGAACAAGGCTAAGAAAGAGGACGCGGTAATTGAAAAGATTATTGAAGGCTCACAGATGGAGATAGCAGACGATATGGTTGCCGCACAGGCTGAGACAATGCTGCGTGAGTTTGCACAGAACATTCAGATGCAGGGAATCAGCATTGAGCAGTACATGCAGCTTACAGGCAATACGGCTCAGGGCATGATTGAACAGATGAAGCCTCAGGCTGTTAAGAGGATTCAGGCAAGGCTTGTTCTTGAGGAAGTTGCAAAAGCTGAAGGTATTGAAGTATCTGACGAAGAGGTTGATGAAAAGCTTGCCGATATGGCAAAGACATATGGTATTGAGCTTTCAGCTCTCAAAGAGTCGGCGGGCGATAATGAACTTGAACAGATTAAGGACGATATAAAGGTTGAGAAGGCAGCAGAGCTTGTTACTGACGCGGCTGTAGAAAAATAATCAGGAGTTGTAAGGAGGATTACGTATGAGTTTAGTACCTTATGTCATTGAACAGACAAGCAGAGGCGAGCGTTCATATGATATTTTTTCAAGATTATTAAAAGACAGAATTATATTTCTGGGAGAGGAAGTTACGGATGCTTCTGCAAGCATTATCGTAGCGCAGCTTCTGTTTTTGGAATCAGAAGACCCTGATAAAGACATAAATCTGTACATTAATAGTCCGGGAGGCTCTGTAACTGCAGGAATGGCGATATATGATACAATGAAATATATTAAATGCGACGTGTCAACAATATGTATAGGCATGGCGGCAAGTATGGGAGCGTTTCTTTTAGCAGGAGGAACAAAGGGCAAGAGAATAGCTCTCCCTAACGCCGAGATTATGATTCATCAGCCTTCCGGAGGAGCAAAGGGACAGGCAACAGAGATTAAGATTGTAGCCGAAAATATTTTAAAGATTAAGGCAAAGCTTAATAAAATTCTGTCTGAGAATACAGGAAAGCCTATCGAACAGGTTGAGATTGATACGGAAAGAGATAATTACATGAGCGCGCAGGAAGCACTGGATTATGGTATTGTTGACAGAATACTAACAAACCGTGTGTAATACTCAGGGGCTGTTCCGCAGATGGAAAATAATTAAAATGAGGTAAAATGATGGCTGGAAAAGATGATAATGAAAATGATATCAGATGTTCGTTCTGTAACAAGCCGCAGGATAAAGTAAGAAAGCTTATAGCAGGAGACGGTGTATATATTTGCGACGAGTGCGTGGAAGTATGTGCAGAAATCGTGGAAGATTCGCTGTATGGCAGCGAGTTTGAACAGGAACCGTCATTCAGGGATGAAATTAACCTGTTAAGACCTAAAGAGATAAAAGAGCTTTTGGACGAGTATGTAATAGGGCAGGACGAAGCCAAAAAAGCACTTTCAGTAGCCGTATATAATCATTATAAGAGAGTTTTGGCGGGCAAACAGACAGACGTAGAACTGCAGAAAAGTAATATTATAATGCTTGGACCTACTGGCTCTGGCAAGACCTATCTTGCACAGACGCTTGCAAAGATACTTAACGTACCGTTTGCGATAGCTGATGCAACAGCGCTTACAGAGGCAGGATATGTCGGAGAAGACGTTGAAAATATTCTTCTTAAGATTATTCAGGCAGCTGAATACAATATCGAAAAAGCCGAGTATGGAATTATATATATTGACGAGGTAGATAAGATTACGAGAAAGTCTGAGAATACATCTATAACAAGAGATGTTTCGGGCGAGGGAGTGCAGCAGGCTCTTCTTAAGATTCTTGAAGGAACCGTTGCTAATGTTCCTCCTCAGGGAGGAAGAAAGCACCCTCATCAGGATTTTATTGAAATTGATACAACCAATATATTATTTATATGCGGCGGTGCGTTTGACGGTCTGGAAAAGATTATAGGAGCGCGTATTGGAAAGAAATCCATAGGATTTAATGCCGAAATAGGAAAAAAAGTCGATAATGAAGAGAATGTCGGAGAGCTTTTCAAGCAGGTGCTGCCACAGGATTTTGTGAAATTCGGAATGATTCCTGAATTTGTCGGAAGGGTACCTGTATGCGTAGGACTTGACAGACTGGACGAAGAGGCGTTAAAACGCATACTTACAGAGCCTAAGAACGCTATTGTAAAGCAATACAAAACATTATTTGAATTAGACGGCATAAAGCTTGATTTTGATGATGATGCAATTAATGAGATAGCAAAGCAGTCTATAGAAAGAAAAACCGGAGCGAGAGGCCTCAGGGCTATTATGGAGGCTTCAATGATGGACGCAATGTACGAGCTTCCGTCTGACGATACGGTAAAGCACTGTGTAATTACAAAAGATGTAATAAAGAAGATGGGTACGCCGCTTATTGAATATAAGAATAAGTCAGGACGTACTAAGAAGATTGGATAGTAAATTTATTAACTGCACACTTATATTACGTTGGTGTATATGCACAGTGATAAGTGTGCAATTTTTCTTGGAGTTGATATTATGGATAAAACCATAGGATATATACCTGCTTTGATACTTACCGAAATACAGGTGTTTCCTGATACCCACATTCATTTTGTAATTGAAAAAGGCAGCAATTATACTGCTGCGCAGGCAGCTCTTAATAATAACGGCCAAATTGTGGTATTGCAGGAAACAGAAGAATCGATAGATGAGAGTGAAGACAGGGCATGTATTGGAATTCTTGCGGATATCAGTCAGATAGTCCGTTTGGGAAGAAATAATATGCGCGTAATGCTAAAGGCAAAAAGACGTGTAAGCGTAAGTGATTTCAGAATTAATAACGATTTGGCAGAATGTACTTACGAAGAGATTAATCAGGATGATAATTCCGATTCGTATGAATGTGCAGGAATGCTTATGGCTCTTAAGGATGTTTTTGAATTATATGCGGCAGAAAACGTTCATGTTAATCCTTTTGTGGTAAAGACTGTCAAAGAGGCGTCAGAGCTTGGAAGGATTACGGATTTTATTGCGGCAAATGTTCCTGTAAATGAAGATATAAAACGGAAGATTATTAATGAAACAGATGTAATAAAAAGAGGTAATATTCTTGTAACAAGGCTTGCCGAAGACGTTCAAATATGCCGTATTCGGAACGAATTCAGCAAGCGGCTTCAAAAAAAGATTGATAAGAATCAGAAAGACTATTATCTTAAAGAACAGCTTGCGATGATAAAAGAAGAGCTCGGAGACAGCTCTGACGGAATTGTTCAGGATTTTTATGATAAATGCGAAGAGCTTGATGCCGGCGAAGCTGTAAAAGAGCATATTTATTCTGAAATAAAGCACTATGAAGAAATATTGTCAAGCTCTCAGGAGGCTGCTGTGAGTCGTACATATATCGAGCTTCTTTTGGCGCTTCCCTGGAATAAAGTAAGCAGTGATAATTTGGATATTAATAATGTCCGTAAGGTGCTTGACAGAGACCATTACGGTCTGTCTGAAGTAAAGGAGCGCATAACGGAGTCGCTTGCGGTAAGAGCTCTTAATGAAGGAGCCGTATCGCCTATAATATGTCTTGTAGGTCCGCCGGGAACAGGTAAGACTTCTGTTGCAAAATCAGTAGCAGAAGCGCTTAACCGTAATTATGAGCGTATATGCCTTGGCGGAGTAAGGGATGAAGCGGAAATACGCGGACACAGACGTACTTATGTCGGCGCAATGCCGGGAAGAATAATAAATGCATTAAAAAAAGCAGGAGTGTCTAATCCGCTTGTGCTGCTTGATGAGATTGACAAAGTAAGCAGCGATTATAAGGGAGACGTATTCTCAGCGCTTCTTGAGGTGCTTGACCCGGAACAAAATGAATATTTTACCGACCATTATGTTGAGATTTCGGTTGATTTGTCAAAGGTTCTGTTTATATGTACGGCTAACAGCACGGACAGCATACCTGAGCCTCTTCTTGACAGAATGGAGATAATTCCGATTTCAGGATATACAGGTAATGAAAAGTTTCATATTGCCAAAAAGCATCTTATAAAAAGACAGATTGCAAAGAACGGTTTACAGACACAGGATCTTACGGTAACTGACGCCGCAATCAAGGATATAATACAATATTATACGAGAGAAGCGGGCGTAAGAAAGCTGGAAAGATGCATAGGCAAAATATGCAGAAAAACCGCAAAGCATATAGTATCCGGCGAACCGGGGCAGGTGCGCGTGACAGCAAGAAATCTTTCTGAGTATCTTGGCAAAAAGATATACAGAATAGACGAGATTAACCAAAAGGACGAGATTGGAATTGTAAGAGGTCTTGCGTGGACGTCGTGCGGAGGAGATACACTTGAAATCGAAGTAAATGTTATGCATGGAAAAGGCGATTGCGAGCTTACCGGACAGATGGGCGACGTTATGAAAGAATCTGCTGTAACTGCAATAAGCTATGTGAGGTCGCAGAGCAGTAAATATAATATAGCTGAGGATTTCTTTGAAAAAAATGATATACACATCCACATACCTGAGGGCGCAGTTCCAAAGGACGGACCTTCTGCCGGAATTACTATGGCTACCGCCATAATGTCAGCCGTGTGTTCAAGGATGGTGCGTTCTGATTTGGCAATGACAGGAGAGATAACGTTAAGAGGACGAGTACTTCCTGTCGGAGGGCTTAAGGAAAAGCTTCTTGCAGCTAAAGCTGCCGGAGTTAAAACCGTTCTTGTGCCAAAGCAGAACAAGGGCGATATATATGATATAGACAAAGAGATTACAGGCGGCATAGAAATAAAATATGTTGACAATATGGAACAGGTAATTAATAATGCATTTTTATAATATTTTTGACACATATAATAATCATAATCAGATACAGAGTTACGGAGGAATGTAATGAAGATAAAGGATGTTAATCTTGAGACAGTATGTGGTATAACAAGTTCATTTCCTGATAATAACGAGGTTGAATTTGCATTTATCGGGAGATCTAATGTTGGAAAATCTTCATTAATCAATTCACTTCTTGGAAGGAAATCGCTTGCAAGAACGTCGTCGCAGCCGGGCAAAACTCAGACAGTCAATTATTATAAGGTTAATAATCAGATGTACTTTGTTGATTTGCCGGGATACGGATATGCAAAGGTTTCCAAAGAGATAAAAGCAAAATGGCTTCGCATGACAGACAGGTATTTTACTGCCTCCAAAATGCTGCGGGTCGTATTCCAGCTTATAGATATACGGCATGAACCGACAAAGCTTGATGTAGATATGTACCGTAAACTATGCGGCTTTGGATTTTGTCCGCTTATTATTGCGACGAAGGCTGATAAGATTAAAAAAGCTCAGATTAATTCAAATGCTGCATGTATTAAAAAGGTTCTTAATGTTGTGCCCGATACGCCTGTTATTCCTTTTTCTTCTGTAACCGGACTTGGAAAAGAAGAGATTCTTGAATATGTGGAAGAATACTTTATATTATTTTCGGGGGATGATTAATAGTGGCTGATGTACGCAGGATAGCGCTTGCGGTAATGATTGTGTGTGTGATTATTACTGCGGGAATGCTTGCAGTTTCTGGAGAAGCTGCAGCTAAGGATACGGTGGAAGATTTTTTGACAAAAGAAGACCTTAAGGATATTGTGCTTGAATTTGAAGAAACAAAGTACACGTTTATTGTAAATGATACGACAGATATCAAAGTTAATACTAATCTTTCTGATAAGACGGCAAGGTTTTCATACGGAACAGACAATTCGCTGGCGGTTATTACGGTAAGCGGAAAAGGCGCCGACGGAGCAGAAGTCAGCAGCAATTACGCAGGAACAACTGTTATCAGTGTTACGGCAGAAGTGGATTACTGTGATAAGGATGGCATGTATGAAGGTACGGAAACTATAACCAAAAAAGCTGTGGTAGAAGTTATTGGAACGGCAGAACACGTTATAGAAGAGGGAGAAACAGTACAGTTTGATTACCATAAATACAAGGCTTACAGTGGGATGCATTATGTACTTACCAATGATGATGCATTTACAATAACTGAAAACGGCCTTCTTACTTCAGTGAAGGCAGGCTCTGTGGCTGTATATCTTGAAGACAACAATACAGGAAGAAAGGTATACACAGGAAGCGTGCAGGCTAATGCAAGCGGTACATATATATCTGAAACGGTTGTATACAGGGCTGTAGGAAGCTCGCCGTATCTTCTTTCACTTGTGAATATGACGCGTGGAAATGTGGAATGGAGTTCATCTGATAAAGGCATAGCCAAAGTTAATTCGGGCGGACTGGTAACTCCCATATCGGCAGGAGAAGTAACTATTACTGCTTCTGTTAAAAAATCCTCGGGAATAGTTATCAGATACAGATGCGAGTTTCACGTTACCAATCCGGTTCTTAATATTTCAAAGACCAATATTGCAAAAAATGCATCTATAACGCTTTCGTTGTCAGGAACCAAAGGAAGCGCATTATGGATGTCATCTGATGCCGGAACTGCGGTTGTATATTCCAATGGCGTATCTATTCCTGCGTCGCCGTCTGCTACCGTACAGGCGTTAAAAATGGGAAATGCCGTAATATCGGTCGCAGTGGATGGAGTTATAAGGACATGTGAGATTACCGTAACTAATCCGCAGTTAAAGAAAAACTTTTATGTGACGGCAAAGGGCACAAAACAGATTATTAATATTACCGGAACTAACGCCCAAAGCATTATAACGTATACATCATCCAATAAAAAGGTTGCTACGGTAAGCAGTACCGGCGTGGTTAAAACCAAAGGAACCGGATATTCAGCCGTAACAGCGCATGTAGACGGAGCGGCGCTTACGGTATCTGTTAATGTAGGAACGAAAAAGGGCGCTAAAGCAGTTCTTAATGCAATGAAAGCAGAGGGTGCAAAATACAGCCAGGCAAGACGAATGTCAAAGGGCTATTATGACTGTTCTTCACTTGTGTGGAGAGCATACAAGCCTACAGGCATTGTATTCGGCGACAGGAAATATGCTCCTGTCGCAGCTGACGAGGCGAGATACTGTGTAAACCATAAAAAGACAGTTTCAAGAAAAGCAAGAACAAAGCTTAATAAGCTTCTGCCGGGAGATTTGTTTTTCTTCAGCGGAGGACGAAACGGCAGATATAAGAACATATATCATGTAGCAATATATATGGGGCAGGAAAGCACAACCTATTATGGAAGCGGATATTCGTTTGGAAGAATAATACATGCGAGCGGACTAAGAGTCAGTCAGGGATATATGTATAATATAGATAATATATCAGTTATCGGAAGACCTTCAAAATAAACGTTACATAAGTGATTTGATAAGATATGCATATATGTCAGAATTATTCTTCTCCCAGTTGCTTAAGCATCTTATTGCGGCTTCTTCGGAAGCTACGGTAAGGTCTAGCGACATAATGGGAGTATCGCGTTCGGTTATTTTGAGGCTGACAAGGTATTCGTTGGTACGAATCCTTGAATAGTCAGAGCTTACTGAGAGCATTTCGACAATATTGTTGAAATGCTCTTTTAAATACTCTTTTATTTCTGCCTTTATTGCAGGCGGAATCTCATAATGAAAGCAGTCAAGAGTCTGCTTTCCCTCAGGCGTTATTCTGTAATGAGTGCTTTTATGAGTGGAGACGGACGATATCAGATCTTCGTCTTCAAGCTCTGAAAAAGCTTTCTGTATATTAAAATAATCAGTGTATCCTTTTTCGAGAATATAGTCTGAGATGACTGCATTTGAAAGAGAAAAGTCTACAATGTCAAGAAAATACAGTATCATTAATTTGAATAACGTCTGTGGTGTGGATATCATAACGAGCTCCTTTTATTTTTCAATATGGTCCATTACAGCCTTACATACCGCATCTGCCACACGTGGGTCAAACGGCTGCGGCATTATATATTCATCATTAATTTCGTCATCGGATACGAGAGCAGCTATGGCTTCTGCCGCTGCAAGCTTCATCTCTTCTGTAATCTGTGTGGCGCGTCCGAGCAAAGCTCCTTTAAATATTCCTGGAAACGCAACGACGTTGTTAATCTGATTAGGGAAGTCCGAGCGGCCTGTGCCTACAATTCTCGCTCCGGCAGCTTTTGCTTTGTCAGGCATTATCTCAGGAACCGGATTAGCCATTGCGAACAGTATTGCATCATCATTCATGGAGGCTGCCATTGCCTCGGTGACGATATCAGGAGCAGATACTCCTACAAATATATCAGCGCCAGATAAAGCGTCGGCAAGCGTTCCGCTTTGTCCTGAAAGGTTAGTGTATTCCATCATTTCACGCTGAACCTTATTAAGGTCAGGTGAATTTTTTGAAAGTATTCCTGAAATGTCGCACATCGTTATGTCAGGAAAGCCGTATGTAAGAAGAAGCTTTGTTATTGCAATTCCTGCGCTTCCTGCTCCGTTGACAACAACGCGGCATTCGTCTTTCTTTTTGCCGGTAACTCTCAGAGCATTGATAATGCCTGCAAGTACAACGATAGCCGTACCATGCTGGTCGTCATGGAACACAGGTATATCAAGACGTTTCTTTAATTCTTCTTCAATCTCAAAGCATCTTGGCGCTGAGATGTCTTCCAGATTGATTCCGCCAAATGCAGGAGCTATGCGTACGATTGTCTCTATAATCTCATTGGTATCCTGGGTATCAAGGCAGATAGGAAATGCGTTGACTCCTCCAAATTCCTTGAACAGTACAGCTTTTCCTTCCATAACAGGCATCGCCGCCAAAGGTCCGATGTTGCCCAGGCCGAGTACCGCGCTTCCATCCGAAACGACTGCTATCGTGTTAGATTTTATAGTATAAGTATAAGCCGCCGAAGGGTCTTTTGCTATAACCTTACAAGGCTCGGCAACTCCCGGAGTGTATGCAATGCCAAGAGCTTCTCTTGTTTTTACGCTGCATTTTGCTTCTGTGCTTATTTTGCCTTTAAGTTCTTCGTGAAATAAAAGTGGATCATTAGTCATATTTTAGTATCCTTTCGTATAAAATAAGGTTTTTCTATATATGCTTTTATATAATAGTACGAAAAGCTTTTTTTATCAAGCTTTGCTTTGTCAAAAATGAATGCTATAATAATATATATGAAATCGACAAAATCAAAATTTTAGAGGCGCTAAATATGAAAAGATACCCTGTTACTGAAAAAGATAAGGAACTAATAGCACTAGGATTAAAATGTATTGCTGCCGTTTGCGTGATATTAAAGAGCTTTGTGTAAATTTATAAAATGTTTGTATTTGATTATATATTAAAATAGATTATTATATTCGGAAAGGATAGTCATAATGGTTTTAGAAAACAAACTTAACATTACAGATTCTGCAGAGCTTGCCAAAATGGAAGAAAAGATAAGCAAGAAAAAAGCGGTTGAATTATTTGAAAGTCAATATTTAGATGATTATGAAGCTGGAACATTTAAGATGCTTGCGGCGATTCATAAGTATTTATTTGATGAAATATATGATTTTGCTGGGAAGGTGCGAACTGTAAATCTTGCAAAAGGTAATTTTAGATTTGCGCCAGTCATGTATTTACAGGCGGCGCTTGAAAATGTTGAGAAGATGCCGCAGGCGACGTTTGATGAAATTGTTGAAAAGTATGTGGAGATGAATATTGCACATCCATTTCGGGATGGTAATGGTCGGAGCGCTAGAATATGGCTGGATTTAATTTTGAAAAAAGAATTACACATGGTTATCGATTGGAGCGCTGTAGACAAAGAAGACTATCTGTTGGCAATGGAAAGAAGTCCAATTAAAGACATCGAAATAAAGTATATTTTAAAGAAAGCTTTAACGGATAAGGTTGATGACAGAAAAGTGTATATGAAGGGCATAGATTATAGTTATTATTATGAGGGTTATGTCATATACAAGGCTGAGAATTTATAAGTGTATACTCCTGCCAGCGGCAGGAGAAATAAAAGAACTGCCGTTGCAAGTCGTTCTTTAGAATAATTTCAAAGGAGAATCGACTATGAGGCAGAATTTGATTACAGATGTGAATCCGAATATTATTTATAATCCGAACAGGTCAGCGTGGGTACCGGTTCGGTCTAATTGCAGTTCATTGGCAGTTTGCTTGTATATAAGCAGCCAATCAGGTGTTATATGACATTCTCTATATCCGGAATAATTGCCGCTTAAATTATGATCTTTATTTTTTATTGGCAAAGGTTCAGGAATGCGGAGTGTATCAATCGCCTGCTGCAACAATATCATTTTATAGCCACGCTTTACGCAGATTTTGAAGTCCTTTTTGAATTTGGTGGAGTATCGTATATTGAGCATAGGCTATTCCTCCGTCAATTCGGTAAACAGAGCTTCTGTGCTGCCGGTAAATAAGGTACCACCGCCATTTTCTAATTCGGCAAATGCTTCCAGGGTTTCGGCATTTGGTATCTCTTCCGGAACTGCTGCACCTTGTAGATAGGCAATGATATAATACATTTTGCTTTCCGGTATTTGATCAATAAGGCTTTTTGCAAATTCACGACTACTCATAACATACACTTCCTTTCATTGTTGCTATTATATGTAACGGTATATATTTTATTTGTTATTCAGTGGTGGCATCAGCAGGAACATATTCGATAATATCACCCGGCTGGCAATTAAGAGCATGGCAAATCTTATCTATAACATCCAGTGAAACAGCCTTGTGAGCTGAAATTTTAGACATTGTAGCAGATGATATTCCTATTTGTTGACGAAGCTCCTCTTTTGTCATAGAACGACGGTTGAGCGTGTCTAATAATTTATAGTATTTAATCACTTGATATACCCCGCTTTCTGTTTTGGTATTTATATTATAACACATAATCAAATAATGTGAATAAAATCTTTAGAAAAATAAAGAAAAACTTTGCAAAAACAACATATCAAGCGAAGGACCGATAAAGTCTGTCAGTATAAAATAATGTTTTGCTACGCATGCTTCTATATAATAGAGCGAAAAGCGTTTTTTGTCAGTATGTTACTTTCTGTTGTAAACTGGAAATTTATATGATACAATACTATAGATTATGAGTATTCCTATACGAGAAATTTATTCAGGAGGAGATGTATATATGAAGGGCATTATTCTTGCAGGCGGTTCGGGAACAAGATTATATCCGCTTACTATGGTGACGTCAAAGCAGCTTTTGCCGGTATACGACAAGCCTATGATATATTATCCGCTTTCAACGCTTATGCTGGCAGGTATAAGAGATATACTTATTATATCAACGCCAACGGATTTGCCTGCATTTGAAAGATTGCTGGGAGATGGATCGAAATATGGTATAAACCTGAGCTACAGGGAGCAGCCGTCGCCTGACGGGCTTGCACAGGCATTTATTATCGGAGAAGATTTTATAGACGGTGATTCCTGCGCGATGGTGCTTGGTGATAATATTTTTTACGGTAACGGGCTTAAAAAGCACCTTAGGGAAGCTGCGGAAAGACAGACTGGAGCTACCGTATTCGGTTATTATGTTGAGGATCCTGAAAGATTCGGTATAGTTGAATTTGATAAGAACGGCAAGGCTGTTTCGATTGAAGAAAAGCCTGAGAATCCTAAATCTAACTACTGTGTTACAGGATTGTATTTTTATGACAACAGAGTATGCGAGTTTGCAAAGAAGGTTAAGCCTTCAGCCAGAGGAGAGCTTGAAATTACAGATCTTAATAAGATGTATCTTGAGGAGGGAACTCTCAATGTCGTAACTTTGGGACGAGGCAATGCATGGCTTGATACAGGTACTATCGACGCGCTTTCAGAAGCTTCGGAGTTCGTTAAGGTTATAGAGAACAGACAGGGAATTAAGGTTTCTGCTATTGAAGAAATTGCATATATTAATGGCTGGATTAATAAGGAGCAGCTCCTTGGTTCGGCTTCTATGTACGGAAAATCTTCATATGGAGCGCACCTTAAGAAAGTGGCGGAAGGAAAATACAGATATTAGTCGGAGGTATAACTATGGAAGTAATTGATACAGCCGTTGAAGGCGTAAAGATTTTGAAACCACAGGTATTTGGAGATAAGAGAGGGTGGTTCATGGAAAGCTGGTCCAAAAAGAAGATGGAGGACGCAGGCCTTTTCTATGATTTTGTTCAGGACAACCAGTCGTTTTCGTCAGTAAAGGGAACCATTAGAGGAATCCATTTTCAATATGCACAGGACGCACAGGCAAAGCTTGTACGCTGCGTAAGAGGCGCTGTGCTTGATGTTGCGGTAGACCTTAGAAAGGGTTCTCCGACATATAAGAAGTGGGTTGCAGTAGAGCTTACTCCTGATAATTTTAACCAGCTTTTGATTCCAAGAGGATGCGGACACGGCTTCCTTACGCTTACTGATGATGTTGAATTTGTATATAAGGAAGATAACCTGTATGCACCGAAGGCCGACAGGAATATAATCTGGAACGACCCTGATATCGGAATTGACTGGGGTATAGATAATCCGATACTTTCTGATAAGGATGCTGCGGCGCCAAGGCTGTCGGATGTAGAAAACGACGAGTCATATATTAATTTTGTGTATTAATAACCGGTCAAATACCTTGCGGCATTCGCCAGATGGACATGTCTGCATGTCTGCTTTGCTCATTGCCTGCGGGAATAAAGATATAGAATATGGAGGAAAAAACTCATGAAAATAATTGTAACCGGAGGAGCCGGATTTATAGGAGGTAATTTTGTTCATTATATGATTAACAAATATCCTGACTATGAAATTATTTGTTTGGACAAGCTTACCTATGCGGGTAATCTTGAAACTCTTGAGCCTGTAATGGATAAAAAGGGATTTAAGTTTGTAAAAGGCGATATTGCCGACAGAGAATTTATATATAAGCTTTTTGAGGATGAGAAGCCGGATGTTGTTGTGAATTTTGCGGCAGAAAGTCATGTTGACCGTTCTATAACTGACCCCGGAATTTTCCTTCAGACCAACATTATCGGAACAGGCGTGCTTCTTGATGCGTGCCGTATATATGGTATACAGAGATATCATCAGGTATCTACTGACGAGGTTTACGGAGATCTTCCTCTTGACAGACCTGATTTATTCTTTACGGAGACTACACCGCTTCATACATCAAGCCCTTATTCAGCGTCAAAGGCGTCTGCAGATCTGCTTGTGCTTGCGTATCACAGGACATTTAAGATTCCTGTTACAATATCAAGATGCTCTAATAACTATGGACCGTATCATTTCCCGGAGAAGCTTATCCCTCTTATGATTGCCAATTGTCTTAATGACAGGCCGCTTCCGGTATATGGAAAAGGTGAGAATGTGCGTGACTGGCTGTATGTTGAGGATCACTGCCGTGCGATAGATATGATTATCCATGATGGAAGAGTAGGAGAAGTATATAATATAGGCGGACATAATGAGCGTACCAATCTTCAGGTTGTAGAGACTATAATAGATGCCCTTGGAAAGAGCAGGGATCTTATTCAGTATGTAACTGACAGACCGGGACATGATATGAGATATGCAATTGACCCGACGAAGATACATGATGAGCTTGGCTGGGAGCCTACGACAAAGTTTGACGACGGAATTAAAAAGACTATAGACTGGTACCTTAATAATAAGCAGTGGTGGGAAAAGATAATAAGCGGAGAGTATCAGAATTATTACGAAAAGATGTATGCAGGAAGATAGTGTGAAGTAGGTGGATTTTTTGGAGACTATTAATAAGATTATTTCACTGAAAAAGTATAAGAATATGCTTTTTCAGCTGGTAAAACGTGATTTTAAGGTAAGGTACAGAGGAAGTGTACTCGGAGTATTATGGAGCGTTCTTAATCCGCTTTTGTATATGCTCGTTCTTAGTCTTGTATTCAGCAGGGTGTTTAAGACGATTCCTAATTACAGGCTTTACCTGCTTTCGGGACTTGTTTTGTTTAACTTTTTCAGTGAAGCAACTAATATGTGCGTTATGTCTATTGTTTCAAATTTCGGATTGATTACTAAGGTATATTTTCCGAAATTTGTACTGCCGTTGTCCAGAGTATTTGCATCGCTTATTAACCTTGGATTTTCGCTTATTGCATATTTTGTATTAGGCGCTTTTCTTGGTATTCAGGTATGGTGGGGCTATATAGCGCTTCTTGTTATGCTTGTATTTTTTGTGATGTTTACTGTTGGTACCGGGTTTATTCTTTCGGCATGGCAGGTGTTTATGAGAGATATACAGCATCTGTATTCTGTCATAATAACTCTGTGGATGTATGCAACGCCTATATTATATGATTTTGCGACAACAGAGATGCCGCAGCAGTTAGCGGCAATATTGAAATTCAATCCGCTGTACAGCTACGTTGATTTCTTTAGAAGCGTTACGATGTACGGAATTTTTCCTGAGACGATGACGGTTGTATCAACAGTGCTTTGGGGAATAGGAGCGCTGGCTGTTGGAGCAGTAATATTTGTTAAGAACCAGAATAAGTTTATATTTTATACCTAAGTTGGAGAATGATTATGGAGAATATTGTTTGTGTTGATAATGTTGTCATGGAATATGATTTGAATCGTGGCAAGGTTAGAAGTTTAAAAGAAAAGATGTATAATTCACTTCATTCCGGCAAAAATGAAAAAAAGATGTTCAGGGCGCTTGACGGTGTGAGCTTTTCCGTAGAACAGGGTGAAATATTTGGTATAATCGGCAATAACGGAGCCGGTAAGTCTACCATGCTTAAGCTATTGGCGGGCATTATGCATCCGACAAGCGGCTCAATCAGCGTGCAGGGAAGCATTGCGCCTATGATTGAGCTTGGTACGGGATTTGATTTTGAACTTTCTCCTGAAGAGAATATCCAGCTTAGCGGTTCAATACTTGGATATGACAGTAAGTTTCTTAAGGAAAAAGTACCTGACATATTTGATTTTTCGGAATTGTGGGAGTTCAGGGATGTGCCTGTAAAGTATTTTTCTTCAGGTATGGTTGCAAGACTTGCTTTTGCAATATCTACAATTGTTATACCAGACGTCCTTATCGTAGATGAGATACTGTCAGTAGGAGATATGGCATTCCAGCGCAAGAGTTATAAGAGAATGTTAGAGCTTATGGAAGGCGGAACGACCGTTGTGTATGTTTCACACGATATTGACTCCATAAGGAAGCTTTGCAATAAAGTTATGTGGCTTGAAAAAGGCAAAGTAAAATATATGGGTGAAGCGGATGAAATATGCGATAAATTTATAGAAAGTATGTCATGATTTGGAGGAATTGATAATGAGCAGAATACTTGTAACAGGAGCCGGCGGTTATATGGGAAGACATATTGTATCATGTCTTTTGGATAAAGGCGCGGACGTTATTGCGGTTGATTTTAATATTGATTTGATTGATGAGCGTGCTGAAAGAAAGTCTGTTGATATTTTTTCAGGCGATGCGGATTTGTATGACAAGCTCGGAAAGCCTGACGTATGCCTTCATTTGGCATGGAAAGACGGTTTTGTGCATAATTCTGACGCTCATATGGAGATGCTTTCGAGCCATTATGCATTTATCAGATATATGGTTGAGAGCGGAGTTAAGCAGGTTGCAGTTATGGGAACAATGCATGAGGTTGGTTACTATGAAGGTGCAATTGACGAGAATACGCCGTGTAATCCAATCAGCCTGTATGGCATTGCAAAGGATGCTTTAAGGAAAAGCCTTATTGCTTATTCAAAGAAGAACGAATTTACTCTCCAGTGGCTGAGGGCATATTATATTTACGGCGATGACAAGCGCAGCAATTCTATTTTTGCCAAGCTTACGGCGGCAGTTGAAGAAGGAAAAGAGACGTTTCCGCTCAATTCCGGCAAGAACAAATACGACTTTATTTCCGTAGACGAGCTTGCAGAACAGATAAGTTCATGCGTAATGCAGAATGAAGTTGACGGAATAATCAATTGCTGCTCCGGAGTTCCAGTAAGCCTTGGAGAGATGGTTGAGACCTTTATTAAGGAGCATAATTATAATATTAAGCTTGAGTACGGAGTATTTCCTGACAGACCTTATGATTCACCGGCAATATGGGGAGATAATGAGAAGATAAGTAAAATTATGAAGAACAGTAAATAATTGCGGAGGGATTACATGAATCGTGCAGCGCTGTTTTTCATGTATGATAAACAGGGGATTGTTGATAGATATGTTTTGGAGCTTCTTAAGGATATTAAGGCTAACGTTGACAGGCTTATAATAATTGTCAATGGAAGTCTTAATACGGAAGGAGAAGAAGCGTTTGCTAAAATATCAGATAAAGTAATATACCGTGAGAATAAGGGGTTTGACGTGTATGCGTACAGATGCGGACTTTCTTATCTTCGCAGTAATGACATAAATGTATGGGACGAAGTTGTTATGTTTAATTTTACCAACTTTGGTCCCGTCTATCCATTTTCAGAGGTTTTTGATAAAATGGACAAAAGCGACGTGGATTTTTGGGGGCTTACGATGCATCACGGAATGAAAGAAGATCCATATTGCAGATGCAGATATGGGTGTATCCCGGAGCATATACAGTCAAGCTTTATCGCGGTGAGAAGGTCCCTGCTTTCAAAAGCCGAGTTTTGGAATTATTGGGATAATATGCCTGCTATTGATGATTATATAGATGCGGTATCTAACCATGAAGCTGTGTTTACAAAGTATTTTTCAGATATGGGTTACAGATATTGTGCGTATGTAGACACCTCGGATTTAAAGGATATTCATCCATACCCGCTTATGATGATGCCGAAAGCACTTATAGCAGAGAGAAGATGTCCTGTATTTAAAAGGAAAACATTTTTTAATTATTATGAAGAATTTTTAGACGTCAGCGCAGGATGTCAGGCAAAAGAGCTTTATGATTATCTGAAAGATAATAATTTATATGATACTAATCTGATTTGGGAAAGTATATTAAGAACTGCTAATATGTACGATATTAAAGAAAGAATGCAGCTTAATTATATTTTGGATGAGAATGATAACGAAGAATATGTATCAGAGCTTCGGACGGCTTTAATGATGCATATTTATTTTACAGATAAAGCCGTCTACTGCAGAAATTATGCGGCAAGTATGCCAAAGGGTACGGATATATATATATCAACTGATACAAAAGAAAAAAAATGCGAGATAGAGAAGGTCTTTAAAAAGCTTGACGGATATAAAGTGAACGTTGTGCTTACCGAGAACAGAGGACGCGACGTTAGCGCGCTGCTTGTGTGCTTTGCTCCGTATGTTAAAGATTACGACCTTGTATGCTTTGTTCATGATAAGAAAGCGTATCAGTCATATCCATATATGATAGGAGAGCAGTTCGGATATCATTGTTTTGAGAATACGCTTGCATCCAAAGGCTATGTAAACGGAATAATCAGGCTGTTTGATGAGGAAGAAAAGCTTGGAATGCTTACGCCGCCGACGCCGCATCATGGACCGTACTTTAAAATAATAGGCAATGAGTGGACCGAGAATTTTGATAATACTGTTAAGAAAGCAAAGCAGTGGAAGCTTAATGTTCCGATTGAAGAGGACAAGCCGTCAGTGGCGCCGTTCGGAACATGTTTTTGGTTCAGGACGAAGGCGTTAATGGGAGCTTATGAACTGGGGCTTTGTTATGATGATTTCAGCCCGGAGCCCATCGGGGCTAATGATGGAGACATAATGCATGTTATCGAGAGACTGTATCCGTTATTTGCACAGGAAAAAGGATATTATTCTGCATGGGTTATGACTAAAAGCTATGCTTCGGCAGAGATAACCAATCTTTACCATTATGTTAGAGATTACAATGTGGATTTGTTCGGAAGATATGGAGTTTTGGAAAGAGATGTAATCAGGCGCAGTATTGCAGGTAAAGGAAGGCTTGGGATTAAGAACCGCATTCATGCCATGCTTGGCGAGAAGACATACACTAAAATATGGAAAATAAAAGAGAACATAGTTAAAAAAATATAAGAATTTTCATGGCTTTATTATGCTCTTAGATAAGCGAAAGGAATGGTTAGAAAAATGAAAAGAATTGCATTATGTGGATTATTTGATTTGGGCGACTGTATAGATACAATTGGAGCTTCGGTATTCTGCAGTGAAATTGCGGCAAGAAATGCGGAATATGAAATTGACGTATATGGCATGAATAATGGCGACGGTATATATTCTATATTTGAGCTTGAAAAGAATCATTTGTCCAAAGCATATGACGCTGTTGTTGTGTCGGGTAATGGAATTATAAGTCTTAATAAAAAGTCAGAGAGGCAGGATGCGTATTCGTCTTATATGTGGACTATTCCGGCTATGGTAAGCGATAAATATAAAATAAAGCTTGTGTGGAATTCGATATCAGTCGGAGAAGACTTTGAAGACAGTATGTTAGATTTGCTTATTGACGCAGCCAATAACGCGGATTATATATCAACTAATAATTATGAGTCTTTACAGAGGCTTTGCGGCATGGGAATACCGGCTGAAAGCGTAAAGTATATACCTGATTCGCTTGTGTTGATATCAAGATGCTATGATAAGGAAGCATTAGCGGGCGCCGCGCAGAGAATCTGTGATGAAGAATATGTAGTTGTTAATTTCGGTAAAGGAATGAACGGCGATGCGGCAAAGTCATTGAAGGATAAAATAGTAAATATCGCCAAAGAAAAGAAGGTTGTACTGCTTCCTCTGTATAATTCAGAGGGCGAAGACCAATTCATCTATAATTATGCGGCAAAGCTTGGAAAAAATGTTATTGCGGCTAAAGGAGATTTATCGATAGAAGAATTTTTATATATTATAAGTGAAAGCAGTATGGTAGTAACGCAGAATACGGCTTTGGCAGCCTGTGCATATTCATATGGGGTTCAGGCGTATATATATGATTTTGAAAGTAAATTCTACGATATCAATGATGATTTAAAGAAAGCCTGCGACAGTCATTTTGACGATATTGTAAAGTGCCTGAAAAGCGATGGAGAAGTGTCGTCACAGAGTATGATTAATAACATGGCTGTTAATTATCAGAATAGCGGGTATAAAAAAATATATGCTGACATGGCAAATGAGATAACCGCTCTTAAAGAGCTGGTTGACGCTTTGAGTTATTATAAGAGCTCTTATGAGGATTTGCTTGGAAAATATGATGCGGATATGGCGGAAAAGAACAATTACATATCAAAATTAAACAGAAAAATCTATGATATTGAGAATAGCAAAGCCTACAAAATGGCAAGCAGGTTTATTAAGGAGTAAAGAATGGGAAATAAAGACGTTTTAATTATATATCTGGAAAATTATTTTACAGATATAAAAAAGAATGTTCAATATATTATAAGCTCGTTTGGAGATATGCTGTCCAAAACAGTTATTATAGGCAGCGGAATAAAACAGGAAGAGTTAAATATCGTATCCTCTGACATTGAATATCTGCCAGGAGAAAACCGGGGCTTTATGGCGGAGGGCAGACGCTACTGCATGGATAATAAAAAAGAGATTGCAGATGCGGATCGTGTATATATGCTTTCTTCTTCGCTTGCAGGACCGGTTTATAATATAAAAGATATGCTTGACTGCATGAGCGGCTTTGAAATATGGAGAATGAACAGCGTCAATAACAGATTTGTCTGCATGACAGGTAAAAGGGCGGTTATAGACGAATCATATTCGGGCTTTGATAACGAGACGGCAAAAGCATATTCCGAAACCAATCTTATGCTCGAACCGTATACGGCAGTATCAAGAGATAAGGTTCCGTTTGTAGATATGTATGCATATGTACAGGAGACGTCGGATGTTCTTATGTATACTGCAGGAGAAGATATAGCTAACTCAATAAATTATATACGGTATAATACCGGATATGATGTGAATATCATCTGGGACAATATAATTAAAGACGGCAATATGTGTGATTTTGTGTATAATCTCAAGCTTAATTATATTCTGCCATCGGATATTTGCGAGGATATTCCGGATGTCAGGATTGCAATGGTGCTACATATATATTATGAGGACCTTGCGCCAAAATGTTTTGAATACGCCAAAGCGCTGCCGCAAAGCAGCGACATATATATAACTACTGATTCAGAGGAAAAATGCGCCAGATTTAAGAAGCTGTTTATGCAGGGCGGCTTTAATAAGGTCGAATCAATACTTATCGCTAACAGAGGAAGAGACGTCAGCGCGCTGCTTACCGGAGCTAAAAATATTGTCGGTAATTATGATTACGTGCTGTTTGTACATGATAAAAAGGTTGAACACATGGACAACAGGATAAAAGGAGAATCGTTTGCATACAAATGCTTTGACAATCTTCTCGGAAGCAGGGCATATGTGAAGAACATTATTAATACGTTTGAAAAAAATGAACGGCTTGGACTGTTGTGTCCTCCGCCGCCGAATCATGCGGATTATTACCCTACCCTTGGATATTTTGACTGGGGCATGAATTACGATAATACAAAGGCGCTTAGCGAAAAGCTTGGACTGACAGTGAAAATAGACTGGAGGAAGGAGCCGGTTTCTCCTCTCGGAACTATGTTTTGGTTCAGGCCGAAAGCTATGAAGCTGTTGTTTGACGAGGACTGGGAGTATGAAGACTTTCCGCCTGAGCCGAACGGTATAGACGGAACGCTTCTTCATGCGATTGAAAGAATATATTCGTATATTGTGCAGCAGTCAGGGTATTATCCGGCGTGGGTGCTTAATAACATATATGCAGGTCTTGAGCTTAACAACATGTATTATATGTTAAAGAAGCTTGATAAGCATGTATTTAATGTGTATGGGGCAGCCTCATTTAATGATTTGTGCCGCAATATTGATAACGGATGCTTTAACAGTAATGTGGCCGGAAGTATAAGTACACGTAAATTTATCAGATATAAGCTGTCTGGTATATATCACAGAATTATAAGAAAGTAGGAATATAATGGTATTACAATCTGAAAAAAATAACAGGCTTCTTGTATATTTTTTCTATGATAAGGCTGGAATTGTTGACGATTATATTATGTATATGCTTGAAAAGCTCAAGCCGCATGTAAAGAATATAATATTTGTATCTAATGGTGATATGACGCCGCAGTCAGTAAAGAAGGTTAAGAGGATTGCAGACCATGTCATTGAAAGAGAAAATAAAGGTATGGACGTAATGGCTTACAAAGCGGCCATAGACTTTATGGGTTATGAAAAGCTTAAAGAATATGACGAGCTTATTATGATGAACTTTACGATTATGGGGCCGGTAACGCCGCTTTCTGATATGTTTCATAATATGGATGCAAAGGACATTGATTTCTGGGGACTTACGCTGTTTCATGGCTGTGACGGAGACCCGTTCGGAGCAGAATGTGAGTATGGATTTCTCCCAATGCATATTCAGTCTCATTTTATTGCGGTAAGGAACAGTATGCTTAGCTCAGACGACTTTAAAGATTATTGGGAGAGCAGGCCTGAGATAAAATATTACAGTGATGCGATAGGCAAGCATGAGGCTGTATTTACAAGGCATTTTGAAGAGCTTGGTTACAAATGGGAGGTGTATTCAGACACAAGGGATTGTATGGACTATACTGACCTTCCGATTATTTCGATGCCTGTAAAGCTTATAAGAGATAAAAAATGTCCGGTCTTTAAAAGAAGGAATTTCTTTCAGGAATATTTTGATATAATGAACAAATCCACCGGCGAGGTTGAGGCTGAGCTGTATAATTATCTGAAAAATAATACTGATTATGATGTGAATTATATCTGGGACAATATGTTAAGAGTACAGAATATATCAGATATCAAAAAGGCAGTACAGCTTAATTATGTTCTGAGTACAAGAGCTCCTGAATATACTAAGGCGCCTGATAAAAAGGTATTATTTGTTGTATTTGTGAGCGATATAAGACATATGTACAGCAATTACAAGAGACTGGAAAATCTGCCTGATTCGTGCGACGTGCTTTTAGCAGCGCAGTCAGAGGAGGCTTTGGATGTTTTTTGCAGGATATTTAGCTGCCAACATATAGTAAAGACTGTCGTATCTGAGAAGATAAATTCAGCGATAGGAAGACTTGGTATTGTAAGAGATGAAGTAAAGAGTTATGAGCTTGTTTGTTTCCTGAATGATTTCAGGGAAAATAAGCTTGAATTTGATTCAGTCAACGAATCATTTTTATTCAGATGTTATTCGTCGCTTGCTTATAATGCAGTGTATATTAACAATATTATTAATCTGTTTGATAATAACGAAAGAATGGGTCTTCTTCTTGCGCCTCCTCCTAACCACGCGGATTATTATCCTACGCTTGGATGCTTCGACTGGGGAGATAATTTTGACACGACAGAGGAGCTTGCGGAATTTATGGGGCTTAATGTTAATATTGATATCACCAAAGAGCCGCTGCCTGCGTATGGAGATATGTTTTTTGCAAGGACGAGGGCGCTTAGCGCTGTGTTCGATACAGATTTTGAGGTTTTTAAGGAAACAGATAATATAGACCTTATATTTGAGAGAATATATGCATATGCCGCACAGGCAAAAGGCTATTATACGGCAGGAGTAACGTCTGATGAATTTGCCGCAATTGAGACGACTAATCTTCAGTATATGACAGCGGAGATTAACAGGCAGGCCTTTGCGCTTTTTGGAGTAGATACGCACTTTAACCTTGTTAATAAAATGCGCAGCTTTCATGGAATGTACGGAGAATGCGATCCGTCCTCTATTGAAGTGAGGATATTGCGAATAGTAAGAAAATTGATTCCGAGAAAGCTGCTTAGCAGAATATTCAGAGGGATAGCAGGATTAATACGAAGGAAATAGCAGGAGATATTATGTCAAAGGAAAGATTATTTTACTTGGATTTTGTAAGGGCGCTTGCCGCAATAGCAATTATTATTACTCATTATAATGCGGTGTTCTTATATTGGGATCCTCCTATACCGGGTCTTTATGTTATCGATGCATTTGTTTTTAACATCTATATCGGACGGTTCGGAGTGTCATTGTTTTTGATTATTTCCGGAGCGGCGCTTATGCATGTATACGGCAATGGCATTAAGCTTAAGAAGTTTTATATAAAAAGATTTAAGTCGCTTTATCCAATGTTTTGGATTGCATATTCAGTTGCGTTTTTATATATGTACGTGTATAAAGGAAACTGGGCTTCAACCCAGGTGCCGAAGCAGAATCTTATTCTGACATTTTTGGGCATGGATGGATATCTTGCTGATTTAATGCCGACATTTTATCTTGTAGGCGAATGGTTTTTGGGATTCATAGTAATATTCTATATTGTTTTTCCGCTTTTAAGATTTATGATGGAAAGAAAGCCTGTGCTTTTGGCAGTCGCTGCAATGGTTATATATTGCCTGTTTATATGGCGATATCCAATGAGAATCACCGCTTCAAAAAACCTGTTTATAAGACTTCCTGAGCTGTTATTTGGCATGTATTTTATAAAATATATTAAAAAGGTTAATTGGCCGACAGCATTGATAAGCCTTGCGGTACTTATAGCAAATCAGATTATTAAACCTTCATGGAATGAGGATATTCAGACGACTTATATAGGTATTGCGGCATTTTTGGTTCTGGTATATATTTCGCAGTATGTAAGGTCAGAGAAAATTCATGTAATATGTGCATGGATAAGCAAATATTCATACGCTGTATTCCTGACTCATCATATAATTATTTATACGCTTATGACAAGCTTTGATCCGACAAAAATGACCCATATTGAAAGCTATCTTGTATTTTTTGGACTGTGCTTCGTAATATCAGTCGCATCTGTGATATTGTATAAGGCGCATGATTATGTTATGAAAGGGTTTGGAATTTTATATCAAAAAATATATCTGGAAAAGAAAAGTGTGATTAAGAGTTAGTTGGAGGAATATTAGAATGTTTAATAATGTATTGATAACAGGCGGCGCGGGATTTATCGGTTCAAGAGTGGCAAAAAAGCTTATAGATAAAGGATGCTTTGTCAGAATTTTAGATAATATGTCGGAACAGATACATGGAAAAGACGGACAGCTTCCGGAATTTATACAGGGCAGGGTTGATTTTATAAAGGGTGATGTATGCAGCTATGACGACTGGAAAAAAGCATTGGATGGAATGGACGCGGTTATTCATCTTGCCGCTCAGACAGGAACAGGCCAGTCTATGTATGAGATTGCAAGCTATTGTGATACTAATATCATCGGAACAGCCCGAATGCTTGATATATTGACTAATGAAAAGCACAGTATTAAAAAAGTCATTGTCGCATCGTCAAGGGCTATATACGGCGAAGGTATGTACAGGTGTGAAGAACACGGTATTGTTTATCCTGTAGAGCGTACCGAGGCTGATATGGCAAAAGGAGATTTCAGTGTTAAATGTCCGAAATGCAATAAGGTAACAGAAGTGGCCGCGACCAATGAAAATACTCTGATTCATCCTTCAAGCGTGTATGGAATAACAAAGCAGGTTCAGGAAGAGCTTACATTAGTCTGCTGTAAAGCAATAGGAATACCGGCTGTTACGTACAGATATCAGAATGTGTATGGACCAGGACAGTCATTATCTAATCCGTATACGGGAATTTTATCTATATTTTCAACGAGAATACGTGCGGGGAAGGATATTAATATATTTGAGGACGGTATGGAATCGAGAGATTTTGTATATATAGATGATGTTGTGGATGCAACAATTGCGGGACTTGAAAAGAAGGAAGCGGATTACCAGTCGTTTAATGTCGGAACGGGTGTTATGACGACAGTTAATGAAGTGGTAGAAGAGCTTATGAAATGCTATGGCAGGAGGGTCGAAGCTAATATTACAGGAATGTACAGGGTGGGAGATATAAGAAATAATTACGCTGACATTACTAAGGCTAAAGAGCTTCTTGGATTTGAGGCTAAGACGTCTTTTGCGGAAGGGATAAAGAAGTTTGCCATGTGGGTTGATACTCAAAAAGCAGAGGAAGACCGTTATGAAGAATCCTTACAGGAAATGAAAGATAAGGGCCTGTTCAAATAAGTATTACAATCAATTACTTTACGGAGGAAATATTCATGTATGAAAAGTTAAACGTAAAGGCGAGAGGGTTAATGATAGTATGTGAAATTATTGCATGTATAGTGGCTACAGCCGTCATTTTTTCCGTATGGCTGATTATAAAGGATTATAATATGCCGTTTTCTGCAAATCTTATATGGATAATTGCTGTGATAATCTGGGCGCTTGGTATAACAGCTCCGTTTGTCAGATATGAAAGATACCGTTACAGGTTTACCGACGAAGAAATTGACGTTAAGGAAGGATTTATATTCATAACGCGTGATGTAGTTCCGATAGAGAGGCTTCATAAGATTGCCATGCAGAGCGGTCCGCTTGACAGAATGTTCGGATTATCAAAGGTTATTGTAACTACTGCGGGCGGCGATGTTACAATACGTTTTATGGAGAATAAAAAAGCGGAAGAGATAGTTGATACGTTAAAAAAGCGCATTAATTCTTACGCAGTAAAAAGCCGCATGGAGGACTGACGTATGAATGACAGTAAAGCTTTTCGCAACCATCCAAGCATTATTTTGGAAAAAATATGGAAGGTAATGATATTTCTTGTTGTAATTTTTATCGGCAGCATGGACGATTTAATGAATGCGGCGGCGCTTATAAAGGGCGGCGACATATGGGAAGGAATTGCGGCGCTTGGAGGGGGTTTTCTTTTAATTGTCATTATAGTGTTATGGAATGTCATTCGCTGGTATAAGACAACGATAACCATAAAAGACGGTACGATAGAAATAGTAAGAAAAACGCTTAACAGGCATGTCAATACTATAGCGGTACAGAATATATCCAATATTAATCTTGAACAGAATATTTTTGAAATGCTTGTCGGTACTTACAAATTGAAGCTTGATACAAGCAGTCTGTCTACTGCAGAACGTACGGATGTGGAGATTATATTAAAAAAGAAGCATGCAAATGACGTAAAGAACCTTATAATGCAGATGATGAGGGAGCTTGATGACGCAAGGGCGGATTCTGATAACGATAAAGACGTTTCGCTGTCTGTACAGGAAATTTCAGAGGATGATTATGATATTGCATACAATACAAAAGAGATTATAGCAAGCTGTATTTTTCGTACTAATATACTGCTGTTTGTTATTACAATAGGTCTGTTTATATCTTCAGTAATAGCCATAATATCCGTAATACCAACAATGCATACTGCAAGCGACGCCGTATCATTAATTGCCGCAATTTTTATGCAGCTCTTTGCAGGAGGTTCGTTTGCTGCAGTTATTATCAAATCATGGCTTGCCGATTTTGCCTTCCGCGCAAAACGCCGGGATAATAAAGTTTACGTAAGCTGCGGATTGATAAAAAAGAGGAAATATGCGGTTCCGGTTGATACTATTAACGCAGTTTCTATAGAATATACAATGCTTGGACGTATATTTGGGCGCGCATCGGTAAAAGTTATAAATATAGGCGGCGAAGGAGAGGATGTTGCCGGAATGCAGCTTTTGCTTGCCGCAACAGGGAATGAATTAAAAGATAAACTTGAAATTCTGCTGCCGGAGTATACATTTCCTGATAAAAAAAGTATTAAAAGGCAGCCGCTTAAGGTGTTTTGGTGCAAGCTGTTAAAGCAGGTTATCTGGACGTTATGCTTTATGCTGGCGGTGCTTATTGTGTGTAAGGCTTTTGCCTGGGTTATTCCGGGCGTTATATTAAGAGCTTCTGTGTGGGCGTTTATTCTGATAAGCGTGACTGGAAATGTGCTTGCCTATTGTGCAAACGGCCTGTGTGTAGACGATAAGTATGTTGTTATTTCAGGTGGAATGTTTGCAAAGAAGATTGTTTTGATACCATATGAGAAAATACAGTATATAACCGAGAAAATGGGGCCGATTGAAGGACTGATGCATGTAAGGCATGCTGATATCAGTATACTTGCAAGTATGGCTAACAGGAAAAATTCTGTTAAGTCCTTTCCGGCAAGTGAATTTGAAAAGCTGTATGAGCATTTGGAGAAAACGTATTAAATGCTTTCACCGGAGGTTTTGTTATGGATAATAATGTATTTATTAATATGTCTTACGGGGTTTATGTTGTAACAACAATGGACGGCGACAGGCCGGTCGGCTGTACGTGCAATGCAGTGATGCAGATAACTGCAGAGCCGTCTGTTGCTGCGGTAAGTATAAATCACAATAATTATACCAATGAATGTATTAAAAAATACAAAAAAGTGGGAGTTACAATTATTGCAGAAGATTCAGACCCGGGCGTTATCGGAAGATTTGGTTTTTACAGCTCGCGTGATACTGATAAGTTTGACGGAATTGATTATGTGGTGGATAAGGGGCTTGCTTTTCCTGAAACAGGATGCGGTTATTTTATGGGCAATGTTATCGGTTCGTATGAAGCCGAAACTCATACTGTATTTTTTGTAAATGTAACGGATGGTGAAAAAAAAGACGGAATACCTATGACTTATTCGTATTACCACAATGTTATAAAAGGCAGGAGTCCGAAAAATGCTCCTACTTATATTTCTGATTAATAAAGTTTTTATGGAAATGAAGCTCTACAGGTGTTATAATAAACAGTAGGGCTTTTTTATATCAAAAACCTTAATAAATTCAGCGGGGGATAGATAATGGGAAAGAGAGAAGACATCAGAAAAGTATTAATTATCGGTTCTGGTCCGATTATTATCGGACAGGCATGTGAGTTTGATTACTCAGGAACGCAGGCATGTAAGGCCTTAAGGCAGCTTGGATATAAGATTGTTCTGGTCAATTCCAATCCGGCAACGATTATGACAGATCCGGGAATTGCTGATGTTACATATATTGAACCACTTAATGTAACAAGGCTTACACAGATTATTGAAAAAGAACGCCCGGATGCTATTCTTCCGAACCTTGGAGGACAGTCCGGCCTTAACCTTTGCTCCGAGCTTGCTAAAGAAGGCGTGCTTGACAGATATAATGTAAAAGTAATAGGCGTTCAGGTTGATGCAATCGAACGTGGTGAAGACCGTATTGAATTTAAAAAGACTATGAATAAGCTTGGAATAGAGATGGCAAGAAGCGAGGTTGCCTATTCGGTTGAAGAAGCGCTTGCCATAGCTGATAAGCTTGGATATCCGGTAGTGCTTCGCCCCGCTTATACGATGGGCGGCGCAGGCGGAGGACTTGTGTATAATGTGGAAGAGCTTAAGACAGTATGTGCAAGAGGTCTTCAGGCAAGTCTTGTTGGCCAGGTTCTTGTTGAAGAATCTATTATCGGATGGGAAGAGCTTGAGCTTGAAGTTGTTCGTGATGCAAAAGGCAATATGATTACAGTTTGTTTCATAGAAAACATTGACCCGATGGGAGTGCATACTGGAGATTCATTCTGTTCAGCTCCGATGCTTACAATATCGGAAGAATGTCAGAGAAGATTACAGGAACAGGCGTACAAGATAGTAGAAGAAGTGCAGGTTATAGGCGGTACCAACGTACAGTTTGCACATGACCCGGTTACAGACCGTATAATCGTTATAGAGATTAATCCAAGAACATCACGTTCGTCGGCGCTTGCTTCAAAAGCAACGGGATTTCCTATTGCGCTTGTATCGTCAATGCTTGCGGCAGGGCTTACTCTTGATGAAATCCCCTGCGGAGTACACGGTACGCTTGATAAGTATGTTCCGGGAGGAGACTACATAGTTATCAAATTTGCAAGATGGGCGTTTGAGAAGTTTAAGGACTCAGAAGATAAGCTGGGAACACAGATGCGTGCTGTCGGCGAAGTTATGAGTATCGGAAAGAATTACAAAGAGGCTTTGCAGAAGGCAATCAGAAGTCTTGAAATTGGACGTTACGGACTTGGGTTTGCAAAGGATTTTCATGAAAAGAGCAAGGAAGAACTGCTTTCAATGCTTATTTATCCTACGAGTGAAAGACAGTTCATTATGTACGAGGCGCTTCGTAAGGGTGCATCCGTAGAAGAATTACATGAGCTTACAAAAATTAAGAAGTATTTTATAGAACAGATGAAGGAGCTTGTCGAGCAGGAGGAGCAGCTTCTTGCAATGAAAGGAAGCATTCCTGAAAAGGATGTTATGATGATGGCTAAAAAGAACGGCTTCTCAGACCGTTATCTTGCAATGCTTCTTGACGTGCCGGAAGAGGATATAAGACATGCAAGAACGAGCTACGGAATAACTGAAGCATGGGAGCCTGTGCGCGTAAGCGGAACTAATGACAGCGCTTATTATTATTCAACATACAATGCGCCTGATAACTCCAATGTATCCGATAAGAAAAAGATTATGATACTCGGAGGCGGGCCTAACAGAATAGGCCAGGGCATTGAGTTTGACTATTGCTGCGTACACGCTGCATTTGCATTAAAAGAGCTTGGATTTGAGACAATAATCGTCAACTGTAATCCTGAGACCGTATCAACTGATTATGATACGTCAGATAAGCTTTATTTTGAGCCTCTTACGCTTGAGGACGTACTCAGCATATATGAAAAAGAAAAGCCTGTAGGAGTAATAGCGCAGTTTGGAGGACAGACGCCGCTTAATCTTGCTTTGGACCTTAAGAAGAATGGCGTTAATATTCTGGGAACCTCGCCGGAAGTAATTGATATGGCTGAGGACAGAGATTTGTTCAGGGGAATGATGGACAAGCTTGGAATCCCTATGCCTGAAGCAGGTATGGCGGTAGACGTGGATGAAGCTGTTAAGGTGGCGGAAGAGATTGGATATCCGGTAATGGTTCGTCCGTCTTATGTACTTGGCGGACGTGGAATGGAAGTTGTAAATGACTCTGAAAGCTTAAAGCAGTATATGGCTGCGGCTGTCGGCGTTACTCCTGACAGGCCGATACTGATAGATAGATTTTTAAGGCATGCTACGGAATGTGAAGCTGATGCGATAGCAGACGGAGAGCACGCATATGTTCCTGCGGTAATGGAGCATATTGAGCTTGCCGGAGTGCATTCGGGAGATTCTGCATGCATTCTTCCTTCTAAGAATATTCCTGAAGAGCTTGTATGTACTATTAAAGAATATACAAGAAAGATTGCACAGGAGATGGGCGTTAAAGGCCTTATGAATATGCAGTATGCCATTGAGGACGGGAAGGTTTATGTGCTTGAGGCTAATCCAAGGGCGTCAAGGACTGTACCGCTTGTTTCAAAGGTATGCAATGTTCAGATGGTTAAGCTTGCAACACAGATTATGACAAGCGAACTTACTAATAGCAAGTCTCCGATTATTGATATGGAAGAGGCGCATCCGTCTTATTATGGAGTAAAAGAAGCAGTATTTCCATTTAATATGTTTCAGGAGGTCGACCCTGTACTTGGACCTGAGATGCGTTCCACAGGAGAAGTCCTTGGTTTGTCGACCAATGTGGGAGAAGCGTTCTTTAAGGCGCAGGAAGCAACCCAGACAAGGCTTCCTAAGGAAGGAACTGTGCTTTTCAGCGTAAGCAGAAAAGATAAGCCGGAGGTTGTGGATATTGCAAAGAAGTTTGAGGAATGCGGCTTTAATATTGTTGCAACCGGAAGTACATATGAACTTCTTGCAGCTAACGGAATTAATGCGTCGCGTATTAATAAGATGCAGGAGGGACGTCCTAATATCGTTGATGAGGTTATGAACGGTAATATCCAGCTCATTATTAATACGCCTGCTGCAAAAGAAGAAAAGCAGTTTGACGACAGCTATATACGTAAGACGGCGATTAAGGCTAAGGTGCCGTACTTTACAACAATGGCGGCAGCCAAGGCTACAGCAGAAGGAATATATACTGTTATAAAAGAAGGCGAGATTGGAGTAATGTCGCTTCAAAATATACATGCTTCTATCAACTGACAGCTATTGGTATAATATGGTTTAACCTGGTACAGACCTCGGAGAATAAGTAATTTATGCGGGAGCAGTGTATGAGAGAAGAGTTATCACGCACAGAGCTTTTAATAGGCAGTGACGCGCTTATACGGCTTAATAATGCAAGAGTTGCGGTATTTGGAATCGGAGGAGTCGGAGGATATGCAGTATCCGCGCTTGTACGCGGAGGTATCGGCTCCTTTGTACTTATAGATAACGATATAATAAGTGCATCTAATATTAACAGGCAGATAATAGCTGCTGCAAGTACAATTGGAAGATACAAAACTGAAGTAATGAAAGAACGCATACTTGATATTAACCCAGCCGCATGTGTAGAGACTCATGAATGTTTTTTTCTCCCTGAAAACTCCGGTGGATTTGATTTTTCTCAATATGATTATGTAGTGGATGCGGTAGATACTGTTACTGCGAAGCTTGAGATAATAATGAAAGCAAAGGAAGCGGGAGTGCCAGTAATAAGCTCTATGGGTACAGGCAATAAGCTGGACGCGGGCGCATTTGTTGTCGATGATATATATAATACTTCAGTCTGTCCGCTTGCGAGGGTTATGAGAAGGGAACTGAAAAAAAGGGGAGTTACAGACCTTAAGGTAGTGTATTCAACAGAAAAAGCACGTACGTCTGTTAATCAGATTGGTTCAGAAAGGCCGGTTCCGGGCAGTATGTCATATGTACCGCCTGTGGCAGGACTTATGCTTGCGGGTGAAGTTATAAAAGATATTGCAGGACTGGGAGAATGTACTTATGAATGAAATGACAGATGTTGAGAAGAGCATAGTCAAAAAATTTCATAAAGACATCTGGTGCAGGTTTACCAAAGCGGTAAGAGAGTATGAGCTTGTTAATGCGAATGACAGAATAGCCGTGTGCATATCTGGAGGGAAAGACTCAATGCTCATGGCAAAGCTGTTTCAGGAGCTTGTAAAGCATAATAAGGTTCCGTTTGAAACGGAGTTTCTGGTAATGGATCCTGGATATAACAAAGAGAACAGGCAGAAAATACATGATAATGCAGAGCTGCTGGGAGTGCCTGTAACTGTATTTGAGACCGATATCTTTGGTTCTGTATATCATGTTGAAAAATCACCGTGCTATTTGTGTGCGAGGATGAGAAGAGGGCATCTGTACAGTAAGGCAAGGGAGCTAGGCTGTAATAAGATTGCTCTCGGACATCATTACGACGACGTAATTGAGACGATACTCATGGGAATGCTTTACGGAGCGCAGATACAGACTATGATGCCGAAGCTTCACAGCGTCAATTTCCCCGGAATGGAGCTTATAAGACCTATGTATCTTATAAGAGAGGAAAGCATTATAGCATGGAGAGATTATAATAAGCTTGAATTTCTCCAGTGTGCATGCAGGTTTACAGAAGAATGCAGCAGCTGTGAGGATGATAAAAGTATATCGAAAAGACAGGAGATAAAAGAGCTTATACGTAATTTAAGGGAAGTTAATCCGTTTATTGAAGGAAATATTTTTAAAAGTGTTGAGAATGTTAATCTCAGTACAATAATAGCTTATAAGGAGAATGGTGTTAAGCATCATTTCCTTGAAACATATAATAAATGAAATGGGAGGATACTATGAAAGAAATTGTATATTACACAAGAAAGCCGGTTGATTCTGTTCACTATGACGCAAGAATAGCATACAGTATGCATCTTGGAATTAAGAACGGAACTAAGTTTGAGGCGCTTAACCACAATTCGGGAGTGCTGTTTCCGCGTGCTACAGAGAATAAGGATGGTTCGCTCAATCCCAAATGCCTCAGAAATCCCTTTATAATTGAAAAGAAGGACAAAGACGGATTTTACGTTTTGGCAATCCGCACGGACGGTGAAGGCAATACTGATACGGAAAATGTCGGAAGCATTCTGTTTTGGGAAACAACGGACTTTATTGAGTACAAGGAAGTTGGAATGGTAAGTGTTTCAAAAAGCGAGGTTGAAAGAGTTTACTGCGTGTATGACTGGCCTAAAACTGCATATACTCTTATGTGGAGCATTGATAACGGTAAATGGTATATGATGTACATAGAAGATTTTCTTGCCGGTATGCAGATTAGAATGGAATCAGCATGTGAATGCCCTGAGTTCACTTATGTGGAAACTGATATTGAAGGGGCGGAAAACTGCGGTGTTATTTCTGTATCTGACGAAGTAGCCGACAGGCTGGTAAAGAAGCTTACAGTTGCGCGCCATATAGGCAATAAAGTGAGCGAAAGCATTAAAGTGTCATGCAGACAGGAGCTTGATGATGTTCGTGTGGAGGCGTTGTACAGCGACGGCACAAGCGCGTTAAAAAGAGTAGACTGGGATGTTTCCGGAATAGATTTTGAAAAGCCGGGAGAGTACGATATAAAAGGAAATATACATAAAGATCATTTTGAGTTTCCTGTAGCGTATAACAGAGCCGATCCGTGCATTGGCTTTTGGAATGGAAAATATTATTTTATAGCGACTAATGATGCCGATAACAATCATTCTTTATATGTGAGGGAAGCTGATTCGATTCCTGAGCTTGTAAACGCAGAGGAAAAACTTATACTTGATTCCGATATGTATGATTATGCAAAGGGGCTGTTATGGGCGCCTGAATTTCATGAAATAGAGGGAAGGCTGTATATATTCCTTGCTCTTACACCGGGAGAATTTTTCTGTGAAGAATCGTATATTATGGAGCTTTGTCCTGGCGGTAATCCTTCACATAAGGAAGACTGGTCTGCGCCAAAGAGGGTTGTAAGGAAGAACGGAAAAGACATTTGCGAGATGGGCAAAGAGATTACTCTTGATATGACCTGTTTTAAATGGCAGGGCGACTATTATGTAGTTTGGTCGCAGAGGCAGTTCCTGCCTAAAGACCTTGGAGCATGGCTTTACATTGCAAAGCTTAATTCCAAAGAGCCATGGAGACTTCTTACTGAGCCGGTTGTATTATCAAAGCCTGATTACGGCTGGGCTAATAATCATACGTTTGTCGATGAAGGACCGTTTGCACTTCTTTTAGAAGACAAGGTTGTGCTCACATTTTCAAGCGCGGCGGTGGACACCTCATATGTTGTAAGTATGCTTACAATAGAAAAAGGAAAAAATCCTCTTACCAGGAAAAACTGGAAAAAGAATAATTATCCTATACTTACGTCAAGAAGTGTTCCTGGAGAATTTGGTACGGGACATAATGCGTATGTTATTGACGAATACGGAGACGTGTGGAATACTTACCATGCAAGGCCGGGCGAGGATGGCGTAAGAAGCAGTGGAATAAGAAGAGTGCATTTTGATATAGATTCCATGCCTGTGCTTGATATGACAGAGGACATGGACGTTTCGCCGGAGTTTTCGGAGGTTTGTACCAGACTGATTGTAGAATAAGATTCACTTCATAACAGAAGGAGTATATATTGAATAAAATTAATTATTATGATGAGCTGATGGGATGCTTTAATTACGAAGGATTCAAAATAAAGGTAAAAGAGATTCTGTCTGGCAATCCGGATAAGATATACCAGGTGTGCTATCTTGATATAAAGCAGTTCAAATTCGTTAATGATTTTTTCGGATATGAAAAAGGAGACAGCCTTTTGCGCCGCTGGTCGGAAGCCATATCCGAAGTAATGGATAAAGACGGCATTGTCGGACGTATTTCGCGCGACAATGTTGTTGTGTTCGCTTTGTTTGAGTCTGAAGAAGCGACATATAACAGTTTTCAATATATAGCTGACAGTATTGAAAATTACTTATATACTCCTGAAAGACAGTATAAGGTTGAGATGTGCGGCGGCGTATATGTGTTTAACCCAAAGGAACGTAAGGAATCAGATATCAACCATCTGCTTGACTATGCGAATATTGCTCAGAAAAAGGCGAAGGCAATTTCAGGAAGCAGTATTTTGTTTTTTGATGATAAGCTTTGGGAGAATGAAGTGCGTACATCAAGAATAAGACATGGTGTCAGCGACGCTTTGTCTAACGGTGAGATAACCCCCTGGTTTCAGCCGCAGTATGACTATACTACAGGGGAAATAATCGGCGCGGAAGTGCTCGCAAGATGGAACAATCCTGAGCTTGGTATTATATCGCCTGATGAATTTATACCCATACTTGAAGATTCGGGACAGATTTTTCTTTTGGACCATTATATATGGGATAAAGCCTGCGGATATATGCAGAGATGGAAGGAATCGGGTAAAAATATATCTGTATCGCTTTCGGTTAATATATCAAGAAATGATATACTTAGCATTGACGTATGTGAATATTTTCAAAAGCTTGTTAAAGAGTACGGACTTACTACAGATATGCTGCGTCTTGAGATAACCGAAAGCGCATGTATGAGAGATGTGGATGTGCTTATAGAAATTGTATCAAATCTGAGAAAATCCGGGTTTAAGGTCGAGATGGACGATTTTGGAAGTGGATTTTCATCTTTAAATATGTTAAAGGATATGTCGGTTGATACTCTTAAGATGGATTTGAAATTTCTGTCCAAAACTGATAATAATGCAAGAGCTGGCAATATAATAAGCTCTGTAATACGTATGGCGCATGCCCTTGATATGGATGTAATTGCGGAAGGCGTGGAGACAGAAGAACAGGCCAGACTTCTTAAAAATATGGGATGCTGTTTTATGCAGGGGTATTTCTTTGCAATGCCTATGGACGCGGATACGTTTGAAAAGCTTATAATGAGTGAGCCTGACAATATAGGCAGCCGTCACAGAAAAACGTATAACCGCATTAACCTTACGGAGCTTTTGGATTCCAAAAGCAACGCGTCATTTATATTTAATTCGTGTATCGGCGCTGCAGTGCTTTTTGAGTACAGAAGCAACAGTATAGATATTATACTTGCAAATGATGATTTCTATAATCTTGTCGATCCTGACAGAAAGCTTTCAAAACGACTGCGTTATAATATTCTTAACAGTATGGATGCAGACAAACGCGCTTGTGCAATAGATTCAGTTGAGGAAACCATATCCCAAAAAACATACAGTTATGATTTAAAGGTTGAATCGTGCGGAAAATATATTCATATAAGCATGAGGCATGTTAATATGTCTGATGAAGGACATATTATATTTGCAGTATTTGAAGATATAACCGAGACGCTTCAGATGAGTGAAGAGCTTACGCAGCAGTGGGTCCAGAAAAAATATGAGACTCTTGCAAAAATTCCGGGAACGATTACTTATGATTACGACCCGGAGAGTGATGTGATATCGGTTGATATATGTGAGAGCGCAGGCAGTATAAGGACTGTATCGGCGGAAAAATTCCTTGGCGGCGGAGAATGCAGCTGGCTTGATTCCGAAGGTATGGATATTCATAAAAAAGTATTTAATGAAGCGATTAAGGCTCCGACAAGCGGGTCTATGGATTACAAGGCTAAATTTGAATCGGACAGCGGCTATACATGGTACAGGTCGTATTATACGAGCGTAGCTGATTACAGCGGAAAAGTATACCGCATTGTAGGACGTTCTGACAGTATAGAAAAGGATATGAGAATTGCTGCGGACTGGAAAAAGCGTGCCAGAAATGATGCGCTTACAGGCATGTTAAACCATGATGCAACAATAGATTTTCTTAATAAGCGGATTGCAGAAGCCGGCGGCGGAGCACTTTTACTTGTTGATATAGATAATTTCAGATATATTAACGATATAATTGGACATGCAAAAGGCAACGCCGTACTTAAGAATATTGCGGATACTATGAAAAAAGTGTTCCGTAAGGAAGATATGCTTGGAAGATTCGGCGGCGATGAATTTGTTATATTTCTTCCGGGAGTTTTAAACCGTGAAAATGTAGAGCTCAGAGTGAAAAGTCTTGTAAGCGCGCTGCAGGATATACGTATAGAGAATGGCTTAAGCGTGCGTGCCAGTATAGGCGTGGCAATAGACACGTCGGGATGTGCAAGCGCTTATGAACTGCTTGAATATGCGGAAAGCGCTATGTATCGTGCAAAGAACGAGGAAAACGACAGATATTATTTTTATGCATGATAAAGCTGGCAGATTGTTTTATAAATAATACAGATAAAATTTCAAAAAAAGGTTGCTTTATTTATAAAATGTGTTATCATTATAAATAAATAGTTAAAAGTATTGAATAATAATGAAAGGGGCTGCACAAAAGATATGTGCAGATTGTTGATTAGCAGGATATGAGTCGGGAAAAGGTGATATTTAGTATGAAATACAGCAAATATATTTTGATTCTTATAATATTAATACTTATAGGATTTGTTTTGGCTTGTCCTTTATTTGATATATACGTGCATGCCTCGGATAATAATAAATATAATGAGATTACCATAAAATATAATTATGATGATGTCCAAATAGAAGGAATGGATGTCAAAATATATAAGGCTGCAGGGTTAGCAAAAGACGGTTCGTTTGTAAAGACAGCTTCATTCAAATCATGCAATACAGACCTTAATGAATACAGGACTGTTTCTCAGTGGCAGGATATTGCCGACGAACTTGCGTCATATATTATCAATAATAAAATCAGTCCGCTTATCGACAAAAAAACCGGCGCTAAAGGAAACGTAGTTGTAAAGAATTTGACCGACGGATTGTATCTCATTGCGCCTGCTGGTTTTGTATATAATGATAAAGGCTATGTTGCACAGCCTGTAATGTTTGAGCTTCCGGCAAAAAATGATAATGAAAAGCAGATACGCAAGCTGATAATTAATGCAAAACTCAAATCTGTTAAGCCGGAACTTGTTGCAAAAGAGATGGGTAAATATGCGGATTTTTATGATGATGGAGCAGAATGGCTCAGCAGTAATGAAAGCCAAAAAAATGATGAGGAAAAGCTTCCGCAGACAGGACAGCTTTGGTGGCCGTTATCTATATTTGCCGTTTTTGGTATGGCATTTATTATTATGGGATTTATAGGAAAAATAAGGAAGCCTATAAGAAGGTGCTTATGCTCAGGCGGTATATTGTGTATTGGATGTGCATTAAGCTTATATTTCTATAACAGCGCTCAGGACAAGAAGGTTTATGCATATAATGCGGAGGCGCTTAAAAATTATGAGCAGGCGGTCCTTACCGCAGATAAAGAGGAAGGGTCTGTTGATATTTCAGCGATGCAGGTTCTTAATGTAGACGGTACCGATTATGTCGGAATTATAGATATACCGAAGATTAACGTAAAGCTTCCGGTTCAGAATGAATGTACTGACAGGGCGCTGAATAATGGGCCGTGCCTCTATTTTGGAACATGCGAGCAGGATAATATGATAATTGCCGGACATAATATGAAGAGCGTATTTAACGGGATACGGTATCTTGAAACCGGAGATGTTGTTAAATTTACAGATGTGTCGGATGTTACTCACAATTATCTGGTATATGAGATAGAGAAGGTTGACGGATACGACTGTGACAGGATGTCAAGCGGAGACTGGGCGCTTACGTTATTCACCTGTACATACGGCGGACGTGAAAGAATAGCAGTGCGATGCGTGTGCGATATGTAATTGTTGATATTCTTTTTGCAATCGCAATCAGCTTACGTCTGAGCTTGAATATTCACAGGTTATATTCATTAAATTACATACTGCATATGAATATATTAGTCTGCCCCATAGAAAACTATGGGGCAGATGAATGTCTTTAAAAATAAAAAAAGCGCGAGACGGGGATCGAACCCGCGACCCCTTCCTTGGCAAGGAAGTGCTCCACCACTGAGCCACTCGCGCATGTGCTTTTGTTTTGCAACAATAAAGATAATACACTAAGAAGGCTTGTTTGTCAACCCCTAAATTTTATATTTACATATTTCTTATTAGTGGGTAAAATATAGAAAAAATAAGGAAGACAATCTGATATGAAATATAATGATATTAATTTTCACGGAACATTCGGAATAGAGCTAGAAAGTCTTAGGGTTACAAAGGACGCCTGTATATCCAAAAACGCTCATCCATTTAACGATGTGCATATTTCAAAAGATTTTGCCGAATGTCAGATGGAACTTATAACTGATACAAGCGGCAGTATAGAAGAAGTGTATTCGGCGCTGAAAAGAATATATAAAAATGTTGAGTCTGTGCTTTTTCTGGGCGGTCAAAAAAGAGAATATATATGGCCTTTTTCTGTGCCGCCCGCACTCAGACCCGGCGACAGTATTGATATCGCCAGATTTGAAAAGAAGGATAAGTACAGGGAGCATTACAGGAAGCTTCTTTCTGAGAAATATGATATGAAAAAGATGCTTTACTGCGGAATCCATTATAATTATTCTTTTGAAGATAATAATATAAATACATCAGATAAAAATGAAAGGTTTCTAAGGCTTGCAGCAAGAATCGCTGAATATGCGTGGCTGCCGGTATTATTAATGGGGGCAAGCCCTCTGTATGATATATCGCTGACAAGCCGTGACAGATACGGTGTTACAATATCGAAGGAAGAGGCGTCGATAAGATGTGGAAAACGTGGTTACTGGAATCATTTTACTCCTATCATTGATTATACTTCATTTGACGGATATATAGCATCTATTGATAATATGGTTAAAGAGGGGCTTTTATATTCTGAATCAGAGCTGTATTATCCGGTAAGATTAAAATGTAAGGGACAGTACAACCTTGATAATCTCAGGAAAAACGGTGCGGAATATATTGAATTCAGGCTTCTTGACATTAATCCACTGACTCCGTATGGCGTATATAAAGAAGACCTTATATTTCTTCATATGCTCTTTGTATATCTGGATTCGCTTGATACAGGGGAATTTGATGAAGAGGCTCAGAAAAATGCGTTGGATATGGTAAAGCTTGCAGCACAGTATGATAATAAAAAGCTTCTGAAAAAAGCATCTGAAATACTTAAAGCTATGAGAGAGTATTTTACAGGAAACGCAGCTAAATTATATATTGACGCGCTTAATTACCAGTATGCTAAGATAGAGGACGAGAAAAACATGTATTCAAGAATAATAGTAAAAGAATGTTCCGAAAAATATGCCGGTGATATGAACGCTTATGGAATTGCACTTATGAAAAAAAATGCATCTGCTATTGAACATGAAAAATGCATATGATATGATGAGCGCAAAGAGAAAACAAGCGACTGCGAAGCAGGCATTTGTTTTCTAAGCGCTCATCAACGAGCAAACGGGCTGCGAAGCAGACGAAACAGCGCGGCAGGCGCTGGTTTGCGAGTATGAAAAAGCCGCAAAGAGAAAACAAGCGACTGCGAAGCAAAGCGCTGGTTTGCGAAGTAATGAAGCAGACATTTCATAAGGAGAGCATAATGAAGAATATTAAAAAGATACTCAATCACATTTTTGTCGATGGATTGTCAGGAATGGCGCTTGGATTATTTGCAACTCTTATTATCGGTACTATACTCTGCCAGATTGGGAGCTTTGTTACCGGAACTATAGGAGTTTATATTATAGCTATAGGTACTATTGCAAAGGCTCTTACCGGAGCAGGAATCGGAGTCGGCGTTGCATGTAAATTTAAGGCTTCTTCTCTTGTAAGTGTTTCGGCAGGAGTATGCGGAATGGTCGGCGCATGGGCGGGAAAGATACTTGGTACAGGAGTTGTTCTTTCCTTCAGCGTTGACGAAGCAGGAGTTAGCACGATTACGGGTCTTCCGGGCGAACCGCTTGGTGCGTTTGTTGCAGCGTTTGTCGGAATAGAGGCCGGCAGGCTTATTGCGGGAAGGACGCCGCTTGATATACTTCTTACGCCGCTTGTTACTATTTTGTCGGGAAGTGCAGTCGGTATATTGCTCGGACCTCCTATTTCATCATTTATGACAATGCTTGGAGGGCTTGTTAATATGGGCGCTGAAAGCTATCCGTTTGTTATGGGAATCGTTGTGTCTGTTCTTATGGGTATGATTCTTACGCTGCCAATAAGCTCGGCGGCGATAGGAGTTTCGCTGGGTCTTGGAGGAATTGCAGCAGGCGCGGCTACTATAGGATGCAGCGCTCAGATGATAGGTTTTGCTGTTGCAAGCTACCGTGAAAATAAGATAGGAGGGTTTTTGGCACAGGGATTGGGAACAAGTATGCTTCAGGTTCCTAATATAGTGAGAAAGCCGCTTATATGGATACCTCCTATACTTACAAGCGCAATATTAGGACCAATATCAACATGTATGCTGCATATGACTAATAATGCCACAGGCTCAGGAATGGGTACGTCGGGGCTTGTTGGGCAGATAATGACGTATCAGACTATGGTTACGGAGGGCGGTTTTTCGCCGGCTGTTGTGATAACAATGATTGTTATTATGCATTTTGTAGCTCCGGCGATTCTTACACTGGGATTTTCAGAGCTTATGAGATACCTTAAGCTTATTAAAACAGGTGATATGGCGCTGCCGAAGGACTAAATATTTATATGAAAAAAGAGAATTTGAAATATTTAATATGGTTTGCTTTCTGTATATATATTGCCGCAATGGCGTACTTTTTGTTTTTCAGTGAACGGTATGGCAGGACTGGGGTAAGCGGATACAGATATAATCTTAAACCTTTTTCAGAGATTAAAAGATATCTGAAATATTATGACGCGATAGGTTTTGAAGGATTTATGCTTAACATTACAGGCAATGTGGCTGCATTTATTCCTTTTGGTTTTTGTATGCCTGTGTTTGCAAAGTCATATAGACATTTTTGGGTTACATTTCTTAATGGGCTTCTTATAATAACCTGCATTGAGACCATTCAGCTTGTATTTATGGTTGGAAGCTTTGATGTGGATGATATACTTCTTAATATTACAGGCGTGGTACTTGGTTTTTTTGTATACAGAATTGCGGTTCATATAAGAAAAAATATACGTAAGAATAAAGGTGGATGACGTGGATAATTACGAAATTGTTAAGCTGCGCAGAAAACATGCGCTGAAAATTGCGAAAAAAAAACAGCCTGTAACGGTTATTATGGCATTTATGGCAGGGCTGGCTTCTTTATGTGCTTTTATTATATTGTGTATAGTTTCTGCAGTAAATAAAGGCGCGGGGGGAGAGTATCTTGGGATTATACCGATTATTTTTCTTCTGCTTAATATAATATCTTTTATAGTATCATATCAGAAGCTTAAAGCTGAGGATATTAAGAAAGGGCTTGTATCCGCAGCGGCGTGTATTAACGGCGTAATGGTTATATTATATCTTATATTATATCTTATTGGATTCTATATAATGTTCTCATAAATGGAGGAAAGGTCATCCGGTTACTCGGATGACCCTAATAATATGAAAAAACGTAAAAAAGCATTCTGTGCCATAGCTCTTTTTCATGAAATTAAGTATATTCTTTATAAATGAATTATCAATGTGCAAAAAGTTAATAAAATGTGAACAAATTCTTTATTACAATTATTTGTAGTGACATTTTACAAAAAATGGAATAATATTTCAAAACTGTTACATAATTATATAATAAGATAACTTTTTTGAAAGGATGTATTAGTTTGAAATATTTGTGTTTAAGCCTCGTTTTGCTTACTTTGCCGGTATATATTAATGAAACTGCGGAGGAAATATACTGCATATCCGATGCGGCTATAATGAGCCAGCAGAACAGTGAAAGATTCATAGAACAGAGCGCACAAATACGCATGCCTGACAAGCGTGTGAATGGGCTTGTAACAAAATACAGGGAAGAATTTGACATAAGTAAAAAGGAAAAAAATATATTGTACAGGATTGTGGAGGCGGAAGCCGGCGGTGAAAATATATCAGGAAGAATGCTTGTCGCTAATGTTATAATCAACAGGGTTTTATGCGATGAGTTTGCGGACGACATAGAAGGCGTTGTGTTTGCACACAGAGGAGGGGTATATCAGTTTTCACCTGTATGCGATGGCAGATATTATTCCGTGCATGTGTCAAAGACAACAAAAAGGGCGGTGGAAAGAGCATTGTCCGGAGAGGATAATTCAGGAGGAGCAAGGTATTTTGTGGCAGAAAAATATGCTGATTCGGATAACCTTGCATGGTTCAGGAGCAGTCTCACGTATCTTTTCAGTTATGGGTGCCATAAATTCTACAAATAAATGCGTATGTAAAATAATATTGAAATAACATATCTCAAATGCTATAATCATATATCAGATTGCAGTGAGTTTCAGGTGAAGGAGATTATAATATGGATATTATGTACAAAAGCACAAGAGGCGCTAAAGAATCAGTAACTGCTTCGCAGGCTATATTAAAAGGACTTGCAGATGACGGAGGATTATTTGTTCCTGATACGATTCCTGAGCTTCCGGTAGAGCTTAGCGCGCTTTCAGATATGGATTATAAGCAGACGGCATATATGGTTATGAAAGAATTTCTGTCAGATTATACGGAGGAAGAGCTTAAAAGCTGTATTGACGCCGCATATGATTCTAAGTTTGACATAGATGATATAACAAGGCTTAAAGAGTGCGGACAGGCTTATTATATGGAGCTTTTTCATGGAGCTACGATAGCGTTTAAGGATATGGCGTTATCAATACTTCCTCATTTGCTTACATGCGCGGCAAAGAAGAATGATATTCATAATAAGATTATTATACTTACAGCAACGAGCGGCGATACCGGAAAAGCTGCGCTTGCAGGTTTTGCAGATGTTGACGGTACTGGCATTATAGTATTTTATCCAAAAAACGGCGTAAGCCCTGTTCAGGAGAAGCAGATGGTTACGCAGAGAGGCAATAATACATACGTTGTAGGAATTAAGGGCAATTTTGATGATGCACAGACAGGCGTTAAGAATATGTTCGGTAACAGAGAACTGGCGCAGCGCATGAATGAAAAGGGTTATCAGTTTTCGTCTGCCAATTCCATTAATATAGGAAGACTTGTTCCGCAGATTGTATATTATGTGTATGCGTATGGAAGGCTTCTTAGCAGCGGAGTAATTAAACCGGGAGATAAGGTGAATTATGTAGTTCCTACCGGTAATTTTGGTAATATACTTGCCGCTTATTATGCAGGCAGGATGGGAATACCAGTTGGAAAGCTTATCTGCGCTTCTAATGAGAATAAGGTACTGTATGATTTCTTTGAAAGCGGAACATACGACAGGAACAGGGATTTTATATTAACAAGTTCACCGTCTATGGATATTCTTATTTCAAGCAATCTTGAAAGGATGATTTATATAATATCCGGAAGCGACCCAGAAAAGACGTCGGCATATATGAAATCGCTGTCAGAAAAAGGTATATATTCTATTGATGATGATATGCGTAAGAAGCTTTCCGGCTTCTGTGGTGGATATGCTTCGGAAGAAAAGACTGCGGAATGTATTAAGAATATGTATGATAATACAGGCTATGTTATAGATACACATACGGCAGTAGCAGCTTCTGTATATGAAGATTACAGAAATCAGACAGGGGATACCACGCCGTCGGTTATTGCTTCTACGGCAAGTCCTTATAAGTTTGCAAGAAGCGTAATGGACGCTATAGACTCATCTTATGATAAAATGAGCGATTTGGAGCTTATCGATGAAATGTGCAGAATTTCAGGCGTTAAGATTCCGAAGGCTATTGAAGATATAAGAACAGCGCCTGTGCTCCACGACCGTATATGTGCTAAGGAAGATATGCAGAAGACTGTGGAAGATATATTGGGATTATAATACAGATGTACAGCGCTGATTTTATAAAACTGGGTGGTTACTATTATGAGATTCAGACCATGTATTGATATACACGACGGAAAAGTAAAGCAGATAGTCGGGAGCAGCCTAAGAGATACTAAGGGCATAGATGACGTCTGTGAAAATTATGTTTCTGATATGGATGCAGGTGCGTTTGCAGAATTATATAAAAAATATAAGCTGACAGGCGGTCATATAATTCTTCTTAACAGAATTGGAAGCGCGGAATATGAGGCGGATATCGAACAGGCGAAGCTGGCTTTATCAGAATACGAAGGCGGATTTCAGATAGGCGGAGGAATTACATGTGATAACGCTGAGCGTATGCTTGGTTTAGGCGCGTCGCATGTTATAGTAACATCTTATGTGTTTAAAGACGGTATCATACATTATGACAGGCTGAAAAATATATCTTCTCTTGTTGGGAAAAAGCATCTTGTTTTGGACTTGAGCTGCAAAAGAATTGCAGACGATTATTATGTGGTTACGGACAGATGGCAGAAAGTAACTGATGTGAAGCTTACGGATGAGCTTCTTTATATGTTAAGCGGTTATTGCGACGAATTTCTGGTACATGCCGTAGATGTAGAAGGAAAGGCTCGCGGTATAGAGCATAATGTATGTCTGCTTTTAGGAAAATGCGCTGATATTACGGCGACATATGCCGGAGGAATATCTTCTTATGAAGATATTAACGAACTTTGCAGACTTGGAGATAATAACGTCGATTTTACTATAGGAAGCGCCCTTGATATCTTTGGCGGAACATTAAGTTTTAATAAGATAGCCGAAAAATATAATTAAATAATATGCTTGTTTAGTATGAAACAATTTTGTAACATTTAACAGTGTAATAAGAAATTATAAAAACATTGTAAAAAATGCCAATTTTCAGGCGTTTTTGCAATGTTTTTTGTTATATGGAAAAATGTGCATAGAAATTTGGGGTTGCAATTATGTTTCAGTTCCATTATAATTGTTACATATTTGTTAAATGGCTTGCAACAATGTTGTAAAAAACAGCCGTTTAATGTAATAGTTATTTGGAGGTTATTATGAATTTTAAAAAATTTGCATTATGTGTAATCAGTATAGTTATAACGGTTACGTTATTTAATACTGAAGCAGCTTATGCAGAGGAAGCTTTTAATACAGAAGAGGCTGTTTCCAATGAAGCATGCACAGAGCAGATGGAAGTACCGGCCATAGAGGCGGCTGCGGTATCTGATACTTATCAGACGCAGGATGCTGCGCCTGAAGCATCAAAGTCTGTTAAGAAGGTCAGTAAAAAGGCAAAGAAGATCAGAGCAGGGGGAGCAGGAGATGATGATAATTATTCTAAAGCAGATTTAAGGCTTATGTCAGCAATTATCTACTGCGAAGCGAATATGGAGCCATATGCGGGCAAGGTTGGCGTAGGTATAGTTGTAATGAACAGAGTTAAGTCATCTTCATTTCCATCTACAATTAAAGGCGTTATATACCAGAGAGGACAGTTCTCACCGGTACGTAACGGTTCGCTTAAAAAAGCGCTTGAAAGATATGACGCAGGTAAATTTACCTCGGACAGAGAACAACAGTGTATTAAAGCTGCAAAAGAGGCTCTTAACGGCCAAAAGACGGTAAGTTATAAAGGAAAAACCAGAGATATGAGTAAATATAAGTATTTCAGCGGGTACCTTAGCCGCGCCAAGTATAGGATAGCGGGTCATATGTTCAAGTAGTAAGAAGGAAAAACTATTTTGTAGACAGTATAAACTGTGTTTGTAAATCTGCCGGCAAAATAGTTTTTCTGCTTTTTGGAAAATTGGTAAGTATTTGGAGGCGATTTAATTGAATAGGAAAAGAATATTTAAAACAATAATTACAGTATGTATGATTTTAATAATGTTAGTTAATGTGAATTATATTTATTCAAAAGATAATAAGATTAAACTGAATCCGAAAAATGTGTCGTTATGTCCTGGAGAAAAATATATTGTTAAATGTAATAGAAAAGTAAAATGGAAATCAGGTAATAAAAAAGTTGCAGTAATATTAGGAAAGAAAAACAAAAGAGCAAAAAAAGTGGTTGTTAAGGCAAGAAGCGTTGGAAAGTCGAAAATTACAGCATATATTGGAAAAGATAAAGCAGTATGTAATATAAAAGTAGTGGGATTTACTAAAACCAATGAAGCTAAGGCGCCGTTACACAATTCTTCTGTTGAACCAAAAGTAACTGCACAGCCATCAGCAGAAACACCTAAACCAATAGAAACACCTAATGTAACAGCTACGCCTGATCCAACGCCTATTCCGGTACAGGGTGATGCATGGCTGCTGTTTTCAGTAGAACAGGAGATTATAACAACTGATACAAAATATATTTCGGGAATTTTGTATTTTAATGAATACGATTCAGTTATTAAGGTTATTGTTGATGGGAAACAGGTTGCCGCAAAAGAGTTTTTAAATGACGAAAAGAACTATAGTATTGAAATTGATTTTTCAAATTACAAAGAAGGACATCAAATTATAGTTTCCAGAGAATATTTAGAAGACAATGCTTTAAATGGTTCGTTGCATGTATGGGATCAACAAAAACAGTTTATATTGCAAAGTTAGTAATACAATTGTCCAATCACAGCACAAACTATGTTTGCAAAGCTGTGACTGGACAATTTTTTTAAGAAATGTATGCTAAACTTTTTTATGACGCTCACGGTATTCCTGTGGGGACATTTCGGTAAATCTTTTAAAATGTCGGCTGAAATGCTCATAATTGTTATATCCGCAAAAGGAAGCGATATCTTTTATGCGGTATTTTGAGATGCTAAGGTATGTTTTCGCGAGTTCGATTCTGCTGTGGTATACGAATTCCATGCATGAGACGCCGAATTGCTTTTTGTATATTTTCTGAAAATAACCTTTACATAAATTAAGCTGCTGCGCCATGTGTTCGACTGTCCAGTTGTAGCTTGGATTCTCTATTATATTTGTATTAAGAAGGTTGAGATTGAGAATATAATTATTTGGCTTTTGCTCCTCGTTATTCGTGGCGGAATTAACACATTGTTCCTCTATTTTGTTGAACAGGAGCTTATAAAGCAGAAGAATATTATTTTTCTGGTTTTTACTCTCAAAATGGCTGTCAATTAAAAGCATATGAAATATGTAGTCAAAAATAAATTGTGACTGTACAGTTATAGGCTTTCCAAGAGGGCATGATGTGTTAATAATAAAGTCATTGTTTGCAACGAATACTATGTAATTGTTGGCGTATTCTGTGTTATATGCACGGTAATCTACAAATATTCCGGGAGGGTATATTATTATCTGATTTTTCTGATATGCTATCCATTTTCCGTCAATATAAAATTCAGCGGGGGATAAAGTGTTGATTATTAACCAGTATTTACCTGCGCCTATATGCATTTTGAAATCATTTGAATGTTTATTGTGATATCCGACTTGTATTGTTTTAATCATAATATAGTACCTTCATTCTGTAATATTCACTATAATTAAATATTTTTAATATATTTTACCACAAAAGACAGTATTTGTTAATACATATGATTATTAATCATGATTTTATTATTAATAATCATTGAATAAATAATATAGAATAAATATTATTGTTTTGTATTTTATAAAAAAGAGAGGAGAAATGTGTAGTGAAAAAGTTATTGGGGTTTATATTGGCAGTTGCTATGATTGTATCCGTAATATCACCGGGTATAGGTTCAAATGCAGCCAGCCAAGGGGTTGTTAAGGCACAGGAAGCAGGGGGAGGCGGGAATTTCCGCCGTCCAATATCTCCGGAGCAGCCTATGTGGATGGTACATATTGATCCATGGTGTTCTCCGGATCCTCAGAAGGTCATTGATATGGTTCCAAGTGACGTAAGGCCATATGTAGTATTTCTGATTACACTTTCTGTCAGCTTCAGCAATGGAAAATGGAATATTGTACATGATGCTGAAGAGTGCACAAAGTCATGGTTAAAGACCTGTGCTGAAAACAGAGTGTGGTGTATGGTTCAGGTTGCGAGTGGAGGTATAGCGCGTTTCCCTGATTATAACGCCAATATTGATTATGAGAATACTATTTATGGAGAGCTGTACAGGGATTATCCGAACTTCATTGGATTCCATTATGCAGAGCAGTTCTGGGGATTTGATGCTGCCAATCCTGATGGTACTGCGCCGAGTGACGAAGCAAGGTACAGGCATCTTGCAAAGCTTTTGGAGCTTAGCAACAGATATGGCGGATATGTTTCAATGAGCTGGAATGGTAATCAGTGGTGCGCTAATATTAATCCGATAGCCATGTTAAAGAGGGTTCCTGAATGGAAACAGGCATGTGAAAAGTATTCGGAGAACTATATTATTGAAGAAAAGCATACGACAACAGGCTATCAGTATGATAGAGAGAGCCTTACCTTAGGCGCTTATCTTTCAGGCTACTGCGGACAGCTTGGAATACGTTATGATGATACAGGATGGACTGACGAAAACGGAAATAACGGCACTGATAGAAATTATACGCTTGGCTCGTCAATTGCGGCGCATTTGGAGCGTTTCCTGCTTAGCGGAGCGACTGTTATTGACGGACCTGAGCTTATATGGGTCGACTGTATTAACGGAGACAGGGATACGGTGTCGGCCGATGGCTACAGAGAAAATAACTGGAAATTTACCAATCAGTGCTGGAATGCATATATAGATGTATTTAGAAAAGTGCTGGACGGAACGATAAGGATTCCAACAAGAAAGGAAGTTATCGATAATACGAAGCTTGTTCTTGTTCAGGATGTTACATGGGGTAATAATGACAACAAATATAGTACTCCGCAGACTCTTTTTGACGGACTGTATAACATGGAGGACGGGAAAAATTATGCGGATAATACTACATATTATAAAAAAACCGGAAGATATCCTGCAATTCCTATAGTATATGAGCTGAGGGACGATTTGGCGAAATCTTTTAAGGTACAGGTAAAGACTTCGCAGTACTCAGGCAGATGGGGCAGCATATGGGCTAAAGTGAATGAATTTAATTCGTTATTCCCTCAGGAATATACGGGCGATATATATGCACGCAGGAATGAAAATATATGGGCAGTATATAATTCCTACAAGAATAACAAGTCGGTTTCGGGTTCTATACCATTCAAATATAATACATGCAGCAAGATGGATGTTACTCTGGGCAGCAGATACTCAGGAGGTATCATTACAGAGTACAGGGATTCGCTGAAGGTGTATCTTAATAATTATGATAATGAACTGGACACAGCTCTTAAGACAGATATCATTAAGATTTCAGGATGCAGCGCCAAACCTGATTTTACTTTCAAAGACAGAGGGCTTGATCATCAGCAGCAGGCCAGTCAGGTTTATGAAAGCTATAGTAATGGAGAATACACTCTTACTGTAAAGCATAATGGACCGCTTGATATTAATATAAACAATTGTAAGGGTTCAGCTGCTGGCCGCCTTACAAATTATACGGCTGCACACGTTTATGCACCGGCTCAGCCGCCTGAGTATACAGGTACAAGACAGTATGAGGCCGAAAATTTCGGATATAAGAATATTGCAAAAAATATACGAAACGGCGCGTCACAGGGTCTTAATCCTGAGGTGACCAGGTTTTGGGGACAGGGTTATCTCGATTTTGGAAAGAATCAGGCAGCGGCAGTAAAGGAAACTATCAATGCGCGTATAAATGGAGAGCATACGTTAAAGGTAAGATATTTAACGGCATGGGTTGACGTAATGGACAGCGTAGACCTTTACATAAATGGAGTAAAAACAACTACATTGTCGTTTAAGGCAACCGGAGGATATGATAAATGGAGTACGGTTGAAACCAAAGTTTCGCTTAAGCAGGGAAGTAATACTGTTGAATTAAAAGCAGCCAGAGCGGCGGCAGGCGAGCTTTATCTGGACTGTATCCAGGTTGTTCCTCCGGCAGGAAGCGAAGCGGCAATAGGTAATATTATTACTAACGGTGATTTTGAAAATGGAACTGCCGGCTGGGAAGCAGGAGGCAAATCTCAGCTAGGACTTGCATGGGTAACGAAGGTAAGCGGAGTTACGGGACTTAGAGTTTATGGACGTGACTTAACAGCGTCAGGAGCGCAGCAGGATGTAACGGGCAAGATAAAGGCTGGAGCAACATACAGTATAAGCGGAAAAGTGCAGTACAGATATGATGAAAATGAAGCTGCAAGCGCAAATTATCCTGATGAAAAGCAGTTCCTTATGTCGATTGTATACGGAGACGGAACTATTAGAAATATAGCGTCTGCATATGCTAAAAAAGGAAGCTGGGCAGATTTTTCAGGAAGCTATACGGTGCCTTGGAATGCAGATTTAAGTTCTGTAAAAATATTTATCGAGACGCCTTGGACGCCTGCGCCGGACGTATCTAAGGATCTTATGACTTATTTTGTTGATGAGATTGCGGTAACGGGAGAAATTGGTAATGGGGTAATACCAACGGCAAAGCCTACGGCAGCTCCAACGCTTCCGCCTACGCCGGTTCCTACGGCAGAACCTACGCAGGCGCCGGTAAGGCCTACGGTTGTTCCTGCCGGAATGGAAATACTGTCAAACGGAGGCTTTGAAGACGGAACTGCCTGCTGGGAAGCAGGAGGCAAATCTCAGCTTGGACTTGCATGGGTAACGAAGGTAAGCGGAGTTACGGGACTTAGAGTTTATGGACGTGACTTAACAGCGTCAGGAGCGCAGCAGGATGTAACGGGCAAGATAAAGGCTGGAGCAACATACAGTATAAGCGGAAAAGTGCAGTACAGATATGATGAAAATGAAGCTGCAAGCGCAAATTATCCTGATGAAAAGCAGTTCCTTATGTCGATTGTATACGGAGACGGAACTATTAGAAATATAGCGTCTGCATATGCTAAAAAAGGAAGCTGGGCAGACCTTTCAGGAACCTATACGATACCATCAGATGCAAATCTCAGTTCTGTAAAGGTATTTATCGAGACGCCTTGGACGCCTGAGCCAGACGTATCTAAGGACCTTATGACTTATTTTGCTGATGATGTTTCGATGAAGGAAGTAAAGGCTCAGCCTACGGCTACGCCAAAACCAACACAGGCGCCGACTCCACAGCCGACACAGGCGCCTACAGCCGTACCGACGCCAGAACCGGCAGAGGTTGTAAGAGGAGCTAATTTGATTGTTAATCCAGGCTTTGAAGATGGAACAGCTTCATGGGAGTCTATGAATGGAGCAAATCTGTCACTTGGATATTACACTGTAGCAAGCGGCTCTCTTGCAATGAAGGTTTCAGGACGTACGCAGACAAGTTCAGGCTGTTATCAGGATATAACAGGAAAAGTATCAGCCGGAAAGACGTATAAAGTATCTGCAAAAGTTCAGTACAAGCAGGATGCAAGTGATGCGGGCAGTTCGCAGTATCCGGCTCAGAAGAAGTTCTTTATGACAATAAGATATGGCGACAATACTTATGCCAATATTGGCTCGGTAACAGCTGATAAAGGCGAGTGGAGTACTATAACAGGAACCTATACAATTCCTGATGATGCTGATTTGTCTGATGTAAGAGTATTTTTTGAAACGCCTTGGACTGATAAGCCGGACGCAGGGAACGATTTGATGACATTCTTTGTAGACGACGTGGCAATGAAAGAAGATGTGCCTGTAATTCTTAACGGAGGCTTTGAAGATGGAACAGCTGAATGGGATTCTCATGCAGGCGCAGAGCTTTCATTAGGATGGGCTACCAAACGTACCGGAAATCATTCGCTTAAGGTAAGCGGCAGAAAGCAAACGCCTTCAGGTCCTATACAGGATATAACCGGAAAGGTTGAGGCAGATAAGAGCTATACAGTAAAAGCATATGTACATTATAACGAAGGAAATGATGCGTCTCATGTATTTAACATTTGTCTTGTTACAGGAGGCAAAATAACTGTTATAGCTTCAGCAAACGCTTCAAAAGGACAGTGGAGCCTTATAAGCGGAACATATAAAATCCCGAAGGACGCAGACATGTCAAGCGTACAGATATTTGTTGAAACTGCATATAACAGCAATCCTTCTGCAAACGACCTTATGACATTCTTTGTAGATGATATGGAGATGAACGAAGGCTCAGGAGGGGAAAAGAGCAGTAAGATATCATTTATTGACGACAACTATAACACTCCTTCTGATTTTGACCAGACCAAAAATGGAGTAACATATGGAACGGTAATAGATATCTCATACTATTCATATATTGCAGGAATGAACAGAAACGCCAAGGTTATTCTTCCTCCGAATTATAACCCTGATAAGAAATATCCGGTTCTTTACCTTCTTCATGGGATAGGCGGGAGTGAGAATGAATGGCTCGACGGTAAACCAAATGAGATTATCAGCAATATGATTGCTGCAGGGACATGTAAAGAAATGATATTGGTTTTACCAAACCAGTGCGTACGTAAAATTGATGAGGCAAATCCGGGACACCTTACTTTAGAGCAGTTCAAAATGTATGACAGGACGGCTGACGAGCTGAAAACAAGTCTTATTCCGTATATAGAAAAGAACTTCTCAGTAAAAACGGGACGTGAGAATCGTGCGGTAGCAGGATTGTCAATGGGAGGTCGAAACGCTATCTATACCGGAGTGACAATGGTTGATGATTTTGCATATACAGGAGCATTTTGTCCGGCTGTAGGCGTGCTTCCATACTGGCGTGAATCAGGACTTCTTACAACGGATACGCTTACAATACCGGCAAAATACCGTGACAATACGTTATTTTTGATTGTTGCCGGTGAGGGTGATACAACAGTAGGAGACAGCCCGCTTCAGTACAGCACAACATTAAAAAATAATGGATTTAACCATATATATTACACTTGGCCAGGAGGTCATTGGTGGGGTCCCTGGAAGAATGGATTATATAATTTTGCAAGGAGAATTTTCCAGTAATATCTTTAATACGTTTTACCTGTAATCTATAGGTTAATTATTGGTTTTGTATTTTTATAAAACACTTTTCTAAAATTTGAATATTTTAGGAAAGTGTTTTTTTGTTTGGTCATAGTTAAGGAAAAATTGTTTAATAAAATTAATATACATATGGTTATTGTGTTATAATAAAAAAAATCTATTACGGAAGGTACAGGTAGCAAAATATGAGTTATTCAGACATTGTGAATTATTGGAAGTCATGCGACAGGTCAACAGCTGATAAGCTGAACATGATTCTTGACAATTATAAAATATTATTTGCATATCACTCAAATTCAATAGAAGGGTGCGATTTGTCATATCACCAAACCAGAGAGATATTTGAAAATGGAAAAGTAATAAACTATACCGGTGATACAAGAAATATTTTTGAAGCGGCAAACCAAAAGCAATCTTACTATTGGCTGTTAGAAAAGATAATAAGAAAAGACCCAGTTACACCGGAGTTTATAAAAGAGCTTCATGGCATACTTAATAATGGGTGCTATGATGAGAGAAGATGGAATATAGGCGAAAGACCGGGAACTTATAAAATACATGATTACTGTGTTGGGGATAGTGTGGGGTCACCTCCTGAAGAAGTGGATGCTGACATAAAATCGCTTTGTGATGAAATAAATAATATAAATAATAATGAGGAAAAGATTTTATTGGCAGCGACATATTTTCATTGTATGTTTGAATCAATCCATGCTTTTGCTGATGGAAACGGGAGAACCGGTAGAACACTTATGAATTATTATCTTATGATTAATGATATGCCTCCGTGTATTATTTTTGATGAAGACAAGCAGATGTATTATATGGGGCTTACAGTATTTGATAAAACAGGTGAAATTGAGGGATTAAAAAAATTTATAATGGAGGAAACGGAAAAAACATGGTCAAGGAGAAATATACCAATAGTCACTGCTGATAAAAACAAGTAGTTTTATACCTCTACAGCCTGCTGTCAGGGGTGTTTTTAATATTTGATATTTTTGGCATTCTATGATAATATTAACTGATTATATTTACCAGAATACCGAAGGAGGGTACTTTCTTTATGGAAGAGAAGGATGTTGTATCCCGCAATTTTATTGAACAGGAGATAGACAACGATATTAAAAACGGAGTTTATAAGGATATCGCAACACGGTTTCCGCCGGAGCCTAACGGATATCTTCATATAGGACATGCCAAGTCTATCCTTTTAAATTATGGAACCGCAGAAAAATATAACGGTAAGTTTAATTTACGTTTCGATGATACTAATCCGGTAAAAGAGGATACTGAATTTGTAGAGGCAATCCGAAAGGATGTTGAGTGGATATGCGGAAATGTAAGTATAGATAATGTATATTTTGCATCTGATTATTTTGATGATATGTATGAAGCGGCTCTGAAGCTTATTAAGAAGGGCAGGGCATATGTAGATGATTTGTCGGCTGAACAGATAAGGGAGTACAGGGGAACGCTTACCGAACCCGGTAAGAACAGCCCGTACAGAGACAGAAGTATAGAAGAAAATTTAGATTTGTTCGTCAGAATGAAGAACGGTGAATTTGAAGACGGCAGATGCGTTCTTCGTGCAAAGATAGATATGGCTTCTCCAAATATCAATATGAGAGACCCTGTAATATACAGAGTTGCACATGTTTCTCATCATAATACAGGAGATAAGTGGTGCATATATCCAATGTACGATTTTGCACATCCTATTGAAGATGCGATAGAGGGCATATCACATTCTTTGTGTACGCTTGAGTTTGAAGACCACAGACCGTTATATGACTGGGTGGTAAGAGAGCTTGAGTATGAAGTTCCGCCAAGACAGATTGAGTTTGCAAAGATGTATGTTACCAATGTAATTACAGGCAAGAGATATATTAAGAAGCTTGTAGAAGACGGTGTTGTGGACGGCTGGGATGATCCGAGGCTTGTTACTATTGCGGCGCTTAGAAGAAGAGGTTATACGCCTGAATCGATAAGAATGCTTATGAATATGGTCGGAGTATCTAAGGCTCAGAGCTCAATAGATTACGCTATGCTTGAATACTGCATACGAGAGGACCTTAAGCTTACCAGGCCCAGAATGATGGCTGTACTTGACCCGATAAAGCTTGTAATTACTAATTATCCTGAAGGACAGATAGAATACCTTGACGTGCCTAATAATCAGGAAAATCCTGAGATGGGTACAAGAAAAGTTCCATTTGGCCGTGAGCTTTATATAGAACGGGACGATTTTATGATTGAACCGCCTAAGAAGTATTACAGGCTGTTTCCGGGTAATGAGGTAAGGCTTATGAGCGCTTATTTTGTAAAATGTGAAGATTACGTGCTGGATGATGCAGGAAATGTTATAGAAGTGCATTGTACCTATGACCCTGAGACAAAGAGCGGCTCAGGCTTTACGGGACGTAAGGTTAAGGGAACTATACACTGGGTTGCAAAAGATACGGCTGTTAATGCAGAAGTACGTTTATATGAGAATCTTGTGGATGAAGAGAAGGGAGTATATAACGAAGACGGAAGCATTAATCTGAATCCTGATTCGTTAAAAACGCTTGATAACTGCTATCTTGAGCCTGCGCTTGCAGATGCAGAATGCGGAGACAGATTCCAGTTCTTAAGACAGGGATATTTCTGTGTAGACAGTAAAGACCATACAGGCGACAGACCTGTATTTAACAGAATCGTTTCACAGAAAAGCTCTTACAGGCCGGTTATAAAGTAATATAATTATATATAAAAGGATATTCCAAAAGCTCTGCGGCTTAAGGAATATCCTTTTCAACATCTATACTGTTAGTTTTCTGTATTGTGCGTGGAAGTGCGTCTTTGGAATTTTTCCAGGGAGCGTCTGCATTTCTGTAATCAAATTTATCAGTAAACCATTCAAGGTCAGTCTGCATCTCTTTAAGGCTGTCCATATATACTCTGTTAAGGGTATTTATAAATTCTTCGTATTCGCGTCCTCCTATGTATTTTTCTGCGCTTTTATATAAAAGTACATAGTGCTCAGTACAGAAGCCTTTTGATTTGGCAAATAATGTACGGAAATCGGAATCATTATGGAATAAATGAAATATAGTCGCTATATATCTGTCAAATGTACCTGCGATTCTGCTGCATATGAAGCATGATGAATTTATTTGCTCTAAAAAGCTGACTGGACTGCCGGGAGCTTTCTTTTTAAATAGTGAAGGAGCTTTTACATCATTTTTTATAAGCTTGTCCAGATTTTTTATTGTGTATTGAAGATGGGTGTTGAGTATAAGGCCCAGACCAAGCCTGTTCTGATGGCGGTAAAGCTTTGCCGCATGAGTAGAGCAGAACCCCTTTCGGTCTGTGACGGCTCGTATGTCGTCCTCCATGTAGCTTGGACCCATTGTAAATTCAACAGCATCCTTTTCTATGTCGCGGTACATAATGCAGACTGGACATTCACATTCTGCATTAAACGCATCATTTACCGGTATTGTGTATAACGCTTCTTTCATATCTGCCTCCAAAGTGTAGTATATATAATAAGTATATTCTATATTTTAATGACAATCAATAATTTAATATAATGTAAAAATAAGAGAAAACAAGAGAAATCGAGAGAAATAATCAGTATAATATATAAAATATGGCAATATTCGTTATTATTTGATTTGCAAATAATGGTATGAGTAGCTAATATATATCCTAACAGTTAGCACTCGACGTAAAAGAGTGCTAATAATAATAAATATATCAGGAGGAATGTGCAATGAAGTTAGTACCTTTAGGAGACAAAGTCGTTTTAAAACAGTTAGAAGCAGAAGAGACAACCAAGTCCGGAATTGTACTGCCGGGCCAGGCACAGGAAAAGCCGCAGCAGGCAGAAGTAATAGCTGTAGGACCGGGCGGAACAGTTGATGGTAAAGAAGTAGTTATGCAGGTTAAGGTCGGAGATAAAGTTATATATTCAAAATATGCCGGAACAGATGTAAAGCTTGGCGATGATGAATATGTAGTTGTAAAGCAGAATGACATTGTAGCAATAGTTGAAGATTAATTATTATAATCAGGAGGTAGTTATCATGGCAAAAGAGATTAAATTTGGAGCAGAAGCCAGAACAGCATTAGAGGCAGGCGTTAATAAGCTTGCGGATACTGTAAGCGTTACGCTTGGACCAAAAGGAAGAAACGTTGTACTTGATAAATCATATGGCGCGCCGCTTATTACAAACGACGGTGTTACAATTGCAAAAGAGATAGAGCTTGAAGACGGATTTGAGAACATGGGGGCGCAGCTTGTAAAAGAGGTTGCTACTAAGACTAATGATGTTGCCGGAGACGGAACTACAACAGCTACAGTTTTAGCACAGGCAATGATTAATGAGGGAATGAAGAACCTTGCCGCAGGAGCTAACCCGATTATTCTTAGAAAAGGAATGAAAAAGGCAACGGACTGTGCGGTAGAATCACTTAAAGGAATGAGTCAGGTTCTTTCAGGAAAAGAACAGATTGCAAAGGTAGCGGCTATTTCAGCAGGAGATGAATCTGTTGGCGAGATGGTAGCAGACGCTATGGAAAAGGTAAGTAATGACGGAGTTATTACTATTGAAGAAAGCAAAACAATGCTTACAGAGCTTGACCTTGTAGAAGGAATGCAGTTTGACAGAGGTTATGTATCCGCATATATGTGTACTGATATGGATAAGATGGAAGCTAACCTTGATGATCCGTACATTCTTATTACAGATAAGAAGATTAGCAATATTCAGGAGATTCTTCCTCTTCTTGAGCAGATTGTACAATCAGGAGCCAAGCTTCTTATTATCGCAGAAGATGTTGAAGGCGAAGCGCTCAGCACGCTTGTTATCAATAAGTTAAGAGGTACATTCTCAGTTGTTGCAGTAAAAGCTCCTGGATATGGCGACAGAAGAAAGGATATGCTTCAGGATATCGCTATTCTTACAGGCGGAACTGTTATAACAGAAGAGCTTGGACTTGACCTCAAAGAGGCGTCGCTTGACCAGCTTGGACGCGCTAAGTCAGTAAAGGTTACAAAAGAGAATACAATAATTGTTGACGGACTTGGAGCAAAGGATGATATCGAGGCAAGAATATCAATGATTAAAAAGCAGATTGATGAAACAACATCTGATTTTGACAGAGAAAAGCTTCAGGAAAGACTTGCCAAGCTTGCAGGCGGAGTTGCAGTTATCCGTGTAGGCGCGGCTACTGAGACAGAGATGCAGGAAAAGAAGCTTCGTATGGAAGATGCGCTTAACGCTACGCGCGCTGCCGTAGAAGAAGGAATCATTGCAGGAGGCGGTTCTGCTTATATTCACGCTTCTAAGGAAGTAAGCGCACTTGCAGCGGGTCTTGAGGGAGATGAAAAGACAGGCGCTAACATTATACTTAAAGCGCTCGAAGCTCCTCTTTATAAGATAGCTCAGAATGCAGGTATGGAAGGTTCTGTTATCATAAGCAAGGTAAAAGACGGAGTTGCGGGAACAGGTTATGACGCTCTTAATGACGCGTATGTCAACATGGTAGAAAGCGGCATACTCGATCCTGTAAAGGTAACAAGAAGCGCGCTTCAGAACGCAACAAGCGTAGCGTCAACACTCCTTACAACAGAGTCAGTAGTATCCACAATCAAAGAAGATACACCGGCTATGCCAGCAGGGAATCCAGGCATGGGAATGATGTAATAACGTCAACCTGCAGTCAAACATAAGGCTGTGGTTTTTAAAATTAAATATACCAGATTTTATTATAAGCCCTTAGCATAATGCTTTGGGCTTATTTTATAATTGATTTATATAAAATGGAAAAATTAAAAATATAATTGACAATATCGCTTAGATAATCTATAATTATATAAAATATAAGGAGAGAGAGGGGTGGTAATATGAGTATCAGAAATGTTGAAAGCGTTCTTTTCATATGGTAGTGGAATACCGAAAAGAACGCTGAGAAATAACTATAATATTATTATATCTGACAACAGGCAAATTACAAGCTATTTTTGAAAGGATGATTGTTATGAAGAAAAAATTTATGTCAATATTAGCAACGGTTTTTACTTTAAGTATACTTGTTGGCGTTAACGCTATGGCAAGTGATCGTACTGAAACGATTTATCTGCAAAAAAACCAGGTGTGGAATGTAAGAGCTTCGGTTACCCGTAGTGGTCAATATTCTGAAGTGTCGGCAAGATGTTATTCGGTATATCCGATCAGTGGAACAGATAATTTTAAAAAAATTCAGGTTATTGCGAGAGATACATTAGGTAAGAATATTACAAAATTATATACACTTAATGAAAGAGATTCAGAAGTTACATTTGTGAAAATAAACGAAGGTTCTTTAAACGTATCAAATGTTGTATTTGCATTCAGGGGCAATGATGCTGATCATCCAGCAAATGCACATGTGTATTATAATGGAAGATAACTTCAAAGGAGAGTGGCTGAAATGTGGAAATCAATTAAAGCCCAGCTTTACATATTATTCAGTAAAAAAAGCACCTGGGCCATATGGTTTTTGATGCTCGGGGCTATGGCTGTACACTTTATAGGCCATGTTATATATTATTATGGATATGATGCATCCTATATGTATAATCCTTTGAGACTTGTATATTTAGGCGGCAATAATTGCGGCTCTGTTGGGTTTCTGTTCATGCAGTATTATCCTCTGATTATTGTCCTGCCGGCTTCTTTTGCATATTTTGTTGATAAAAAGAGCCGTGCGATAGTATTCTTACAGGCAAGAACAGACAGAAAAAAATATTATATCAGCAGGAGTATATCCACATTTACGGCCACCTTTATTATATATGCACTGCCGTTGTATATGGAGCTTGCGCTTAATGTATTGGCGTTTCCGGTTAGCCTTAACACCTCGATAGATTCAGATAATATCTCCATGCTTGAAGAGCTTTATACAGAACATGTGCAAAAATATCTGTTTTCTGATTTGTGGATTAATAACAAGCTTGTGTATATGCTTGTGATGATTGCATTATTTGGAGTTGTCACGGGACTGTTAGCAGTTTTTGCCCAATGCGTATCTATGGTTTTTAGATTTAAGTTTGCAGTATTTATATTTTTGCCGGTATATATTCTGCTATTTGCTGTAGAAAAAATATTTGGAAGCATAGCTTCCATAGAGTGGTCTGCAAACTACTTTGATTATTTATATTTGGCCGATTTAAGTCCTGGCAGCTCGGCAGCCTATATTGTTTTTATGTCGGCATTAGCTGTAGTGAATATTTTGATGATAATATATATGGTACGGAAGGATGAGATAGTTTGACGCTGTTTGACGTGGTTAACAGGCTTGGATTCTGTGATTTTTATATTGCCGAAACTTATATGATAAATTTTGTTGTATATTATTTCCCTGTGCTTTTATTTCAGATTATTATGGGGACATATATATACAGACATTTTTGTACTGCCAGTGTATATTATTTCAGCAGGGTACAGTGCAGAATCAGATGGTATATAAAAGAAGCCGCGAAGCTGTATTTGATGGTGGCGGTATATCTGATTATTGTCGTAGCCGTTGCGGCTATAATTGCAGCCTTAGGCGGAGGAATAAGCTTTACATATGATTCAATTATTCTTTTTGTATACTACATTATCATTCAATCCCTATGGCTGTATGCGTTCACTCTTTTGTCCAACGTACTGTCGGTAAAATGTGGAAGCAGTAATGCTTTTGCATATACGCTGGGCTTTCAGGCGTTATGTATGTTATATTTTGCAGTGTTGCAAAATTACTTTGTTTTTGAAGGCGTGGATAATGTGAGAGGGAGAGTGGCGGCGCTTAAGCTTAATCCGATATCGCATATTGTTCTCCACTGGCACAGCAGCAAAATCAATTCTGTTAATGATAAATTAAATACATTTGCAATTGATTTTGATTTGAATGAATCAGTAATAGTATGCTTATGTATTGCCGCTGCGGTGTCTGTTGCCGGTGGATTTATAATCAAAAACCAGGAATTAATTGTGATTAACAGGGAATCAGGAGGTACTATATGAAGCTGGAAGCGGTAAATATTTCAAAGACAATTAAAAATAATAAAATACTTTCGGAAGTGAGCCTGTCGCTTGACGGAGGCAGTATATATGGTTTTACCGGAAAGAACGGCTCAGGAAAGACAATGCTTTTCAGGGCACTGTCGGGACTGATGAAGATTGATTCGGGAATGGTAGTATATGACGGACAGGTTCTGCATAAGGATATAGAGGTTATTCCGCGCCTTGGCATAGTCCTTGAGAACGCCGGGCTGTATACGGAGTTTTCAGGCTTTAAAAATCTTAAAATGCTTGCAAATCTTAATAATCTTATTGGAGATAAGGAAATTATCGAAGCCATTGACAGAGTGGGGCTTGACCCGTATGATAAGAGACCCGTAAGGAAATATTCGCTTGGAATGAAGCAGAGACTTGTAATAGCTCAGGCTGTAATGGAGAAGCCCGACGTTATTATGCTTGACGAGCCGACTAATTCCATTGACGAGAATGGGGTAGAGCTTGTTAGAGGCATAATTAACGAAGAAAAGAATAGAGGGGCGCTTATACTGCTTGCAAGCCACAGCAGGGAAGATATAAGCATACTTGCGGATAAGGTTTTCCAGATAAAAAACGGAGTTATAAAAGATAAGCCGGAGGTGGAAGAATGAAGAAGGGGATTACAGCTACGGCGGTCATAACCGTCATTCTTATAATTGCGGCATGCGTATGCAGGGCGTCTTTTACACATTATGACAGTCTTACGCCTTTTAAGGTTGCGCTTTTGAACGATGATATGCTGGAAATGATTAGGAGTAGCGTGATAGGTGCGACAGGAAGAAGCAGGAATGTTGTTAAAGTAAAATGTACGTCAGAGGTTCAGCTTGCTGAGGGTGTTTCGATGCAGGGTGCGGAGGTTGTCCGCGTATTTAAGGGTAGTGATGTTAAAGAGGGTGACGAGATACTTATAATGCCTTACAGCTCATGTATATTTGAGGAATTTGGGAGCATCAATATGGGATTTGTCAACGCTATGATACAGGGGGATGAATATCTTGCGTTTTTAGAGCCTCCAATTAAGGTGGTTGATAAAGATCTTACAGTATATAAGACTACGGAATCGCTTGCGTGTACAGTTTTTTCCTATAAGGAGCATGATAATGTCATACCTGGTATAAAAGAGAATGATATAGAATACAGCGTTGTAAAGGATAACGAGTTTTTTGTGAATTCAAAAGAGATGGATGATATGATGAAGTCTTTAAAAGCTGAGATAATGCAGAAATATCAGGACTGACCACTTGACAATATGCATACGCAGATACTAAACTTATATCAAAACGATTGGAGATATAATATGGAAAACATGTATGCAGAAGCCGCTGTAAAGCGGGCTAATACACCTAAGGCAATTATATTAAGGGCGCTTGTTATAGCAGCGGTATTATTTACTTTTTTCTTTGCTTCAATTACAGGCAGCAGGATATTGTTTGCGCTGGGGGCGGCGGCAGCATGCCTGATAGTATGGTTCTGGCCGCGATTTAATGTTGAATGGGAATATATTTTCGTGGATGGCCAGATTGATTTTGATACGATATCGGGCGGAGAAAAACGTAAGACAAGACTTCGTATAGATTTTGACGAAGTAGAAGCAGTAGCTCCGCTTACATCACATGCGCTTGACGCATACAGGCATTATAAGGTCAGAGACTATTCTTCATTAAGAAAAAACGCCGATATATATGTTATAGTTGCTAAAATCGGGGAAGAAGGATTAAATCAGATATATTTTGAGCCAAATGAAAAGATGATATCCATGATGAAAACCAAATCGCCAAGAAAGGTTATGCTTTATTAAGATATAACGTAAAGGAGTAAAATTTTATAATGTATTTACTTGACTATCATGTGAATTAGCCGTATACTTTTGAGAAATACTTTTTCACATTTAGGAGGAATAATAATGGGCACAATTATTGGTGAGGGCATTACATTTGACGATGTGTTGTTGGTACCTGCTTATTCAGAGGTTACCCCTAACATGGTAGACTTATCTACCTGGCTTACTAAGAAAATCAGACTTAATATTCCCATGATGAGCGCTGGAATGGATACAGTTACCGAGCATAGAATGGCGATTGCGATGGCAAGACAGGGTGGAATCGGAGTTATACATAAAAATATGTCTATGGAACAGCAGGCGCAGGAGGTTGATCAGGTTAAGCGTTCGGAGAACGGGGTTATAACCGATCCGTTTTATCTTTCGCCTGATAATACACTCGAAGACGCTAATAATCTTATGGCAAAATTCAGAATATCAGGAGTGCCTATAACAGAAGGACGCAGGCTTGTTGGTATTATTACTAACAGAGATCTCAAGTTTGAAACTGACTACTCACGTAAAATTAAAGAAAAGATGACTTCGGAAGGGCTTATTACAGCAAAAGAAGGAATTACTCTTGATGAGGCAAAGGCCATACTCTGCAATGCAAGAAAAGAGAAGCTTCCGATAGTTGATGAAGAAGGCAATCTGAAAGGTCTTATTACAATAAAAGATATTGAAAAGCAGATTAAATATCCGCTTTCAGCAAAGGATTCGCAGGGAAGACTATTGTGTGCTGCGGCAGTAGGTATTACTAATAATATCGCTGACAGAGTAACGGAGCTGGTATCTGCAAAGGTCGATGCAATAGTCATTGATACTGCACATGGTCATTCTGCTAATGTGCTTAAGACTATCAGAATGATAAGAGACAGGTTTACTGATGTTCAGATTATAGCAGGTAACGTTGCTACAGGCGCCGCTGCAAAAGCGCTTATTGAAGCGGGAGTTGATGCAGTTAAGGTAGGTATCGGTCCTGGTTCAATATGTACAACACGTGTTGTTGCAGGTATTGGCGTTCCGCAGATTACGGCTATAATGGATTGTTATGATGTTGCAAAGGAATATGGCATACCGATTATTGCTGACGGAGGAATCAAATATTCAGGAGATATGACAAAGGCTATCGCTGCCGGAGCAAATGTATGTATGATGGGAAGTATGTTTGCGGGCTGCGATGAAAGTCCGGGAAGCTTTGAGCTGTATCAGGGAAGAAAGTATAAGGTATACAGAGGAATGGGCTCAATAGCCGCTATGGAGAATGGAAGTAAGGACAGATACTTCCAGACAGAGGCAAAGAAGCTTGTTCCGGAAGGTGTAGAAGGACGTGTATCTTATAAAGGAACGGTAGAAGATACGGTATTTCAGTTAATGGGCGGAATCCGCGCCGGAATGGGTTACTGCGGAACTCCTACTATTGAAGAGCTTAAGCAGAATGGCAGGTTCGTCAAGATATCCGCAGCATCACTTAAGGAAAGCCATCCGCACGATATACAGATAACCAAAGAAGCTCCTAATTACAGTGTGGAATAATTATTATGGCTAATGGATACTATTCGGAAAAGAACAGAAGAAGAATAATATACGAAAAGGCTAAAAGACGTAAGCAGGCGCTGAGGATAAAAAGAATATTTATTCTTAGCGTCTGTATGCTTTTCGCTATATTTATACTTGCGTTTATAGTTAACAAGGTTATTAATAACAGCAGTGAAAAAGTTGCCAAAGTCGGACCGGTAAGCGTTCTGGAGGATTTTTTGGAGCCTAATATATATTCAAGACCGCAGAAGCCTTTAAAGAAAGTAAAAGGAATAGTAATCCATTATACTGCTAATCCAGGCTCAGACGCTTTAGCTAACAGGAATTATTTTAACAATCTTCCGAGTATGAATGAAAGCAGCGGGAATCCTGTGTATGCAAGCAGTCATTATATAATCGGGCTTGACGGAACTATAGTTCAGTGTATACCGTTAGACGAGATAGCTTATGCGTCTAATGAAAGAAATAAAGACACGATATCAATTGAATGCTGTCATCCTGATGAAACCGGCAAATTTACCGATGCAACATATGACTCGCTTATCAGGCTTACAGCCTGGCTCTGTGGACAGTATAATGTCAGCGGGGATAATATTATAAGACATTATGATGTTACAGGAAAAGAATGTCCGAGATATTATGTTAAGCATAAGAAAAAATGGGATGAATTAAAAAATGACGTTATGAAATATATCAGCGAAAATGCACTTTAATGAGAAAGGGCATTTTCGCTTTTATTAATATACCACCATTTAAAGACGGCGCTTCCGATAATAATTATATATCCTGTTATACTAAGATAATCAGGAATCTGGTCAAGGAAGATAAAGCCTAAAACCGCAGCGAACAGAACCTGTGAATAATCAAATACCGATATCTCCTTAGCGGGCGCTTTAGTATAAGCCCTGGTAATTGAAAGCTGTCCGCCGGCGGCGCATGCCCCGGCAAGTAAAAGCGCTGCAAACTGCGTTGATGTCATAGGTTTATAATTGAGAATTAAAAACGGAACAGTAACGAGGCATGAAAATACTGAGAAGAACATTACAATAACAGGTCCGCGTTCTCCTTTTATTCCAAGCTTTCTGACGTAGGTATATGCAAGCCCTGCGCCGAATCCTCCGGCAACTCCAATAACAGCGTATATAAACTGCATATTAAATGACGGCTTTACAACGAATACCGCGCCTGTAAACGCAGCAAATATACTTATCCATTCAACCCTGCTGGCTTTTTCCTTCAGTATAAAATATGACATCAGGATTGCAAAAAACGGAGACAGCTTATTTAATATATTAGCATCGGATATATTCAGCCTGTCAATGGCATAAAAATTACATATAAGCCCTATAGTTCCGCATATGCTTCTCATAAGCAGGTCAGGAAGGCTTCCTTTTTTAATGCGGAAGCCGTAACTGCTTTTTGCAAGCATTATTATAGAAACAACAGCGGCGACTGCATTTCTGAAAAAGGCCTTTTGCATAGTTGGCAAATCGCCTGATATCTGAACAAAAAATGTCATGAGCGAAAAGAAAAAGCCTGCCAATATTATATAAAGAATACCTTGTTTTTTGCTGCTCATAGATGTAATGTTATATCCTTTCCACAAGGCTTATATGGCCTGAAGGTAACTCCTGAAGCTTTTAACATATTCTTTGCAGCAATAGTAGAGTCTGTTTCGGAATATTTATCGCTTAAATATATTATTTCAGTAATGCCCGATTGTATAATTGCTTTTGTACATTCGTTGCATGGAAACAGAGTTGTATATATTCTCGAACCTGCAAGGCCGATGCCTCTGTAGTTGAGAAGAGCGTTAAGCTCTGCGTGACATACGTAAAGATATTTGGTTTCGAGCGGCGTACCGGCGCGTTCCCAGGGAAATTCATCATCACTGCATCCAATAGGCATACCGTTGTAGCCTACGGAAAGTATTTTGTTATCCTGGCTGACTATACATGCTCCTACAGAGGTCGAAGGATCCTTGCTCCTTTCTGCCGAGAGGAGAGATATGCCCATAAAATATTCGTCCCATTTCAGGTAGTCTTGTTTTTTCATATGGTTCCTTCCTTAGTTGAAAATAAAATATAAAAATGAAATAGAGCCGCTACATAACTGTAACAGCTCTTTGATATATCGTAAGTAATTAAGCTAATTTATTAACAGCGACTGTAAGTCTTGAAATCTTTCTTGATGCTGTATTCTTATGGTATATACCTTTGCGCTGAGCTTTATCTATCTCTGAAATTGCATTTTTCAATGCAGCAGCAGCCGCTTCAGAGTCCTTTGCAGCAATAGCAGCGTCTACCTTTTTAATAGCTGTCTTGACTTTTGATTTAATTGACTTATTTCTGTCGGCTTTTGTCCTGTTCACTATTATTCTTTTCTTTGCAGACTTAATATTAGCCATGATCACACCTCCTATGTATATGAATTCATAAGCGGCATGTAGGGAGACACGTAATCCTACTTATGCACACCTATGTATTCTATTATAAATAATTAAGCGTGTCAACACTTATTTACATAAATTTGCTATATGAATAGTAATTGTTTTATTTGCATAGAATGTACAGTACGGGGTGATATAATTGATAGAAAAAAGGACAGACCTTGCACTTGAAAGGCGCGAAAGCTTTCCTGAGGATGATGTTGAGATAAAAGGCGTTTCGCTTGAAAAAGAACAGGTGCTGATAGATGAAAAAAGTAATCTTAAGCTTAATATATCTACTGTAAAGATATTAAACGACGCCGGGGCGGAAAAAATGGGGAAGCCTAAAGGCAGTTATATTACATTAGAAACAGGAGATATATGCAGATTGTCAGACGAGTGTCTGGGCAGAATAGAGGATGAGATTGCGGAAAGTATAAAGGAGCTTGCCGGAATACTGTCAGAGCAGCGCGTTATGATTGCCGGACTTGGAAACAGGCATGTAACTGCCGATTCACTTGGCCCTTTGGTAGTCGACAGTCTTAATATTACAGGGCATCTCGCAAATGAATACGGCCCTGAATTTTTAAGAAAAATAGGCATGGGCGAAGTGTATGGAGTTGCGCCCGGAGTTATGGCGCAGACAGGCATGGAAGCAGCTTCGGTACTTGAGAGCCTTGTAGATTCAGTTAATCCCGATGTATTGATAGTCATAGACGCGCTTGCGGCACGTTCTGTCAGCAGGGTGGCCGCTACAATTCAGATAACAGATACCGGGATTAATCCGGGTTCAGGAGTTGGAAACCACAGACGGGGAATCAGCAAAGAAAGCATTGGCATTAAAGTTATTGCAATAGGCATACCGACCGTAGTAGAAGCAGAGGTTATTGTTTCTGACAGAATAGAGGAATTTATGAGAAAACAAGGCTTTGACGATAATGATATACAAAGCTTTATAATAAATATGGGTGAACCTGAGATAAATAATATGTACGTTACGCCGAAGAATATAGATGAGACAATACGCGATATGGGCGAACTCGTGGCAATGTCAATCAATAAATGTACGCGAATATAACATTGTAAGGAGACCTGTATTATGCATAATATTAAAATAAATAAAATCTTTGGAGCATTGGCAGGATTTGTTTTGATTGTTCTTATGTCGGCTGCATTTTCAGGATATTCTGTTAATATAAAGCATATTTCTGATATTGTATGCCGTATTTTTTATGAAAATAGTCCTTTGTCTTATGTCAGCGTGGCATTTTCAGGCACAGAGGATGGAACAAAGGTTATATGCTCCTGTTTTTATAACAGTATTTCTCCTTACGGCTCAGTCATTTCTGAAGCGGCGTATAATTATAAGGGAAATATAATGCTTGGTGACAATCAGGCAAAGATAGGAGCAAGCAGCTACATATTGAAAAAAGCGGTATCGGAAAATGAAGCGATTTCCGGAAACGTAAAGGTTATATATGGAGATGAATATAATGAAAACATGGCTGTGTCGGGAAGCGCAATTACAGCTTCAGCGCCTTCTGAAGCTGAAAGCAATATTGTAAGCGAATTGAAAAATAATATGAGCACGGATTATCTTCTTAAAAATTTTTATATTGTGGATTCAACGACGTCAGTAAAAAAATCCATGTTTAACGTAGAAAAAATGCTTAGCAGGGATTATACGATTAAAAAGAAAAAAGAACCGCAGATTCTTATCTATCATACCCATGCTGCCTCGGAAAGCTTTGCGGGGAGCACGCCGGGCGTAATGGAAGAAGGGATATTAGGAGTTGGAGATTATCTTACAGAGGTTCTTTCCGGTACATATGGATATAATGTATATCACGACCGCACTGCATATGATATGATTAATGGCAAAATTGACAGAAGTCTTGCATACGCAAAAGCTCTTCCTTCCATATCGCAGATATTAAAAGACAATCCTTCAATTGAAGTTGTGATAGACCTTCACCGTGACGGCGTGTCAGGCAATACTCATACGGTAACTGATATAGGCGGTAAAAAGACGGCTAAAATCATGTTTTTTAACGGTATAAGCAGAAGCGCTTCGGGCCCTAGAAAATATCTGAAAAATGACAATCTGTCCGATAATATTTCATTCGCACTTCAGATGAAACTGGCGGCTATGGAAATGTATCCTGACTATACCAAACCGATATATATTAAAGGTTACAGATATAATATGCATCTGGCAAAAAGATGTCTTCTTATAGAGCTTGGAAATCAGAATAATACCTTTGAGGAAGCAAAAAATGCGATGCTGCCTCTTGCAGATATACTTAACAGAGTGCTTATGGGAGAATAAGCATTTTGCTTGTGCTTGGAAGCAAAAAATAGTATAATTATATTATTCATGCTTAAGGAGGATAATTCTGATGGCAGACATTAATCAGAATAATATAAGAAATTTTTGCATTATCGCGCATATAGATCACGGTAAATCTACGCTTGCCGACAGAATCATTGAAAAAACAGGGCTGCTTACCGAAAGAGAAATGCAGGCGCAGGTTTTAGACAATATGGAGCTTGAGAGAGAACGTGGAATTACAATTAAAGCTCAGACAGTCAGAATTGTATATACCGCGAAAAATGGAGAAGAGTATATATTTAATCTTATAGATACGCCGGGACATGTGGATTTCAATTATGAGGTATCAAGAAGCCTTGCTGCATGCGAGGGAGCGATACTTGTTGTAGACGCCGCACAGGGTATTGAGGCTCAGACTCTTGCAAACTGTTATCTTGCAATTGACCACGACCTTGAAATAATGCCTGTTATTAATAAAATTGACCTTCCAAGCGCTGAACCGGAAAGAGTTATTAATGAAATTGAAGATGTTATAGGTCTTGAAGCGCATGATGCGCCTCTTATTTCAGCTAAGAACGGTATTAATATTGACGAAGTTTTAGAGCAGATAGTAGAAAAAATTCCTGCGCCGAAGGGAGATGCAGGACAGCCTCTTAAGGCGCTTATATTTGATTCGCTTTATGATTCATATAAAGGAGTTATTGTATTTATCAGAATATTTGACGGAACTATTAAAAAAGGTACTCAGATGCTTATGATGGCTACAGGCGCCAAAGCAGAAGTTGTTGAGGTTGGAACGTTTGGAGCGGGACAGTTTATTCCATGTGATGAACTGTCTGCGGGAATGGTTGGATACGTTACAGCCAGTCTTAAAGACGTATCGGGAACGCGCGTCGGAGATACTATTACGGACGCGCAGAATCCGTGTGCAGAGTCGCTTCCGGGATATAAAAAGGTACTGCCTATGGTATACTGCGGAATATATCCTGCGGATGGCGCTAAGTACCCTGACCTTAGAGATGCTCTTGAAAAGCTTCAGCTTAACGACGCTTCGCTTCAATATGAGCCTGAAACGAGTATTGCTTTAGGATTTGGATTCAGATGCGGATTTTTAGGACTGCTGCATCTTGAAATTATTCAGGAAAGACTTGAAAGGGAATATAATCTTGATATAGTTACAACGGCTCCGGGAGTTGTATATAAGGTACACAAGACAGACGGCAGCATGATAGAAGTTACCAATCCTTCCAACCTCCCTAATCCTTCAGAGATAGATTATATGGAGGAGCCTGTAGTAGACGCGGAGATTATGGTAACTACCGAATATGTAGGCGCGATTATGACGTTGTGCCAGGAGCGCAGAGGCGTATATGTGGGAATGGAATATATGGAAGAAACGAGGGCTCTTCTTAAATATATCCTTCCGTTAAACGAAATAATATATGATTTTTTCGATTCATTAAAGTCACGTTCAAGAGGCTATGCTTCGTTTGACTACGACATAAAAGGATACCAGAGAGCAGAGCTTGTAAAACTGGATATATTGATTAACAGGGAAGAGGTCGACGCCCTGTCTTTTATAGTACATGCGGATTCGGCATATGAGCGCGGACGCAGGATGTGTGAGAAGCTTAAAAAAGAGATACCAAGACATTTGTTTGAGATTCCTGTTCAGGCAGCGATAGGAAGCAAGGTAATAGCCAGAGAGACCGTAAAAGCAGTGCGTAAGGACGTTCTTGCCAAATGCTACGGAGGAGATATTACCAGAAAAAAGAAGCTTCTTGAAAAGCAGAAGGAAGGCAAAAAACGCATGAGGCAGATTGGAAATGTAGAGATTCCTCAGAAAGCCTTTATGAGCGTTCTTAAGCTTGATGACGAGGATTAATTATGTATAAAGATTTGTCTGTGTATATTCATATACCTTTTTGCATAAAGAAATGCAGTTATTGTGATTTCATATCGGCGGCTCCGAATAAAGGAGAGCTTCAGGCTTATAAGAATGCGCTTTGTGAAGAAATCAGACAGGCATATGGATATGCAGACCGTTATAACATAAGAACAGTGTTTATAGGAGGGGGAACACCATCTATATATCCTCCTGACGTCATAAGCGATATACTTTCATGTCTTAAGGAGACGTTTGAACAAAGGAGGCCGGGCTCCTTTGTTCCATGCGAGATAACTATAGAGTGCAATCCGGGCACGCTTAACGAATCCAAATTAATTACTTACAAAAAAGCGGGTATTAACAGATTAAGTATAGGGCTTCAGTCTGCGGATGATAATGAGCTTAAGTTTCTTGGACGTATTCATACATACAGTGAATGGGAAGAGAGCATCAGACTTGCCCATAAAATCGGATTTACTAATATTAACACGGACATTATTTCCGGAATTCCATATCAGACAGAGGATTCCTTTAAAGAGACGCTTAAAAAGGCTGTCTGCCACAATCCTGAGCATATATCAGTATACAGCCTTATTATAGAAGAAGGAACCCCGTTTTATGATATGTTCGGGCCGGGGAAAATTGGTGATTATGAGCTGGATTTATGGGAAGAAAGAGACAGAAAAATATATGAATTTACTAATGAATACCTTTCTGCCTGCGGTTATAACAGATATGAGATATCTAATTATGCAAAAGAAGGATATGAATGCGCCCACAATATGGTGTATTGGAAAAGAGGAGATTACCTTGGCTTTGGACTTGCGGCAGCATCTATGACAGACAATGTTAGATTTTCGGTCACGGATTCGCTTGGCGAGTACCTTAACCCTGACGCAGTGCATGTAAAAGGCAGGCATGTATTAGAAAAAAGTGAGCAGATGTCAGAATATATGTTTTTGGGATTGAGGCTGACACAGGGGATATCAATCAATGATTTTTATGATACTTTTGGAGTTGACATATATCAGGTATATGAAGATGTAATTGATAAATGGAAGCAAACAGGTATGCTGAACATAAAGAACGGAAGGATATTCTGCTCTGAGAAAGGGCTTAATATATGCAACATGATAATGGCTGATTTTTTATTATAAGGAGGCTTTGCTATGGAGAGTATAAAAAAGTTGTCAGAGGTATTAAAACATAGTGATAATATTGTATTTTTCGGTGGCGCCGGGGTTTCTACGGCAAGCGGTATACCTGACTTCAGAAGCTCGGATGGTCTGTATAGCAGAAAGCTTGGTAAAAATTTTTCTCCGGAGGAAGCGGTTTCGCATTCGTTTTTTATAAATTATCCGGATGAATTCTATGATTTTTACAAGAAAAATCTTATATATACTGATGCAGAACCGAATAAATGCCACGAGGCTCTCTATGAGCTTGAAAAAATGGGAAAGCTAAGAGCGGTTGTCACGCAGAATATAGACGGTCTGCATCAGAAGGCCGGCTCATCTAAAGTATATGAGCTGCACGGAAGCGTATTAAGAAATTATTGTGTAAAGTGCCATGCATTTTATGATGAAAAATATGTTGTATCTTCTAAAGGAATACCTTTGTGTGAAAAGTGCGGCGGAATAGTAAAACCTGATGTGGTCTTATATGAAGAAGGTCTTTCAGAATCGGTATTAAGCGGAGCTATATCTGCAATTAGCGCGGCAGATACGCTGATTATTGGAGGAACGTCCCTTGTTGTATATCCGGCGGCGGGTCTTATACGTTATTTCAGGGGCAATAATCTTATACTCATTAATAAGAGCCGTACTAAAGAGGATAATAATGCGGATATGGTTATACATGACAGTATAGAAAAGGTTTTATACGAGGCTGTAATTGCAATAAGATAAATTGTTGAGGGGATAGCATTATGACGCAGAAGTATACAGAAAAACTGAATACAGCTCTTGCAGCGGCGAATATAGTTACATTTCAGTATTTCCCAAAAGAGCGTATGTGTATTAATTCGGATTTGGTATGCAGGTTATATGGATGCAGAAAAATATACAGGAATATGCCGGAGGCCTGTTTGGATATAATTGTAAATCCCGATAACCGTTCAGATTATCTCAAAATGTTTGACAGAATTAATGCAGGTGAAAGCGCTGCGTGTTCAGCATTTATTAGTAATGATAAACAAAATAAATGGCAGATAACATTAACAACAGTTGAATATGATGATGAAGGAAAACCTGTTGAATGTATAGGTGTGATTGAGAATATTTCTGAGCAGATGCATAAGGAACATGAATATGAGCTGCTTTCATCGTCGCTTATTCTTATGAAAGATACATTTTACAGAATTGCCTGTATTGACATAGACAATAATTCTATGGAAACCATTACTATTGTAAGCGATGAGGCAGATGAGGCAGAGAGCTTTCTTAAAGACTACAGGAAAGCAATCATTGAATTTTGTGATGAGCGTGTTGAAAAGGAATACAAAGATAAATTTCTTGATATTATGCTTCCGGAAAAAATGAAGCAATTATTTGACGGCGGAACCAAATATACGGATATTACATACAAACGGCTTGTTAAAGATGAATACCAGTGGATTCATTCTGAAATAATACCTCTTACAGATTATTGTCCGGGCAATCGGAAGGTTATATGGTATGTAAGGGATATATCAGAGGAGAAGCTGGCGCTTTCGTTTTCTATGAGCAGCGTATATGCAAGCTGTTATTATATAAACATAGCTAAACGTTCTTTCTATACGATATTGAGAAATGGAAATTCAATTGACGTATTAGGAAAAACAGGAGATGCGGAAAAAAGGTTTTCAGATTACTGTAATAACAGTGTAGAAGAAAATTTCAGACAATCTGTTAAAGATTTTCTGAGTTTTTCAACGCTTGAAGAGAGACTGCATGAAAACGACGTTATATCTATTGAGTACAAAGTAAAAGATACAGGCTGGTGCAGGTGCAGCTTTATTGCAGTTACAAGAGATATATCAGGACAGTGCCGGTCCGTACTTCTTGCAGTTCAGATAATAGATGAGGAGAAGAAAAAAGAACTGGATTACAGACATATGCTTAAAGAAGCTGTTGATAATGCGAACCGTGCAAATCGGGCGAAATCTGATTTCCTTTCACGCATGAGCCATGATATGCGCACGCCGATGAATGCGATTATCGGAATGGCGCAAATCGCCAATATGCATGTTCATGATACAGAAAAGGTTTTGGAATGTCTTAAAACTATATCCACCTCAGGCAGATATCTTATGGCGATGATTAATGAGGTACTGGATATGAATAAAATTGAACTGGGACAACTGGATTTACAGGAAGATGAGGCCGATCTGCAGGAAATCATTAATAATATTACATATATGCTGCAGGATTCTGTTCGTGATAAACACCATGAATTAATAGTAGATACAGGCAATATTGAGCATAAAAGAGTTATGGTAGATGAAATTAAATTGCAGCAGGCGTTAATGAATTTTATGACTAATGCAATTAAATACACACCTGTTGGAGGCGTGATAAAATTTTTGGTGTCAGAGCTTCCTTCGGATATTTTGCAGACAGGATATTATGAATTTATAGTTGAAGATAACGGTATAGGTATTGCGGATGAATTTATCCAACAGATATTTGAGCCTTTTTCAAGGGCAGAGGATACAAGAACTAATAAAATTGAGGGCAGCGGACTTGGTATGACTATCTCTGATAATATTATATCAAAGATGAACGGTAATATTGATATTAAGAGCAGGATTAACGAGGGTTCAAAATTTACTATAACGATTCCCCTGAAATATGTCTGCGGAGAGGATGAGGAATATACCGGTGATACAGAAGCAGATGTAATTAATATTACTAAAAAGAATTTTAAGGGATACAGGGTTCTTCTTGCAGAGGATAATGATATCAATGCAGAGATTGCCTGGGAAATTCTTAATATGGCAGGATTTGAAGTTGACATTGTTAATAACGGGCTGGAAGCGCTGGCCAGATTTGAAAATAGTTCTGAAGATTATTATGATATGATTATGATGGATATACAAATGCCGAAGATGAATGGATACGAGGCTGCGGCTGCGATAAGAGCGCTTGTCAGAGAAGATGCTGGAAAAATACCTATAATAGCCATGACGGCCAATGCAATGCCGGAGGATATACAGGCAGCAAAAAATGCCGGTATGGACGAACATATTGTAAAGCCGATAGATATTGCGCGGATGTATAATGTTCTGAATAAATTACTAAAGCAATAGTTGAGTGATGGTTAAAAATAAGGGCTGACGCCTAATGCGTCAGCCCTTTATTTTTTTATACTTATACTTCAAATAACAAATCACCGTATGTAGGAACAGGCCAGAAAGATTTTTCGACAATCATTTCTAATTCGTCAATTGGAGTTCTGAGCTCATTCATTGCAGTGCGGATTTCATCCTTGTAGTATACTGCTAAAGGCTCGCCTTCTGCATAATCGTCAGCTTTATCAGTCTTTTCAATAAGAACTGCAAGAGCCTTCTTTGCATCTGCAAGCAGCGAAGAAGCTTTAACAAGGAGTTCATTCTGTACAGATACGTCTGCGTCTGAACCTGTAGCGCTAACTGCATTAATGGACTGTGCAAGGCTGGTACAGTATCTGATAACTGCAGGTATATAAAGCTTTGAGGCCATCTCTATCATTGTGAGAGCTTCTATATGAAGGACTTTTGAGTATGTTTCATAATTAATCTCTTCACGTGCACGGAGTTCTGCTTCGGTAAATACATTCTGGCGTTCAAACATTGCGACACACTTAGGGTCAAGGTAATAACGCGTTGCGTCAACAGTAGTTTTAATGTTAGGAAGACCTCTTGATTCTGCTTCGGCAATCCATTCGTCAGAATAACCGTTACCGTTAAAGATAATTCTCTTGTTCTCGGAAAGAGTCTGTCGTATAACCGATTTAACAGCAGTTTCAAATGCTTCGCCGCTAAGACCTTCAATCTTATCGTTCATTATGGAAAGAGTGTCTGCAACGATTGAGTTGAGAATTGTATTAGCGCCTGAAATAGACATTGATGAAGCTACCATACGGAATTCAAATTTGTTTCCTGTAAATGCAAACGGCGACGTACGGTTTCTGTCGGTTGCATCTTTTCTGAAGTTTGGAAGAGTGGAAACGCCCGTATCCATCTTGCCGCCTCTGATGCTTGCAGTTGCTTCGCCGTTATTAATAATCTGTTCAACAATATCCTCAAGCTGTTCTCCAAGGAATATTGAAATAATTGCGGGAGGAGCTTCATTAGCGCCGAGTCTGTGGTCATTTCCCGCACATGCAGCTGACAGCCTTAAAAGAGGGGCGTATTCATTGACAGCCTTGATTACTGCGCTGAGCATGTAAAGGAACATAAGATTGTTATGAGGCTCTTTGCCTGGGTCTAACATGTTGATTCCTGTATCAGTAACGATAGACCAGTTGTCATGCTTGCCGGAACCGTTGACGCCTGCAAAAGGTTTTTCGTGCAGTATACATTCGAGTCCGTGTCTTCTTGCAACCTTTCTCATAGTCTCCATAACAAGCTGGTTATGGTCTGTTGCAATATTGGCAGTAGAATATATTGGAGCCATCTCGTGCTGTGCAGGAGCAACCTCATTATGCTGTGTTTTGGCAAGAATACCAAGCTTCCATAATTCAATATTAAGCTCATTCATATAAGAAGCAATTTTTTCTCTTATGGAACCAAAGTAATGGTCGTCAAGCTCCTGTCCTTTTGGCGGCATTGCTCCGAAAAGTGTTCTTCCTGAAAAAATAAGATCGTCACGCTTAAGAAATTTCTCTCTGCTTATAAGGAAATATTCCTGCTCAGGTCCGACTGAACAGTTGACCTTTTTAACATCTTTATAGCCGAAAAGCCTTGCAGTATGTGTTGCCTGCTTGCTTATTGCTTCCATTGAGCGAAGAAGAGGAGTTTTCTTGTCAAGCGCTTCTCCTGTGTATGAACAGAAAGCCGTTGGAATGCAAAGAGTTACGCCGGCGGCATCCTCACGAAGGAAAGCGGGAGAAGTAATATCCCATGCAGTATATCCTCTTGCTTCAAAAGTAGCTCGAAGACCTCCTGAAGGGAATGAAGAAGCATCAGGTTCTCCTTTTATAAGCTCTTTACCGGAAAACTCAAGAATTGCATCGCTTTCAGACTGTGCGCTGAGGAATGAATCATGTTTTTCAGCAGTGATTCCTGTCATTGGCTGGAACCAGTGCGTATAATGAGTAGCTCCCCTCTCAACAGCCCACTCCTTCATTGCATGAGCGATTACATTAGCGATTGTGATATCAAGTTCTCCTCCGTTTTCTACAATTTCTTTAAAAGAAGAGTAGACTTTTTTTGGGAGACGTTCCTGCATAACCTTGTCGTTAAATACATCAGTTGCAAATACCTGCTTAAGTATGTTGTTCTCCATAATAACCTTTCCTTTCTATAATATTCTTTTATGTAGTTGCCATATAAAATAAAAAATGCCCTAGCAGAAAGCTTGTTCCCATATGGTGCAGTTACGCTTTCTCTGGACATCATTGTCAACGTCTATACATTACCACAATACATATGAAAGATAAAGAGAAAAAAGTATAAAAAATAAATAAATATAATATTAATGCTGGCAGAGAAACAGTGAAAGCAGTCTGCCTGCGTAATCAGAAAGATTTACATTTTCTGCGTTTTCAGACGAATATACGGGATATTCGTTTACTAACTCATCATTTACATACAGCGTGGCAGCGCCGACTATTTCGCCCTCTGCAACAGGAAGACGGATGCTTTTTGGAATGTCAAGCTTAAGGCGTGCGTTATCGCCGTCGCATAAAAGTACGCTGCATTCTGCGTCAAATTTTATATTAACTGATTTTTTGCTTCCGGGTGACATTCCATGCGCGTCAGTTACGCTTACCGGATTAAGTTTAATTGTACCAGTGGGCTCGCCTGATGAATATGTACCGGATAAAAGCGTGTAATAGTTGAAATTATCGAAGCCGTAGTTCATAAGCGCAGTTGTGTCTGACCATTTGTATGATTTATGAGGAGGCCATCCGCAGGCGAGCACCGCGCTTGCAAGAGTTATGTCTCCACGTTTTGCGGCGCCTGCAAAGCAGTAGCCGGCGTCTCCTGTAAAGCCTGTTTTCACGCCAAGAGCGCCCTCGTACATTTTAAGAAATGCATCATGATTATATACTGAAAAGGTTCTTTTTTTTGATACATCGGTAAATGTATATGAATCCGTTGAGATTATTTTAAGAAATTCCGGGTTATTAATTGCATATGCAGTTATAAGGCATAGTTCGCGTGCAGTTGTATAGTGGCCTTCGGCATCAAGCCCGTTTGGCGTGACAAAATGAGTTGATGAAAGCCCAAGCTCAGAAGCCTTGTTGTTCATAAGCTGGGCAAAGCCTTCTTTGCTTCCGCCTATATGCTCGGCGATAGCTACGGCAGTGTCGTTATGTGATTCTAACATAAGCGAATACAAAAGGTCTTTTAATATGTACTGCTCGCCCTCGCATATATTAAGCTGTACGTCGGGCATTGACGCGGCATATGATGATACATTTACAATAGAATCCAAATCGCCAAGCTCGAGCGCAAGTATGCACGTCATTATTTTGGTGGTACTTGCCATAGGAAGAGGCGCATCAGCGTCTTTTGAATATAATACGCGACCGCTTCCGGCGTCTATAAGGCAGCAGGCTTTTGAATAAAGCTTTATTGCTCCATCAGTCTTTTTGGCGCTTATCTGGGGTGTGATATCTATATCCGACGGATTTTCTTCATGTATTTCGGGAAGAGTATATTGTTCTATATAATATGAGCTGCGGTTAAACATTACGTTGCATAACACTGAAATTGATATCAGAGTACATATAATACTTATGATTTTTGAAAGCATATTGTCAGTCTTGTATATGTTTTTATGTAATAATATGCCGCAGTATAAAACTTTATGATTATTTGTTAAATTAATGACAATATTATTATTGCTTTTTTCCTCTAAAAGATATAGAATATATCCTGAGAAAAATTGTTATAACATTATAATACATGGAGGTCTGATAATGAGCAATGAAGCAAAGTTGTCTGCAAGAGAAAGAATTGAAGCGCTTGTAGACGCAAACAGTTTTGTTGAAATTGGCGCTCTTATTACTAAGAGAAGCACAGATTTCAATATGCAGGAAAAGTCAGTTCCTGGCGACGGAGTTGTTACAGGATATGGCTTGATTGACGGCAGTGTTGTATATGTATACAGTCAGGACGCTGCGCTGATCGGCGGATCAATTGGCGAGATGCATGCTAAGAAGATTTGCAATATGTATGATATGGCTATGAAAGCTGGCGCTCCTGTAATCGGTCTTATTGATTGTGCAGGGTTAAGGCTTCAGGAGGCTACCGACGCTCTATGCGGATTTGGTAACATTTATGCAAAGAAAGTAGAAGCGTCTGGACTGATTCCGCAGATTTCAGCTGTATTTGGTACATGCGGAGGAGGTCTTGCAGTTTCATCCGTACTTAGTGATTTTACATTTATGGAAAGCGGTGCAAAGCTTTTTGTTAATTCGCCTAACGCACTCTGCGGTAATTATACTGATAAGTGTGATACGAGCGGAGCTGATTTCCAGAGCACGGCTAATACGGTTGATTTTGTATGTGAAGGAGAAGCTGAGCTTATTTCCAAGATAAGAGATTTTGTTTCATATCTTCCTGCTAACTGCGAGGATATGGCAATCAGTGAGTGCGAAGACGACCTTAATCGTCTTGTGCCTGAATTTGCAGCAGATTATGCTGACCCTGCAAAGGCGCTTTCCGATATCTCTGACGGAGGAAGGTTCGTAGAGGTTAAGTCAGGATATGCAAAAGAGATGGTTACAGGCTTTATTAAGCTTAATGGAATGACAATAGGCGCCGTTGCCAATAGAAGCGCTGTGCTTGATGACGCCGGAAAGGCTTCTGAAGTATTTGCGCCTGTACTTACTACAGCAGGATGCGGTAAAGCAGAAGATTTCATATATTATTGTGATTCATTTTGTATCCCTGTTCTTACTCTTACTAATGTAACAGGATATGCTGCTACAGTTGAAGAAGAAAAGACAATTGCAGCGGCTGCAGCCAAGCTTACGGCAGCTTTTGTTAATTCTGATGTTCCAAAGGTTAATCTCATTACGGACAAGGCTTACGGAACAGCCTATGTTTCTATGAACTCCAAGCACATTGGAGCTGATATGGTATTTGCGCTTAAAGGCGCTGAAATTGGAGTGATGGATTCTAAGAGCGCTGCAAAAATTATGTATGCAGACGAGATTAGCGCCGCTTCTGATAAGACAGCGTTTATTGATGAAAAGGCTGCAGAATATGCCAGACTTCAGTCAGGTGCCGCACAGGCTGCACAGAGAGGGTATGTAGATGTAATTATTGAGCCTGAATCTGTACGTAAGCAGCTTGTATATGCATTTGAGATGTTATATTAATTATAAGGAGAGGCATTATGAAAAAAAGATTATTATCGATTCTTTCAATATTTGCCTGCTTTTGCGCTTTATTTATTTTTCAGTCAGCGCCGGTAAGCCGTGCAGCGGATTATGAATATACGGCGGAGGATTTTTCGGGATACACGAATCAGTGGATTGAATTGTGGCTCGCCGGAGATTTGTCTGCTCTTGAGGATTTTAATCAGCAGTATGAAAGCGCCGGTATGAATGTTGTATATGACATTACTGAGGATGCTTATAAAGCGGAGCTTGACAAAGTAGGTGAACTTAATGAATACGGCGAAGCAGTATGTACTACGGAAGACAATATTGTTACAGTATCTCAGAAGGTTGACTGTACCAAAAAGGATGCCGAGTTTAAGTTTTCCTGGGATATGACTTCCGGCCAGATTACATGGGCTGTAGACATAGAGGCTTCTATTGGAGAAGCTGTTGCAAAAGCCGGACTCAATACAGTATTAGGTATGGGTACAGTATTTATTGTACTGATATTTATATCATTTGTTATTTCATTGTTTGTATTGTTCTCAAGGGATAAGAAGAAAAAAGCAGAAGCAGAAGAGGCGGATGAAGAAGAGGTTTCAGACGTTTTGGATACTGTTGTTTCAGACGGTACAGATGATGATGAAATCGCTGCAGTAATTGCAGCGGCAGTTGCAGCTTATGAAGCGGATACGGAAAGCTATGAGGTTCCGGCTGATGGACTCTTTGTCCGTTCAATAAAAAAAAGAGGAATGAATTAAGGAGGATATTTTAATGAAAACTTATACAATTACCGTTAATGGAAATGTTTATGATGTTACAGTTGAAGAAGGAGCAGGAGCAGGAGCAGTAGCAGCTCCGGCTGCAGCACAGGCTCCAAAGGCAGCGCCTGCACCAAAGAAGGCAGTTTCCACAGGAGCAGCAGGAGCGGTTAAGGTTGCAGCGCCTATGCCTGGAAAGATTCTTTCTGTTAAAGCAAGTGCAGGACAGGCAGTTAAGAGAGGCGAGGTACTTCTTATATTAGAAGCTATGAAAATGGAAAATGAGGTTGTTGCACCACAGGATGGTACAGTTGCCAGCATTAATGTTGCAGAGGGTGCGATGGTTGAATCCGGTGATGTTTTAGCTACACTCAATTAATTATAGCTGAATATTATAACCGGGAGGTAATATTACATGGATTATATTTTAGATACATTAAACAACCTGTGGCATCAGACGGCTTTCGTCAGCCTTGGCTGGGGAAATTATCTGATGATTGCAGTAGCCTGTCTTTTTCTCTATCTTGCAATTAAAAAGGGATATGAACCGCTTCTTCTTGTTCCGATAGCATTTGGTATGCTTTTGGTTAATATCTATCCTGATATTATGGCGGATGGAAGTGAAGGAACAGAAGGATTATTTCATTTCTTCTTCAGGCTTGACGAATGGTCTATTCTTCCTTCTCTGATTTTCCTTGGAGTTGGAGCGATGACTGACTTTGGACCGCTTATTGCCAATCCAAAGAGTTTCCTTTTAGGAGCGGCGGCACAGTTTGGTATATTTACCGCATACCTTTTAGCAATCGGAATGGATGCAGTATTCCCTGTGCTTGATTTTAATGATAAAGCAGCGGCCGCTATATCTATTATAGGCGGTGCGGACGGACCTACATCTATTTTCCTTGCCGGAAAACTTGGACAGACGGCGCTTTTAGGACCAATCGCAGTTGCGGCATATTCATATATGTCCCTGGTTCCAATTATTCAGCCGCCTATTATGAAGCTTCTGACAACAGAAAAAGAGCGTAAAGTTAAGATGGAGCAGCTTCGTCCGGTATCAAGGCTGGAAAAGATTCTTTTCCCGATTATCGTTACAATTGTTGTAGTAATGATTCTTCCTACAACTGCTCCGCTTGTCGGTATGCTTATGCTTGGTAATCTGTTCCGTGAATGCGGAGTTGTAAAGCAGCTTGCAGATACTGCGTCAAATGCACTTATGTATATCGTTGTTATTCTTCTTGGTACGTCAGTTGGTGCAACTACAAGCGCTGAGGCTTTTCTTAAGCCGACAACTATCGCAATCGTTATTCTTGGACTTGTTGCATTTGCCGTAGGTACGGCTGCCGGGGTGCTGTTCGGTAAGCTTATGTGCTGGGCAACTAAGGGTAAGGTTAATCCGCTTATTGGTTCAGCCGGTGTATCAGCTGTTCCGATGGCTGCGCGTGTATCACAGAAGGTTGGTTCTGAGGCAGATCCGACGAACTTCCTGCTTATGCATGCTATGGGACCTAACGTTGCCGGAGTTATAGGTACTGCGGTTGCAGCCGGAGTATTTATGGCGATATTTGGAGTATAATTATTATTTTAATATTTTTTAGGAGGTAAGAATGATGGCCGAAGAAAAAAGACCGGTTAAAATTACTGAAACCATACTTCGTGACGCGCATCAGTCTCTGATTGCTACAAGAATGACAACAGAGCAGATGCTGCCAATCATTGATAAGATGGATAAAGTTGGATATCACTCTGTAGAGTGCTGGGGTGGAGCTACTTTTGACGCATCACTCAGATTTCTTAAGGAAGATCCTTGGGAGAGGCTTCGTAAGCTTCGTGCTGGATTTAAGAATACAAAGCTTCAGATGCTTTTCAGAGGACAGAATATCCTTGGATACAGTCACTATCCTGATGATGTAGTTGAATATTTTGTTCAGAAGTCAATATCAAATGGTATCGATATAATAAGAATATTTGACTGCCTTAATGATATCCGTAATCTTCAGACTGCTGTAGACGCTACTAACAGATTTAAGAAGCAGGAAGGAAGAGGACATGCACAGGTTGCTCTTTCTTATACATTAGGAGAAGCATATACTCTTGATTACTGGAGAAATATTGCGCGTCAGATTGAAGAGATGGGTGCAGATTCAATCTGTATTAAGGATATGGCGGGACTTTTGGTTCCTTATGAAGCTACCAAGCTTGTAAAGGCGCTTAAAGAAGGTACTAAGCTTCCTATACAGCTTCATACACATTATACATCGGGTGTTGCTTCAATGACATATATGAAGGCAGTTGAAGCAGGATGCGACATTATTGATACTGCAATGTCTCCATTGTCAATGGGAACAAGCCAGCCTGCAACAGAGGTTATGGCTAAGACATTTGAGGGAACGCCTTATGATCCTGAATTTGATCAGAATCTTCTTGCTGAGATTGCTGATTACTTCAAGCCTATGCGTGAAGAGTGGATTCAGAGCGGACGTTACAGCACTAAGGTTATGGGTGTTAATATTAACACTCTTCGTTATCAGGTTCCGGGCGGAATGCTCAGCAACCTTGTTTCACAGCTGGCTGAGATGAAGCAGGAGGATAAGTTTGACGAAGTTCTTGAGGAAGTTCCAAGAGTTCGTAAGGACTTTGGCGAGCCGCCTCTTGTTACACCGTCAAGTCAGATTGTCGGAACACAGGCAGTACTGAACGTTGTTCTTGGCGAGCGTTATAAGCAGTTTACTAAAGAAAGCCGTGATCTTCTTGCGGGCAAATATGGACAGACAGTTAAGCCTATGAATCCTGAGGTTCAGAAGAAGGCGCTTGGTGATACAAAGCCTATCACATATCGTCCTGCTGATGATTTGGAGCCGGGACTTCAGAAGTTTGAAGAAGAATGCAAGCAGTGGAAGAGACAGGATGAAGATGTGCTTTCATATGCTCTGTTCCCTAAGGTTGCTACAGAATTTTTTGAGTATCGCGATACACAGGCAAGCGGAGTTGATTCAACCTTAGCTGATAAGAATGATAAGGTCTATCCGGTATAAGACTGTTTAAGTACGGAATACTTATATAATAATACCGTCTGCATTGGTGATTTTACTAATGCAGACGGTGTTTTTTGTTCCTGTGTCTGTCATGCGGAGCACAGAGTTTATCAGTTGAAAAATATAAGCTATAATAAAAACATACACATATTGCACAGAGTAAGTGATATTATAGATGATATAAGTACGCATATAATAGGCTTAAGCTTCTGTTTTGTTTTCCAGTATATATTTAAGCCGTATATAATAACAGTAATTAAAATTATTGATATTACAGGTATATTTTCGGTTTCTGCGATAGACATATTCTGATAGAGCATTGATAAAGAAACCGTAAATAAAAGCCCTGCAACGATTGGCCGGATATATAACTTCAGGGTTTGAAAAATATTCAGTTTTTCAAAACGCTCATATATATACGCCATTGCTGAAAAAGTACCGCCTGAAGCGGCGACGCTGCATACAAATCCTGACAATGCCACACACAGACCGGTTATTATACCGCCTTCATTATATCCGACGTAATAGCCTACGCCGGCAAGAATTTTGCAGAGAATTGAGCCCGGCAGTGCGTTTGCAACAGACGCTATATTAGAATAAAAATCACTGTAGCTTATCATTCCGGAATCAATAAAAAGTCCGTCGGCAACAGCAAGGTAAGCGTCGCCTCCGCCAAAAGACATAAGCACGGAAATTATCCCCTTGCCTGTAAATAAAAGAATGTCGGAACATAGGCAGAAAGCAGGAACAGAAAAAACGAAAAGCAGTAAAAACCATGCAAATTCTTCTTTGATAAATCTTTTGAAGGGCTTTATGGCAAATACAGGTTTTTCGTTGATTCCGGTAATAATTCCGTATAATGAAAGAACCAGCATTACGCTTTGCAGCGACCATAATACAGCCGGTATATGTATAATATGAGATTTGCCTACGCACAGACAATATAATATGGTAATAACGGCTGATACTATTATTTTCGCCAAATTAAATCTGCCGCTGTTAAAAAAAATAATAAAAAATGCAATAATTAATATCTGCACGGTAGAAATATCAAATACAGGCGTAATATCAAGATTCAGTATCTGGTATATTTCTTTGCCGGCGGTTAAAATAAATACGAGAATGATTAGTATGAAGCCGGTAATTGTGATTTTGTTGGTTCGGCATGATGTTATTGTGGATTTCAGGTATTCATGCAGCATAAAAATTATATATGAGGTGACGCCGGCAGATGCAAAGAGAATCTGCTTAAGCACCATGTCGCTCGACTGGTTAATAAGGGATATAATTAGTATTGTCATGAATGCGCCCGGAAGAGCCATCGTAAGAGCCGCAAGGAGCATTCCCCTTATTCCGCGTATTTTTCTGCCAATGCCTGACGCAATTTCAACGGGAAGCGCTCCCGGAGTAATGTTTGCAATAATCACGTCCTTATTAAATTCTTCATCGTTTATAAGCTTTTTGTTCTTAATTGTTTCCTCTTCAATAACAGGTATCAGCGCTGTTCCGCCGCCAAATCCAAAAGTGCCTATTCTAAGCATTATTGATAACAGGCTTTTCATCGTGTGTTTTTTGTCTTTTTTCATTTCAGTAAAATAGTCCTTTCTGAAAAATCAGTGGTTTTCTCTGTATTGTTTTGGCGACATGCCGGTGTGTTTTTTGAATTGACGGCTGAAATGCTCGGCGCTTGAATATCCGCATTGCAATGATATCTGGTTAATGGAGTCATGGGTATTGCTGAGAAGCTCCTTTGCCATAATAATGCGGTTATTGATAACATCCGACATACATGACAGCCCAAATTGCTTCTGATACAGCTTTTGAAGATGTCTTGGCGATATATAAAGAAGCTTTGCCATTGCAGTAACACTCCAGGGAGCGCCCGGATTAGTCTGTATATTCATTCTAAGCTGCTGCAGCGATACGTTCAGCAGGTTGTCCTGCGCGGTCTGCATTGATTCATTAAGCTTGTAAAAAAGAATCTTGAACAGATACTGGAGCGATATGTCTTTATATTTATTATCAAAAAAATTTTCACTGGAAATAAGATGTACAACTTCAGTAATGTACAGGCTTTCTCTGGTATTGAAGGGTGTGTCGACGGGAACTGAGCTTCCGGCAATAAATGTATCGTCGGCATTAAATCTAATCCAGTCGTCGCTGTATGGTTCGCTGCTTGCAGAACCATATCTGCAGCGAGCATTGGGAGACAGGATAATTGCTGCGTCGGCAGGAAGAACAGTCCTTTTTCCGTTTATTTCAAAAAATGTCTTGCAATGTGTTTGTATGAAAAGCCACCAGCCCTGTGTGCCAGAATGCTCATATTCAAATCCGGTCGGATGGGTTGTGTTAGCTTCTGCATGTATAACCTGTATCAAGTGCAGTATACCTCCTGTACGGTATATTATTAACCATATTATATAAGAATACAATCTTGCTGCTCAAATTACAATAACATTAATAAAGGGTTTATAATATTTATATGTTCATAATATATCAATCTCATGTCCTTATTAATCATGGAAAACAGTCTGCAGCGAAATTAAAATATATCTATATGTTAAAAGGAGGATATATGCTATGAAAAAATGTTCAAAATTTTTGACGGTTGGAATGCTTATATTATCCATGATGTTAAGCACCTCTTACGGCGTTTCGGCAGCGCCGAAAGCAAAGCTTGCAAAAAAGAAATTAAGCATTACCGCTGGCAATAAGAAAAGCATTAAGATTAAGAATAAGAAGAAAAATAAGAAGTATGTTTTTTCCTCTAATAAGAAAAAAATTGCTTCAGTAACAAAGAAAGGCGTAGTAAAAGCAAAAAAACAGGGAAAGGCAGTCATTACTGTTAAAGAGAAAAATAAAAAAGGCAAGTCAAAGGCAAGGCTTGTCGGAAAGGTTAAGGTTACAGTTACTAAAAAAATGATTACAAACAATCCTGTTATTAATCCAACTGTGCAGCCTGTAGATAATGGGCAGAACAGTAATACGACTAATCCGCCTCAGACAGAGAAAGAGGCTGATATATATGTATCGGCTTCAGGAAACGATAACGGCGACGGAAGTAAGTCCAATCCATACCGTACTCTTTCTAAGGCAAAGGAAGCAGTAAGGGGCATGGATAAGTCAAAGGGCGATATTATAGTTGAATTTGCAGACGGTTTTTACCCTGTTGATAAAACTATTGATTTCACATCGGCAGATTCGGGTAATGACAAATGTACTATATATTACCGCGCGGCTGATGGCGCAACGCCTGTTATTTCAGGTGGTAAGAAGATTGAAGGAACCTGGCAGGAGGCAGATGATGTTGACTGGCTTTCAGGCTCGCTTAAAGCTTATAAGATTCCTCTTGTAAGAGATAAAAAGCTTCGCGCGTTATATGTTAACGGCGAGCGTGCTTCCATGACTTCAAAGGTTATTACTCCGGAAGGTTCACTTGGCTCATACAGCGTTACTAAGGGAGAGGCTGACTGGGCGTGGCATTCAAGGTCAGGTATGAGCGCCGGAACTAAATTCCCGGCTGGATGTCCGCTTTCAGCAGATACGCGCAATCCGCAGAATATCGAGCTTGATTCTTCTTCAAGATGGGCAAGACAGGTTGTATGTGTTGATTATCTCAATCAGGCCTCAGACGGAACAATAGAGGCATATCTGCAGATGCCGTATGGCGCGTTTGCACAAAATCTTGGATGGGGCACTGCTTATTCCGCATCCTCAGATAATACTGTAACTAACGTATTTGAGTGGCTTGAGAATCCTGGAGAGTTTTATTTTGATGAGGAAGGCAGCATGCTGTATTATATCCCTCGTGAAGGGGAGGATATTAACAAGGCAGAAGTGGTTGTTCCTGAGCTTGATACTATTATTGAGATGAATGGCGACGAGCCTTTGGAAAAATATGTTGAAAATATTGTATTTGACGGAATTGAATTTGCATATTCGGACTGGAATCTTCAGGAGATTGACGGTTCGCATGGTTATGCTTCGGTTCAGGGCGCAATCGTGCTTAACGCATTTGGTCTTGAGAACCAGCATGATGATATATATCGTACATATGATATTCCGGCAGCTGCTATTCATGTTAATTCATCACGCAATATTAAGTTTTTAAATGGAGCAATAAGGCATACCGGAAACATTGGCATTCATCTTGAAAATGACGTTAATGATATTGATGTGACAGGAAACTATATAGGAAAGACAAGCGGAGCCGGCGTTGTCGTAGGTCATCCGACGCACGTATATGAAAATGATGGTCCTGAGCACCAGACAAAAGCAGCTGATGCGGCAGGTCCGGATAAAGAAAAATTTACAGACGGAACAGAGAAGGTTCCTGTTAATATTACTGTAAGCAATAACTATCTTCTTGAGAACTGTTATTTCTTCTCGGGACATTCGCCGATAACAACATTTTACACATATAACCTTCAGGTGCTCCATAATTTCGTGTATAAATGCTCTTACAGTGGAATGAGTATCGGATGGGGCTGGTGTAACTTTGACGGAGAAGAGGGCAGCGATTCACAGCTTCCTGGTTATCCGACGCATACGTCAAAGAATAACCATGTAAATTATAACCGTGTAGAAGAGATATGCTCGCTTCTTCAGGATGCGGGCGGAATATATACACTCGGACAGCAGGGTAATGATGACTGGACTGAATATTCTGAAATGAGCTTTAACTATATTAATGCAAAACGTACTCCGCAGGTTGCTGACGGAAGCAGAATGGTCAACGGTTTCCATCCTGACGAAGGAAGCGCATATATTAAATTTGACAGCAATGTTATTACTAATACGATACGTAATGTATATGAGTTAAACGACTGGAGAAGAAAGCATGATATGATTGTAACAAACGGATTCTCCAATACAGACCGTTCAGAGTGTACTGCTCCGAACTGTACGTTAGAGCAGTATGTGAACAGTGATTATATATGGCCTCTTAAAGGATATGAGACAGTTCTTTATTCAGGGCTTGAGGATGACTATGTACATATGGTTGGAAAAGATGTTATACCTGATACGGATTATGAGCTTGCGGCTAATGTAAGACTTTCCGCAGGACAGAAGCTTCCCAGAAGAGGTCTTTTATCAGGAAACGATACGGTATGGCTTGCGCCATTGGGAACAGGCAGTTTCTCAGTATCCGATACTATGACGTGTGCAAAGGGCAATGAAAAAACAATGGATATTCCGTCAGCTCCGGGCGAATATAAGCTGTATATAGTATACTCGGACGGAAGCATATCTGATGCGTCAACATTTACATTGTATGTAGGTGAAAGCTCTGATATTGCCAATGTATCGGACGGCCAGAATGTTAATGTATCAAAGCTCAGACCGCTTGTGCTTGAGCTTAAGGACGGTCAGAGTTTTACTCTTAATAACCAGTCGGTATCAAGCGGATATGAAATAAGCACATCCGGAACGTGGACATTAAAATCAGGAAATGATATAATTATATTTACAACGACGGTTACTGAAGCTAACAGGATTCTCAGTGATAATATTACTGTAGGCAGCGGGGAAGAGTTTGATTTTACAGACGTTCTTTCAGACCCGACAAAGACTATATGGCTTGCACCGTCAGGCTTGTCAGCGTTTGATGAGAATGACCCGACTATGTCTAAGGCGGCAGGAAACAGTTACTATATGGCGGCTCCTAAGCAGGCTGGTAAATATATCCTTACTATTGTTGACGATAAAGGAGATATACTTAGCCAGTCAGATGCATTTGTAACCGTGCAGTAAATGTAATTTTAAGGAGGAAGTTATTATGAGGCGTAAAAAATTATATGGTAAAATGCTAAGCTTAATGCTTATTGGTGCAATGGCTGTTGGCAGTATGATGCCGGTGCAGCGTGCGTCTGCAGTTAATCCTATAGTACAGGATGTATATACTGCCGACCCGGCTCCTATGGTTTGCTCTGACGGAAGACTATATGTGTATACTTCCCATGATGAGGATGAGACAATTAACGGATTTTTTACAATGAATGACTGGAAGTGTTATTCAACAACAGATATGGTCAACTGGACTGATCATGGTACGGTTTTAAGTTATCATGAATTTGAATGGGCAAAGGAGAATTCTTCCTGGGCTGGCCAGGTTATCGAAAAAGACGGAATGTTCTATTATTATGTTCCTATTAATGCAAAAAATGGACAGACAGCAATAGGAGTGGCTGTTTCAGATTCGCCTACAGGACCGTTTGAAGACCCGATAGGGGCTCCTCTTATCGGACCTGCGCCTAACTATATAGATCCGACAGTTTGGATTGATGATGATGGCCAGGCGTATCTGTATTGGGGTAATCCGGATCTCAAATGTGTTGTTTTAAATGATGATATGATTAGCTATGATAAAAGCTACGGTGATAACGGAATCATCACATGGGAGATGGAAACTAATGATTACAAAGAACTCTCAGGCGTGACGGATGCTGATAAATACATATCAAGCGGTGCATATGCTAATGATGTAAGTGATTCGTTAAAGGATATGCAGGCGCAGTTTGGAGTAGGAACAAGGACTGATAATAATAAGGTCAGAAGACCTACAATGTATGAGGAGGGACCTTGGTTTTATAAGCGCGGAGAGCATTATTATTTGATATATGCAGCTAACGGAATACCGGAAAGAATAGATTATTCAATGGCTGACAGTCCTCTTGGCCCCTGGGAATACAAGGGTATGATTATGGATGATAATGTAGATGGAAAAGGAACAGGCAGCTTTACTAATCATCCCGGAGTAGTAGATTACAAAGGGCATTCATATCTGTTCTATCATACAGGAAAACTTCCTGACGGCGGCGGTTATCATCGTTCGGTAGCAGTGGAAGAGATATATTATAATGAAGACGGAACGATACAGCCTGTAGATTTTACAGATGAAGGAGTTTATCCTGTAGAAGACCTTAACCCATATGAGCGTGTGGAAGCAGAAACGCTTGCGTGGGGCCAGGGAATAGAAAAAGAGCCATGCTCCCAGGGTGGAATCAATCTCTGTGATATTGATGAAGGTGATTATGTTAAGGTTGAAAGCGTAGGCTTTGGCGATTATGGCGCAGTAAAATTCAGCGCATGTACAGCTTCTGATAAGGCAGAGGGCGAGAAAGCCGGCACAATAGATATATATCTTGATTCTGCAGACGGAGAGCTTATAGGAACTATAGACGTTATGGGAACCGGTTCTTATGATACATGGACTACGGCAGATATTGATATAGACAGCGTAACGGGAGTTCATGATCTGTATTTCGTATTTAACGGAACAGAGGATGTAAAAGAAGATTTATTCAAGTTTGATTACTGGCAGTTTACACAGAAAGAGATACCTGCCACACCGTCTCCGGTACCTACGGCGGCGCCTGCGAATGTTCCTTCGGATAATACGCAGACAGTGGCGCCTCCCGCTCCTACAGTACAGCCTGCTTATGTTACAGCTTTGGCAAAAGCCAAAAAGCCTGTTGTAAAAGCAGGAAAGAAAAGCATGAAGATTAAGCTTAAGAAAGTAAATGGCGCCGACGGATACAGAGTAATGTATTCAACGAATAAGTCGTTTAAAAAAGCTGTAAAGAAGATTAATACAAAGAAAATCAGTATTACGGTTAAGAAGCTTAAGAAAGGCAGAAAATATTACGTTAAGGCAGCGGCGTACAAAAATGATGCTTCCGGTAAAAAGCTTTTTGGAGAATACAGCGCGGCAGTAAAGGTTAAGATTAAATAATATAATGATATTTATTATTTCAAGGTACGTGCATATGCAGGAAACCAATACGGAGGTTTTTCTGCAAAGAAAAAATAAAAATGTAGGGGGATATGAATATGAAGTATAATTTAAAAAGGATTGTCTGCATGACTCTTGCAGCAGCTATGGCGATTACCTTAATTAATTTTGTTCCGGCAAAAAAAGCATCTGCTGATAATCCGATAGTGCAGCACATCTTTGCACCTGATCCGGCTCCTATGGTGTATGACGATACGGTATATCTGTATACTACACATGATGAGGACGAGACTCAGAACGGTTTCTACACTATGCTTAACTGGCACTGTTTTTCAAGTAAAGATATGGTAAACTGGACAGCGCATGGTCAAATTTGGTCGCTTGATGATATTTCATGGGCTAATGACAGAGCGTGGGCAGCACAGTGTGTTGAAAAGGACGGAAAGTTCTATCTTTATGTTCCTGTAAAAGCTACCAATTCGGGAATCTGCATTGGTGTAGCTGTAAGCGACAGTCCTACAGGTCCTTTTGTGGATGCGATAGGAGGACCGCTTATTGATGAGGGCGACTGGAATGATATTGACCCGACTGTTTTTATAGATGACGACGGCCAGGCATATCTGTATTTTGGTAATCCTGAACTCAGATACGTTAAGCTGAACGACGATATGGTTTCTTATGACAAATCAGTAGGAGTTGTGAAGCAGGATATGACAGCCGAGGCATTTGGTCCAGGTTCGGAAGGCCGTTCCTGTTCATATGCAGAGGGCCCTTGGTTTTATAAGAGAAACGACCTTTATTACATGGTATATCCTGCATTCGGATCATCAGGCGGAGAAAATATTTCGTACTCTACAAGTACATCTCCTACGGGACCCTGGACATTTGGAGGAGTAGTTCTTGCTCCTAATAATTGTTATACAATTCATCCCGGAGTAGTAGATTACAAAGGACATTCATATATGTTCTATCATGGCAATCCGCTTGATAAGACGTCTTCATTCCATAGAAGCGTATGTCTTGAGGAATTTACTTATAACGAAGACGGTTCTATTTCACAAATGGAACAGACAAAAGAAGGCGTGCAGTCAATACAGAATCTTAATCCTTATGAAAGGGTTGAGGCTGAGACAATTGCATGGGAAAGAGGAATTGATATTGAGAACCGCTCTGACGGTGGATGCAATGTACGTGCAATACATGACGGTAATTATATAAAAGTCAAAGATGTTGATTTCGGAGCTAAAAGTCCTTTATCTGTCAGTGTAAGCGCAGCCTGTGCAGGCGCCGAACAGGAGGGAACAATAGAGTTTCGTATTGATTGCGATGAAGATATTATGAGTGAAAAGTCTAACGATCCTGATTTGTTTGGCGAAGGATTTGACCTTCATAATACAGATGTTGATTCCGGAGAAGTTATTGCATATGCAGATATAAAAGCTACAGGAGGAGAAGATGTATTTAAGACAATAGAAGGTACAATTGAAAAAGAAGTAACTGGCGTACATGATTTGTATATTGTATTCAGATCAGACAATACTGACGAATTATTCAAATTTGATTACTGGCAGTTTGAAAAGCAGCCTGAACCGACTGCTGTACCAGATGGCGGGCAGACAACTGACCATCCGTCAGCGCCACAGCCTACGGCTGCGGTAAACACTCCTGCAGCTGCGGCAACCGATGCGCCTGCCGTAGTTAAGCCTGCGAAGGTTAAGAAGCTTTCTGTTAAGAAAAAGGGCGGTAAGGTTGTAGTATCGTGGAAGAAGGTTAAAGGAGCTGACAAATATCAAATCGCATATACTACCGATAAGAAATTCAAGAAGGGTGTTAAGAAGATTACTGTCAAAGCGTCAAAATGTACTGTAAAGAAGCTTAAGAGTAAGAAAACTTATTATTTCAAGGTACGTGCGCATGCAGGAAGCCAGTACGGAATTTTTTCTGCAAAGAAAAAAATTAAATTATAATTAGCTTGACATACATTAGCTGATAATATATAATGCCACCTGTAAAGAAAATTACTTTACAGGTGGTGTTCTTATTATGGCTTCAGAATATACAGAATATAATTCTTCTTTGTCAGCAAAGGTTGAATATGCTCTTTTGTATGATTTTTACGGGGCGCTTCTTAAGGATAAGAACAGATCTGTGTTTGAGGATTATATGTTTAACGACATGTCTCTTTCAGAGATTTCCCAGAATTTCGGGATAACGAGACAGGGCGTGAGAGATATTGTTGAAAGAAGCAAGGCGAGGCTTATCGGATATGAAGAAAGTCTTGGTCTTGCAAAGCGCTTTCAAAAAGTATGTACGTCTGCTAAAGCAGTAAAAGATAATGTAGGCAATATAAGGGAAAGTATTGTAAAAGCATGTGATGCATATGATTTAGACGGTGAATTTATATGCAGTATTGAGAGACGTCTTACAGATATTGAGAAGAAGACGGATAGTATTCTTGAAGAGTTTTAGCTAATCTTTAATGGGAGGAATATATGGCTTTTGATAATTTGACTGAGAAGCTGCAGAATGTATTTAAGAATCTCAGAAGCAAAGGCAGGCTTACTGAGGATGACGTTAAGGCCGCGCTCCGAGAAGTTAAGATAGCGCTGCTTGAAGCGGATGTTAATTTTAAAGTCGTTAAGCAGTTTATAAAGACAGTACAGGAAAAAGCCTGCGGACAGGATGTTATTAACAGTCTTACGCCGGGACAGACCGTTATTAAGTATGTTAATGAAGAGATGGTTAATCTCATGGGCAAAGATCCTGTGGAGCTTGAGCTTAATCCTGCGGGCGACATGACGGTTATTATGGTCTGCGGTCTTCAGGGTGCAGGTAAGACTACAACAATTGCAAAGCTTGCGGGACAGCTTAAGGCAAAAGGAAGAACTCCGCTTTTGGCTGCCTGCGATATATACAGACCGGCTGCCATACTTCAGCTTCAAAAGAACGGAGATAAGCAGGGAGTGCCGGTATTTTCAATGGGTACTGACAAGAAACCTGTTGATATTGCGAAAGCGGCATATGAGCATGCTAAGAAGAATGGATGTAATGTACTTATTATAGATACGGCAGGAAGACTGCATATTGACGACGATATGATGAATGAGCTTATCGAAATCAAAGAAGGAATGACAGTAGACCAGATTCTTCTTGTAGTAGATTCTATGACGGGCCAGGATGCGGTGAATGTAGCATCTGCATTTAATGAAAAGCTTGATATAGACGGGATTATTCTTACAAAGCTGGACGGCGATACGAGAGGCGGAGCCGCTTTGTCGATAAGAGCAGTTACAGGAAAGCCGATTATATATGCCGGAATGGGAGAAAAGCTTTCCGATCTTGAACAGTTTTATCCTGACAGAATGGCTTCAAGAATATTGGGAATGGGAGACATTCTTACGCTTATTGAAAAGGCCGAAGCCGAGATAGATGAGGAAAAAGCAAAAGAGCTGGAAAAGAAGCTCAGGAAATCGGAATTTGATTTTAACGATTATCTTGAGCAGATGCAGCAGATGAAGAAGCTGGGAGGTTTATCAAGTATACTCAGCATGCTTCCGGGTATGGGGCTTCCGTCAGATATTGATATTGATGATAAAGCTTTGGCTCGTGTCGAAGCTATCATATATTCCATGACAAAAGAAGAGAGAACAAAGCCTTCAATCATTAATCCACGAAGAAAGCAGAGAATTGCGAAGGGCGCCGGAGTTGATATAAGCGAAGTCAACAGGCTTATAAAGCAGTTTGAGCAGGGTAAAAAAATGATGAAGCAGATGAATGGTATGATGTCTGGTAAAAAAGGTAAGCGCGGATTATTTAAAAAGATGCCGTTCGGCATGTAACCCGTGTTTACAAAATAATAGATAACAATTTGAGGAGGTGACAATAATGGCAGTAAAAATCAGATTAAGAAGGATGGGTAAGAAAAAAGCTCCTTTCTACAGAGTAGTAGTTGCAGATTCACGTTCTCCAAGAGACGGTAAGACTATCGCTGAGATTGGTACTTATGATCCTAATCAGGAACCTGCAATGTTCAAGGTTGATGAAGAAGCAGCTAAGAAGTGGATTGCTAACGGTGCAAAGCCTACTGAAACTGTAGCAAGGCTCTTTAAGCAGTCAGGTGTACTCAGCTAATAAGGATTATTGCTGTGTGGGTTCTGTAATATGGCGCAGGCGGCAGCCTGTAGCTGTATTTCAGAAACATCAGTAGATGGGAGGAAATATGAAAGAATTAGTTGAAATAATTGCAAAATCGTTAGTGGACAGTCCAGACGAAGTCCTTGTAACGGAATCCGAGACCCCGAAGGGGATAATTATAGAACTTACTGTCGGCGCTGCCGATATGGGCAAGGTAATTGGTAAGCAGGGACGTATTGCCAAGGCATTAAGGACTGTTGTTAAAGCAGCAGCATCAAAATATGACAAAAAAGTTATCGTTGAGATAACTCAGTAAACAGATGAGGGTGTCCCGTAATTATGATGAGTTAACGTCATAGTGAGGGGCATTCTTTTTCTTATTTTAAAAGAGATTTTATCTGCTTATGAAAGACGAGGGAAAATGGATGAATAAAAACGACTGTCTCAGAGTAGGAACATATGCAAATACTCACGGAATAAGAGGAGAAATCAAAGTATATCCACACACGGATGATGTAACAAGATTTTCAGAGCTTGACAGCGTTATGCTTGATACAAGAGACGGACTTATAAAATATGATATTGAGTCCGTAAAATATTTTAAAAATATGGCTATTATTAAGTTTTCAGGGATAGATAATATTAACGATATAGAAAAGTATAAGGGCTCGGATATATTTATTACAAGAGATCAGGCAGTACCTCTTGATGATGACGAATATTTCATTTGTGATATAATAGACGCCGATGTTGTAAGCGACGATGGCGAGAAGCTTGGTACGATAAAAGAAGTGCTTCAGACAGGCGCTAATGATGTGTACGTAGTAGAAAGAGACGGCTTAAAAGACCTTTTGATTCCGGTTATACCTTCATGTGTGCTGGATATAAATACATCAGAAAAGCGTGTCGTCGTTCATCTGATTCCAGGTCTTTCTGATATTTAAAGTGATAATGGTTCGCGGTGCGAATAATAAAGAGAGGTTAATATGGATTACTATGTAATGACGCTGTTTCCGGAAATGATAGAGACCTGTTTGTCCACAAGTATAACAGGACGTGCTGCAGATAAAGGAATAATTGGCTTTCATGCAGTCAATATAAGAGATTATGCGGCTAATAAGCATGGCCATGTGGACGATTACCCATATGGCGGAGGCGCCGGAATGGTTATGCAGGCGGAGCCGATTCATCTTGCATGCGAGGATATTAAAAAAAGTATAGGAAAGTCTCCAAGGGTAATATATCTTACGCCGCAGGGAAGAGTGTTTAACCAAAGTATAGCAAAAGAACTTGCAAAAGAAGAAGAACTTATTTTTCTGTGCGGTCATTATGAAGGAATTGACGAGCGTGTTATTGAAATGGATGTAACCGACTGCATTTCGATAGGCGATTATGTGCTTACCGGAGGAGAGCTTGCGGCGCTTGTTGTTATTGACGCTGTATCAAGAATGGTTCCTGGGGTGCTGTCAAATTCTGAGTCGGGAATGGATGAAAGCTTTGAAGGAAATCTTTTGGAATATCCACAGTATACGCGTCCTGTAGAGTATGAGGGAAGAAAAGTTCCTGAAATTCTGTTATCAGGGCATCATGCAAATGTTGAGGAATGGCGAAGAAAGCAGTCGCTTTTAAGAACTGCAAAGTACCGCCCTGATTTGCTTAAGAAGGCTGAACTGACTAAAAAGGAAAAAGATTTTCTGGAAAAAAATGATATAATAAAACTATATAAATAAAAAAGGGTGGGGAGATAGTTATGTTAAACAAAATAATAAGTAAATACTTTAAATTAGGAGTTATGTGCAGCGCATCGTTAAGCATGGCGCTGGTTCTGACTGCGTCTGTTTTTGGAAACAGCGCGTATGCAGCAAAAAAGTTCAGTGTTTCCAAAAGCAGTATTACATTATATGTTAAAAAAAGCGTTAATCTTAAATATACAGCGCCGTCTGCAGTCACCGTAAAATCATCGGACTCAAAGGCTGTAAAAGCGGAAGTAAAAAAGAATGTCATTACAGTAAAGGGCGTTAAGTCAGGAAACGCCGTTTTAAAGGTTAAATGTGGGAAAAAGACTAAGAAGATTAAGGTTGAGGTAAGAAACAGGGTTACAAACTCTGTCAGGGACTGCATAAATACCTCTGACAAGATTAACAGATTTTCATGTGAGATGTTCAATGCGCTTAGGAACAATAAGGAAAATACATATATATCTCCGCTGAGCGTATACACGGCGTATGCAATGGTTTCAAACGGCGCAGGCGGAAATACCAGAGAACAGATATTAAAAACACTTGGCATAAACAACCTTGAGGAGTTCAATTCACAGATAGGAAGCTATATAATGCATGACAAAATGTCGAAAAGTGATTCGTCTGAACCGGGAGGAGTTACGTACAGTGTTGACAATTCATTGTGGATAAACACAAAAAGTACATTGTCGGCTAACATAGATAATGCCTTTATTACGCCGTTAAAGCAGTATTACAATGCCGAGGTTTTCAAAAACATGAATTTTGACGACTCGAATACTAAAGATATAATAAACGGCTGGGCAGCCCAAAAAACCAATAACAATATAAAGAATATGGTGGATGATATTGCTTCCGACGATAAAGCTTTATTATTAAATACAGTTTATTTTAAAGGCCGGTGGTTATCCCCGTTTAATGCTAAGAATACCAAAAAGGAAACATTTAATTCTGTTAATGGTAAGAAAAAAGTAAATATGATGAGCCTGAAAAACGGTAATTTTAAGCATTATAAGGATGGTAAGCTTGAGGGCCTTGAATTAATGTATGGCGACTCCTATGTTATGGATATATTGATGTCGTCTGATAAGAGCAAAACAGCCGGAGAAGTATGGGAGAAGCTAAGTGTTAAAAAGCAGGAGGCGGCAATCAAAAAGTTTGATAAAAAGGGATTTTCTGATATTGCTTTATTGAAGCTTCCCTGCGTAGACATGGAGTATAAGACCAACATGATTGATGTGCTGAGAAAAATGGGCATAAAGGATGCTTTTAATGCGGAGGCTGATTTTAGTAATATCGGAGATGTTTATATTAGAGAGTCAATACATAAGACGCGTCTTGTTATCAATGAAAAAGGAACGGAATCGTCAGCATCAACAAGCGTGGTTATGTCTAAGGGAGATAATACAGGCAAAATCAAATTCATTGTTGACAGACCGTTTATATGCTGCATAAGAAATACCTCCACCGGGGCGGTAATATTTATGGGTGAGATAAACAGCCTATAGAAGCAGTAACAGATATTAAAGGATTTAAATAAAATTAAAGACTTGCAATTATGATTTATATATGCTAATATAGAACAGCTGTGAAAAAGATAGATGGTCCGCTGTGCCATTTTTGATATGGTTTAAGAACATCAAGAATAATTAGGAGGATGCACAGATGAACGATATTATTAAGAAAATTGAAGACGCTCAGCTTAAGGCTGAGATACCTGAATTCAGAGTTGGCGATACTGTTAAGGTATACGCTAAGATTAAGGAAGGTAACAGAGAAAGAACACAGGCTTTTGAAGGAACAGTTATTAAGAGACAGAACGGCGGAGTAAGAGAGACATTCACAGTTCGCAAGTTCTCTAACGGAATCGGAGTTGAAAAGTCATGGCCGGTTCATTCGCCTGTTGTTGAAAAGATTGAAGTTATCAGACATGGTAAAGTAAGAAGAGCTAAGCTTTATTACCTGAGAGACCGCGTTGGCAAGGCCGCTAAGGTTAAAGAAAAGGTTAAGTAAATATTATTGCATGTTGTCAGGGGGCATTTGATATGCCCCCTGTAGTTTACACAGATGATAATGGCGGGATAAACGCAGCTTTATTTATCCGGAGGTTATATGAGAAAAAGATCACAACTGCGGTATTATAAAAAGAAAAGGAAAAAGGAAAGCAGATTATCTGCCGCAAATAAGATAGCAATAGAGACAGCCGTATATGTTGCTGAGATTGCGCTTGTTGTGTTTCTTGCGTTCGGAATCATTCATTTTGGGTTTGCCAAAGCATCAATGGTCGGAGATTCCATGACACAGACGCTTCAAAACGGTGATTCTCTGCTTATTAACAAATTTGTGTATAAGATATCAGAACCTGGCAGATTTGATGTAATTGCTTACAGGAGCGGCTCGTCAGAATATGGTTATATTAATATAAAAAGAGTAATAGGAGTTCCGGGAGAACATATTAAAATAACCGACGGTGAAGTGTATGTAGACGGCGAAAAGCTGATTGAGAATATTAATGTAGAAAAGATGACGACGGCAGGATTGGCAGAAGATGAGATTGTGCTGGATGAGAATGAATATTTTGTGCTTGGAGACAATCGTAATAACAGTGAGGACAGCCGGTTTGCTTCAGTAGGAATGGTCGTTAGGAACGATATTGTGGGAAAAGTGTGGATTAGGCTGAATTCGTTTGGCTTTGTCAGTTCATTTAATCATATAGATACAGATAATACGGACAGTGAGGTAGAATAGATGCATTTTCAGTGGTATCCGGGTCATATGACAAAAGCAAAGCGTATGATGCAGGAAGACATGAAGCTTATTGACGTGGTAATCGAGCTTGTGGACGCCAGAATACCAGGGTCAAGCCGCAATCCTGATATAGAGGAGCTGGCTAAGAATAAGAACCGCGTGCTTCTTCTTAATAAATGCGACCTTGCAGACGATGCATGTACAAAAAGCTGGAGAAAATATTACGAAGAACAAGGATATTATACGGCGCTTGTAAACGCACGTGATGGACAGGGAGTAAGAGCGGTAAATGACGTTGTTATGAAAGCATGCAAAGAGAAAATTGAACGGGACAGAAAAAGAGGGATACTTAACAGACCTGTAAGGGCTATGATTGTCGGGATTCCTAATGTAGGCAAATCGACCTTCATTAACAGTTTTGCAAAAAAAGCGTGCACCAGGACAGGAGACAGGCCCGGCGTTACAAAAGGCAAGCAGTGGATAAGGCTGAACAAAAATGTTGAGCTTCTTGACACGCCCGGAATACTCTGGCCTAAATTTGAAGACCAGCAGATAGGACTTAAGCTTGCGTTTATCGGTTCAATAAAGGATGAGATTCTTCAGGTTACGGAGCTTTGCGTCAAACTGATTGATGTGTTGAAAGCAACGTATCCCGGGCTTCTTTTGACGTATCTCGGCTATGAGATTTCAGACGATTCCTATGAGCTGTTGAAGCAGTATGCAGTAAAGCGCGGCTGTAAGCTTAAAGGTGATGAGCCTGATATTGAAAAGGCGGCGATATTGTTTCTTGATGATTACAGGGGAGGAAAGATAGGAAGAATTACACTTGAAACTGTGTAATTTGTATATAAATATTATTTTAAACGCTATAATAACAGATAAAAGACAGCATGTTACACAAAAAACTGCTGTCTTTTTTATGCAGATTTTTCATGGAACAGCTGATATAATAAAACCAGTCGAAAATTCGGGATTATCTTATTTAATCTGATATCATTTTTATCTAATGTAATTATCAAATAACAATCAAAATGCGAAAGGAGCAGTAAATGGAAAAAAGCTATGAGGAATTTATTAAGGAAATAAAGGAGAGGGTTGAAGAAAATATTGGTGATGGCTATGAAATAAATATTGAGAAGGCGCTGAAAAATAATTCGTGTGTGATTCATAATATAGTTATAAAAAGCTTAGAAAGCGAAGGAAATACCAGTCTTATTCCGGCTATTAATCTTAAAAGCTGTTATTCGCAGTATCTTTTAGGCAAATCTACAGAAAATCTTGCGGAAGAAATTATTCAGTTATATTATGCCGGTATCAGCGATAACGATAATATCAATCTGAATTTCATTAACAGGGCAAATGCTGAAGAGCTTTTGTTTTATAGAATAGTAAATAAATATAAGAATAAGGAAATACTTTCAAACGTTCCTTACATACCGTTTCTTGATCTTGCGGTTACATTTCATTTTTTATGCACTACATATGAGGACGGAATCCAAAGCTTCAGGATAGATAACCAAATAATGAAGGAATGGAATTTGGATATTCCGGGACTTTTTGAAATGGCGCATCGTAATACGTGCATGTTATTTCCGGAAAAGCTTATGCATATGAATGATGTGTTAAAAGAATTTGGAGGAAATCAGCTTGACAGTCTTTGTAATAGCAGAGAAAATGAAATGTATGTGCTCAGCAATGAAAAAGGCGTAAACGGAGCTTCCGTATTATTATACGGCAGGAAAATAAGCGAGCTGTCAGACTTGTATGAAAGCAATATATATATAATACCAAGCAGTATACATGAAGTTATATTAATGCCCGAAAATGACGGCGCTTCGGCAGAAGAGCTGCGTTCTCTTGTGAATGATGTAAACAGGAGCTGCGTGGCCGAAGAAGACCAGTTGTCTGACGAGGTATATATATATGACAGAGACAGTGGAACTATACATATATGCGGAATAAAATGAGGATAAAGTTTTATATTTTTTACTATACTTTTGCGGTGAAATATAGTATCATTAATTTTATATATGATATTAATAAAGGAGAAAAAGTATGGCTATTCTTGTTACAGGCGGAGCGGGCTATATCGGGTCGCATACAGTTGTTGAACTGCTTGATGCAGGGTATGAAGCAGTAGTCGTTGATAATCTGTGTAATTCAAGCAGAGAATCCATTGCCAGAGTTGAAGATATTACAGGAAAGAATGTAAAGTTTTATGAAGCGGATATTCTTGATGAGGACGCTTTGGAACAGATTTTTGTAAATGAGGATATTGAATCATGTATACACTTTGCCGGACTTAAGGCGGTAGGAGAGTCGGTTGCAAAGCCCTGGCTGTATTATAACAATAATATTACCGGAACCCTTACGCTGCTTAAGGTTATGGAAAGACATAACGTACGTAATATAGTGTTTTCTTCATCTGCTACCGTATATGGCGCGCCTAAGGAGATACCTATTACTGAGAATTGCCCTAAGGGTGAGATAACCAATCCATACGGTCAGACCAAGTCTATGTTAGAGCAGATTCTGACTGATATTCAGAAAGCTGACGACAGATGGAACGTTATACTTCTCAGATATTTTAATCCTATAGGAGCTCATAAGAGTGGAAAAATAGGAGAGAATCCTAATGGAATACCGAATAATCTTATGCCTTATATTACACAGGTTGCAGTTGGAAGGCTTGAATGTCTTGGAGTGTTCGGCAATGATTATAATACCCATGACGGTACCGGAGTACGCGATTATATTCATGTCGTAGACCTTGCAAAAGGGCATGTTAAGGCAATTGAGAAGCTTAAGGATAACGATGGCCTTAATATATACAATCTTGGTACAGGCATTGGATACAGCGTACTGGATATTGTTCATAATTTTGAAAAAGCTTCAGGACAGCATATTCCGTATGTTATTAAACCAAGAAGGGCGGGAGACATAGACGCCTGTTATTCAGATCCGGGTAAGGCAATGAGAGAAATGGGCTGGAAGGCGGAGAACGGGATCCTGGAGATGTGCGAGGATTCATGGAGATGGCAGAGCAGTAATCCTAACGGATATGAATAATATTAAGCTGAGACGGAGGAAATGTTTATGAAAAAAGCGGGAAGGATAGTATCAATTGTAATTGCTTTGTCTATGATTCTTAACGGAGGTCTGGCATCAGACGCATTGTGCGCCAGGGCAAAGGCTAAGCTGTCCGTAAAAAGAATTACTATGGAAAAAGGTACTAAAAAGAATATAGTAATTAAGAATAAAAACAAATTATGCAAATACACTTTCAAATCCAAGAACAAAAAGATTGCAAAGGTGAATGCAAAAGGAAAAGTAACCGCCGTAAAGAAAGGCACGACTAAGATTACTGTCAAAGAAAAAGCAAAAGGCGCAGAGAAAAGCCGCAGTCTTGGTACTGTTAAGGTTATAGTAAAAAATAAAAAAAATAATACGCAGCCTGACGTGTCTTCCACACAATCGCCAGGGAGCGGCGCTTCCGGGATTAATGTAAGTCAGACGCCCGAGCCGTCTGTTGAACCGTCGCCTGAACCTACAGTGTTTGTTCAGATTGATTTTTCTGACGGCGATATATCAAAGTTTTATCCTGAAGGAGACGGAGTAAAGATTGAGCTTTCAAAGGATGGGTATAATGATGATTTTTGTCTGAAAGCCGGCAGCAGAGATAATAGAAACGGCTGGTTTGGATGTGGTATGGCGTTTGACATAACGGATTATATTAAGGCTGGCAAACCATATAAGATTTCCTGTTATGTTAAATGTGATAAGAACGCGACAATGACTTTAAGAAGCATTAACAACGCGGGCAGCGGAGGCTTTAACTGGCCGTCGCAGGTGGGCGACACGGTTGACGTTCAAGCAGGCCAGTGGACATATATGGAAGCGGTATATCTCGCGCCTGATCAGATTAACGGTAAGGTGAGGCTGTACTGGGATGCGAGCGACACAGCTGATATATATTTGGATTCTATTGAATTTACCAATGCGGAATTAATCGATAATACTTTCAAGACGCTTTTTACAGATATATTTGGACATGTTGGCGGCTGTAATACATACCAGCAGATGAGGGACTATAAAACCTTCACAACTGCTTTGTACAACAGCGTAACTATGGAAAATGAGACAAAGCCGATGGCTTTTCTTAATGAAGGAAGTATCAGCGAATCTGTTCCGGAGGGATATATAATACCGGACAGTTATATGGATTCCAAATATCCGGTACTTAATTTCCAGACGTTTGATAACGTTATTCAGACGGCGTATGAATATGGATTTCAGATACGTTTCCATGTACTTATATGGCATTCGCAGACCCCGGAATTTTTCTTTAAAAAGGGCTATAACAAAGAGCTGTCGTATGTGAATAAAGAATATATGAATGGACGTATGGAATATTATATACGTAATCTTATTAACCATATATATAATACTCCGCATGGAAAAGACGTAGTATACTGTATTGACGTTGCCAATGAGTATTTCCACAACTATGATCAGGGCTCAAAGTCAATGTGGAATACTATATTTTATCCTGATGAAAAGTCAGAGTCAGACCGTACCAATAAGCCGGAATATATTAAAAGAGCGTTTGAGATTACATATGACGAGCTTGAAAAGATGGGGCTCAACGGTAAGATAAAGCTTTTCTATAATGATTATAATACATATGAAGTTACCGACGATATAATTACAATGATTAATTACATCAATGAAGAAAGGAAAATATGCGACGGCGTAGGTATGCAGTCTCATTTGGATGTGGATTATCCGTCTCCGGGTATGAATGGAAAGATTGCCGCTGCCATTGACGCATTTGCCTCACAGGGGTATGAGATTCAGATTACTGAGCTCGATGTTACAGATTATGATAACAGCGGAAAACAGCTGCAATATTATAAAGACTTGTTTAATATGTTAGTTACGAAGAAAAAGAATGGCGTTAATATTACCGGAGTGACTTTCTGGGGACTGTGTGATTCTAATTCCTGGAGAAGAAGTGGAAAGCCGCTTCTGTTCAGCGCTGTATTTTCTCCGAAGCCTGTATTTTATGAAGTCATTGAAACAGCTAAGTCTGCATGGCAGTAAAGTTATCATATAATTTGAGGAGGGATTTTAAATGAATAAAAAAGTATTAAAAAAGGCTGTGTGTCTGGTTATGGCCGGAGCAATGGTTGTCGGCTCATTATATGTGGGCGGCGATGCAAAGGCAGCAAAAAAGGCGGCGCTTAAAACCAAAAAGCTTACTGTAAATGTAGGTCAGAAAAAAACTATTAAGATTAAGAATAAGAAAAAGAAGAATACCTACACATTTACATCCAGCAGGAAAGCTGTTGCCAAAGTAACTAAAAAGGGAAAAGTAACCGGAGTTAAGCAGGGAACTGCAAAGGTTACTGTTAAGGAAAAGAGTAAGGCAGGTAAAAAGATTACGACAAGAAAACTTGGTGTATGCAAGGTGAATGTAAAATCAGTTCAGACTAATGCAGACGCGGCTACGACTGTTCCAAATCAGAACAATACGCAGAATCCGTCTGTTGTACCTACACAGACTCCGGATAATCCGGGCGCTTTACCAACTGATATTCCGACTGAAGAGCCTCCAAAGGCTACGGTAGTTCCGGCATATTATAAGCAAAGTCTTTTGGATGCCGCAAGTGAGTACAATAACGAAGCTTACTTTGAAATGGGCGACACTATGATTTACGGAGGAATCTGTGATATTTCCTTAAAGATAAAGCAGGAATCAGGCAGCGATAAATCAGTTACAGTTGCTTATGAAGGAACATATCTTTCCTTCCAGCAAAATGGAGCTTACATTGATAAGAATTCTATGAACTGGGATACGCCGTCGTCAGGTTCGGAAGAGTTTACGGCACAGAGCGGAGAGACAGAGAAAACATTGTCTTTTGAAGTTCCGAAGTACTCAAGTGATTTTAACATTAGAATTTCATGTGAAGGCGCATTTACAATTGAGAGCCTTACGGTTAATACAAAGCCTTGTAAAGACGCAGATTATGCTGAGATGGTAGGTAATTCGCTGCGCGCCGGGGGCAATAATGCAAGAATTAAGAAGGCTATTGAAAAGGCAAAATCCGGTGAAGACGTAACGCTTGCATATCTCGGAGGTTCGATTACAGAAGGATTTGCCGCGTCTGAGACAAAGAACTCTGATTGTTATGCAGAGACTTCTTACAGAGAGTTCAAAGAGACCTTTGGCGCTGGAGACGGAAGCAACGTTCATTTTATTAATGCGGGAATGAGTGGAACTCCTTCAAGCCTTGGAATTATCCGTTATCAGAGGGATGTCCTTGACCAGATGGAGTACGGTGAATATCCTGATATTCTGTTTATTGACTTTGCAGTTAATGACGGTGACGACGGAGAGACATATGAAAGTATTATAAGAACTGCGCTCGCTCAGGGCTCGGCAGTTGTTCTCATGTTCGTATTATATATAAGCGGAAGCGGACGTGAGGCAGATTACGCTACTATTGGTGAGAATTACGACCTTGTAATGGTAAGCCCTGATTCAGGACAGAAGGCAGGCGCTTCCGATAAAACGGCGTTTGACAACTGGTTCTACTGGTCAGACGGACATCCTGACGTAGGCGGACACAGATATATGGCAGACTGTATTATGAATATGTTCTATACTGTAGACGGTCAGGATGCGGCAGAAGATAATATATCAGATGTTTTTGCAATGAATACAGCTAAAACAAGAGGTAACTATTATATCGGAACTAAGACTCTTGAGTCTACAACTGATATTTCAAAGCATCCTTCAGTATTAGAGCTGAATGCAGGAGGATTTAACGGAAACGATGATGCGCAGCCTGGACTGCAGTATATCAAAGACGGTGTTGAGGGTATGAAGTGGTTCCCTAATGAATGGGCTCATACGTCATCTTCAGGAAATGAAAGCATGACTGCAAAGATTAAATGCAACAGTCTTCTTATTGCATACAAGCAGGCAGGAAGCGGATTTGGAAAAGCTGAAGTATATGTAGACGGAAAGCTTGCTAAGACGCTTAGCAACAGTACAGGTGGATGGAATAACGCAGTTATTGAGAAGGTTATTGCATCTGAGACGGTTGCGGAGCATGATATCGAGATTAAGATGGCTGCAGGTGATGAATCAAAACCGTTTACAATATATGCAATCGGATACAGCAATAAGGATGAATTTATCGAATCAATTAATAAATGATAAGGAGAATTTTTTATGGACGCAAAGAGTATAAAGAAAGCTCTTTCATGTATCCTTATTACAGCTATGGTAACATCGGTATGCAATACTACCGGTGTTACGGCTGCCAAAAAGGCTGTATTAAAGACGAAGAAGATTTCTGTGGAAGCGGGTTCATCAAAGAAAATTGTTATTAAGAATAAGGATAAAAAGAAAAAATATACTTTTAAAAGCAATAAGAATAAAATCGCAAAGGTTAATAAGAGCGGAAAAGTAACCGGAATTAAGAAGGGAACTGCAAAGGTTACTGTTAAGGAAACGGTTAAAAAGAAAAAATCAAGAAAGCTTGGTGTTGTTAAAGTGACAGTCAGTGCTAAATACAATACGCCTGTACTTAATACTGAAAAAGCGTCTGCAGCGCCTACAGGTACGCCTGTTCCGGGAAATAACGGTGCGTCTGACAATTCTACGGTTATTTCTACAGATACGCCTGTTCCGGGACCTACTATGGAGCCGGCATACGGTACATATGAATTTGATGCATTTACTTTGAATGGTGATTATTCACTGAATATGGATAATCTTATTAAATACGGAGCTAAGTGCGATATTACGTTTATGGCAGAGAATAAGGGTAGTGATACTGATATATCTGTTACGTATTCAGGAACAAAAGCCAGTGAGAACGGAGCTGTATTTTCAGGCGACAGTAAAAGCGTTGCAATATCACAGGGAAGTTCAGAGCAGACAGTAACGCTTAATATAGACAGATATATGGCGGACTGCAGAATTGATTTTTCTTCGTCGTCAGAAATAAATATTACTGACGTAAGGGTAGCAACCCAGCCTTTTGACGGCGCTGATTATGCTAAGATGATAGACGATACATTTATATCGGCAGGCAATACAGACAGACTTAAGAAAGTAATTAATAAAGCAAGAAGCGGACAAGACGTAACTTTGGCATACATTGGAGGCTCAATAACTGAAGGCGCAGGAGCTACCGGCGTTACTACCAATGCAGACTGCTATGCCGAAAAGTCATATAATGAATTTAAGATGGCTTATGGATGCGGAGACGGAAGCAATGTACATTTTATTAACGCGGGAATGAGCGGAACGCCTTCATCGCTTGGGGTCATACGTTATCAGAACGACGTGCTTAATCAGATGGAATACGGTAAATATCCTGACGTGCTCTGTATTGAATTTGTTGTAAATGACTATGATGAATGTACTAAGGGCGAAGGAATAGAAAGCATCATACGTCAGGCGCTCGAACAGGGTACAGCGGTGTTTTTGATGTTTGCACATACTGTTAATTTTGATACTGGAAAGCAGGAATATTACATACCGTTAGGCGAGAAATATAATCTTCCTATGGTTAGTGTGAAAAATGGTCTGACAGAAGTTATAGACCCTGATAATACTAAGAACTGTGCCGCAACCAAATGGTTTTTCAGCGACGATACTCTTCATCCTAATGTGTCAGGACACAGATATATGGCTGATGCTATAATGAATGTATTTTATATGGCTGATGCAGCTGAGACGAGCGGTAATGAAGATATTGTTATTGATAATGTCGTGCCCGTGTACGGCAAATCCTTTACCGGTATGACTATGCTTGATTCTACAGTCAATCCGGATGATGTAAACGCAATAGTTTCGCTTGATGCAGGAAGTTTTTCGGATGTGGATACGCAGCAGATGTCATTTCAGTATAAAAAGGGCGGTAAAGACGGAGTACCCTGGTTCCCTAACTGCTGGATGCATAATTCCGGCGAAGAAAGCTTTAAGGCTACGGTAAAATGCAGTAATATGATGATAGCTTATAAGCTTACGTCAAGCCAGGAATTTGGTATTGCTGAACTGTATGTTGACGGAGTTCTTAAGGAAACCATGAATGGTTATCAGAATGACGGCTGGAATAATGCTACAGTAAGGGTTGTATTCAAGGAAGACGATATAGCTGAGCATCAGTTTGAGATTAAGATGGCAGACGGCCAGGAGAATAAGAAATTTACTATATATGCCATAGGATATACTAATGCTGATGATTATAAGGATTCTTTGAATAAGTGATATTTCATGCGGTAAGTCTGCCGGACTGGAATAATTGTATTTTAGCCCGGCGTGCAACGTGGCGGCAGGCGAAACATGCTCTGTGTGTTTTGTCTGCTGCCACGTATATTTCAGGAGGTGTCTTAATTGATATATTCACAGGGAGATGGCAGACAGTATCATATAGGATGCAATAACAAAGATGTGGGAAGGTATGTAATACTTACAGGAGATCCGAAAAGATGTGTTAAAATTGCTGAATATTTTGATGATGCACATCTAGTTGCTGATAACAGGGAATTTGTCACATATACCGGGATGCTGGGTGGAGAAAAAATAAGCGTAACATCTACAGGAATCGGAGGGCCGTCAGCATCAATTGCGATGGAAGAGCTTGTTAAGTGCGGGGCAGATACATTTATCAGAGTCGGAACATGCGGAGGTATGCAGAAAGATATACTTGGCGGCGATATAGTTATTGCTAACGGCGCGGTAAGAATGGAAGGTACGACTAAGGAATATGCGCCTGTAGAATATCCTGCAGTTGCCGATTATAACATTGTAAACGAGCTTGCCTGCGCGGCAGATAAGCTTGGCTTCAGATATCACGTAGGAGTATGTCAGAGTAAGGATTCATTTTACGGACAGCATGACCCTGAGATTATGCCGGTATCCTATGAGCTTATGAACAAATGGGAGGCGTGGTGCAGAATGGGCTGTCTTGCTTCTGAAATGGAGACGGCGGCGTTATTTATTGTTGGCAGTTTTCTCAGGGTAAGAGTAGGTTCGGCGCTTCTTGTGATTGCTAATCAGGAGAGGGAAAAACTTGGACTTAGCAATACTGAGTGCTATGATACTGAAAAAGCAATTATGACTGCGGTAACGGCAATGAAGCATATTATAGATAAGGATAAAAATGTTGCTTTATAAACGAAGGTAGTATATAATATGTAGGATAGTTTTATGGTAAATATTACAGGGAGGATGAATATGGCTGCTTATAAAAGAGTTCTTTTAAAACTGAGCGGGGAAGCTTTATCAGGCGACAAAAAAACAGGGTTTGATGAAGAGACTTGTAAGAAGACTGCGATGCAGATTAAAGAAATAATCAATAATCAGACGGAAGTTGCCATTGTTATCGGAGGAGGCAATTTTTGGAGAGGAAGAACGAGTGAGAATATTGACCGTACAAAAGCTGACCAGATAGGAATGCTGGCTACGGTTATGAATTGTATATATATGTCTGAGATATTAAGAAGCGTGGGTGTCGGAACAGTTATTATGACGCCGTTTGAATGTGGTTCATTTACGACTCTGTTTTCAAAGGACGGCGTAATGAAGGCTTTTAAGGAAAGAAAAGTTGTATTTTTTGCGGGTGGTACGGGACATCCGTATTTCTCGACAGATACAGCGACGGCTCTTCGTGCGATTGAGATTGAGGCGGATGTTATTCTTGCCGCAAAAGCGATTGACGGAGTATATAACGCAGACCCTAAGACCAATCCGGACGCTGTAAAGTACGATACTTTATCCTTTGCTGAGATTGTAGATGGAAAGCTTGGAGTAATAGACCTTGCCGCATCTGTTTTATGTATGGAGAATAATATGCCGATGCTTATATTCGGGCTTAATGACGAGGGAAGCATTGTTAACGCGGCAGCTGGCAAATCAAACGGAACGGTTATCACTGTTTAATATTATTAGGAGGGTACGATAATGGAAATCAAAGAATTTGAAAGCAAAATGCAGAAATCACTGGCAAGTCTTGAGGAAGAATATGTGTCAATAAGAGCAGGACGTGCTAATCCGCATATACTTGACAAGATTACGGTTGATTATTACGGAACGCCGTCGCCGCTTCAGTCTGTGGCTAATATATCTGTGCCTGAGGCAAGAGTAATACAGATACAGCCATGGGAGTCGTCTCTTATAAAAGAGATTGAAAAGGCAATCATGCTGTCTGATATAGGAATTACCCCGTCTAATGACGGAAGGATAATAAGGCTTGTATTTCCTGAGCTTACTGAGGACAGACGTAAAGAGCTTGTAAAAGACGTTAAAAAGAAGGCTGAGAACGCAAAAGTTGCCATAAGGAATATAAGAAGAGACGGTAACGATACAATTAAGAAGAGCCAAAAAGCTAATGAGATTTCAGAGGATGAGGCAAAGCAGCTTGAAGATAAAATTCAGAAGCTTACAGATAAGTATGTAGGAATGATTGACAGTGTGATGGATAGCAAGTCACAGGAAATCATGAAGGTCTGATATAATAATATTTTGCTTATACACAAAAGGGCAGTTCGTTTACACTGCCCTGTTTTTGAAGCTATGGAGGATTAGTATGCCTGAGAACAATTTAAATGTGCCGAAGCATGTTGCGATTATACTGGACGGCAACGGAAGATGGGCGAAAAAAAGGCTGCTTCCCAGAAACGCAGGACATGCGCAGGGCAGCAAGGTTGTTGAACAGATATGTGAAGATGCATTTGAGCTTGGAATCCAATACCTGACTGTATATGCATTTTCAACAGAGAACTGGAAACGCCCGCAGAGTGAAGTTGACGCGCTTATGAAGCTGCTTGATAAATACCTGAAGAACTGTATTGAAAGAAGCTCCAAAAATAATATGTGCGTGCGTGTAATCGGAGATATAAGCGTTCTTGATGAGAAGATGCGGGAAAAGATTATAAGACTTGAGGATACGACTAAGAATAATACAGGGCTTAATTTTACAGTTGCGCTTAACTATGGAAGCAGGGACGAGATGCTTCGTGCAGTCAGAGGATGTGTAAAAGGCTGTATGTCAGGTGAGTTTGGCATTGACGACATTGATGAGAAAATATTTGAACGTTATCTTGATACGAAGGATATTCCTGACCCTGACCTGCTTATAAGAACGAGCGGTGAGGAAAGGCTCTCTAACTTCCTTTTGTGGCAGTTGGCATATACAGAATTTTATTTTACGGATGTTCTGTGGCCGGATTTTAATAAAAATGAGCTTAAAAAGGCTATTGAATATTATGCCGGAAGAGATAGAAGATACGGTGGAGTGTAATATCAGAGGAAGGGGAATAGTGATATTATGTTTATAACCAGAACAATAAGCGGAGCGGTACTGCTTCTTGTAATATTTTCCGCTCTTGTCACAGGAGGTCCGGTGTGGCTTGTATTTACATGTATACTTTCCATAGCGGCGTTGACTGAATTGACAAAAGCGCTTAAGATTAACAGAACCGCTATGGTGTGGGAGGCGTACGCAGCCTGTATATTGCTGTACGCAGCGCTTGGAAGCGGCCGCTCAGAACTGATTATAGTAATATTTGCTGCATATTTTACTGTTGTTATGGCTACATATGTTATAGGGTGGCCGAAATATGATGTGGATACGTCTGCCAAATCATTTTTCTCATTCTTTTACGCGGTATTTTTAATGTCATTTCTGTATCAGATAAGGATAATGGACGGTGGAATATATTATATGTGGCTTGTGTTTATAAGCGCATGGGGTTCCGATACATGTGCATACCTTACAGGGATACTTATAGGAAAACACAAGATGCCGGGAACATTAAGCCCTAAGAAGTCTGTAGAAGGATGTGTTGGCGGAGCGCTTGGAGCCGCTGTTATAGGCTTCATATATGGATTATATCTGAAGGATGTTACTCTGGGAGCTGCATTTGCAGGTATATGCCTTTGCGGTTCGGTAATATCGCAGATTGGAGATCTTGCGGCTTCTGCTGTTAAGAGAAACTGTGGAATTAAGGATTACGGAAAGCTGATTCCGGGACACGGAGGCATAATGGACCGTTTTGACAGCATTATGTTTGTTTCGCCGGTTATTTACTGTATTTTGTTTTGTATGAATATAATGGACTGTATGATTAATTTTGGATAACAGGAGGCGCTTTTATGAAAAGATTATCTGTACTGGGCTCAACGGGGTCAATCGGTACGCAGACGCTGCAGGTAGTAAGAGCTAATCAGGAAGACTTTGTTATAAAGGCGCTTGCGGTTAATACTAATGCAGATATGCTTTATGAGCAGGCAAAGGAATTCCATCCTGAGGTTGTATGTATATATGATATTAAGACCGCAGAGGCTAATAAGCTTCGTTTTCAGGGAGTATCGCGTCTTGTATCAGGAATGGAAGGGCTTATTGAATGCGCTGCGCTTGCAGAGACTGACATGGTAGTAGGGGCAGTAGTCGGCATGATAGGTGTGCGCCCGATAATAGAGGCGGTAAAGGCAGGAAAGGATATTGCGCTTGCCAATAAGGAGACGCTTGTTACGGCGGGGCATATAATTATGCCTCTTGCAAAAGAAAAGAACGTTAAAATCCTTCCGGTAGACAGCGAGCATTCGGCAATATTCCAGTCTCTTAACGGAGAAAAGAGCTCGCAGCTAAAGAGGATTCTTCTTACGGCTTCCGGCGGGCCGTTCAGAGGAATGAAGAAAGAAGAACTTAAAAAAGTAACGCTTGCCGACGCACTTAAGCATCCGAACTGGAGCATGGGCAAAAAAATAACAGTAGATTCAGCTACAATGGTAAATAAAGGACTGGAGATTATGGAGGCATCATGGTTGTTTAATGTGCCTATAGATGATATACTTGTAGTTGTGCAGCCTCAAAGTGTAATTCATTCGATGGTTGAGTATGTTGACGGGGCGGTGATTGCACAGATGGGAACGCCTGATATGAGACTTCCTATTCAGTATGCGTTATATTATCCGGACAGGGTTTTTCTGGAAGGGGAGCGGCTTGATTTCTTTAAGCTTGCACATCTTGATTTTGAAGAGCCGGACTATGATACGTTTGAAGGTTTGTCTCTTGCAGTAAGCGCGGGAAAGACAGGAGGAAGTATGCCGACTGTTTTTAATGCCGCCAACGAGTATGCGGTTGCAAAATTCATAGGCGGACAGATTGGATTTACGGATATTACTTATATTATACGAAAGATGATGGAATCACATAAAGTTATAGAGAATCCTGATGTTGATACGATTTTGGATATTCAAAATGAAGTGTATCAAAGGATAGGATAGAGAGGATATTTTTATGAAAATAGTAATTGCACTGCTTATATTCAGTTTAATAGTAATAATACATGAATTTGGACATTTCCTTCTGGCAAGGCTTAACGGAGTGGAGGTTACGGAATTTTCACTTGGAATGGGTCCCAGAATAGTTACGTTTGTTAAGACCGATAAGGGCCTGCGCGTGAAATTTTTTGCATCGACAAAGGTATGCGAGACTACAGAAGGATGGGCGGGTAAAACCAAATATTCATTAAAGATTCTTCCGTTCGGCGGTTCCTGCATAATGCTTGGAGAAGATGACGTTGTTGAATCGGAAAATGCATTTTGCAATAAGAGTGTGTACCAAAGAATGTCTGTTGTATTTGCCGGACCGCTGTTTAACTTCATACTTGCATTTGTCTTATCTGTCATAATAATTGCAATTGCAGGCTATGATAAGCCTGTAGTTGTTTCCGTTGAAGATAATATGCCAATGAAAGAGGCTGGCGTACTGCCGGGGGATGAGATTGTTAAGATTAATAATACAAAAATTCATCTGGACCGTGAAATTGGCGCATATTTTACATTTAATCCGCTTACCGGCAATGAGACGATTGATTTTACGGTAAAGAGAGGCAGCGAGACGTTTGAGGTTTCTGTAAAACCAAAACTTGCCGAGGATGAGTCGGTTACAGACGGGTTTGTAAACGGAGCCATACAGGAGAAAAAGGAAGTGTCGTCTTCTTACCGCGTCGGGTTTGTGCATGGTTCGGACAGAGTTAAGGGAAATGCAGTCGACGTACTCAAATATTCAGTATATGAAGTAAAATACTGGATTGTTACAACAGTCAAAAGTCTTGGTATGATGGTTACCGGAAAGGTAAGCAAGGATGAGATATCGGGTCCGGTAGGAATAGTGAATACAATCGGAGATTTGGTTGATGAGACGAAGGGTTACGGAATTTCATCCGTAATGCTGACGCTTATGTCATTCTGTATACTATTGTCGGCTAACCTTGGCGTAATGAATCTGCTTCCGATTCCGGCGCTTGACGGAGGAAGGCTTTTGTTTCAGATAATAGAAGTCATCCGCAGAAAACCAGTCAACCAGGAAAAGGAAGGTCTTATAACGCTTATTGGGTTCGCAGCGCTTATGATACTCATGGTATTAATTTTATTTAATGATATTTCAAAGATAATAGGCTGAATTGATTGATAAAAGGGGTGTTATTATGCATCGTGATAATACTAAGACTGTATCTGTAGGAGGAGTTTTGCTTGGAGGCGGTAATCCCATACGTATTCAGTCAATGACTAATACTAAAACCGAGGATATCAAAGCTACCGTTGAGCAGATTCACAGACTTGAAGACGCCGGCTGTGAGCTTGTCAGATGTACCGTTCCTACAATGGAGGCAGCTAAGGCTATTGCAGGCATAAAAAAGCAGATAAGTATTCCGCTTATTGCCGATATACATTTTGATTACAGAATGGCGATTGCCGCAATAGAGAACGGCGCTGATAAAATAAGGATAAATCCCGGTAATATTGGAAGCAGAGAGCGCGTTGCAATGGTGGTAGATGCGGCAAAGAAGCGTAATATTCCGATAAGAGTCGGAGTCAACAGCGGTTCGCTTGAAAAAGAGATGATTGAGAAATACGGTGGCGTAACTGCCGGGGGAATTACTGAAAGCGCGCTTGACAAGCTTGCGATGATTGAAGAGCTGGGTTACGATAATCTTGTAGTAAGCATTAAGTCGTCAGATGTGCTGATGAGCGTAGAAGCCCATAAAAGTATTGCAGAAAAAATGAATTATCCTATTCATGTAGGCATAACAGAATCAGGAACAGTTATATCCGGTAATATCAAGTCCGCCATTGGCATAGGACTTATACTTAACGAGGGGATAGGAGATACTATAAGGGTTTCGCTTACAGACGATCCCGTTCAGGAAATATATTCTGCAAAGCTCATCCTTAAGACTCTTGGGTTAAGAAAGGGAGGAGTTTCGGTTGTATCGTGCCCTACCTGCGGGCGTACGAATATAGATATCATTTCCCTTGCGGGTAAGGTTGAAGACATGGTAAAGGATATTGACCTTGATATCACTGTTGCAGTAATGGGATGCGTTGTCAATGGACCGGGAGAGGCAAGAGAAGCTGATTTCGGAATAGCCGGAGGACGTGGTGAAGGTCTTTTGTTCAGAAAAGGAGAAATAATAAAAAAAGTGCCTGAAGACAGACTTCTTCCTGAACTTATGGCAGAGATTAATAAATTACTTTAAAGACAGAACAGGTGGAGATACATATGCTGTTACTTGATGGGTTCACGACGTTTAAAGCAGGCAGGGAATTGTCTGCTTTATTTAGTAATGTAGAACTTGTCCGCATAAGCATTAATAAGGAAGCAAGACTTGCTAATGTATATCTGGACAGCCCTAAAATTATTGAATATTCAAAAATTGCAGCGCTTGAGGAAGAGCTATATAAGCAGATTTTCTCAGGGGGTTTTGATAAAGTACATATAGAAATACATTTTTCACTTTCAGGTTCTTATCCGCTGTCACGAATAATAGATTTATATAGGGGAAGTATTCTTGAGGAGCTTAGAAGCAATAATGTATTCGATTATTATATTTTATCTAACTCGGATATTGATATTAATGATGCTGAATCCACGATACGTATTATAACAGTGAAGCAGTTTATAGCTGCCAGCAGAGAACGAAGCCTTGCAAAATGGTTTACTGATATGTTTCGTAAAAGATTTGACATGGATGTTTATGTGAAGTTCGAGTATACAGACGAAGGCAAGAAAGAGCATTCAAATGAGCCCGCGATGTATGAAGTATTTGACGTAAATTCGATGCAGAGCTTTATGGTATCTCCGGACGATTATGCAAGAGGAGTTTCGCACGAGGCCATTGTAAACGATAAACAGCCCCAAAAGGACAGTTTGCCAAAGAAGCCGGAGAAGAAGGCTGTAAGGAAAGCTTCAAAGCAGACTTCCAAATATGAAAAATTCAAGCCGAAGGCAGCGCCAGATCCTGAGTTGATATATGGAAAAGATATAAGCGGAGATGTTATATCAATAAGCGAGATTAACGAAGAGCTTGGAGAAGTTGTTATACAGGGAATGGTGGATTCAAGCGATATACGAGAGCTTAAAACCGGAAATTTTCTTGTTATTATTAATATTACCGATTTTACTGATACTATTTCGGCAAAATTATTTGTCAGACCGTCTGATTATGAGTATTTAAAGGATAATATTAAAGACGGAAAGTTTATAAAGATTAAAGGCAATGCTGCTGAAGATAAATACGACCATGATATAGCTATATCAGGTATAAAAGGAATAAAGCCGGTAAAGCCGTTTTCCAATAAAGTAAAACGTGTCGATACCAGCGAAAAAAAGCGCGTTGAGCTTCACTGTCATACACAGTTTAGTGATATGGACGGAGTAAGCGCGCCGAAAGACATATTAAAACGTGCGGTAGAATGGGGACATAAGGCGCTGGCTATTACAGATCATGGTATAGTCCAGGCGTTCCCGGTTGCCATGCATGCCAGAGAAAAGATAAAGGATTCGGAAGATTTTAAGATTATATATGGTCTTGAGGGGTATCTTGTAGATGATGAAAAGCCTATTATAAGAAATGAAGCCGGACAGTCCTTAGATGATTCATATGTAATATTTGATATTGAAACTACAGGTCTTAATCCATATAAGCACAAAATAATAGAAATAGGAGCCGTAAAGGTTGAGGGAGGTATAATTACAGACAGATTTTCGGAATTTGTTAATCCCCTTATATCCATACCATATGAGATAGAAGAGCTTACGCATATAACTGATTCCATGCTTAAGGATGCAGAGACGATAGATAAAGTCCTGCCGCGTTTTCTGGAATTTTGCCAGGGCTCGGCGCTTGTCGCGCACAATGCTGATTTTGATACGAATTTCATAAGAATAAAGGCGAAGGAGCTTGGCATAGATATGTGTTTTACAATATGTGATACACTTGCTCTTTCGCGTCTGCTTCTTACAGAGCTTAAGACATTTAACCTTAAAAGTGTATCTAAGGCGCTTGGTGTGGCTTTGGAAAGCCATCACAGGGCGGTTGACGACGCAGAAGCAACAAGCGGTATATTTCTGCGGTTGTTTGAAATGCTCAAAGATAAAGAAATCTATACGTTAAAAGAGATAAATGAATCTGCGGTTGGAAATGTTGATTATATAAGGAAAACGCCATCGCATCATGTTATACTTTTAGCGGCCAGCGACGTCGGGCGTGTTAATATGTACCGTCTTGTATCAGATGCGCATATTACATATTATAACAGACAGCCTAAAATACCTAAGAGTCTTTTGGCTTCCTGCAGGGAGGGCCTTATAATAGGTTCCGCGTGTGAAGCGGGCGAACTGTATCAGGCTTTGATACGGGGTGAAACAAAAGAAGAGATAGAGCGGCTTATTAATTTCTATGATTACCTTGAAATACAGCCTACAGGCAATAATGAATTCATGCTCCGTGACAGAAAATACGGTATGTCAAAAGACGACGACCTACGGGAAGTTAATAAAAGAATAGTAGAACTTGGCGATGCGTATGGTAAACCGGTATGTGCAACAAGCGACGTGCATTTTCTTGATCCGGAGGATGAAATATACAGAAGAATAATAATGGCGGGAAAAGGATTTGAGGACGCTGATAAGCAGCCGCCGCTTTTTCTTCATACTACAGATGAAATGCTTGAAGAATTTTCGTATCTTGGCGAGGAAAAAGCATATGAGGTCGTAGTAGAAAATACGAATATGATTGCGGACAGAATTGAGATGATTGAGCCGGTGCGTCCGGATAAATGTCCGCCTGTATTTGAAAATTCAGACAGTGATTTAAGGACTATATGCTTTGAAAAAGCGCGCTCAATGTATGGAGATAAGCTTCCGGAGATTGTTGAGAAAAGGCTTACAAAGGAGCTTGATTCGATAATTAACAACGGCTATTCGGTCATGTATATAATAGCCCAAAAGCTTGTGTGGAAATCAAATGAGGACGGTTATCTTGTAGGCTCAAGAGGTTCAGTCGGTTCGTCGTTTGCCGCAACGATGTCGGGTATAACGGAAGTCAATCCGCTTCCGGCTCATTATTACTGCCCAAAATGCAGATATTCTGATTTTGATTCTGATATTGTAAAGCAGTTTTCTGATAAATCAGGATTTGATATGCCAGACGCAAGATGTCCGGTCTGCAATGAGCTTATGAACAAAGACGGGCATAATATACCGTTTGAGACATTTCTTGGTTTTAAAGGTGATAAAGAGCCGGATATAGACCTTAACTTTTCCGGAGAATATCAGAGCAATGCCCACAAATATACAGAAGTACTGTTTGGCGAAGGCAATACGTTCAGAGCCGGAACGATAGGCACCCTCGCGGAAAAAACAGCCTATGGATATGTTATGAAATATTATGAGGAGCGCGGAATAAAAAAGCGCCGTGCTGAAATGGAAAGGATAGCGAGAGGATGTACCGGCGTAAGAAGAACCACCGGCCAGCATCCCGGAGGTATAGTTGTTATACCGAAAGGAGAAAATATATATTCATTTACACCGATACAAAGACCGGCAAATGATATGTCGGTAGATATAATAACAACACACTTTGAATATCATTCGATTGACCATAATCTTCTTAAGCTTGATATTCTTGGACACGACGATCCTACCATGATTAGAATGCTTCAGGATATTACGGGAATTGATGTAAAGGATATTCCGCTTAGCGATCCTAAGGTAATGTCTCTGTTTAACAGTACAGAAGCGCTTGGAATACGGCCTGATGATATTGGAGGATGCGAGCTTGGCAGTCTTGGCATCCCAGAATTTGGAACTGGTTTTTCTATGCAGATGCTTATCGAAACAGCTCCGTCAACTTTTTCCGAGCTTGTTCGTATATCAGGTCTTTCACATGGAACAGACGTATGGACTAATAACGCCCAGGACCTTATTAAATCAGGTGAATGTACGCTTTCAACAGCCATATGTACAAGGGACGACATTATGACGTATCTTATCAGCGAGGGTGTAGAGAACAGCGCCGCGTTTAAAATAATGGAGAGTGTAAGAAAAGGAAAAGGCCTTACTGATGAAATGAAAGAGATTATGAAAAAAAATAACATACCGGAATGGTATATTGGTTCATGTCTTAAAATAAAATATATGTTTCCAAAGGCTCATGCTGTTGCATATGTAATGATGGCTATAAGGATTGCATGGTTTAAGGTATATGAACCTCTTGCGTATTATGCGGCGTTTTTCAGTATCAGGGCGAAAACCTTTGATTATGAAACTATGGCGAGAGGCAGGGATACTTTGGATAAAAACCTTGATATGCTTATGCATATGGAGAAGCCTACGGCAAAAGATAAGGAAAGTATAAAAGACATGCGTATAGTTCAGGAAATGTATGCAAGGGGGATTAAATTTGAACCTATAGATTTATATAAGGTTAAAGCTGACCGTTTCCAGATAATTGACGGAAAGCTTATGCCGGCGCTTAATACAATTGAAGGTCTTGGAGGAATAGCGGCAGAAGCAGTAGTTAAAGAAGCGGCTAAAGGCGAGTTTTTCTCAATAGACGATTTTCGCACCAGAACAAAAATCGGAGCCAAGACAATTGAGAAGATGAAAGAACTTAATCTGTTTGGAGATCTTTCAGAGTCTAATCAGATGTCAATTATGGATTATCTCAGGTAAAAGTGTGTTTTATTTGTGTTTTTTATACATCTTTCTTGAAAAAAAGGTGAAATTAAGGTATATTAAATACATTATTTAAAAAGGGGGAGGTATTTTATGGAGAATATCGATAAAGAGATAGGAGTTTTCGATAAATTTCTGGAATTTGCTGACATATCATCTGTATTCAAGGTTTTATCACGTACTGAATACATAATTCTTTGGAAAATAATATCAAAATCTGAAAAAGACGCTGCTGACGGAGGCCGCCTTTATCTTGAAGATATTAAAAATGATCTTAATATTGCGATGCCGAAGGTGTCGGAGATTGTCCGGGCAATGAGTGAAGAAGGATGGCTTTTATGGAAGCTTGACGCCGATACTAAAAAAACATATATTGAAGTTACCGACTCTGGCCGTGAAAAGTGCAATATGCAGCGTGAAGGCATGAGAAAAATCAGGGAAAGACTTGAATGTGAGACCAATGAAAAGGACAAAGAAGGTTTCCTTAATGTAGCACGCAAATATAAGGAGATAATTGACGAAGAGATAGATAAGACAGAAGCATATTTTGATTTGATGTTTGGAAGAAGCCAAAGCTCGTTAAATATTCTTGGGTTACTGAGACCGAAAAGCACGGTAACTTATGTTATAGATGATTACTCAATTAAGAAGGTATTAGAGGTTCTGAGAGAGAGTGGCTTTGCTACAATACCTGTTATTAATAAAAACGGGGTATACAGAGGAACTGTAAGCGAGGGCGATTTGTTATGGTATATTGACGCTTATAGTGTAGAACATATTAACGAAGCAAAAGTATCAGATATTGTGAATACTGAACGTAATCCGTCAGTTCATGATGTTGTGAACAGTAAAACGCTCCTTGACAGCCTTATGAAACAGAATTTCCTTTGCATGGTTGACGATAGAGATTGTTTTATAGGAATCATTACAAGAAAAGACATAATAATGTATCTGGAAGAGCAGGTAGAAAAAAGACATACTAAATAAATTCAATAAAAAAGAACTGTTGCGGGAGGTATTAGAACCTATAAGCATAAGTTCTTTTTTATTGTACAGGAAAATGTGTTTTACTCTACGGGCCGTAGAATTGGCTGACTCTGCGTAAAAGCGGTGTTATTATAAGAATGTATGTGTTATATTTTTTTCAAAAATACATGGAGGTTATTTTATGAATCAAATTAAAATCGGAAAATTCATAGCAGAGCTTCGCAAGGAGAAAAATTTAACACAGCTGCAGTTAGGAGACAAAATAGGGGTGAGTGATAAAACTGTTTCAAAATGGGAGACGGGCAGGGGACTGCCTGAACTGTCAACATTAAAGCCGCTCAGCGATGAGCTTGGCATATCGATTAATGAATTATTAAGCGGAGAAAGAATACAAAAAGAGCAATATCAGGAAAAGCTTGAAGAAAATATAATTAACACTATTGATTACAGCAGTAAGAGAATAAGAGAGAAGAACAACGTAATTGGTATTTTATTAATAGTATTTGGAATTTTAATAACAATAGCAGCTATGTCTGTTTTTCCAAGCGAAAGCAGCTGGGGCTCAATATATTCTGTATTTGGCGCCGTTATATCATTAATTGGAATTTCAAGATTCACAAAAAGACTAAGCATTGGCAAAAGATTAATATGTAATTTTGGTTATATAATCATTGTTACCGCTATGCTTTTTATTATTGACTATATTGGAGTTATAAACATAAAGCAGGCGCCAAGATTCTGTTATAAGATTACTACTACTGATAATATGATACTTTACGAGGCGCCGTTTTACAATGTATATAGAATAAACCGCGATACAAAAAATGAGTATTATATTGTAGATACCGAAAAGAAATATACGTTTGAGAATGTACCTGATGTTCCGTTTGACAGAGACAAATCAGGAATTGATAATATTATCCAATATAAAAGCAAATATATTGGAGATAACAGTAATGCCGGTAATTTAATAGGTTCTCTGCCATTGTCAGAGTATGGATATGTGTTCCAAATAGATTCTTATGGCTTGGGACTAACAATAGATTATCACGTTACAGACTGGTATATTGACGATAACCTTTATATGAAAAGAAGTTTAATATATAATTCTGTATCAATATTCTCATTAATAGACAACGTTTCTTATATCAATTATAATTTTTCCGGCAGAAGTTATAGAATTAACCGAAGCACTGTAGAGACATTGTATCCTGATTATGCAGATATCCGCGATAATGATAATGGTATAAATACAGATAATTTTAATCAGTTATTAGAAAATAAAATAACTGACGACGGGTTTGTCGAAGATATATTTGAAAAAATATTATCATAGTAAAATAAGAATCGCTACAAAAGCAATAACCGTAGTTATCAGTTTTGCAGCGATTCTTCGGGTTGGGCTAAAAAACAAAAGCAGTCCGTAGGGGAATCGAACCCCTGTTTCCGCCGTGAGAGGGCGGCGTCTTAACCGCTTGACCAACGGACCATCAACATTGACTATCATACACTATGTTATGTATAAATGCAAGAGTTTTTTGAAAATAATTGCCGCATAATTTATTGGCAAAAAAAGCTTGCAGAGTAAAAAAAATAGTGATATACTTTATATGGTAATAGTTAACAGGCTTAAGAGTGAACGCGGGTTCACTCTTAACTTTTGTGTTTTGGATACTGTTTAAAGGAGGCTGTGCGTTGAGTAAAAGTGAAGAATATGAACAGCAGGCTGAGAAACTGATTCTTCCTATAATTAATGAAAATAATTTTGAGCTGGTAGATATAGAATATGTAAAAGAAGGCGGAAGTAAGGTTCTGCGCGCATATATTGATAAACCGGGCGGTATAACTATTGATGATTGTGAACTTGTGAACAGAACGTTTAGCGACATTTTGGATAAGAATGATTTTATAGAAGAATCTTATATATTAGAAGTAAGCTCACCGGGGCTTGGAAGGCAGCTTAAGAAGCCGCGTGATTTTGAAAGAAGCATAGGTGAGGATGTTGATATAAAGCTTTATAAAGCAATTGAGGTTACGGAGCGTGGCAAAAAGCTCATGGCTAAAGAATTTGCCGGCAGGCTTTGCGGCTACGATGGAAAAGATATTACGGTGTTTCTTGGGGAGGAGACAAAAAAAATCCCTTGTAAAGATATATCTATGATACGACTGTCAATAGATTTTTAGGAGGTTAAATACAATGAATGATACTGATAACAGAGAGTTGATCGAAGCGCTTGATGAACTTGAAAAGGAAAAAGAGATAAGTAAGGATATTATACTTGAAGCAATTGAGAACTCTCTTTTGGCAGCATGCAAGAACCATTTTGGCAAATCTGACAATATTAAAGTCAATATTAACAGAGAAACGGGAGAAGTGATTGTATTTGCTGAGAAAAATATTGTTGAGGAGGTAAACGACCCTGCGGTTGAGATTAGCTTAAGCGACGCCAAAAAGGTTGCTGAGGATGCGGAAATGGGAGGCAAAGTGGATGTAGTTGTTACTCCTAAAGATTTTGGAAGGATTGCGGCGCAGAAAGCAAAGCAGGTTGTTGTACAGAAGATACGTGAGGAAGAAAGAAAGGTTATATATAACCAGTATTATGAAAAAGAGAAGGATATTATTACAGGTGTTGTTCAGAGAGTTATTGGTAATAACATATCCGTTAATATAGGAAAGATTGATACAATACTTACTGAAAGCGAACAGGTAAAGACAGAGCATCTCAGACCTTCTGACAGGGTTAAGCTTTATGTGGTAGAAGTAAAAGATACTACAAAGGGCCCGAGAATAACTGTGTCAAGAACGCATCCGGAGCTTGTGAAACGTCTGTTTGAGTATGAAGTAACGGAGATTGCAGACGGTACGGTTGAGATTATGGGAATTGCAAGAGAGGCCGGTTCGCGTACTAAGATGTCAGTTTATTCATCTAATCCTGACGTTGATCCTGTAGGAGCGTGCGTTGGAGTTAATGGTTCAAGAGTTAATGCGATAGTAGAAGAGCTCAGAGGAGAGAAGATAGATATCATTAACTGGAGTGAAGAACCTAAGGTCCTTATAGAAAATGCATTAAGTCCGGCAAAGGTTCTTTCAGTAGAGGTTGATACCGAAGAAAAGAAGGCAAGCGTCGTAGTGCCTGATTTCCAGCTTTCACTCGCTATAGGTAAAGAAGGCCAGAATGCAAGGCTTGCAGCAAGGCTTACCGGTTATAAGATAGATATTAAGAGCGTGCCGGTTCCTGAGGAGTTGTTTTAAGGAGGATTAGGTTGAAGAATAAGAAAGTACCTATGAGACAATGTGTTGGGTGCCGGGAATTAAAGAATAAAAAGGATTTGATGAGAATACTCAGAACTCCTGACAACAACGTTATTTTTGATGATACAGGAAGAATGAATGGACGCGGGGCATATATCTGTCCTTCGGTGGAATGTTTAAAAAAGGCCAGAAAGACAAAAGCAATTGAACGTTCGCTTGATATTTCCATACCGGATGAAGTATATGATACGATAGAAAGGCAGATGTCAGAGCTTGATTAGGGATAAAGTTTTATCTTACATTGGTCTGGCGATGAAGTCAGGTAATGTTGTAAGCGGCGAATTTGCTGTTGAAAATGCCGCAAAGAGCCAAAAAGCACATGTTGTGATTGTGGCGAATGACGCTTCAGATAATACAAGAAAAAAGTTTTACAACATGTGTAGTTTCTATAAGGTGCCTATTGTAAGCTATTCGACAAAAGAAGAGCTTGGGCATGCGATAGGAAAGGATTACCGTGCGGTGGCAGCGATTACAGATGCGGGTCTGGCCGGGGCAGTTATTAAGAATATTAACCAGGAGGTAGTAGATATATGGCAAAGATGAAGATTCATGAAATTTCAAAAAGCTTAAAGGCACAGGGGACGGATATTAAAAGCACGGACCTTATTAAGCTTTTGAATGATAACGGTTTTGAGGCAAAGAGCCCTAACAGCAGTATTGAAGACGCTGCTATAGCATTCCTTTTGCGTAAATTTGCTAATCCGGCTGCTAATGCGGCTAAAGCAGACGCTCCAAAAAAGGAAGAAAAAAAGGCTGTCAGGAAAGCTCAAAAGACTGAGCCTGATAATGTTCAGGCAGAAGGTGATAAGCCAAAGAAGGCTAAATCTGAAATTAATAAAGCGGAAAAAGAAGAGCCTGAAACCAAAGCGGCAGCTAAGGATACTACTCCTGAAAAGTCTTCTTACAGACAACAGAATGCACAGTCTGAAAAGAGAAGGCCTGCGGACAGAAAGCAGAATTATAACTCTCAGGGAGGCTATACAAACAGCGGTAATTATTCAAGTGACAGACGCGGCGGACGTGATGCTGGCAAAAAGGATAACAATAATCGCGGATATGGAAGAAATAATAATTTCGGAGGACAGAGAAATAATCAGAATCAGGGTCAGAGAAATGACAGAAACCAGGGCGGCGGGTACCGTCAGGGCAGTAACGACCGCAGACAGTCAGCCGGCGACAGCCAAAAGGTATTTGAGAGATTTAAGAAAAGCCAGTCAGGCTTTGACAGCATAAAGCAGGAGCAGAAGCCGGGACGAAGCCAAAGATCCGGCAAGGATAATCAGAAAAAGGATAAGAAATACGGCAGAGATAAAGGAATGTTTGATGAAGATGAGAAGCTCATCGGAAGAAAAGATTCACAGAGCAGGAAAAAAGACCCTCATCGTAAAGGGGCGTTTATTAAGCCTGAGACAGTTAAGAAAGAAGAGCCTGAGGATACAATACGTACGATTATTCTTCCTGAAAAGCTTACTATCAGAGACCTTGGCGATAAGTTAAAGATTGCTCCGGCGCAGATTGTCAAAAAGCTGTTTCTTAAAGGACAGATGGTATCGATTAATCAGGAGATATCTTTTGATGAAGCAGAGGAGATTGCGCTTGAATATAATTGTATTGCTGAGCTTGAGGAAAAGGTTGATGTAATTGCGGAGCTCCTTAAGGAAAATGAAGAGGATGAGGCAAAGCTTGTTAAGAGGCCTCCTGTAGTCTGTGTAATGGGCCATGTAGATCATGGTAAGACATCTCTTCTTGATGCGATAAGGAATACTAATGTAATAGCAAGAGAAGCGGGCGGTATAACCCAGCATATAGGAGCTTACATGGTGTCATGTAACGGAGAGATGATAACATTTCTTGACACTCCGGGGCATGAAGCATTCACTTCGATGCGTATGCGCGGCGCAAAATCGACCGACATTGCAATACTTGTCGTAGCGGCGGACGATGGTGTAATGCCTCAGACAATAGAAGCCATTAACCACGCCAAGGCTGCTCAGGTTGAGATTATAGTTGCGGTTAATAAGATAGACAAACCGGGCGCTAATGTCGAGAGAGTCAAGCAGGAATTAGTGGAATATGAGCTTGTGTCGGAAGACTGGGGAGGCAATACGATATTTGTTCCTGTATCGGCAAAGACTGGTGAAGGCATAGACACTCTCCTTGAGATGGTTCTCCTTACTGCGGAAATGATAGAACTTAAGGCTGATCCTGACAGAAATGCAAGAGGTATTGTAATTGAAGCGCGCCTTGACAAAGGAAGAGGCTCTGTTGCAACAATTCTTGTACAGAAGGGTACTCTCAGGGTCGGAGACCATATAGTTATAGGTTCGTCGCATGGTAAAGTCCGTGCGATGATGGATGATAAAGGAAGACGTGTAAAGGAAGCGACTCCTTCAACGCCTGTAGAGATACTGGGACTTAATGAAGTTCCTGATGCCGGCGAAGTATTTATCACGACAGACAGCGAAAAAGAAGCAAGAACAATTGTCGATGCATATATCAATCAGAGTAAGGCAAAGCTTATAGAGGACACCAAATCTGTTATGTCTCTTGACGGACTGTTTGATCAGATTCAGGCGGGCAATATTAAAGAGCTGAATATAATTGTAAAAGCCGACGTACAGGGCTCGGTAGAAGCAGTAAAGCAGAGTCTCCTTAAGCTTTCCAACGAAGAGGTTGCGATAAGGATTATTCATGGCGGAGTCGGTGCGATTAATGAATCTGACGTATCGCTTGCCATAGCGTCAAGCGCAATAATTATCGGATTTAATGTAAGACCTGATAATATGGCAAAGGCAACAGCCGACAGAGAAAAAGTAGACCTCAGGCTGTACAAGGTTATATATGACGCTATTAACGATATAGAATCTGCCATGAAGGGAATGCTTGATCCGGTTTATGAAGAAAAGGTTATCGGTCATGCGGAAGTAAGGCAGACATTTAAGGCTTCAGGTCTTGGTACTATTGCAGGCTCTTATGTACTGGATGGTAAGGTTGAGAGAAACTGCAAGGCAAGAATAAGCAGAGGTGACGAGCAGATATTTGAAGGCAGCCTCGCATCCCTTAAGAGATTTAAGGATGATGTTAAGGAAGTTGCCGCAGGATATGAATGCGGTCTTGTGTTTGATGGATTCAACGACATACAGGTTGAAGACAGAGTTGAATTGTATGTAATGGTTGAAGTGCCAAGATAGTATTAATTTTCACAGCAAGGGGCTGTTGCCATGCAGCCCCTTGCTTTTTAAAAAATGATTACCGCAGGAGGTATATGGGATGCATAATAAGAGCCCTAAAAAATCCATTAAGAAAACAAGAATAAATGAAGCAATGCAAAGAGAAGTAAGCAGAATCATAAGAGAAGAAGTTAAGGACCCCAGAATTCCTCTTATGACGTCAGTTACCCATGCAGAAGTTACGGGAGATTTAAGATATGCAAACGTATATATAAGTATATATGGAGACGACACGCAGAAATCTGAAGCAATGAAAGCGTTATCAAAAGCAACTCCTTTTATAAGAAGCAAGGCTGCGTCAGGACTTAATCTAAGATATACTCCCGAAATAAAATTTATTCTCGACGACGCAATAGAATACGGAGTTAATATGATAAGTAAAATAAATGAGTTAATGAAAGAAGAAAGTCATGAAGAATAGTATATGGAAGGCAGTAAAAGACGCTGAAATAATTGCTGTAGGAGGCCATATCCGTCCTGACGGAGACTGTGTGGGTTCATGCTCCGCTATGTATGCTTATATAAAAAAAGTATATCCAAAAAAGGAAGTCTATGTGTATTTTGACAAGGTTCCTGTGGTGTTTAACTATATAAAAGCGGTAAACGAAGCCATAACAGATTATCATGATGTTTCGGCTGATTTATTTATTTCGCTTGATGTAAGCGACCCTGAGAGGCTTGGAAATGCAAAGCCTTATTTTGATAATGCAAAAAAAACAATTAATATTGACCATCATATAAGTAATCCCGGTTTTGCCGATATCAATTATGTTTTTCCGGATTCAAGCTCCACATGCCAGGTCGTATACGAGCTTTTTGATGATGAATTAATTGATACGGAGATTGCGGAAGCATTATATACGGGAATTGTACATGACACAGGCGTATTTCAGTATAGCTGTGCCAAGAAGCGTACAATGGAGATAGCAGGACTGCTTGCTGAAAAAGGCATTAATAAAACGAAAATTATTGATGAATCATTTTATGAAAAGACTTATAAGCAGAATCTTATACTGGGAAGATGCCTTCTTGAAAGTCACCTTGAACTTGACGGAAAATGTATTATATCAGTAGCTACGGCTGATATTATGAAAGAATATGAAGCGGATACACAAGATCTTGAGGGTATTGTTAACCAGCTTAGAATAACAAAAGGCGTAAAGGCTGCAGTATTTATATATGAGCTTTCTGACAGGGAATATAAAGTAAGCCTGAGAGCAAACGGAGATGTTGATGTAAGCCGGGCAGCGGCAGTCTTTGGAGGCGGCGGACATATAAAAGCCGCAGGCTGCACTTTATACGGCGAGCTTTCAGAAGAACTTCCAAAGCTTATATCTGAGATAGATAAGAGTATTAAGGAGGCTGGAGAGTAAGGACGTCTGCTTTCCACATCTATATATGTTAGACGGAATAATTAATATTTACAAAGAAAAAGGATACACATCGCATGATGTTGTTGCAAAGCTTAGAAGAATCACAGGGCAGAAAAAAATAGGACATACAGGAACGCTTGACCCTGACGCTGCCGGAGTGCTTCCAATATGTCTTGGAAAAGCGACAAAGCTCTGTGAATTTCTTACTGATAAAGACAAAGAATATATTGCCAGAGTAAAGCTGGGAGTTACTACAGATACGCTTGATATGTCGGGAAATATACTTTCGGAAGCAAGGTTTGACGGTAAGCTTTCCGATATAGAGAAAGTATGTGAGAGTTTTTTGGGTGATATAATGCAGGTTCCGCCTATGTATTCGGCAATTAAAGTCGGCGGAAAGAAACTATATGAGCTTGCAAGAAATAATATAGAGATTGAAAGAAAACCAAGAGCTGTTCATATATACAATATAAAGGTTACTGATTATGACAGCATAACAGATGAATTTACTTTATATGTACATGTTTCCAAAGGTACTTATATAAGGTCTCTTTGCGACGATATAGGCAGAAGGCTTTCGTGTGGAGCCTGTATGAAGGAGCTTGTAAGGACACGCTCAGGTAAGTTTGATATAAATGATGCGTTAAAGCTTTCTGATATAGAAGCTATAGCGGATAACGGCGTAGATGAACTGAAAAAATACCTTGTTGATATTTTTAGCGTGTTTACGATGAAAAAAGTTATACTTGAAAGGCAGTATGACATACGTGTGCAAAATGGCAATACAATAAGAGCCGGAATGTTTCGTGATTATGATGAAGCCTGTGAAGAATTGAAGGTTGAGCCGTTTGTCAGTACAGGGAATGATGATGTTTCAGTTTTTTATTCGGACGGAAGGTTTGCGGCGGTATACAGACCGTCGGAATCAGACGGTGAGTATAAAGTGTTGAAGATGTTCTGAGATACTTTTTTGGAAGGAAAATATACGGATGGAGATAATTAAAGGTACAGAATTTGTTATTGATAAACCGTCGGCGGTTACTATTGGAAAATTTGACGGTATCCACCTTGGACATAAAAAACTTATTACTAATACTGTAACATACCGGGAATCAGGGCTTTCGCCGGTTTTATTTACATTTGATATATCACCGCTTAATTTTTTTGGTACTAACAGCAAGCTTATATATACTAATTCCGAAAAAGAAATGATTTTATCAGAGTTTCCTCTTGATTATATTATAGAATATCCGTTTTCAAAAGAGACGTCATGCATGGAAGCAAAAGATTTCTTTAAGGATATTATTATAGGCAGGCTTAATGCAAAAGCGCTTGTTGTAGGTGAAGATTTTCGTTTCGGGCATAACAGGAGGGGCAATGCTGAGCTTCTTTCAGAGCTTTCCAAGCAGTATGGTATTCAGCTTAATATTATTAAAAAAGAACGTACGGACCAATACGAGATAGGAAGTACGCTAATAAGAGAGCACATTATGTCCGGAAGCCTTGAGGCTGCGGCAGAGATGCTTGGAAGCTTGTTTTTTATATCGGGAAAGGTTATTCGCGGCAGGCAGCTCGGAAGGACGCTTGATATGCCGACGATTAATATGGCGGCAGAAGAATGCAAGCTATTGCCTCCAAACGGAGTATACACATCATTTGTCATATATGCGGGAATACAATATGCCGGTGTTACTAATATAGGAAAAAAGCCTACGGTAAGCGGAGAAGATATTATAGGCATTGAAACATATATTATGGATTTTGACAAGGATATATATGATGAAGACGTTGTAGTAAAACTGTTGCATTTTCAAAGACCTGAAATGAAATTTTCTGATATATCGCAGCTTAAAGAACAGATGCACAAAGATAAAAAAGATGCTTTAGAGTATATCCGGAGGTATTATTAATATGGGGTTTTATGAACAAAGATTTGACAGTATACAGGTACTTCGCGGAATAGCTGCGTTCAGCGTTATACTTCATCATATTGCTTTTATAGGAAAAGGTGCGTTTGGTGTTGATATTTTTTTCTGTATCAGTGGTTTTATAATGATGTATATAACGGAGATTAGCTCTGAGCATTTTTTTATGAAGCGGATTATAAGACTTGTACCGCTTTATTATGCAATTACTGTCATAACTTTTGCCGGGACAGTTTTAATGCCTGGACTGTTTGAAAAAACAACGGCGGATATACTGAGCCTGATAAAATCATTATTGTTCATACCATTTGATTCACATGGTGCGGTGCAGCCGATTGTACGTGTGGGCTGGACTCTGAATTATGAGATGTTTTTTTACCTTATAGTGTATGTTTCACTTTTAATCAGCAAAAAATACCGTGCGGTTATTGCCTCGGGTATTATTGTTTTGCTTGTGGTTCTGGGAAAGGTTTTTGATTTTTATTATGATGCGTTTGATTTTTGGACTGATTCAATTATGGTTGAATTTATTTTTGGAATAATTTCATATGAGATATTAAGGAATACCAGCTCTTATTATGAGAAAATGAAGGTTTTAAAAAGGGTGGTTCTTGCAGCCTTTGCGGCCTGCTTATATATATCCTTATGGACGATTGACTATTATAAAGTATTTGCGGGAAGCGACAGGTGTGTGGCGTATGGAATTATTGGAATGATAATATTTAACCTTGTCTTTTTAAGCGGATATGGGCTTAGAATGCCCAAATTCCTTGTATGGATGGGAGATATAAGCTATTCGGTATATTTACTGCATTATTTTATAATACGGTTATATAACAGATTTTTGTGTCCGGACGGACAAATTGATACGGCGGCAGTATTAGGAGCTATAGCGGCAGTAGCAGCTGTGTATGTAACAGGCAATTTAAGCTATAAGCTGTTTGAGCAGAAGCTTAACGGGCTTCTAAGAAAGAGACTGCACTAAACCGTTCTTAATTCAGTATGCTGAAATATTCTTCCCACTTATTCATAAGTGTTTCAAGTTCATGGCTGAGCGCTTCGCGTTCTTTTGTAAGGTCATTCAAAAGACCAGGATTATATCCGTTTTCAGGTTTTGAAAGCTCGGTATCAATTTCGGCTATTTTTTCCTCAGTTAAAGCGATGTTATTTTCACAGTCTGCAAGTGCTGCAGTAATTTTTTTAATATAAGCTTTCTGCTCCTTTTGCTTTTCCCAATCATTCTTCGACTGTGCAGGCTGTACGCTTTCGGTTGTTTTTACAACAGTATTGTGTGACGAGAGATAAGCGCGTTCAACATCATCTTTCTTTTCAAGAAAATAGTCGTAATTACCTATATAAGAGTTAAGGTGTCCGTCGGTAAGGTGAAGTATTCCTGTTGCGGTACGGTTTATAAAATATCTGTCATGAGAAACATAAAGAACTGTTCCGGTATATTTGGTAAGCGCCTCTTCAAGTATTTCTTTTGATACAATATCAAGGTGGTTAGTCGGCTCGTCGAGTATAAGGAAATTGGCGTCTGACAGCATAAGCTTAGCCAGTGAAACACGCCCGCGTTCGCCGCCGCTTATATCTTTTATGAGTTTAAACACATCATCGTCTGTAAAAAGAAATGCAGCAAGGACGTTTCGTATTTCAGTATTAGTCATGTCAGGATATTCGTCGCTTATCTCTTCAAATATTGTTTTTTCAGGAGAGAGTACATTATGTTCCTGGTCGTAATATCCGATATGTACGTTGGCTCCAAGGCGTACTTCGCCGGTATCAGCAGAGATAAGTCCGTTTAATATTTTGAGAATTGTGGTTTTGCCTGTACCATTATTGCCGATAATAGCAATACGTTCTCCTTTTTTTATATCAAAGCTTACATCATTAAAAAGCTTATTGCCGTCAAAGGATTTAGACATACCCAAAACCGAAAGGACGTCATTACCGCTTTCCAATTTCGGTTTAAAAGTAATCTTCATCTCTGAGTTGATTTCAAAAGGTTTTTCTATCCGTTCTATACGTGACAGCATTTTTTCGCGGCTTTCTGCGCGCTTAACTGACTTTTCACGGTTGAAGCTTTTAAGCTTTTTAATAACTTCTTCCTGATGGCTTATTTCCTGCTGCTGCCTGTAATATGCTTTAAGCATAGTATCGCGCAGAGCCTTCTTTTTTTCGGCATATGCGCTGTAATTTCCTTTGAACACGGTACATTTACCATTATCAAGCTCAATCGTTTTAGTTACTGTTTTATCAAGAAAATACCTGTCGTGTGCAACAATAAGGACAGCGCCCCTGTAACTGGCAAGATAATTTTCAAGCCATGCGATAGAATTCATATCAAGGTGGTTGGTCGGCTCGTCAAGTATAATAAGGTCGGGAGAAGATAAAAGTATTCGTCCAAGGGCAACGCGGGTTTTTTCGCCTCCTGATAATGTGGAAGTCTTTTGCGTAAAGGCTTCTTCAGAAAAGCCCAGTCCCTTTATAATACCTGCAATTTCACTTTCGCATGCATAACCGCCAAGACGTTCATATTCAGTAGAGCATCTGTTATATTCCTGATACATCTTATCAAGAGTTTCACCTTCAGCATGTTTCATATCATTTTCAAGCTGCCGTATTCGCTTTTCGAGGTCAAATATATTATGCTTTGCCGAGGCAATTTCTTCGTATATTGTATTGTCAGACGAGATTTTTTCCTGCTGTCTTAAATAGCCAAAGGCTGTATCTTTAGAAAATACAACTTCTCCGCTGTCAGAAGCGATTTCTCCGGTAATGATTTTTAAAAGTGTAGTTTTGCCCGCGCCGTTTATACCAACAACAGCGCATTTTTCGTTGTCATTTATATGAAAAGAAACATCTGAAAATAAAGTGTTTTCTCCAAAAGCCTTTGATATGTGGCTGCATGAAAGTATCATAAGTGTTCTCCGTTTATTAGTAATTTTCAAGCCAAATTGTACTATAAAGTGGAGGTTGTGTCCAGTAGATGTTGTTCTTCGTTTTAAGTATAAATTATAGTATCACGCTGCAATGCGTTGATTGACAAGTCCTTAACAATCTAATATAATACATATGGTTGACGAGACATTACGGGAGGTTAGCATGGCTGAGAAGGTTATTTCGAGGGCTGTCATTAAAAGACTGCCGCGATACTATAGATATCTTGGAGAACTTATAGAGAATGATATTGAAAGAATATCATCTAAAGAGCTTAGTGAAAGAATGAAGGTTACTGCGTCGCAGATAAGGCAGGATTTCAACAATTTCGGTGGATTCGGCCAGCAGGGTTACGGATATAACGTAGAGTATCTTTATAATGAAATAGGAAAAATTCTGGGACTTAATCAGACACATAATGTAATAATCATCGGCGCCGGTAATGTGGGCAGGGCGATAGCTAATTATCCGGATTTTAAGAAGCGGGGATTTTTGTTTACCGCCGTATTTGATATTAATAAAGAGCTTGAAGGCACTAAGGTCGGAGAATGTACGGTTATGCATACCGATAAGCTCAGGCAATATGTTAAAGAAAATGATGTAGCGATTGCTGCGCTTACGCTTCCAAAAAGCAGCGCGCCGAAGGTGGCTGCCGATTTGGCAGAATGGGGAGTCAGGGCAATATGGAATTTCGCTCCCACAGACCTTAACATACCGGATGACGTGCTTGTTGAAAATGTGCATCTGGCCGAAAGCCTTATGCGTCTTTCGTACAGAATTAAAGACAAAAATGATGTATAAGAACGTATAGGAGGCTTACTATGAAATATCTTTCAGATGCAGACGAAGCAAAAAAGATTGATTATATTTCATCAGACGTATATATGGTTCCGCCTGAGATACTTATGGAGCGTGCAGCTTATGACATTGCCGGAGTTATCATAGAGGATAATGAAGAGGATGCGGAGATTCTGGCCGTGTGCGGAAGAGGCAATAACGGAGGAGACGCAATATGCGCCGCACGTATTCTTTTTGAAAAGGGATATAATGCAAGGGTATATCTTTCATGTGATTATGATGAACTGTCGGAGCTTTCTGCTCTGCAATATGACATTGCAAAGGCAGGCGGCGTCATTTTCACTGACATATTAGACGCAGATAAATATGATATTATAATTGACGGATTGTTCGGTGTAGGACTTAACAGGCCTGTATCGGGAATCTGTCATACTATTATTAAGCAAATAAACGCTTCAAAAGCTTTGGTATATGCAGTTGACGTTCCGTCAGGAATTAACGCCACATCGGGAAATGTCATGGGAATAGCGGTAAACGCGTATGCTACAGTTACATTTGGTCTTATGAAAACAGGGCTTATGCTGCCGCCGGGTAATGAATATTCAGGCATAATCCATATATCGGCGTCGGCATTTCCTAAAAAAGCAATAGAAGACTGTCATATCAGAAAATTTTATTTTGAGAAGGAAGACCTTAAGCTTCTTCCTGAAAGGTACAGTGATTCTAATAAGAGAACATATGGCAGAGTACTTGTAATTGCAGGAAGTTATGGGATGAGCGGCGCCGCCGCATTATCTGCGAAAGCCTGTTACAGAAGCGGCTGCGGTCTTGTTAGAATACTCACCTGTGAGGCAAACAGGGTTATTTTACAGCAAAACGTGCCTGAAGCAATTATTTCCTGCTACGGCGATGATGTAAATGCATATGAAGATGATATAATAGATATGCTTGACTGGGCGGACTCGGTTGTTATAGGTCCGGGAATCGGAAAGGGACAGAGCGCTAAAGAGCTTCTTGATATTGTTATTTCACATGCCGCATCGCCTGTCGTGTTTGATGCAGATGCGCTTAATATAATGGCAAAAAGAGGAGACGACCCAAGAGATTTGCTTGAGAATGCTGTAATTACCCCTCATTTAAAGGAAATGTCCGGGCTTTGTGGGATTGAGATAAATGGTATTCTTAAAGATATGCCGGGATTTGCAGATAAATATGCCAAGGATGGGCTTGTCCTTGTACTAAAAAATTCCAGAACTGTCGTTTCTGACGGAGAAAGATTATATGTTAATGCCTCAGGCAATGACGGAATGGCAACGGCAGGAAGCGGAGACGTGCTGACAGGAGTAATTGCGGCATTCTTGGCACAGGGACTTGAGCGTTTTATGGCAGCGGCGCTTGGGGTGTATGTGCATGGGCTCGCAGGGGATTGTGCTGCCATAAAATGTGGCCGTTATGCAATGATGGCGTCAGATATTATAGATTCACTTGGGGAGATTTTAAAATGATAGAGTACGATAGAGTAAAAGCAGTTATTAATCTTGATAATATTCGTGATAATATAATGGAGCTTAAAAGGTGTGTTCCAAAGGATACTAAAACTATGCTTATTGTAAAAGCAGACGGATATGGACACGGTGCAAAAAAGATAATCGAATATGTGGACGACCTTGCAGACGGGTATGGTGTTGCCATTATTGACGAGGCTGTTACATTAAGAGAACAGGGTGTAGATAAAATGATTCTTATATTATCGTTTACCCCTGAAAAGTATCTTAAAACTGCTGTGCAGTATAATATATCTCAGGCAGTAACAGACTATGAAACGGCAAAAATAATGTCTGACGCAGCCGTAAGCCTTAAAATGTGTGCAAAGCTTCATATAAAGCTGGATACAGGAATGGGAAGGCTGGGATTTTCATGCGACGATAATGGACTTAAGGAAATATGCCGTATAGCTAAGCTTCCTAATATTGAACTGGAAGGGCTGTTTACCCATTTTTCAAAGGCAGATGAAAAAAGCCTTGCTTACACCGAAAAGCAGTATGAAACTTATATGAATTTCGCACATAAACTCCATTTATGCGGAATAGATTTCAAAATAAAGCATGTATGCAACAGCGCGGCATCTATACAGTTTTCCAAAGCAGCGCTTGATATGGTCAGATTCGGAGTTGCGATATACGGTCTTTACCCTTCGGAGGATATTGATAAAAGCATGATTAATCTGAAACCGGCAATGTCAATTGAATCATGTGTAAGCTATGTTAAACCGGTAAAGAAAGGAACTCTGATAAGCTATGGAGGCACATATAAGGCTGATAAGGACAGAATTATTGCGACTGTGCCGGTTGGTTATGCAGACGGATATAACAGGGCGCTGTCTGGCATAGGCCGTGTTATTATTCACGGAGAATATGCGCCTATAACCGGAAGAATATGTATGGATCAGTTCATGGTTGATGTTACAGATATAAAGGATGTAAAAAAAGGCGACAGAGTTATTCTTGCAGGAGAAGACGGTGATAAACGTATTACCGTAGAAGAGCTTGCCGCGCCTGCAAATTCATTTAATTATGAGTTTGTATGCGGAATCGGAAAACGTGTACCAAGAGTATATTTTAGGTGAATGAGTGACAAATCTTCGTTTGCATGAATAAAATACAATGTATAACGACCAGCGTTTCGGAAATACTTTTAACAGGTATTTTTGGAAATGGAGTGAACAGACATTGTTAATTAAACGAGGAGATATATATTATGCAGACCTTAGACCGGTAATCGGTTCAGAGCAGGGAGGCGTGAGGCCCGTTCTGATAATTCAGAATGATATGGGCAATAAGCACAGTCCGACTGTCATATGTGCTGCAATTACTTCAAAAATGAATAAAGCAAAGCTTCCTACGCATGTTGAGCTTAATGCAAGGCAGTATGGAATAGTAAAGGATTCTGTTATTCTGCTTGAGCAGGTACGTACGATAGACAAGTCGAGGTTAAAGGAGCGCGTGTGCCATCTGGATTCAGAGGCGCTGGCTAAGGTGGAAAAAGCGTTAAAGATAAGTCTGTCTATTGATACATAGTAATGTATAAAAGCAAACAAACCGGTCGAAACCGGTCTGTTTGCTAGTAATACAATTACTATAGCATATAATAGGGTGGGAGTAGAAAGTGATTTTATTCACTATCTGAGATACATTATACAGTGAATAAATGAATAAAATGTGAATGAGCTGATAAAATAAAATGAATTTATTAATAATAATAACTTAAAAAGATATTTAAAATTTATATACTGGCAAGGTGAGCAGATAAAATGAACATAGATATATTATGCGTAGGAAAGATTAAAGAAAAATTTTATACTGATGCTGTAGATGAATATGTAAAAAGGCTTGGGCGGTATTGCAATATAAAAATTATTTCGGTGCAGGACGAGAAAACTCCAGATAAAATAAGCGATAACATGCGTGATATAATTTTGGAAAAGGAAGCCGAAAGATTAGTAAGATATATAAAAGACAACGCATTAAAGGCAGGACTTGCTATTCGCGGCAAGGCGTACGATTCAGAAGAATTTGCAGAAATGATAAGTAATGCGGCGCTTTATGGAAAAAGTCATATACAGTTCATAATCGGAGGTTCCCTGGGATTGCATAAAAGCATACTTGATTTATGCAATGTACATATAAGCTTTTCAAAAATGACATTTCCACATCAGCTTATGCGTGTTATACTCGCAGAACAAATATACAGAGCATACAGAATAATTAACAAAGAACCGTATCACAAGTAAGGGCGAAGGGTGGGAAGTGATAGGAAATGCGATAAGAAAAATAATTATATGAAACGACATATAAAGGAGCGCGAATTGAAAGATAAAACAATAGAAGCATTGTTGGCGAAATTGATGACAGCTTGCGGATTGGGAACGATTTTATACCCTGTTGAAGCGGTATCCGGCGGTTTTTTACACCGCATGTACAAAGTGACAACGGATTGCGGAATCTATGCGGTGAAGCATTTAAATCCAGAGATAATGGGCAGAGCGGGTGTGTTTGAAAACTATGCGCGGGCAGAAAAGATCGAACGTATGATAGAGAAGGAAGGCATTCCGATAGTACCAGCTATCACGGTTCATGGCAATAAAATGCAAAATGTAGAAGGAAACTATTTTTACATTTTTAACTGGCAGGAAGGACACATTACCGATTGGGACAGCATTCCAAATAAGGAGTGCTATACAGCAGGAAATATACTTGGAAGGATTCACGCCATTAGTCCCAAGAATGTTCCTCATCAGGAGCCCCAATTAAGTGAAATTGATTGGCACGGATATGTCCTGAAAGCGAAGGAAGTGAAGAGTGAGATGGCGTCTCTTCTGGAAGACAATGAAGAACTGTTCATCTATGCAGAAAAAGAACTGAACAAGGCAAGAGCTTCTCTGCCGGATATCCTGTGTTTGTCCAATGAGGATATGGACCCTAAGAATATCATGTGGGATAACGGTAATCCATGGGTAATCGATTTAGAATGTCTTGACTATGGAAATCCCATATCTCATGCACTGCAATTAGCGCTTCAATGGTCAGGGATTGTCACCTGTAATATAGATATTGAAAAGATGGTAGCCTTTTTTAACGGCTATATGGAAGCGTATGATAATTGTTTTAGGGCATATTCTGATGTTTTTGGATTGGCATATACCTGGGTAGAATGGTTAGAATATAATATTCAAAGAGCGCTCGGAGCGTGTATGGATGAAGAGGAAAAGGCGATGGGCATTTCTGAGGTCAGAAATACCATCAATAGAATGAGGTACATACATAAGATCGAGAATACTATCAAAGATGCTTTAGATTTCCGCCTGCCTCAGATTAAGGCTGCACGGTTTGATAACCATGATGACAGGATATGTTACTATGAACTTTTATTGGAAAAAGATATCTCCGAAGTGTCACGTTACGAGCTCCCCGACGGATACAGCTTTGTACCGTACTCTGACAATGACAGAGATACATGGATTGAAATTGAGATGTCCGCCAAAGAGTTTATCAGCTATGAACAGGGCTTGGCGGCTTGGAACCGCTATTATGGTGAAAGGCTTGAGGAACTCCCGGGCAGAATGTTCTTTATTGAAAATGACGAAGGAGAGAAAGTAGCTACAGCAACAGCATTATATGATATTTATGGACGAGATACATCAAATGATGGCTGGCTTTATTGGGTGGCAATAAGGCGTGAATATCAGGGCAAGGGACTTTCAAAGCCTTTGATAACATATATGCTGCAAGTGATGAATGAATTGGGATATACACATGTGAAAATCCCAACACAGACAAATACATGGCCCGCATGTAAAGTGTATATGGATTTGGGATTTTTGCCGGTTGAAGAGGATATGGAACGTAATCGTGAGGGATGGCGGATCGTAAAGGCACTAACAGGACATCAAGCACTGCAGAAAATATGATTTATATTGTTTTAAAGGCAGTTTCTATATATAATGTCATTAAGAGCGCATTGGAAACATTAAATTTTGAAGGGAGTTATTCATTATGACAAATCAATTCTTCCCTGATGAACAGATAACAGATAATGATTTATATTTTATATGTTATATGATAGAACGTGTAGCACGAAGATTACATCAAAAAAATAAATACATTGTAAATAATATTACAAAAGGAGAGTGGCGAAGACTTATCAGTCTCGCTAATGTATTGCATTGTGAAAATCCATTAAAAATAGAAGCAGAATGGATAAAAGAATATCATCTGAAAAAAGGAGATTTTGACATTACGGCAGTAGATGATGAGTTAGTGACCGAGATTCCATCTGCAACACAAATGGGTAAAGTTTATACAAGGCTGATTCTGGCGACTTTACAGCCTAAAGAAGACTATGTGGACGGAATGGTTCGGATATACAATAATGAAATCTGTGAAACAATTGATAATTATAACAGCAGCGCATATTATGAGCCGTCTTATGTGATTGCAAAAGCATATAATGATGGTGGATTTTAAGTTTTAGAAACCGCGCATATGCATCATTATGGAGAAGCATATCACATGTAAGGGCGAAAATGAGGAAGTGGGCAGGAAATAATCCAAATGGCAAGGATTATGCGTATTTTCAAGGTTGGATCCGGGAGTGAGTTTTATTTCTGAATATAATCCCAATAATGGAATTATTTCTGTTATAGTAAGCAACTATGGAGATAATGTTTGGAAGGAGATGATAAGATGTGTACAAAGAAAGAATTAAAATTCAGTATTTTTCTTATTTATAATTTAGCAGAAAATTGGGGAAAACCGCCGTCTCAAGTGTATGGAATCTTGAATCAGACACGTATTTTGGACGATTATATATTTGTATGTTACGATACGCTTCATACCCTGGGAACGGAATGTTTAGTTGAAGATATAACAGAATTTGTAAAGGAAAAAGGTGTTACTATATGATTTTATATCATGGAACTATTAAAATAATAAATAATCCAAATGTGTCATTTTCTAAAAATTACCTGGATTCATTGTAAATAAGAGTATTTTAGACGAGAAATTGATATATCAGGAATCATATAAGGTGGAATAAGTTATGACAAATAAAAAGAACTTGGACATTTTCTACAAACAAAATCTGGAAGAATCTATGATTCAGTATTTAGCAGAGATCAAAGGGATAGAATTGCGGCAGGCAATGGATATCTATTATCATAGTAGATTGGCAGAGCAAATTGAACATGGAAAATATGGTATAGAAAATATGGACTATAAATATCTTGTACAAGATTTGATTGAAAATGAGCCACACCTATTTGATGAAGTGGACAGGAAGTGTATCAGGCAGAATGATTGAATTAAAAAAAGATTTAAACATAGAAATGAGAGTTGAAACAGATTTGCATGAATGGCTGGCAGATGGAGTTTTTTATGAGTTTTTACCTGATAATGTTGCAGAACAAGCATATAAATGCTTGACAGAAAATAAAGGTCAGCATCCAGTAGGAGAAAAGTGCCTATGGGAGTCTGCCGACCAAATGAAAAAGCGTGTTATGATGGTTTTGGATAAATATAAGAATTATAACTCGATTATTGTTGTATGTCACGGAACACTGATGCAGTATGTTTTAGGAATAGAGCATCCTGTAAATGGTCAAATCGAAGAATTTCTGTATTTATAGGGTGTACATATTTATTTTGAATCAATTGGAACATAGCTGGACAATAGTTATGTAAAAAGAAGTCGGTATGTGCCGCTTTTGGGCGGTATTTGCCTGTCTGATGTCAAAGTCATGCCAAAAATACAGCACTAAATTGATTCGAGGGAACGATATAACTGCAGAAATGCATAACAAAGATAAAAAAGGTGATATAATTTTGAATAATACTATTTTGGAGTTTCTAGAGGCTTATAAAAGCCTCGATGATTTATGTAAACAAATTATGTCAAGTGACAAAGGAATATCAAAATACATTGACGAAATGAATCGTGAGAGTTACGGACATATGAGAGTGGATTGTTGGGAGAAGGACTACAAACAATTAAAGAAAATGAGATATATTCGTAATAAGCTTGTGCATGAAGTCAATTCATTTCAGGAAAATATTATCAATATAAAAGATATTGAATGGTTGGAAAATTTTCGCACCCGAATTATGGAATGTACAGACCCGTTTTCATTATTGTATCAATCAAAAAACACAGAAAGAAAAATAAATAAGCAGGAAGAGTATTTGGAAAACCATTTTAAAAGAAATGAGTCTTCCTGTAATTGGAAATTAGATGCTAAACCTATAATTTTGTTAGTGATAATAATACTTGCTTTTATATTTTTTGCAACCAGTATATTATAATATTAAATCTGCAGGAGGCTGTTATGCATTTTACATATTGCCCATATTGTGGCACTAAAGCTATACAAAAGATAATAGGAGATGAAGGGGAGATACCATTTTGTATACAGTGTAATAAACCTCTTTGGGATATGTTTACTACAAGCATAATATGTGCGGTTGTAAATGAATATAAGGAGATTGCACTGCTTAGGCAGGAGTATGTTTCTGCCGCAAACTTTGTCTGTGTTGCAGGAATCATGAAGCTGGGAGAGACAGCAGAGGATACGGTCATAAGGGAAGTTAAGGAAGAAATTGGAATTGATGTGGAAAATGTGGAGTATATAAGCAGTTATCCTTATCTGAAAAAAGAAATGCTGATGCTTGGTTACAAGGCAACAGTAAAGAAGGCTGATTTTATTTTATCGGGCGAGGTAGATTACGCTGAGTGGTTTGCCCTTGATACGGCGCTTGACAGGTTGAGAAAGGGGAGTATTGCATGGCAGCTTGTTAATACTGTAAAGAACCAATATATTTTCTGTAATTGAGGATATATAAAATTTATGATAATGTTAAAAGAACCAAAGCATCTGTCAGCAGGGGAGCGCTTCGGTTCTTTTATTTTGTGGCTTTTTATTTAGTTGTCGTCCTCTTCATCGTCAAAGATGTCGTCGTCAAAGTCAAAATCATCATAGTCTTCGCAGTCTCTGCATGAAAGGTATTTGTAAACAGCTACTGCAATACCGGCAACAAGTGTAACGACTCCGACTATAGCCAGTACAGTAAGAACGCAGTTCTTTTTGTCATCTTCAACTTCTTTTTTGTGAAAGAGTTCATTTACTTTAATAGCATTAATGATTTCATCGAATTTATTATCCATAATAAATCTCCTTTCGTATATACTTTTTAGTATTATATCACTTTCATATAGATTATACTATCAAATTTTTGTCAATTTTGCAAAAGAAGCTTTCATTTTACGTATTCCAAATTCGTCAAAGTTCACAGATATGTTGCGGTCTTCTGAATTGCCTGAAACAGCTGTAACTGTACCTTCACCAAATTTGATATGTTTTACACGGTCGCCGCATTTTATTTTATTTATCTCTGACATGCCTTGTAAACTGCCTTTCATTCCTTTGCTTATATATGGATTATTAAGAAAGAGGCTGCTTCCTTTTTTTGCGTGTCCGTATGATCCTGTTCTGTCAGCATTTCTGTAAGGAATGGACGAAAATGTGTCTGACTGCCTGCATGAAACTGCTGATGGATTGCTTACATACCCTTCGGATGATGATTCTTTTATAAGATATCTCGGTATTTCGTAAATGAATCTGGAAGGTGCGTTAAACATGGTTTCGCCGTTCTTCATTCTTCTTACAGCGCTGCTTATTGTAAGCGTGTCCATAGCTCTTGTAATACCTACGTAGCAGAGGCGTCTTTCTTCTTCAAGCTCAGAACTGTCCATAGAGTATATAGACATATCGGAAGGAAAAATGCCGTCCTCCATTCCTGCTATAAATACATGCGGGAACTCCAGTCCTTTTGCACCGTGCAGTGTCATAAGAAGAACTACATTGCTGTCTTCGCCGATAGTATCCGCTTCTGAAACAAGCGCTACGTTTTCAAGAAAACGGCTTAATACGGATGAATTGTCTGATGAATCAGTTACGTAGTCTTCAAGTGCAAATGTAATGGTTTTGTTGATAAATTCTTCAATATTCTCAATACGTGCATTAGCTTCATCCGTGCCTTCTTCTGTAAGCATATCCATATATCCGGTGTCAGAAAGTATGCTTTTAACAAGTTCTTCAACAGAAAAGTTTTCCTGTGAGATGAGCTTTCTGAAATGTTCTATGAGTGAAGTAAATTCCATGAGTTTTGATTTGGAACGTCCTATGCCGTCTATATATTCGGCATCCTTTAAAGCTTCGTAAAAGCTTATCTCATGAATATCGGCATAATTCATAATCCTGTCAATAGTTGTAAGACCGATTCCACGCCTTGGAACGTTGATTATTCGTCTGACAGCGATATCATCAAGTCCGTTATCAATCGTTTTAAGATAAGCGATTATGTCCTTAATTTCTTTCCTGGAATAGAAATTAAGTCCGCCGACAATCTTATATGGTATATTGAGATTGACAAGGTTTTCTTCAAATATACGAGACTGGGCATTGGTTCTGTAAAGTATCGCGTAATCTCTGTAGTTTCTGCCCTCGTCTACGCCCTGTTTTATAGAGCTTACTATGCCGCAGGCTTCTTCAAAATCGCTTCCGTATCTTATATAGTTAATCGGAACGCCGTCGTCTTTTTTGCTCCAGAGCTTTTTGTCTTTACGCATTGTGTTGTTAGATATTACTCCATTGGCGGCATTAAGTATATTCCTGGTAGAGCGGTAGTTCTGTTCAAGTCTTATCGTAGTTGTATCAGGAAATATTTTTTCAAAATTAAGTATGTTGTATATATTGGCTCCACGAAACTTATATATAGACTGATCGTCGTCGCCTACGACGCATATATTGCATTCAGAGCGGTCAGGACCCGGTTCGGCAAGGAGTCTTAAAAGCTCGAACTGGGCTGTGTTCGTGTCCTGATACTCGTCGATAAGTATGTAAGAAAATCTTCTGCGGTAATAAGAAAGCGCCTGAGCATCTGTTTTAAATAATTCAACAGTTTTCATGATAAGGTCGTCAAAGTCCAAAGCATTGCTCTTAATAAGCCTGTCCTGATATTCTGTGTACAGCTCTGAGTACAGCTTTGCCCTGTAATCCCCTTCTGTGTCATGTGCATACATGGAAGGAGTTATAAGCGCGTTCTTATTAGCTGATATTACTGAAAGAGCTTTCTTTTCATTAATGCTCTTTTTATCCAGATTCCGTCTTTTAATAATGCTTTTCATTACAGATCTGGAATCGTCTGAGTCATATATTGTAAAATTGCGCTCGTAGCCGATAGATTCGCCAAAACGGCGCAGTATTCTTACGCAGGTCGAATGAAATGTGCTTACCCATATATTCTCAGAACCAGCGCCTACAATATCGTCTATACGCTCACGCATCTCCCCTGCCGCTTTATTGGTAAAGGTAAGAGCGATAATATTCCAGGGGCTTACATTATATTCCGTTATAAGATATGCAATACGGTATGTAAGAACCCTCGTTTTTCCTGAACCAGCGCCTGCAAGAACCAAAAGAGGTCCTTTATTATGCGTGACTGCTTTTATCTGTTCATCATTAAGCCTGTCAAGTATATCCATAGCAATCCTCCAAACATATGTTTACTTTATCATATGAAAGGTATTCTGTCAAACAAAAAAATTTTTTTTGTAATAAAAAAAGTGTTGACAACTATATTTTGGTGTGATAAAGTATGTAATACATTAAATGCGCGCACATTTTAATGTATTCATATGATAGTCTACAGTAGTACTTTATGAAAGACAACTGCCGTTTTTATCTTTTTGTATCTTGTAACAGTTAATTAAGTATTTCCTTTGCTAAGAGTTAAGATTTTAAAGTAGCTGACAGTTTTGAAGGAAGACGACTTTTGGTATATGCGAACTTATATTTATGAGTTCAGGCCTGTGTGCAGATAGATTTGCCTGGAATTGGGAGGGATGTATTTTTCATGTTGGAACAGACAGATATTGATGATGTGCTTGACGAGCTTTTGGATTATTTTATCCATGTTGAAAGGCAGACGCTTTTGCTTGTACAGCGCGGAATAAAGCCCAGAAAGGTATTATTGGAAGCGGCAGACCGGTATCTTGGTGAAAGAGAGCTTTCCAAAGAGGACCGAAAGATGATTATTAATCATTTCAGTAAATTCATATGGGGTTATTACATATTGGAGGAAGCTATTAATGACCATGATATATCCGATATAAAAGTTCTTAGCACCGATAATGTCAGAATCAAGAGAAAGGGCAAAAGGATGGGATGCGACATCAGATTTCCGAGTAATGCCGATTATAAAAGATTTGTATCTATGGCTGCTGTTAAGAATAAGACTAATCTGGCGGACGTTAATGCCATTCAGTCGTTTACTGATAAGGAGAGTAATAAAGATTTTATTCTGCGGTTCAATATTTCTACAGAATTTGTTAATTCTACTAACGCGCCATATATGCATATCAGAAAAATTCCAAAGAACAAGCGTACCGTTAATGACCTTATTGAGCTTGGGATGCTTGACTGTGATAAGGCGGAGTATCTTACCTTCGCTGCAAGAGAATCAAGCGGTATATTGTTTGCCGGCAAAGGCGCCAGTGGAAAGACTACGCTTATGAATGCTCTGCTTGAGCATATACCTCATGATAAAAGTGGTCTTGTTATTCAGGAAAATGAAGAATTGTTCAGCAACACTCATCCGGATTTGATGTTTCAGCATATTGTGTCCGCACATGGCGAAGGAAAGATAAAGTATGATTTAAAGGATTTAAGCCGTAATGGACTTCTTACAGACCTTGATTATTTTATTATAGGCGAGATAAAGGGCGGGGAAGCTCTGTATCTTCTTAATGCCGGTTATACAGGACACAGATGCTGGGCTTCCGTCCACGCCATGAGCAGCAGCGAAGCAATTGATAAGCTTGCAGATTATGTAAAGTACGAGAGCGACTATTCATTGAATGATATAAGAAAGATGCTTATGGGTATGAAAACGATAGTATACATGAAGGATTTTTGTGTCAGAGAGATATCTGAGATAAAAGATTATAAAGGTGGTGAGCTTATATATGAGAGAGTCTTCTGACGGTAATACGAGCATATTTATCCAATGGCTTGACAGAAAGTATAAAAGAAGGCTTATAAAAGAGCGCAGAATCAGACAGACAACCGGGAATCACAGCGGGAAGTCATTTTTGTACAAAGTGGACAGGATGCTTGATTACAGCGGAATACGTAATATGGCGGGAAGTATTAATGCGGAGATATATATTGTGCTTGTCGGCTCCACCGCTGTTTTGGCCGGAATATCTGCAATGATTACATTTCACAGTATATTTATTGCGATTTCTGCAGCAGTTATTATAATTTTGCTGTCTGGTATTATTCTGTATATTCTTTCTGGAATATATTATCGCCGTCTTGAAAATGATATTATGACGTTTCTTAATTTGGTTGAGAATTTCAGCAGGACAGATAATGATATAGTTCAGATATTCAAAAAAGCTTTATTTTATCTTGAAGAGCCGTTAAAGGGACTGCTTTCTGAATTTTGTAATGAAGCGGAAAGCATGGGAGATACGGCTGCAGCGTTCAACAATCTTTCAGCAAGGATAGAGCATGCAAAATGCAGGGAGCTGTTTCGTAATCTTCAGGTTTGCTCGAAGTATGAAGCAAATTATGATGCGGTCATTAAGGATTGCCGGATGAGCATGATAGATTATCTCGCTGTTAAGGCCGATAGAAAAGCGATAATTAATAACGGCCGTGCAGAGATAGTAATTCTTATTATAAGCGCAGTTGGAATAATATTTTTGTTTTCTGAAATTACTTCTGATATGCGGGATATTCTCATCAACACATTTATAGGCAATGTCATTCTGTTTTATTGTTTTATAATACTGGTAATATGCATGGCAATGATGGTTTTTTTTGATAAAAGGGGTTGATGGCAGTTAAAGATAAAATAGCTGATTTTTTAAGAAGATATGGAGCAGAGTATATGTTTCCGGGCGTTACGCCTTTTAGATTTCTGATTGCCATGCTGCTGTCGGGAATTATATGCGGCGTAACAGGGTTTATGATTAATCCGTATATTTTTGTGATTATCTTTATTGCAGGATTATGTATTCCGATTCTTATTATTGTCGTATCGAACAGTTCGGACAACGATGCAATGATACCTGATATCGAAAGCATATATGACATTCTCAGGATTCAGGCAAGGGCGGGTATATTTGTACAGGATTCGCTTATGGACTGTTATATGATGACGGGCAGCAGAAGACTTAAGTCAGCTCTTTTGGAGCTCTGTAATAAAATCAGTACCAAATGCACAATGGAAGAGGCTGTAAGTGAGTTTAATAAAAAATTTGCTAACAGGCATATTGACGTATTATGTATCGTGCTTATCCAGTCTCAGACAAGCGGTAAAACAGTGCAGATACTTTCTGATATGAGCGAGCAGATACGGCAGGTCAGACATGCGTATTCGCTCAAAGAAAAGGCAAGGCTGGAAAGAAGAATCGAAGTTATAGAGCTTCTTATATTTATTGGAGTAATAGCTATAGGCATATATTCAATGGGAACAGAGATTGCCAGCCTGTTAAATGATTAAATTTATACATGAAAGGAAAAAACAATATGATTAAAAAACTTAAGAATTTTATTATTAACAAAAAAGAGTGCGCTTCAGATTTTGGATTAAGAAAATGCGGCGGCAAGGAAATCATTATGGAATTTGCATTAGGCGCGATAGCCGTTGTGCTTGCGGTTGTATTCAGGGAGCAGCTGGAGACGGTAATCCAAACAGTCGGAGGTTCGTTTGCCGAGAAGATAAGCGCATTATTTACCAGCCTGTAAAATGCGGTATCAGTACGGAGGTGCGGTGCGTATGAAGAACATAAAAAAACAAGGCGGAATTGCCAAAATGCTTCCGATATTTATTGGTTTGTTTGCGGCTTCGCTGCTGTCGGTAATGTATATAACGTATATGAATTCCATAGAGACGCTTGAGAGAGCGAAGCAGATAGCAAGGCAGTATGTACTTAGAATGGAAGCTGACGGATACCTTACAGAAGAGGCCTGTAATGAGCTTGTTACTGATCTTATTAATATAGGCGGCGACAGAATTAATCTGTCTGGCACTACTATGGGTAAGTGTGAATACGGAACGACTATAAAGCTTTGTATAAGTATGAGGCTTCCAGTGGAAAGTATATCGGTTTTTAATATGTTTGATACGGACACGCAGATTATTTATAAAGATACGTTTATTGAAAAAAAGACTACGTCGAAGAATTAGGAGGTCTTATGGAGAGAGTTAAAACCGGAGGGGTAGAATATTTAAGCGCATATATGATGATTACGATTACTGGAATAATAATGCTTTTTTCATATTCTGCAAGGGAAATAAGGCATTATCAGAGTCTTGCCAGAGACAGTATTGACAGTGCGTGCCTTTCAGCCGCTCTGATAGACCTTGATGAGTATTCCAAAGGCCGGTTTATTTATATAAGTAATTGTAATAAAAGCTTTGACGTGTTTCTTGAAACTCTTAAAAGTAATATGAATCTTAATAATGATTTTACTCCGTCTGGCAGAAGTATATATGACAGAGTAGTTGTATATGATTACACTGTTTTCAACATTGCTGAGGGAACTCTTACAAGCTGCAGCTTTAGAACGGGAGAGCCCGTATATAAGAGTGAGAATTATGATAAAGACGAAACTACTCCTGACGGAACTCCTATAGTTTCTTCTACTATATATGCTGATATAGGAATGAATGTGAAGACTTTGTTTGGAATAGAACGTCATGTGCATGTAAGAACCTCAGTAGATGTTGTTAACAACTGAAAGGTAAGGTGGCATATGAGAAGAAAAAAAGGTACTGCCAAATTAATGCTTATTGCCATTTTTGGTATAGCTGTATGTGTCTTTATGGTTGTTTTTGTTTTCAAGGGAGAAAAAGATAATGTTATAACATGTATATCTGAAATTAACAGGGGAACGACAATAACTGAAGATAACATCGACAATATGTTTGCGGTTAAAAGCTCAGATGATTCAATAAGGCCGTCAGATGCGGTGACGGATAAAGAGAGTGTAATAGGAAAAACATTTAAATATAACGTGTCAGCCGGAACTATACTGGCGGATGGAATGCTTGCAGATGCTGACAGCATAGGCGTTTTGATGAATAATCCGGTGGTTGCAGGCATAAAGGCGACGGACATATCCCAGTTTGTAGGAGGTATTGTAAGAAAAGGGGATTATATAGACATTTCTGTTATCGATAAGAGTACCGGAGAGTGTATTAATGTTATGAATTCGGTATATGTAACCGGTGCATATAATTCAGATGGAACAGAGATAGAGGATGGTGAAGGGTGTGCAATGCTTCTTAATATTCTAATAGAAAAGGAGAGCGAAAGTTATCTTAATACAATGTTGTCTTTGGGCACAATAAGGTTATGCAGGCTGGAAAGAGGTGGAAATGGGTAAAAAAATTATAATAATAAGCATTTTTCTGCTTGCGGTATTTAGCGCTTCGTCGAATATTTATGCAGGAACATATGATAATGCGTATTCATATTATAAGAAATATGGTGATGAACAGGACAGCCCTGCAAGGTATAGAGAGGATGACGGATACATATATTTCTGCTCGCGTGGACTTACGGCGTCTAACTCAACAAGGTATAAAACAGTTGGATATACGATTACTATTAACGTAGGCGGAAAAACTGACAGAATTGAAGTAATGCTTGGAGGAACATATGTAAAGGAAGTATCGGAGGTAAAGAAGGATTCTTATACATATGTGTTAAGAAAAGCAAAGCTCAGCAGGATTCTTGCATTATTTAGCGGGAACAGCAGGATAACGTGGAATGAAGTATACAGAAATAAAAATATATATACATTTGACGCAATAATGACTGTTGTGGAAGGTGACAGACAGCTTTGCGGAAGAATAAAAGAATCTGATGACGGCAGAACAATATCAGCGTCTGATAACAGCTATCTTTTCAGGACGGCTTCGGGAATAAAGGCGGCGCGTAAGTGGAAAAGGCCTGATGATTTGGACAGCTTCTTTAAAAAAAGCGTTGTTTTTCCTTCTAATAATTACATTGCAACAAGAAATATATATGCTAACGGCGCTAATGTATATAATACGGAAGGAGTTTATTATGTAAAAAGCGGCGCTGATGTTAATGTAGCGTTTGAGTCATATTTTCACGATATGGATGCAGCGAACAGAGTGTTTCATCCAAACTATAATATTTACGGAGTTACCGGGTGGGGAGATGACCAGAAATATTATACTATGCAGAAAAGAATCGGAAGCAATGCTGCGTATTCCGGTATAATAAAGGATGGAACAACTTCTGATAAGCCGCTTACATTGAAGGGAACGGTATATAATCAGACAACAGTCTATAGTGACTGTAATTATGCATTTGCCAGCATGGTATCGTTCGGGTTTAATGTGCCGGATGGCAGAACTATATATGTTAAGCCTGAAGGACGCGTTTATTATAATTATACATACCCTGATACACTTAATGATACTGATTATCTGTGCGATAAAAGTAAAGACGATAGTATGATAAGCCTGATGTCGGACGGAAAAGGACCTGATGTATATATTCCGGATTATATATCTTCGATAGGGGCAGGATATATTCCGGTTTCTGCATATGACAGTGGTTCGGGAGTTAGAAATATTGCCGTGTGCAGAAGTGACGGAGCTGTAATTTCTGAGCTTAATTATACCGGAAGAAATACTATGATTTCGTCTGAAAAGGATTTTTACATAAAGCCTGAAAAAGGATATGACTATTATATAAGAGCAGTTGATAATGTAGGAAATGTAACTTATTCGGACAAGCTGGTGTTTCTGATTCCGGCGGCACATATTGTAGATGCAGTTATAACAGGTGATAATAACGGTTTTAATGCTTCCAATATTACGGCTGACGTTTATGGAGGCAGCTCGGAAATTGCATCGCTTGTAATTATGTCTGAGGATACTGATAATCCTGCAAAGCAGAGAATATTATTTGCTAATCAGGATGTTATGAGCCATACGCTTCCACACGGCCTTTATAATTACAGATATTCTCTTAATCCAATGGATATAGTAAAGAATATGCCGGATGGATATTATATGATAGACGTAATATCAGGCGGAATGTATGTAGAGTCAAAACCTGTACGTCTTACGCTTAAAAAGGATACAACTAAACCTGTAATTAAGGTGATGAGTTCTTTTGATGATAATAAATGGTACCGTAACAGCTTAAATTTGAATATTGCTGCAAAGGATAATTACAGCGGCATATATTCAGTTGGAGTAAAGGTTAACCGAGAGGAATTGTCAGGCAAAACGTCGTTTAATCCTGAAACAGTGACAATTAACGGAAGCTACAGTATAAAAAGCGAAGGCGTTAATATGATTAGCATCGGAGCGGATGATGCGGCTGGAAATCATTCATACGTTATAAGACATTACAGGCTTGACAGCACTCCACCGGATGTGATTTATTCAGATGCATTTACAGGACTTAACGTCAGCAATAATAACTGGCTCAGTAAGGAAGCAATGTATAGCAGTATATATGCTTATGATGAATTGAGCGGACTCAGTAAAACGTCAAAAATATGTTTATATGAGATAAAAGACGGGGTTAAGAGAAAAGTGGATTTTAATACTCCTCTTGTAATGGAATGCGCTGATTCTAAAAATGGTGTGATTAATTTTACCGATGCTTTTGTAGATACGCTTGACAGCTCAAGAAATCACTATATAGTTCAAATAAGTGATGTAGCTGGAAACACAGTCGATACTGACTTATATGTTAATTTGGATTTTGATATGCCTTATGCTGATATTATGTGCGGCAACGGCTGGGATAGGACGGAGCTGAAAGGTAATGTGTGTGTTAAGGATGATGATTCAGGAGTGTATTCTATAGAAGTGTACAGAGATGGAATGCTTGTAGACTCATATTATAATGTAAACAGTATGAGACGTATAATATATGTAGATCAATCTGAATATAAGGGCAGGTCTCCTGTTATATATATTAAAATGACTGACTATGCCGGAAACGTTTCCGATTATGCCCTTGCAACCGAGAAAAGCGCTATATTGTTGAATGCTGATATAATTCGTATAGACGGGAGAAAAGAAGCGGTTTTTCGTGCAGGGGAACGTGGTATTTTAAGAATACGGTACAGCGGAGACGCAGATGTCTTAAAAGTATTTTATCCTGAAAATATGGCTGCGCTTAATCCTTCGCTTAACAAAGAATATGATGTGTCAGGAAAAGCTTCATTAAATATCAGCACAGGGTTTATTGTTCCTGTAGGAACAGATGAAGGGCCTTATCATGTGACGGTGAAAGCTTATAAAGGAAATGACGAATATACGGTTTACCCTGCATTTGAGGTGTATGGCTGTGTAACAGAGCAGTTCCGTACAAGGTTAAGGAGAACAAAATGATTGGTTTGTTATATAATCTTGCAGAGGCAAAAAAGATAGTTAATAAAAACAGCATGATGAAATGGATGTATATATATTCGGCAGTTAAGCTTGCCGCTGTGGTTATAGCGGCGTTTACCTCGAATTATTACGCAGCAGTATATATTCTGTATCTGATGTGGCTTATGGTAATGGCTTATGTAGATTACTATACGGGATATGTATATGTAAAAATGGAATATGCGGTTATGGTTCCGGAGCTTTTATGTATCCTCTGCCTGATGTGTTCGCAGAATAGTAAAGAATATATTGAAGCGACGGCAGTATCGGTCTGCATGGTTTCAGTTTTGTTGAAAGTCAGTTCAAAGGCAGGATGGTTTGGAGAAGGAGACTGTGACGTACTAATATGCAGTTCAGTATTTTTATCGACAGGAACAGCTTTATATAGTGAAGGCGCAGCAGAGGCTGTTCACATTATTATGGACAGTATGGTTGTCAATATGCTGTATATATCAATTTCAGGTTTCCTGTTTTTGTTAAGGTATATTAAAAGCGTTAAATTAAAGACGTTTTCGTTGAAAGCGCGAAAGCCTTTCATTCCAAGCATCTATATGACAGGCGTAGTTTTTTTGCTGTATTTCATATGCTTAGATAGTTCTGTTCATATTTAAATACTGTATATCGAAATACAAGACAATATGTCAAAAAAAATAATATATTAAATCATTGAACACGTTATTAATGGGGTATATGATAATTAAAAATATTATATATTCAGAGGAGGTATATTATGAAACGTTTTATTAAGCAGGGGATAGCTGCGGCTTTATGTGCTGCTATGGTTATTTCATTTGCGCCGGTAAGCGGGAGTAATGCTGCAAAGAAAGCGAAGATTAGTAAAAAAGTATCGGTTTCTGTAGGCAGTACAACAACTATCAAAGTAAAAAATGCAAGTAAGAAGGCAAAGGTGTCATGGAAAACAAGTAAGGCAGCAGTTGCAAAGATTACTAAAAAGGTATCTAAAGGCAAAAAAGCAAGCGTTACCATTATGGGCGTATCAGAAGGCACTGCAAAAGTGACTGGTACATACAAGCTTGGAAATAAAAAGCTTAAGCTTACATGTAAAGTTACGGTAACTGCACAGAACACTGTTCCAGCTGCAGAAACGGCGGCTCCTGTTGTACAGATTACAGGACAGCCGACACAGCCTGCATTAACAGAAGCTCCGTTAAATACGGATGCACCTGCAACAACAGAACCGACGGCAAAGCCTACCAGAACGCCTAGAGTTACTAAGGAGCCTACTCCTGTTCCTACTCCAAAGTATGAAAAACCGGATGTTACGGCAGAGCCTGTTGTAAAAGTTCCTCTTACTGAGGGTTCAAATTCGTTTTTTAATGAAGGAACGGAAGAAAATGCAGAAGTTATATATAATGCCGATGGAACAATGACGGTTAAGTTTAAGACCCAGTGGGCTGCGCTTAACTTCCTTCTTCCTGATAATGCACAGAATTACTACAGTGAATATAAGTCGGCAGTATTGACATATAAGAGTGAAGGTACTTTGGCACAGAATGAAGAGGGCAATGCTAATGACCTTGGTCATGCGTTGTTTGATTCGGAATGGGATCCAACGGGCGCTGACGCCGCCGCAGGAAAGCATCCTGACTGGGGTAAGAAGGTATCGGCATCATCAGAATACGTGACGAAGGTATTTAATGTAACAGGCGAGTGCGTGGGAGATTGTATTCGCGGATTGCAGATATTTAATCCAAATGAGATGGGTGAAGGCGACACAATAACTATTACAATCAAGTCGATTTACTTTTATAATGAAGAAAAGGCTGAGGATTTTGTTCCGGACGAGGAAGTAACGCCGCCCGCAGAATAACAGTCAGAAAGCATATGCGGCGCTTATATAATGAAGCCTGACGCAATAATGCAATTTACGATTAGGCGGCGCAGCCCTGACATAAAGGCTATGCCGTCTTTTTGTGTTACCAGGAATTTTATTATGATGTGAACGTCTGTGAATGGGGTATAAAGGCGCGTTATAACTTTTTGGTATAAACTGATGAACAAAATAAGACTTCTGATAAGGTCTCATTTTTATTATAATAAGCTTGTCGTTGTGATGTAACAAAATGAAGAAAATATGAAAGGAAAGGTGAAGTAGATGGAAAGAAAAAGAGGAAGTATATTAAGTGTGTTGTCTATCATGCTGGCATTTTGTATGGTGGCTGCAAGTGTAGGCGTCAATGGAATTCAGGCACAGGCTGCTAAAAATAAAAAAGCGGCAGTGATTTATTTCTCGGCGACTGGAACGACAAAAGGAGCTGCAAAAAAGATTCAGAAGACCACGAATGGAAAGCTTATTGAAATTAAAGCGGCAGAACCATATACAGATGATGACTTAGATTATACAGATGAAAACAGCCGTGTGGTAAAGGAGCATGAGTCAGCAAAAACACATAGAGAAAGCTCTTTTCGTCCACAAATTAAGAATTTAAAGAAAATCCAAAAAGAGGTAAAAAAGGCAGATGTTGTGTATATTGGGTATCCAATATGGTGGGGCGAGGCTCCGCACCTTGTGTACAACGTGGTGGAAAATATAGATTTAAAGAAGAAAACTGTCATACCATTTTGTACGTCCGCAAGTTCTGGACTTGGCAAAAGCGCTTTATATTTGAAGCAGAATGCGAAAATATCAGCTAAAACCAAATGGCTCAAGGGTCGAAATTTTTATGATATACCATCACAGAAAACAGTCGATGAATGGATAAATAATCTAAAGTATTAAGATGAAGATATTATATCAATACGCCGGAAATGCTGAAAGGATATGCCGAAACGGCACCTCCTTTCGGCGATTAGGACGGTATATGATAAATTTCAGAAATTGCATACATCACTGAGCTGAAGGCTGCAACACCCGCTGCATACCGTATGTTGAGAACTACAGCTGCGGCAATCATATTTAATCCTATTACATATAAAATTATCTTTTTAGCCATATATAGTTCGCCTCTCTAAAATTTTGTTTCGTTTAAATTGTTTAATCCCAGATTGAGTAAAAAAAGAAATTTCTCTTTTTCCTCTGCACTCATGCTTTTCATCAGCTGTTTGTCTGTGAAGCTGTCAAACCAAGCTCTCGGATATTTTAATTAGATTTTCAGCTTGTTTTTGCCCGTATATACTTATATAATAAGAACATATTTCAAGAAGAAAGACGGAAACGAGGGGGCGTTTGATGTATAATCCTCAACTTGAAACCTTTATCCGCGTGGCGGATGCCGGCAGTTTTAACAAGGCGGCTGAAGAATCCTTTATTACTCCAACCGCTGTAATTAAACAGATTAATCTGCTGGAAAATTCTCTGGATGTGAAGCTGTTTGAAAGGACTCATCGAGGTCTGTTTTTAACAAAAGCGGGAAAGTCTTTATATCAGGACGCAAAATATATTATTCAGTATTGCCGGGATTCTGTTACGCGGGCAAAGAATGCCATGCAGGAAGAAACGAATGTTATTCGGATTGGCAGCTCGCCAATGACTCCGGCACAGCTTCTTATGCAGATATGGCCGAAGATACAGGCGAGGTGTCCTGATTTGAAATTTCAGATTATTCCTTTTGAAAACACTCCGGAAAACGCCAGAGAAATTTTGGCAAATCTAGGTAAAAATATAGATGTTGTGGGCGGGATTTTTGATGAAACCATGTTAGATTTGCGAAAATGTGCGGGACTTGAATTATCCCGCGAACCGTTTTACTGTGCCGTTTCTATTCATCACAGGCTTGCCGCAAAGGACAGACTGACGATACAAGACCTTTACGGCGAAAATCTTATGCTGATGAAACGGGATTGGAGTCGCTATGTAGATAGTTTGCGGGACGACATATGGAAAAACCACAGTCAGATTCATATTGTTGATTTTGATTTTTACAGTATGGATGTTTTTAATCGTTGTGAAAACGGCAACTATGTTCTGCTGGCAATTCACGGATGGGCAAATATACACCCTCTTTTGAAAATAATCCCTGTGGAGTGGGAATACAGTATTCCTTATGGGCTGCTGCATGCGCCTAAGCCCACTGAAACAGTACAGAGATTCTTGGAGGCTGCAAAGGCTGTAACAAAATAATAAGTGAATAAATTACTAAGGTTAATTAACATTTTAAGAGGGGGGGAAAGCATTGATTTGTCTTGATGGAATTTGGGAATTAAAGCTTGGAAAATATAAAAATGATGATGAAGAATATAATGACAGATGTATTTTGCCAGGAACTTTGGATGAGAATAAAAAAGGTGACAAAAATACTTCAGTTAATATAGATAGACTGAACCGTAAATATATGTATACCGGTCCGGCGGCGTACCGCAGGAAAATATATATACCGTCAAACTGGAAAGATAAGCTGGTATTTCTTAAATTAGAACGTACAAAAATAACAAAAGTTTTCGTTAATGGGGTTGAACAGGTAAAATGCAGTTCTAACGATACGTTTGGAACGCCTCAGGTGTATGAACTGGATAATCTGAATTTTGGAGCAGAGAATATTCTGGTAATTCAGGTGTCAAATAATGTATATCCTATTGATACAAAAAGCCATATGCTTACAGAGGAAACGGTAACAAACTGGAATGGAATTATTGGAAAAATCGAACTGGAAGCGAAAGGAAAAATATCATTAAAAGAAGCGAGGATATATCCTGACGTACATAATTGTTTGGCAAAGGTTAAGCTGACTATTGAAAACAGGGAAAATACAAGGGATTATGCAGAAATTAAAATATGTGCGGAAAGTTATAATCACATTGGACTAAATCATAAACCCGCTTGTCAGAAGTTCAGCGTGTTGTTGACAGGGGAAGAACAACAGGAAGCAGAAGCTTGCTTTATGATGGGAGAAGATGTTAAATTATGGTCGGAATTTGAGCCTGCGCTATACAATATGACAGTAGCTTTAAGTGTAAATGGGAACAAGCAATGTGAAAAAACAGAATCTTTTGGAATGAGGGAGTTTTCTTACAGGGAAAGAAAATTTACGGTCAATGGGAGAAAAGTATTTCTGAGAGGTGAAGCAAATTCAGCTGTGTTTCCTATGACGGGCTATCCTTATATGGATGTGGAAGAATGGAAGGATTTTTTTAAAAAGGCACAGGAATTAGGAATTAATTTCTTTCGTTTCCATTCGTGGACGCCTCCAAAAGCCGCATTTATAGCTGCAGATGAAATGGGAATTTACATGCAGCCGGAGTTATATGGATTTGGCGGTACTCCGTTTATGCCAGATGGAAACGATACGTCGGCATCTGATTATTATCAGGCTGAAGCTGTGCGTATACTGCGTTATTATGCAAATCATCCGTCGTTTGTCATGATGTCGTGGGGCAATGAGTTGAATACAGGTTCGCCAAAGAGCAGAGAGTATGCCCATATATTAAGAAAAAAATGCAGAAGCTTTGATGATACAAGATTATATGCAGAAGGAAGCAACAATAATTTTTGGGAGCCTTCATTTAATGTAGATGATGATTATTGGACAACCTGTAAGACACATTCTACGGAGCAGAAAGATCAGATTCGTATTTCGTTTTCATGGTCTGATGACAGTCAGGGTGGAATTATCGAAACACTCGAACCTAATACAGTATATAATTATGATACGGCTTTAAGGGGATACACAAAACCGATTATGAATCATGAGGCGGGCCAATATCAGGTTATGCCGTATTTTGATAAAGAAATACCGAAATATGATAATGGAATTTTTGAAGCAAGAAACTTAAAGTATTACAGAGATTTGATGAAAACAAAGGGATTGCTCTGTATGAATGAAATATTTTCAAGGGTTTCAGCAAGATTATCGGCAATCTTATACAGGGCTGATATAGAAACTGCGCTTCGTTCAAAGGATTTGGCGGGATATCAGCTGCTGAGCATTCAGGATTTTCCCGGACAGGGAACGGCGCATGTGGGTATACTGGATAATTTTATGGAAGAAAAAGACGGAGGCTTTACGAAGGAACAATACAGAAGCTTTAATAATGAAACAGTTGTTTTAGGAAAATTCCCTAAAAAGATATATACTGACAATCAGGCGCTTACGGCTGGCGTGATTGTCGTTAATTATGGCCCCGAGGAAATACCTGATGCAGATATTTATTGGAGGCTGAAAAAAGGAGAAGAAATTTTAAAATCAGGTACGTTGGAAAATAAAACCGTGATACAAGGCGGCATTACAGAAATGGGAACTATAGAAACCGGACTTTCTATAGTAAAAGAGCCTTCAAAATTAACTTTGGAAATAGGCTCTGACAAAATTAATAATAAGAACAGTTATGATATATGGCTGTATCCGGAAAGAATCAGCACAAGAATCCCGGCTGGAATTACAGTAGCGGATGAATTTGATAATGAAGTAAAAAGGATATTGGAAGAAGGGGGAAGCGTTTTATTACTGCCAGAACTAAATAAAAACGTACTGCCTAAAAGCGTCAGCGTACGTTTTTCCACTGATTATTGGAGTAAAATGTTTCATAAATCAAATGAAGACGCTCATACAATGGGAATGTATATAAGGAACGAGCATTTAATATTTAATAAGTTTCCTACAGAGTTTTTTAGCGATTATCAGTGGTTTCGCCTGATGAAAGGTTCCAGAGCATTAATTTTGGACGATCTTCCTGAAGAAATAGAGCCTCTTGCATGGAATATAGATCATATGGAATGGAGCAGAAAGCTTGGAAGCATGTTTGAGGCGAACGCAGGCAAAGGAAAGGTAGTTGTCTGCACGTTGAATCTGCGTAACCATATAAAAGAATATCCGGAGGCAGCACAGCTTTACAGGTCTGTTTTGGATTATATGTCTTCAGATGAGTTTAAGCCTGAGGCTGATATAAGGATTCAGGATTTGGAAAGTATTATGGTAAGAAGGGAATTAAGTTAATATGGCCAAAAATTATAAAAAAACACTGGCTGCCTCTTATTTGGGGTTTATTACTCAGGCAATAGCAGCTAATTTTACACCCTTATTGTTTCTCAAATTTCATAATGATTATGGCATTCCATTAGGAAAGATTGCGCTTATTTCGACAGTGTTTTTTCTTACGCAGCTGATTGTAGATGTGTTATGCGCGCAATTTGTGGACCGCATAGGCTACCGCAAGTGTGTTGTGGCGTCAGAATTATGTTCTGCCGCAGGTCTTATCGGTCTTGCGTTTTTGCCGGAGCTTTTCCATAATCCATTTACCGGCATAATAATCAGCGTTACTATTTATGCGGTAGGAAGCGGACTGATAGAGGTGCTGGTCAGCCCTATAGTAGAAGCGTGTCCATTTGAACATAAAGAAGCGGTTATGAGCCTTTTGCATTCTTTTTATTGCTGGGGTTCGGTGGGCGTTGTGCTTTTATCTACGCTGTTCTTTGCAGTTTTTGGAATTGACAGCTGGAAATGGCTTGCCTGCATATGGGCGCTTATCCCATTATATAATATATACAATTTTGCAACCTGTCCTATTGAACATTTAGTAGAGGACGGAAAAGGCATGGGTATTGGAGGCCTGTTCAGGGTTCCGTTGTTTTGGACAGCTGTTATTTTAATGGTGTGCGCCGGAGCGTCTGAATTGTCTATGGCTCAGTGGGCGTCTGCTTACGCGGAGTCTGCTATCGGATTGTCAAAAACAGCAGGAGATTTGGCAGGCCCCTGTATGTTTGCCGTAACGATGGGAATAAGCCGTGTGATTTACGGAAAATACGGTGACAGAATGAACTTAATGAGTTTTATGTTATGTTCAGGAGGTTTGTGTCTGGTTTGTTATTTAATGGCTTCTGTGTCAGCTAATCCGATGATTGGTCTGATTGGGTGTATTCTCTGCGGCTTTTCAGTTGGTATAATGTGGCCCGGAACTATAAGTATATCTTCAAGGAAGCTTCCTGCCGGAGGAACTGCTATGTTTGCGATGCTGGCTATGGCGGGAGATTTTGGTGGAGCATTCGGGCCGAGTCTTGTTGGTAATATTACCCAAATCGCAAATGATAACCTTCAAAAGGGCATGCTTGCAGGATGCATATTCCCGGTGGTATTAATTATATCTCTCTTGATAATGAAAGCAAAAGACTCATCTAAATAATAAAATGGGCAACTTTAATGCCGCCCTACATATTCTCATTTTCTGTAACAAATTTTGACTTTTCCATATTTAGTTTCCTTCCCTTTTCGTCCCATTCACTACCATAAATACTCCAAATAATAATACAAACAAACAGACAGCGGCACCGGTCAAAACATTCATGGTATGTGCTTTCATTCCGCTCAATTCTCCAAAAGAGGCAAGCATAGAACGCTGCATGGTTAAGACAGAAACAGCAACATCGGTATAACCAATATTGCGAATAACTGCTAATAATGGAGAGGGATTTTTCCGTTGTTTTACTGCCCGTATAATTGCCATTGTAATTTTGTAAAAGGTGTATGTTGCAATAGTAATCATTACAATATCATCATGCTTTACGGCGATATTTTCAGCTAAACTAATGTAGATGACACCTGTTAAAACAAAACTCAATACGACAAACAATCCTCCCGACAGTTTCATCACAAAATATTCCATATCATCAGAAGCCGCTTTTTTATTTTTGTGTTCACATAGTACGGCACAAAAACGCATAGTGCTTAAAATGATATAATACGCACACATGGTAAAAAACCATAGAGAGCGATTGACAATACCTAAGCCTCCGTTATAAAGAGCATACAACAAATTCACAAAGAAACTGAATGCGGCGCTCAGTATCATGCGTTCCCGCTGTTCTCTTAATAATCTTTTTCCTGTTTCCGTATTTTTGATTTTTCGCAAAAGTTTACTAATATTCATACGCCAAAATTAATAATGCCATTCAAAGCGTGGTCTGTAACCGCCGCCGTTTGAATGGCACGCTCTATCTCTTCGATAGAAAATTCATGTGTTATGACAGAGGAATAGAGAGCGGACAACATATTACGGCTCATTCTTTAATTCCTTTTGTCAGAGGGATTAGGCAAAGCAGAATAACAATGCCGACAAGACCAATGACAACGCCCATAACCATTTTCCCCCAAACCATACTAAAACACATTCCAACGCCCAGAGCCAAAGCACCAACGACCCCAACAATAACCGTAAAGACTGTTTTAGCCGAAAAACGGATTGGCTCTTTATGCTCCATTCTTCTCCATACAATGAGCGTCACAAGACCGAGGAACAAACCAACACAACCGAAAATAATCCCCGGCTTAAATGCATCCCATTCCGGGATAAGCGCCATGCACATTCCAAGGGCAAATAAAACTGTACTGACCGTTCCTAAAATCATGGCTACAAAACTACTTTTTTTCATACTAAACCTCCACATTTTTATTATTCCAACACTTGTAGTTAGCTTATAAATCAAGTATAATAATCACATTATACAAAAACAACCACCAATATCCCGATTTATGTTGGAATAATAGCGAGAGGATAAATGCAATATGAACACCAAAAATAATCAACGCTTTCACGAAACCGAAGTACGTATGGAAAACGCTATGCCGGAGCTTATGAAGCGTACAGAATTTGAAAAAATTTCTGTGAAAAAATCAATCTTCAAAACAGAAAAGCCTTTTCTATAAAGCGGGGATATGAACCTTTGTGGAATAAGATTATTTTACGTCAGTTCTGTAACCGTATCTGTTCGCTTCGTATTAAAGGATATTTGATTAGAGATGAATCATTCAGATTTTCATTATGCATATCTATTTTTGTAATCTGGTGGTTTTCATAGGTAGTATAATAATATATTCCTTTATCAGTATTGCAGCATGAGGTGTATAAAGTCACTTCATAATTCCCGTATCCAAGGCTGCAGCAGCCGCGCTGCTGTTCAACAGAACCAAGTATATGGAAGAACTGGTTCACGCTTTCTTCCTCCGAATCTCCTGAAACTGAGTTTGTCCTTACGAAAGCCGCCCTTACAAAACGCGACTGGGATGAAAGGTCTCCCGGAAGACCAATAGCGCCCATGCCCCGGCTGTAGGTGTGCAGCGGCAGGCTGCTGCAGAAGCTGTTATGAGGCTCTTTTGCAGACAGTGACATATAATTATTCAGGTTAAACAGCTGCATGTTAAACGGAGGGTTATTAGTAAGGATTCCTACTTTATTATCATAGATATTTATACCGTCTTTTGTTGACTCTAAAGTGATGGCTTCATTGTGTCCTGCAATAATCCAGTGAAGCTGAGCCTGTGGCAGTCCGTTAAATGTGACGTCAATTATATTTGTTTTGCTAATCAGGGCTTTTGCTTCCGTTACAGAAGAGCACTGGCTTAGAATCCAGGGAATTAATTCAAAAGGAGCTATATTATATTTGAAATTTTCCGCTATCTTATATGCTGCGCTGCCGGTAAAATTCAGTCCTGCCATAGCCAGACCCTTTTCATTAACCGCATCATAATACAGAGGATAATTATCCGCAACATGAGCCATGCCGATTATTGAGTTATGGCTGCTTATAACCCCCTCATATTTAAAACAGAAATTGAAGCTGCGCGGGGTTATTGTAACTTCATCTCCATATGAATAATCATAATCAAGAGTACGTCCAAAATAAAAGTCTTTTGTTTTATATACCGCAGCTGTACACATATGATGTTCTCCTTTAAATTATCAGTAAAATCATTAATAATTCTAGTATATGCAGAAACTTTTATAATATTTTGAAGTTTTGTTTTGATATAAGCGGCACGTACAATCATTGAAAAGCCAAGTACATTATGATATAATTAATTTATATATTTATACGGGAAAAGAGCTATGCTTTGATATAGACATTATAGATTAAAGGAGGTCAGAATCAATGCAATTTGGAACTTTTATAACTCTTCAGTCTGCAATATTCTTTTTACTGGATTTAATTATACTCAGCAATGTTTTGATTAACAGAAATCAAATCAGGACGCATAAGGTATTTGGGCTTTTTGCATTTTCTACGACTCTTTTACAGCTGGTTTCAACAATTGCTCTGGCATCGGAAAGCATTATCAGAGCAGGGACGTTTCTTCAGTACATAATTTATGCAGTTATTATGGCTGCTATGAGTTTGGTGGCGTACGGCTGGTTTGAATACATGCTTTTGGCGGTACAGAAAGAAAAGCAACGTGTATTTTCAAACCGTTGGTTTCATTTTATTCCCGTTGTTATAATTACGATTGCAGGCATAATGTCTTATTGGACACATTGGATATTCTTTATTGATTCTAACCATGCATATCAGAGAGGAAGCCTGTTTTTCCTGCAGATTGCATGCACGTATATATACCTGTTAGCAGCATTGGCGGCAGTGGTAATAACCTGTCTTAAAGGTAATCAAAAGAACACTGCATATACTATAAAATATTTTACAGTGTTTTTTGTTCCGGCTTTGGCGGGTGTATTTATTCAGACTGGTCTGAATATTCGTGGCGGCTATATACAGATTGGAATGAGTATTGCAATGCTTCTCACATATATGAATATGCAAGAGGAATGTATAAAAGAATTACAGACAGGCCTCGCTCAATCAAACGAGCGTCTCGGAATTATACAGTCAATCAGCGATATTTACTATGCCGCGTATTATATTGATATGGAACATGATACATTTACTGAGCTTTCTGCAAAACCAAAGATTCGTGAACTGATTGGCGTAACAGGCAATGCACAGGCACAGCTGTATGTTATGTGCGATAAGCTGATTGTTCCCGAATTTGCCGATATGATGCGTGAGTTTGTAGACTTCAGGACTATGAATGAGCGACTGAAAGAAAAAAAGGTTATCACGACAGAATTTCAGGGTATAAATGTAGGCTGGAGCCAGGCTTATTTCATTGCTGGTGATCGTGACGAAAATGGCAATCTGAAGCACATTTTTTATGCAACGCGAATAATTCATGATGAAAAAGAAAAAGAGCAGGAACAGAATCGAATTATCAATTCTTTAAGTAAGGATTATTACAGCGCATATCATATTAATCTTAAAGACGGCAGTTTTCGTCTTATAGGTATAGAGAATAACTATACGGATTACGTCTCTTTTACAGGCGATGAACTGGCGGGCAGCGCTGATTTCGATGTTTATTTTGGTAAATATATGGACTCAGTTATTGCGCCGGATGAGCTAAAAGAAGTTAAATCTGTCCTGAATGTTGCAGGTATGCGGGAGCTGCTTAAAACGAGAGAGCAGATAGAAGCGACCTTCCATGCTGTCGAAGACGGCAGGCCGCATACTTATCAGTACCGTATTGTTAAGCTTAAGGAAGATAAAAATGTTCCGGCAGAGGCAATTTTGGCGTTACGTATTATTGATGAGATAATAGCAAAAGAAAAGCTTCACCAGCAAGAGCTTGAAAAAAGAACCAGAGAACTGGCAGAGTACAATGAGATAATAAGTAATGCAGGCCTGGGCATCTGGTTTATTAAGCTAAAAGACGGTGAACCGCCGCGTATGAAAGCGAATGACAAGATGCTTGAGGTCCTTGGAATAGAAGACAGTAGCATGTCAGAAGAAGCGATTTATACTTATTGGTATGACAGAATCATTGAGAGTGATGTCGGGTCTGTTCAGGAAAGCGTCCAAAAAATGATTGATGGATATTTTTCCGAAAATACCTATCGGTGGGAACATCCGGCTAAGGGAATCGTCTATGTCAGATGCGGTGGGACCGCAGAAAAGCTGGCGGACGGACACTTTGTACTGAGTGGTTATCATGCGGATGTCACAGCAATAGTGCTGGCGGAAAAAGAGCAGAAAAACGCGCTTGCAGATGCGCTTGCAGTGGCTGAACATGCTAACAAAGCAAAGACCACGTTCCTTAACAGTATGTCTCATGATATCCGTACGCCTATGAATGCCATAGTTGGCTTTACTGCTTTGGCAGCCAGGTATTTAGACGACCCGGAACAGGTCAAGGTATATCTTAATAAGATATCAACATCAAGCAGCCACCTGTTATCACTGATTAATGATGTTCTTGACATGAGCCGTATTGAGAGCGGTAAGGTTAAGATTGATGAAAAGGAAGTTCATCTTCCGGATATTTTCAATGATTTGAGAACTATCGTACAGTCAGATGTCGCAGCAAGGAATATGGAGCTGTTCATTGATACGCTTGACGTTAAGGATGAGAATGTAATCTGTGACAGATTAAGACTGAATCAGATACTTCTTAATCTTATGAGCAATGCATTGAAATATTCTCAGCCGGGCGGAACAGTCAGCGTCAGGGTGATTCAAAAGCCGGGTGCGCCGGAAGGATATGCTGATTTTGAATTTCGTGTAAAGGATAGCGGTATCGGTATGAGTCAGGAATTTCTTCAGCACATATTTGAACCTTTTGAACGTGAACGGACAGCTACAGTAAGCGGTATTCAGGGTACAGGCCTTGGATTGGCCATTACTAAGAATATTATAGACATGATGGGCGGTACGATAACAGTTACAAGCGAAGAAGGAAAGGGCAGTGAGTTTACAGTTAATCTGAGATTTCGTTTGTCATCTAAGGCTATAGTGTATGAGCAGATAGAAGAACTTAAGGGTGTGAGAGCGCTGATAGCAGATGATGACATGGATACCTGTTATTCGCTCAGTAAAATGCTGGAAGATATTGGAATGCGCCCTGACTGGACAACTACTGGTAAGGAAGCTGTTGCCCGTACAAAGTTTGCTGTGGATCGCGGAGATGAATATGGCGTATTCATTATAGACTGGCTTATGCCGGACCTGAATGGTATAGAGACAGTGCGGAGAATCAGGAAGATTATTGGTAACGAAAGTCCAATTATTATTCTTACGGCTTATGACTGGACTGATATTGAAAGTGAAGCAATTGAGGCTGGCGTTACTGCGTTTTGTTCAAAGCCTCTGTTTATGTCTGAGCTTAGGGACGTGCTCTCAAAGCCTTTCAAAGTTCAGGACGATGAGGATAAATCTGAAGCAGATGCGGTGGATTTTACCGGGAAGAAGATTCTTCTTGTGGAAGATAATCTTCTAAATCAGGAAATTGCAGTAGAGATTCTTCAGGAGGCTGGATTTGTTGTGGAAACAGCTGATGATGGAGACGTGGCGGTAAACAAGTTAAGGTATGCAGATTCCAATCAATATGATTTGGTTCTTATGGATGTGCAGATGCCAAGAATGGATGGATATACGGCAACGAGAGAAATCAGAACACTGCCCGACCACTCAATCGCCAATATTCCTATCATTGCAATAACAGCAAATGCCTTTGAGGAAGATAAGAAGAAGGTTATTGAGGCAGGAATGAACGGCCATATTGCAAAGCCGATTGATATTCCGACGTTGATGGAAACATTGGCTGTAATACTGAAATGACCGCGCAAAACTCGAAGCAGTCCTTAATTTCAGGCTTTTAGATGCTGAACATTATAAGCGTATCATTAGCAATGGTACGCTTATTTTTTGTAGTGCGGAAAGTGATAATATTTAATTGGTCTTTGATTTGTTAGGTACCTTGACAATTAACTACTTTTTGATTATAATCAAGGTACCTAACAAAAAAGGAGGGCTAATTTATGTCAGAAAAAGATTCTTGCAAAGGGTGTGCGCGGCGTCATGATTCAGGCGAGCCTTGCCATTACCATGATATGCATACGGAGAGCCGCAATTTAGCAGATATGAATGATAAGCTGATTATCAATCTGCGTGACTTAGGTCATATTATGCGGTTTCTATATGAGGGGAAAGCAAGTCAGAAGCGTATTTTAATAATCCTGAGTGAGTCAGAAATGATTACTCAGAGGAATTTAACAGAGCGTTTGGGAATCCAGCCGGGTTCGGCCAGTGAAATACTCTCCAAGCTGGAAGGTGCAGAATTAATTATCCGCACTCCAAATGAAACTGACCGTAGAACAATGAATGTCTGTTTGACAGATATTGGCAGAAAACATGCGGCAGAGGCTTTGGCACAGCGTAAAAAAAGGCATGAAGAAATGTTTTCATGCCTTTCGGAAGAAGAAAAGCTGGAATTGTTGTCGCTGTTGGAAAGAGTATGTGCTGACTGGAGAACTCGTTACAGCGAAAATGGAAATGCGCGCAAACGTGCGCGACATCATCATGAACGCCATGAAGCTCCGCATGGATATGGAGGACGCTGACCATGTGGAAATATATCAGACAATATCTGTTTTATTTTGTAATTGCGGGCTTATTTATGGTGGGAGAGGTTCTGATGGATTTGATTCAGCCGGGCATAATGAGCGGGATTGTAGATTATGGAGTTCTTGGCGTCAAGAACGGAGGAGCTCCTAATCTTCATCTAATCTGGGCGCTTGGACTGCAAATGATTGGACTTGTATTATTTGGAGGACTTTGCGGTTCTCTGAATAATGTATTCGTACATATATCCAGTCAGAATGTCGGCAACGATATACGAAAAGACTGCTTTCGCAGGATTATGGCTTTCTCTTTTCCCCAGCTTGACCGCTTCGGTGCGGGATCTCTGGTAACGAGGGTAACAAACGATATTACTCAGGTGCAGACATTTGTTTCGCTGTTTGTACGGGGATTGATTCGTACCTTACTGCTTACCTTTGGAAGTATGTATTGTATGTTTCGATTGAATCTGCATTTTGGACTGATTGTATTATGTGCCTTTCCGTTTCTGGTGGGTGTAATCGCTTTCTGCCTGTATAAAGCAAATCCTCTGTTCTCCAAATTGCAGGCTCAGCTTGATTCCATTAACACTATTATGCAGGAAGATGTGTCCGGTATTCGTATCATTAAAGCATGTGTCAGGGAAGGCTATGAAAAAATGCGCTTTGGGAAGGCTAACGGGGAACTGATTAAAACACAGCTTAGAACCCTTGTGATTTTTGCTTTTATGAATCCTCTTGCTAATGCATTGATGTATATAGCTGTTACATTTATACTGCTGGCAGGGTCGTTTGAAGCAGGAAACGGAAGTACAACTCCGGGAGCAGTTATGGCGGCGTTAACCTATGCCACGCAGCTGCTCAATGGTATTTTGATGCTTGTTATGCTGTTTCAGAATATTTCCAGAGGTCTTACTTCATGGAAGAGGGTAAAGGAGATACTGCACAGCGAGCCGGAGATTAAAGACGGCGCTTTTGACGGAGCAACAAAAGTAAAGGGAGAAATTGAATTTCGTGACGTTTCATTCTCCTATCCCGGAAGCAGCAATTGTGTGCTTTCACATATCAATCTGACAATACGCAAAGGGGAAACAGTGGCTGTCATGGGGGCGACCGGAAGCGGCAAGACTTCTTTGGTCAATCTGATTCCACGCTTTTATGATGTAAGCATGGGAACGGTTTTAGTGGACGGAATTGATGTCAGGGAATACCGGCAGAAGGCGCTTCGGGAAAAAATTGCCATAGTCATGCAAAAAAGCGAGCTGTTCAGTATGACAATAAGAGAAAATATTGCATGGGGAATGCCAAAAGCGGACGGAATGAATATAAAAGCAGCTGCGTCCATTGCACAGGCGGACGGCTTTATTTCTTCTATGGCGGAGGGATATGAGACTGCCGTTGCAGAGCGTGGAATGAGCCTGTCAGGCGGACAAAAGCAGCGTATTTCTATTGCAAGGGCTGTACTAAAGCCCGCTGAAATATTTATCTTTGACGATTCCACCAGCGCTCTTGATTTGAAAACAGAAGCAGATTTGTATCAGGCGTTAAAAAATTTAAGCCCTGACAGTACGAAGATAATTGTTGCACAGAGGATTGCTTCTGTTCGTATGGCAGACCGGATTGTTGTTTTAGAAAACGGCAGCATCTCAGCCTGCGGCACACATGAGGAATTGCTGAAATCCTGTAAAATTTATCAGGATATTTACCATTCCCAAATCGGAGAGGAGGCTGAAACCGCATGAGTACAAACCAAAATCAAAAACAGATTGAGCGAAACATTCCCGGCATGATGAATCGGCATGAACGCTTTGCAGAGGCAGAGCATGCCGACAATATTGGTGCGGCAATCAAGCGTATTGTTACATATTTTATGCGAGAAAAAACTCTGGTGCTCTGTATGCTGGCTGTTGTTATATTTGGCACCCTGTGCGGTGTTTACGCGCCGAGTATTCAAAGCAGAGCTGTTGATATGATTGCCGGAGAAAAACAGGGCGTCTTATCTCATACGCTGTTGTGCATGCTTTCTGTTTATCTGCTCTACAGCGCTTGCGGACTTTTGCAGGGATTATTAAGCGCACGGCTCAGCCAAAATGTAGTTAAGCGGATGCGGGAGGAGCTGTTTGGAAAAATCATGAATCTGCCGATACGTTATCTTGATACACATTCACACGGTGATGTTATGAGCCGGATGACTAATGATATTGAAAATATATCTACTACGGTTTCTCAATCTCTGCCCTCGCTGTTTTCAGGAGCGCTTACTATAGCCGGTACCGCAGTAATTATGCTGTGGTATTGCTGGCAGCTTGCCCTGCTTAGTTTTGCTGCTGTATTCCTGACATTTTTGGCAACCAAAATACTTTCAGGAAGGGTGCGTAAGTTTTCACGCCGTCGTCAAATGCTGCTTGGACAGTTGAATGGAACAGTAGAAGAAATGGTTTCAGGGTACCGCACTGTTGTAGCATACAATCACCAGAATATAACAACGGATAATTTCTGCGGTACGGCGGATGCCCTCACAAAAGCTGGGATTAAAACGGATATTTTCAGCGGCGTTATGGGGCCGGTCATGAATTGTATAGGTAATATCGGCTTTGTTATTATTGCCGCTTTTGGCGGATATTTCTCTGTAAATGGGCTGATTTCGGTGGGCGTGATTTCTGCGTTTATTGTCTATGCAAAACAGTTCAGCCGGCCAATCAATGAAATTGCTCAGATTTATGGACAGCTCCAGACGGCGATTGCCGGTGCGGAACGGGTCTTTAACGTGTTAGATGAAGCTGAGGAGGATAAAAGCGGCGAGGAGCTGCACAAAGAGGAAAAAGCGGCTGTCACATTCAAAAATGTACGTTTTTCTTATGAAGAGAAAAAACCTGTAATAAAGAATTTTACGCTGACTGTTCCTTCCGGCAAAAAAGTGGCGTTGGTCGGTGCGACCGGAAGTGGGAAAACAACAATTGTTAATCTGCTAATGCGTTTTTATGAGATTGAAAGCGGAGAAATATGTATAAATGAACAGAATATACGCAATGTTGCAAGGGATAGCTTACGAAAGAACATCGCTATCGTTCTGCAGGATACGGTCCTGTTTTCCGATACCGTCCGCAGTAATCTTAAATACGCAAATGAAGCGGCGTCAGATAAACAGCTGAAGGCGGCGGTAGAAATGAGTCGGTGCCGGGAAATGATTGAGCTTCTCCCGCAGGGATTTGACACAGTGCTGACCGGCTTTGGCGCCAATATCAGTCAGGGTCAGCGGCAGCTCCTTGCCATTGCCCGAGCTGTTGTGGCAGCTCCTAAAATCCTGATTTTGGACGAAGCAACATCCAATGTGGATACCCGCACCGAGAAAGCCATACAGGACGCCATGCATCGTATAATGCAGGGGCGCACCAGCATTGTAATTGCACACCGTCTGTCTACAATCCGGGATTCTGACATTATTGTCGTAATGGACAACGGCGAGATTGTGGAGAGCGGCAATCATGAAGAGCTGCTTGCAAAAAAGGGTAAATATTATGAGCTTTACATGACCCAGTATGCGGGAGCAGCAACATAATAAATATACTAAACCGGCTGTGAAAGCGATGAAATTGATTATCTGTATAGATATTTACTGCCTTATATGATAAAATGAACCGTACAAAGCTTATAATTATATTGAAAAAGTATAATGTTTTAAGGGAGTGGTCAAATGACTTTGGTGGTGTTGTATGGTTTGATGATTCCGTTTTTAGGAACGTCCCTGGGGGCTGCCTGTGTATTTTTTATAAAATCATCTATAAGCGATATAATGCAGAGGGCATTGACAGGTTTTGCTGCCGGCGTAATGGTTGCCGCATCAATATGGAGTCTTTTGATTCCGTCTGTAGAATATGCGTCTGATATGGGTAAATGGTCCTTTTTCCCTGCTGTTTCAGGCTTTTGGGCTGGAATATTGTTTTTGCTTGCTTTGGATAAAATTATTCCGCATCTTCACAGTAAAAGTAATCAGACAGAAGGAATGAAAAGCAATCTGTCAAGAGCCGTTATGATGGTTTTGGCCGTAACGCTTCATAATATTCCTGAAGGGATGGCTGTAGGAGTTGTATATGCGGCATATATTTCAGGAAATACCGGAATATCTGTTATGGGAGCTTTGGCATTATCAATAGGAATTGCTATTCAGAATTTCCCTGAGGGAGCTATTATATCTATGCCGTTACGCTCAGAGAAAATAAGTAAAGGAAAGGCTTTTTTTTATGGAATAGTATCAGGAGCAGTAGAGCCTGTGGGCGCATTAATTACAATCTGCGCCGCCTCTCTTATAATACCTGCGCTGCCGTATCTTTTGAGTTTTGCCGCAGGCGCTATGATTTATGTTGTAGTAGAAGAGCTTATTCCTGAAATGTCTGAGGGCAGGCATTCCAATATAGGTACTATATTTTTTGCCGCAGGTTTTACTGTAATGATGATACTTGACGTGGCTTTAGGGTAGAGAATTGGAGGAGCAATGTGGAAGAGCATAATATAGAGCCGGTATTCGATGAATTTTCCGAGATACTTATTCTCGGAAGCTTTCCGTCGGTAAAGTCCAGAGAAAGCGGTTTTTTTTACGGACATCCGAGAAACAGGTTTTGGCTTGCTGCTGCTTCTGTTTTTGAAGACGATATTCCGCGTACTGTTAATGAGAAAAGGAATTTTCTGTTAAAGCATCATATAGCAGTGTGGGACGTTATTAAATCCTGCGATATCGAAGGCTCTTCAGACAGCAGTATAAAAAATGTATGTGTAAATGATATTGATATTATACTTAGAAACGCAGACATAAAACATATTTATGTTAATGGAAAAAAGGCGGAAACACTGTACAAAAGATATATTTTCCCGCATACGGGTATAGAAGCAGTATGCTTGCCGTCTACAAGCCCGGCTAACGCCGCGTGGAGCAGCATGCGTCTTATTCAGACATGGAAGGACATTATAAGATGCCCGGATAATTAACAGATATCAGGAGGATTATGCAATTGAAGCAAATCGAGTTAAGGAAGCTGCTTGAGAAGGTGAATGACAACAGCATAACAATAGATGAAGCTATACTGGCAATAAAACAGGAACCATTTTATGATATTGATTTTGCAAAGATTGATACGCACCGGGGTATACGCCAGGGAATGCCGGAGGTTATATACGGGGCGGGAAAAACAAAAGAACAGATAGCCGGTATAGTACAGGCAATGATTAGCAATAATACTGGAACCATCCTTATAACAAGATTGTCTGAGGAGGCTGCAGAGCATCTTAGGCAATCGGTTGATTTGGTTTATGATTCGCTGTCTAAAGTAGGTATTATAGGAGTAATGCCAGAGAAAACAGGATGCGGCAGAATTGTTGTTGCAACAGGAGGAACAAGCGATATTCCTGTTGCTGAGGAAGCAGCTCTTACAGCAGAAGTATTCGGAAATGAAGTAGTACGCATATATGACGTAGGGGTTGCAGGACTGCACCGCCTTATGGCGCATCTTGACGAAATTATGAGCGCTAATGTTATTATTGCAATTGCGGGTATGGAAGGAGCGCTTGCAAGCGTTATCGGAGGATTGTGTGACTGCCCTGTTATTGCCGTACCGACAAGCGTGGGATATGGAGCTAATTTTTCAGGGCTTTCAGCGCTGCTTTCGATGCTTAATTCATGTACAAGCGGTGTAAGCGTAGTAAATATAGATAATGGATTCGGAGCTGCTTATCAGGCAAGTATGATTAATCATCCCAAAATATAATTATTATCTGATACGGTTACGGTATCCTGATGGGGTATATCCGGTTATTTTTGTAAACTGTCTGCTGAAATGCTCAATATTATTATAACCGCATTCAATGGATATTTTAGATATTGGAAGGTTGCTGTAAGTAAGCAGATATTTGCTTTTCTGAATACGGCTGTTAATTATATCCTGGGCACATGAAGTTCCAAACAGATTTTTATATATCTTATGGGTATGGCTTTTGCTTAGATTAAGTCGTTGGGTAATCATATCCATGTTCCATGAAAGATCCGGACGCTCGTATATCTCTTTTCTGAGCTTCTGAAGCTTATCCTGATAAGTAGGATTTGATGTATATTCACACTTCAAAGCGTCGCGCAGCATAAGAAAAATTGCTTTCATGCTGTTGTCTACAATATCCTCGCTGCTTGATGATTTAATGTAATTCTTATGAGCAACAAATTCAAATAAACGTATCATCCAAAAGGCGTCGGCAACATATATAGGTTTTCTTTCAGGTATATGAATGTTTTCCATGAAAAGCTCATCCTTGTTAAACTGAATAAAGCTGTCTTCATAAGCATCACTTTTTCCGACAACAGGATTATAATAGTATGGAATGCCCTTAGGTATAAAAAAAGCCGTATTAGGTGGATATTCTATTGCCTCGCTTTTATTGGATCCAAAGCAAAACGGCGTATGAAAGAAAATTAAAAAATCATAATATATACCTGATTGCATATTAGATTCAAAATAATGCTGATTAATATTGTGGACGCATGCATATTTTACGTGAAACATATAGCGATTCTCCTTTTTATATGATTTTATTTTAAAGTAGTATATATGTCAACTTGTAATAAAGAATACGTTGTAGTAAAATGTTTTTCAGGTGGTGAGATTATGTGTAATGATTCAGCTGAATATAAATTAGTAATGCAGCTTAAAAAATGCGGATGGCATATATCGTTTGCGGAATCCTGTACCGGCGGACTATGTGCTGCAAGGCTTATAAGCATTCCTGATGCCTCGTCTGTTCTTGATGCTTCGGTTATAACATATTCTAATCAGTCCAAAACGGACTATCTCGGCGTTAATCCTGATACGATAGAGTGTTTTGGCGTTGTAAGCGAAGAAGTTGCGCTTGAGATGGCTGAAGGAGTTTCGCTGAGAAATAATGCGGACGTCGGCGTCGGCGTGTCAGGAATTGCCGGACCAACTGGAGGCAGTGAGAAGAAGCCTGTTGGAACGGTATGTTTTGGATTTAAAGTCGGAGAGGAGACATATGCGGCAACAAAGCATTTTCCAAATGCAGGAAGAAATGAAGTGAGAAATGCCAGTGCAGATTATGTGTTTGACGAGGTTTTACGGTTATTACAACACAAAATAACATAAAATTGAACCCTTTTTTTGGGTGAATTGATTGAATAAACATGAGTTTTGTGTTAAGGTTCTATTATATATGAGTAGATTTGCGGTATTATGAATTGGTTTAAGGGAGTGAGTGGCATATGAGTATTAATAGAATAAAGATTCTTTTTGCTTGTGATGATATATCTCAATATGATTCTCTTCTTGCAATTCTTAACAAAAAATATGATACAATATTTGTCGATAATAATGGTAATGACGTTAATGAATACATTAACAGTAATGAAGGCGTTGAGCTTATTATAGTAGCAGAGAATAATATAGATACTCTGAATGAGCTGTGTTGTGATGGATTAAGTGTTTTACCGATAATTATGGCTATTGATTCTTACAACATTGCCTGTGCTTCTGAATGTATCAGAGCAGGCGCGGTTGATTATATTACTATGGACCTTACAGAGAATATTATATTTAAGCGTATTCATAACACTATTGCTTTATTTTCAAAGCACGGAAGAATGATTGAACTGATGAGGGCTCAGGCAGATATTAGAAAAGAGAAAAGCTCCCGGCTTGAAAATATAGATGAAGTTACCGGCGCGCTTAATTATACAGGCTTTAAGGAAAGGGCGCGGCAGATAATTAATTCTAACACTGACAAAAAATATGCTTTATGGTATTGTGATATCCGCAATTTCAGGTTCTTTAATGATTCATTCGGCTATGTTACAGGCGACAGGCTTCTCAGAAACTGGGTTCAGTATATTATCAACGATCTTAAATCAGGAGAAACCTTAGGTCGTGTTTCAGCCGACCGTATAGTTATTCTTACATCATATAACGAAGAAAGTGAATTGGTTGAAAAATTCAATAGAACCTGTGTTTTTTTTGATGCGTTTATGGAAGTAGTCAGTAATGATTATAAGATTGAACATGTATGCGGAATATACAGACTTCTTCCGGAGGATATGGATTGTACGGATATAACATATATGCTTGATATGGCTAATAATACATGCAAAAGACTTAAGACAGACCCTGAAAGTAATTTTGGTTTTTACAGCATAGAGTTATGGGAGAGGCAGAAAAAAGAAGTTGATATATCAAACGGACTGACTAATTCAATTAAGCACAAAGAGATTTCCTTATGGCTGCAGCCTCTGATTGATTATTCACAGCGCAGAATAGTAGGGGCGGAAGCGTTATGCAGATGGAACCATAATACTTACGGACAGCTTTTTCCAAATGAGTTTATTCCGTTATTAGAACGTACCGGACAGATAATTGAGCTGGATACATTTATGTGGGAAGAGGTATGCCGTTATATAAGAAAGTGGATTGATTCCAACAGAATGGATTTTATACCGATATCTATTAATATATCACGTATAGATCTGCTGAAAGGGAATGTTCTTGGCATTCTCAATAATCTCCTTAATAAATATGACCTTAAACCTGAGGTCCTTAAAATAGAGATTACAGAATCTGATTATTCAGAGAATACTGAATATATTATAAATGAGGTCCAGAATCTCCATGACAATGGATTTGTAGTTGAGATGGATGATTTTGGAAACGGATACTCGTCGCTTAATATGCTCAGGTCCGTGCCTATAGATGTATTAAAGATGGATATGCGTTTTCAGCAGGAAGCAGAGACAGATGTGAGGGCGCAGAGTATTATCAAATCTGTTGTCGCTATGTCTGATTCTCTTAATGTTCAGGTTATATCCGAAGGAGTCGAAACGCTTGAGCAGGTGGAGTTTTTGCATAGTGTTGGATGTTCTTTGATGCAGGGGTATTATTTTTCAAAGCCTATGGATGCGGCCAGCTTTGAAAGATTATTAATTAATAATTCTTGTGCAATCTAAAATTTCTATAAAAATGTCACGAAAGCGTCTTTCGTTTCGTCTATATATATGTAAACGTCAGATAGTTTACATGGGGGATTTCATGAAAGGTACATGGGACGAAGCATCAATCGAGAAAATGATAAATGAATATAGTACGGGACTTATCAAGTATTGCTATAGCATACTTGGTAATTATCATGATTCGCAGGATGCAGCTCAGGATGCTTTTTTGCGTGTATTTTATATGCGTAAAAGTATGAAAGATCCCGGTGCGGTTAAAGCTTATCTTTATAAGACTGCATATAACATATGTATCGACTGTATAAGAAGGAAAAAGCGTATTCAGGCTGTACATGACAGGTATATAGAGTATTATGAATCCCCTGAAAAAAATGAAAACTATATATCTGAAGAATTACTTGCAGCGCTTCAAAAACTGAAACCTTCCGACAGGGCGTTAGTATATGGAATTGCAGTTGAGGAAAGAAGTTTTAAGGAAATGAGCGCAATATTGTCAAGAACAGAAAGCACACTCAGAAAGAGATATGAGCGGGCGAAGATTAAGTTGCAAAAGGACATGGATTTAATAGTGGAGAGATAGAAAATGGACGATTTAGAAAGAATTATAAAAGAGGAATTTGATAATATGAAACTTCCTGATAATAATATGGCAGTTCATGTCAGTAAGAGAATATCGTCTGCACATAGTCACAGGTATACGTCTCTGGCAATATGTGCCGCCGCTGTATTGTGTGTTCTTGTGTTGTGCTCTACAGTTACGATATATGCTGAAGTAAATGGTATATCTATTATACAGATGTTAGAAGGTATATGGGATAAACCTGCTGCAGAACACATATATGAGTTAATTTCCTGTGATGCTTCTGTTGTAAATGAAGATAACAGCTTTAATGAGATTGATGTGACTCCTGTCCGTATAGTGGGAGATGTAAGGGGAATCTATATTATATTTAAGGTGACGGACAACAGCAAAATTGTTTCCCATAATGACAGTATAGGTTTCAGAGATTATGATATGGATTTTTCGGGCGGACAGGAAGCATCGGTTTCAATGTATATACTTGACAGTGAAGATAATGCTGAATATATTGCGCTTGAATATATTGGAGGCACAGAAGAAGGTCGTGTATCTGATTCAGGAACTATTGATGTCTCCCTGAAAGATTATAATGAGTATAAGGGCCGTTATACTGCCAGAATTTCGTACAATTATTCGCACGAGGAGAAAAGCTTTAGATATGACGGCTATACAGTATATGCCTCAGCGCTTACGCTTGTATGTGAAATGAGCGACAGTGATGAATATTATTATATCATGGATTCTGATATTTGTGTTATACTGAACGATAACACAAGGACTGCAGTTGAATTTTGTTATGGCGTCGAAGAAAAAGATGCTTACAGAATTATATACAGACTCAGGACGCCGGTTAATCCTTATGAGATAAAAGATGTTATTATAAGTTCAGGACATGATTAATATTGGGGGTACTGTGATATGAAAAAACGTAAAAGATATATAAGCAATATTATATATTGTATGGCTGTAACATTAATAAGCAGCTCTGTTTCGAGCGCTGCTGTTAAATTTACGATTTCAAGAGATAATGTAAAGGTTACGCAGGGCAATAAAATAAGCGTGAAATATTCAGCGCCGGGAAAAGTAAAAGTTAAATCTTCTAAAAAGCGCACAGCAAAGGCAAGTATTAAAAGAAAGTATATAGTGATACAGGGAAAACAGCCGGGTACCGCAGTTATTAAAGTTACGTTTAATCATAATACCAGGCTGATAAAAGTTGTTGTAAAGAAGAAAACGGGTACATCTTATACCTGTCAGCCGGTACAGGATATAGCGTGCAATACAGGCTATAATGATAAGAGCGTTACGTCAGGCGTTAGTGCACTGGCTCCTAAAGATACCGCCAGCCCTGAGCCTATTGATACGCCGCAGCCAACAACGACTCCTGCAGCCTGTCCGACTGAGTATCCGGGTTTTAGTCCCGTACCTTCTGACAATCCGGAAGATAAAGACCCGGCGCCTACAGATTCTGCATTGCAGAGTACCGAAGCTTTGGAGGAAATTTTGGATGAGGCTGTTTATTATTCATCGAGACAGGAGGAAAGAGTATATGAAAAAAATCATTAAAGGAACAGCAATAATGCTTACAGCTACAATGCTTATAACATGTGCGGAAGCAGGCGTTAATACATATGCAGCAAAAAAATTTAATGTAGCAAAGAAAAAAGTATCTGTAGAACGCGGCAAAAGCGTTAAAGTAAAATATTCTGGAAAAGGAAAAATAAAATTATCTGTTAATAATAAGAAGATTGCCAAGGCTTCGCAAAAAGGCAGGTATATTATTGTTAAAGGAAAGAAAAAGGGCAGTACAAAAGTAATAGTTAAATGTAAAAGTAAAAAAGCAGTAATCAAGGTTACGGTAAGAGGCAAAGGTGAATCTGACAAAAAGCCTGCCAAGCATACAGAAACGCCTGAAGAGGTAACGAAGGCAGCAGTAAGTCTTTCTCCTTATGCATCGTCTGTAAATTCATTTGGATGCGATACATTTACACGCTTGAAGAATAATAACGACAATACATTCATTTCACCATTAAGCATACATATGGCGTTATCAATGCTTGCCTGCGGCGCGGGAGGCGAGACATATAACCAGCTTGCTTCGGCGCTTGGTATATCGGATATGAATGAATGGAACAGCGCTATGAGCAGATATGTGCGCGGAAGTCTTGATAAAGACGTACAGCTTCATATTGCTAATTCGGTATGGCTTGGACAAAAGCTTAAGCCGTCTCCTGACGAGGTTTTTGTCAGCCCGCTTAAGAATAATTATAATGCTGAAGTGTTTAAGAACGTACCATTTAACAGAGACACCGCAGATAAAGCCAATGCATGGGCGTCAGAAAATACTGACAAAATGATACCCCAAATTGTTGATTCATTCAATGAAGAAACGGTTGCAATGCTTATGAACGCAATATATTTCGACGCGCAGTGGACTGGCAGGTTCGATAAGAACAGCACTCAGGACGAGACCTTTAAGGGAAGCAAAGGTAATACAACAATCAAGATGATGAATATGAGCCGTGTAAGAAAAAAGTATTTTAAAAATGAACATATGAAAGGGCTTGAAATGACTTACGGTTCAGGAAAATACGCTATGGATATATTGTTGTCGGCTGATGACTACGCCAATACTGCAGATGTGTGGAACAGCCTGACTAAGGAACAGAGAGAAAATACTATTTTAGAATTTACAAAAGATGGGATTTTTTCTAATATAAAGACATTGAAGTTTCCGAAATTTGAGCTTGAATACAGCGTTGACAGTAAGCTTAAGACAGTTCTTAATGATATGGGAATCACTGATGCGTTTAATATGATAAATGCTGATTTTTCAAAGATAGGAACAGGAAGCGGCGGTGAAAATATATTTATAAGCGATATAATCCACAAAACTGCGCTTAAGGTTGATGAAGACGGTACAAAGGCAGCTGCAGTTACGGCTATTGTAATGAGTGCGGTATCTGCTGTAATTCCTGAGCCTGTATATGATATAGATTTTATAGTAGACAGACCGTTTATATTAATGATAAGGGATACGGTATCAGGCATGGTTTTATTTATAGGCGAAGTTAATAATCTTTAGTGGTTGACATTTTATACATTACAGGGTATTCTATGAACAGATATGTACGACTGGCGGATAAGTGGGATAACCCACAGGGAGTACATATGATTAGAGAAGCCGACCGCCTGGGCAGACAATTTTATGTTTGCTCAGGCGGTATTTTGTACTTTGGCTTTAATGAAAGGAGAGTATTTATGAAGAAGCTGTCACTCGAAAATGAGCTTAGCGCCAATTCATATCCGGGAAGAGGTATTGTTATTGGAAGGACTAAGGATGGTTCTAAGGCTGTAACTGCATATTTTATTATGGGGAGAAGTGTTAACAGCCGTAACAGAATATTTGTAAAAGAAGATGAAGGAATAAGAACAGAGGCTTATGATGCTTCAAAGCTTGTTGATCCGAGCCTTATTATCTATGCGCCCGTGCGTGTGCTCGGAGATAATACGATTGTCACCAATGGCGATCAGACTGATACGGTATATGACCTTATGAAAGAGGGAAAGACATTTGAACAGGCGCTTCAGACACGTGAATTTGAGCCTGACGAACCTAATTTTACACCAAGAATTTCAGGGCTTCTTAATGTAAACGGCGGCAGTTATTCGTATCAGATGTCCATACTTAAAAGCAATAACGGAGACCCTTCATGCTGTAACAGATATACATTTTCATATGATAATCCGGTATGTGGCGAGGGTCATTTTATTCATACATATATGTGCGACGGCAATCCTCTGCCAAGCTTTGAGGGCGAGCCTAAGTTAGTCGGCATAGACGGAGACATTGATGATTTTGCGGAAATGCTGTGGAATAATCTTAACGAGGAAAATAAGGTATCATTATTTGTAAGATATATAGATATAGCAACCGGCGAATATGAAACACGTATTATTAATAAAAATAATTAATTATATACTAACAGGAGGCATATTATGAAAGAATTTGAGTTAAAATACGGTTGTAACCCTAATCAGAAGCCTGCAAAAATATTCTGTAAAAACGGAGCTGACCTTCCAATAAAGGTTCTTAACGGAAAACCGGGATATATTAATTTCCTTGATGCATTCAACGGATGGCAGCTCGTAAGAGACCTTAAGAAAGCGACAGGACTTGTAGCTGCGACGTCATTTAAGCATGTTTCACCTGCGGGCGCTGCGGTAGGGCTTCCTTTAAGCGATACGCTTGCAAAAATTTACTGGGTAGACGATCTTTCTGAACTTTCACCGCTTGCATGCGCTTATGCAAGAGCAAGAGGAGCAGACAGAATGTCTTCATATGGTGACTTTATTGCGTTGTCTGATGTGTGTGATGTATCTACAGCAGCAGTAATTAAGAGAGAGTTTTCAGACGGTATCATTGCGCCAGGATATGAACCTGAAGCGCTTGAGATGCTTAAGGGAAAGAAGAAGGGCGCTTATGCAATTATCGAGATAGACCCTGATTATGAGCCGGAGCCGTTAGAGCATAAAGACGTATTTGGAATAACATTTGAACAGGGACGCAATGACGCAGAGATTAATAAGGATATGGTTTCTAACATTGTTACGGATATAAAGGACATTCCTGATTCTGCAAAGACAGACCTTATGATAGCGCTTATTACGCTGAAATATACACAGTCTAATTCCGTATGCTTTGCAAAGGACGGACAGGCTATAGGAATCGGAGCCGGACAGCAGTCGCGTATCCATTGTACAAGGCTTGCCGGTACTAAGGCAGACAACTGGTTCTTAAGACAGTGTCCGAAGGTGCTTGACCTTGAGTTTGTAGACGGACTTAAGCGTGCTAACCGTGACAATGCGATTGATAATTATATAGGAGAGCAGTATATGGACGTGCTTGCCGACGGCGCATGGCAGCAGATATTTAAGGTTAAGCCTGAGATATTTACAGCAGAAGAAAAGAGGGCGTGGCTAGATGGGATGGAAGGTACTGCGCTGGGTTCAGATGCTTTCTTCCCGTTTGCAGATAATATTGAAAGAGCGGTTAAAAGCGGTGTAAAATATGTTGCGCAGCCAGGAGGTTCAATAAGAGACGAAGAAGTTATTGAGTGCTGCAATAAGTATGGCGTTGCAATGGCGTTTAACGGCATAAGACTGTTCCATCATTAATAAAAGGATATTTTGTTTATGAAAATGCTTATATTTGACATGGACGGAGTGATTCTTAACAGTGAACCGCTCCATCAGCGCGCAAGAGAATTAGTATGCGAGGAATATGGAATAGAAGTATCAGAGGAAGATTTGCCTAATCCGGTAGGAAAATCCTCTTCTGAGTTCTACTCTATAATATTCGACATAACAGGCACGAAAGGGCTTTCGCCTGATAAGCTTGAAGCCAAACAGTTTGAGCTTGTAGAAAAGCTTGCAAGAGAATATAATGTTCCGTGCAATGACGGTCTTATAGAATTGCTTTCATGGTGCAAAGGCAATGATATAATTATTGGTCTTGCATCCTCGTCCAACCGTCATCTTGTTAATGGCATACTTGATGCGCTCGGTATAGCAGATTACTTTTCCTATACTGTATCAGGAGAGGAGACAGATAATAAAAAACCTGCTCCTGATGTCTATAATAAGGTTCTTTCTCTGGCAGGAATTGACGCGTCCGATGCATGTGCGGTGGAAGATTCTGCCGCAGGAATTGCTGCGGCAAAGGCGGCCGGAATATATTGTTTTGGCTATAATAATCCGACGTCACAGGGGCAGAACCAGTCACAGGCAGACTGTATTATAGATAATCTTGCTCAGATTATAGGCAAAAAGTTATGAAAATGAGTTGCCAAATCAAAAAAAGCAGTATATAATATGAAAGACAAAAGGGGAGCTTGCGAATGAAGCGGGCTGAGAGTAGGATGTATTCCTTTACCCATGACCTGACTTGGATAATGCCAACGTAGGGATATCACAGAATGCGCTAGTTACGCGGATATACCGATTTTGGTGTGTCCGCGTTAATTTTTATTTTGGAGGTAAAGCTTATGTTAGGAAATTGTTTAGACAATGTAAGAAAAAATGTACCTTTAGTACATAATATTACAAATTATGTTACGGTGAACGATGTTGCCAATATTCTTCTGGCTTGTGGAGGAAGTCCGATTATGTCTGATGAACCTGAGGATGTAGAAGATATCACAAGCATATGCGGCGGACTTAATATCAATATAGGAACGCTTAATAAGCGAAGTATTGAAGGAATGTTCCTTGCCGGAAAAAAGGCTCAAAAGCTTGGGCATATACTGCTTTTAGATCCTGTAGGAGCGGGCGCGAGCACACTGCGTACCAGTACGGCGGTTAAGCTTATGGACGAGCTTTCATTTGATGTTATAAGAGGTAACATATCGGAAATTAAGACACTTGCAATAGGAAGCGGAACAACTAAGGGTGTAGATGCTGATGTGGCTGATGCGGTAACTGACGATACTCTTGATTCAGCCGTAGAATTTGTAAAGGATTTTGCAAAAAAATCAGGCTGTATTATTGCAGTTACCGGAGCTATTGACCTTGTAAGTGATGGAGATATATGCTATGTAATCCGTAACGGACGTGCTGAAATGGGTAAGATTACCGGAACAGGATGTCAGCTTTCAGGTATGATGACAGCATTTTTAACTGCCAATCCTGATAACAAGACAGAGGCTGCAGCTGCAGCAGTATGTGCAATGGGGCTTGCAGGCGAGATAGGATGGTCATATATGAAGGAAAACGACGGAAATTCAACTTACAGAAATCGTATAATTGACGCAGTATGTAATATGAATGGAGACATACTCGAAAAGGGAGCAAAATATGAGATTAGATAAAAAGGACCTTTTGCTGTATGCGGTAACTGACAGAAGCTGGCTTAATGGAGAAACCCTCTGCAGCCAGGTAGAAAAAGCAATAAATGGAGGAGCATCATTTATTCAGCTAAGGGAAAAAAATCTGGATTCAGATACATTTCTAAAAGAAGCAAAAGAGCTTAAGGAGCTTTGTAGTAAGTATAAAGTGCCGTTTGTAATTAATGATAATGTTGATATAGCAGTAAAAATCGGAGCAGATGGAGTTCATGTCGGACAGAGTGATATGGAGGCCGGCAGTGTGAGAAAAAAACTGGGAGAAAACAAAATTATCGGCGTGTCTGCACAGACAGTAGAACAGGCTGTTATTGCAGAAAAGCATGGAGCTGATTATCTTGGAGTGGGAGCAGTATTTTCCACAAATTCCAAAGATGATGCGGATGATGTCAGTCATGAAACGCTAAAGGCGATATGTGAAGCTGTTAATATTCCTGTTATTGCTATTGGAGGTATAGGAAAGCATAACGTTACTAAGCTTACAGGTTCCGGAATTGTTGGAATCGCGGTAATCAGTGCAATATTTGCACAGCCTGATATAGAAGCGGCGGCTAAAGAGCTTAAGGAACTTACGGAAAAGATGGTTAATTCCTGATATATGAGCGTTAAGAGCGCATAATATATGGGAGTTACATGCGGTCAGCTGGGGGCACCACTTCAGACCGCAATATAAAATTAATGCAGAGAAAAGAGGTAGAAGGATGAACACAGCATTAACAATCGCAGGAAGCGATTCCTGCGGAGGCGCCGGTATTCAGGCAGATATTAAAACTATGATATCTAACGGGGTCTATGCCATGAGCGCTGTTACAGCGCTGACAGCACAAAATACAACCGGCGTAACAGGTATTATGGAGGCGTCTCCTGATTTTTTGAAAGAACAGCTTGATAATATCTTTACTGATATTTTTCCTGATGCAGTAAAGATAGGAATGGTTTCGTCAAAGGAGCTTATAAAAGTCATTTCAAAGACATTAAAAATGTATGACGCAAAAAATATTGTAGTTGACCCGGTTATGGTTGCTACAAGCGGAGCTAAGCTTATAAGTGACGAAGCCGTAGCTACACTTAAGGAAGAGCTGCTTCCTATGGCATGTATTTTGACCCCAAATATACCGGAAACAGAAGTACTTTCCGGTATGTCGGTGAAAAATGAAGAAGATATGATAGCGGCAGCAAAAGCTATAAGCGAAACATATCACTGTGCAGTATTATGTAAAGGTGGTCATCAGTTAAATGATGCTAACGACCTTCTGTACCGTAACGGAGATTTTAAGTGGTTTTATGGTAAACGTATTGACAATCCTAATACACATGGAACCGGCTGTACACTTTCCAGCGCCATTGCATCTAATCTTGCCAAAGGGTTTGAACTTGACACATCAGTAGAGAGAGCAAAAGCCTATATATCAGGAGCGCTCGCTGATATGCTGAATCTTGGCAGGGGAAGCGGACCTATGAATCATGGGTTTGCAATTACAGGCGAATATATAAAAACAGCTGAGGAGGTACGGCAATAATGGAAAATGAAAAACGCACTTCAATATTTGAAAACGGACTTATATGGTTTGGAGCAGGAGTGTCTTTGGCTGAGATACTTACAGGCACATATTTTGCGCCGCTTGGATTAAAAAAAGGATTGGCAGCTATATTTATCGGGCATCTTATCGGATGCATTTTGTTGTTTTTAGCAGGGCTAATAGGTGGAAAAGTCAGAAAAAGCGCTATGGAAACAGTAAAAATGAGCTTCGGGCAGAAGGGAAGTCTTTTATTTGCGTTTCTAAATGTGCTGCAGCTTGTAGGATGGACGTCTATTATGATATATGACGGGGCGCTTGCAGCGTCGGGTATATTTGATGTAAGCCACATTGTATGGTGTCTTGTTATCGGGGCGTTGATAATACTATGGATACTTATTGGAATTACCAACCTTGGCAGGATAAATACGGTGGCAATGGCGGCGTTATTTGTACTTACGCTTATTTTATGTAAAGTGATTTTCTTTTCAGGAAATCCTGTTGGAATAGTCGGCGAAGAGAGTATGAGTTTCGGAGCGGCAGTTGAGCTTTCGGTTGCAATGCCTCTTTCATGGCTTCCGCTAATAAGCGATTATACAAGAGAAGCTAAGGAGCCTGTTAAGGCGACGGCAGTAAGCGCTGTAGTATATGGAATTGTAAGCTGTTTTATGTACATAATTGGTATGGGCGCGGCAATATATACTGGTGAATACGATATTGCGCTTATTATGGTTAAAGCAGGGCTTGGTATTGCAGGGCTTTTAATCATTGTATTTTCAACTGTTACTACAACATTTCTTGACGCATATTCAGCCGGAGTTTCAAGCGAGACGCTTTCATCAAAGCTTAAAGGGAAATATATGGCTATTATAGTAACAGTTATCGGAACAATCGGAGCAATCGCCTTTCCGATGGATAATATAACAGATTTCCTTTATCTGATAGGTTCTGTATTTGCGCCGATGATAGCGATTCAGATAGCAGATTTCTTTTTCCTTAAAAGAGATTGGAGCAAAGACAGCGTCGATATAATTAATATTGTTATATGGGTGATTGGGTTTGTCCTGTACAGATGCCTTATGCATGTTGATATTCCGGTGGGAAACACGCTTCCTGATATGGTAATTACTGTATTGATATGCATTGTTGTAAGAAAGATTATTAAGAAATAATTCATGGTTATATCCACACCGGAACAGCCCGGTGTGGATTTTTATATACCTGATGTGCTAGAAGGAAAGCTCATTCACAGGAGGCATGCATGCTGTTCCTCTGCATATATAAAATGTTGTTTTATTATCCTTAAGCGGATATTCCATGCCGCTTAGTTCTGCAGAGCATATTATTACATCCAATGGAATCTTACATATAATGTCAGAAAGCTCATTTGGATTCTTGACAGCTATAGTAATCTTTTCGGGCGGCGTTATATAGTCTGACAGCGCCGCAAGATACATAGAGTAACCCGGCGGATAGTGCGTAGCCTTTGCGGTCATAAATTTTAACTGGTTTTCACAAAGGTCTTTGAACTCTTTTTCGCCCGTTATATGGTATAACTTCACTAAATTATATGCCATAGCAGAATTTCCGCTGAATATTGCGCCGTCATAGGATGCTTTTGGGCGTAAAATCAGCTGCTCATTTTCATTTCCGTACAGAAAAAATCCGCCGTTGTTTTTATCATAAAAATCTGATACAGCTTTTTTACAGAAACGTATGGCCTTGTTCATGTATTCGCCATCCAGGGTGGATTCATATAGAGAAAGCAAAGCATATATTTCATATGCATAATCATCAAAAAATCCCTTTTTGCTTTTATGCCCGTTTCTATAGCTGATATATAGAGTATCATTTTCACACAGGTTATTTGTGATAAAGGTCTGAGCTTTTTTTGCCGTATCAAGATATAATTTGCTGCCTGTAATACGGTATAATCTGCACATTGCCGCAATCATAAGAGCATTCCATGACGTCAGTATTTTATCATCCAGATGTAAGGAATATCGTTTTTTTCTATATTCGTATACTGTAGCGATGCAATCATGTATACTTGTATCCACAGAACCGCTTTTAATAAGATTAGGAACACTTTTACCTTCAAAATTTCCGGACTGGCTTATATCAAAGCAGTCGTTAAATTTCTTCCCTTTTTCTTCACCGATAATATTTATTATTTCAGAAGGACTAAACAGATAATATTTACCCTCTGTACCTTCGCTGTCCGCATCCTGTGCGCTGTAAAAGCCGCCTTCTGCTGTAGATGTCATCTCATTCAGAACATATGAAGCAGTTTTTTGTGCAATATCACGGTAAATCGTCTTTTTAGTTATCTGGTATGCTTTACAGTAAGCAATAATTAATAAAGCGTTATCATACAGCATTTTTTCAAAATGCGGTATTAGATAATACCGGTCTGTAGAATATCTGCAGAATCCGCCGCCTATGTGGTCGAACATGCCGCCAAGATACATCTGAATTAATGTTTTTTCCGCCATGTCCAATGCTCTTTTATCATTATTTTTTTCATAATATTTCATTAAAAATAATAAGTTGTGTGGAGCTGGAAATTTTGGCGCATTACCAAAGCCTCCGTATTTGCTGTCAAATGTATCAAGATATATGCCGAACGCTTTATTAATAAGTTCAGGATTAATGCTGCTTTTTGTTATAGGTTCTTTTTTAAGGACAGATACAATTTTATCCGCAGATTTTATTAATTCGTCTTTGTCATATTTCCATTTTTCATTAATGATTAAAAGAAGCTCCTTTAAGCCCGGCTGGCCGTATATTGTAGTTTTAGGAAAGTATGTTCCCGCAAAAAACGGTTTCTGCTCAGGAGTTAAAAAAATTGTTGCAGGCCATCCGCCGTTTCCCGTAAATGCCTGGCATACAGACATATATATGCTGTCTATATCAGGACGTTCTTCCTTATCTACCTTTACAGAAATATAATACTGGTTTAAAATCTCCGCAATATGAGTATCTTCAAAGCTTTCGTGCGCCATAACATGGCACCAATGGCACGTGCTGTAACCGATGCTTAAGAATATTGGTTTGTTTTCTTTTCTGGCTCTGTTAAAGGCTTCGTCACACCAGGGATACCATTCCACAGGATTGGACGCATGCTGGAGCAGATATGGGCTTGTCTGGTTTTTTAAATGATTCTGCATATTAACCTCTCGTTCAGCTGATTTAAGAACTATTTGTTATTTTAAAATTTAGTATATCTGTTTTTAATAAATTGATTCGTTAATAAGACCAAATAATTTGCAAATATGTTGAATAAAGAAAAACAATCTGATAAAATTATTATATTAAGTGCGTATGACGGCAGAGTCATATAAGATTAGCAGGAGAAGCAGGCGCAACAGGAGCTTAGAGGGGGGTAGTTAGATGGCTGAATTTGATTTATTGACAGGAGCATTAAAAGTATTTTCGCAGTTTGACGGAAAGAGTATAGATTTTACATATGATTATTCATGCAAAGAATACAGACAGCTGATTGACCAATATCACATAGACGAAGTTGCTGGTAAAGGAGATACTATTGATAAAGTAATGAACCTTATGAAATGGTGCTCTGAAAACGTACAGCATAATAACGGAACAAAGGATGTAGAGTTTTTGGAGAAAAATTCTTTATGTATCCTTGATTATTGCTACAAAAAAGGAAGCGAATCTGGTGTGTATTGCAGATTACAGGCAATTGTCTTTACAGAATGCTGTCTTGCGCTTGGCATTAAATCAAGAATATTGCATTGTCTGCCATTTACACCATATGATTTTGAATCTCATGTAGTTTCAATGGTTTTCATAGACGAAATGGATAAATGGATTCTGATTGACGCGGGCAACGGTAGATTTTTTTTGGATGAGAATGATAATATACTGTCTCCGCTTGAAGCGAGAAACAGGCTTGGAAATCAAAGCTTCATAAAATGTAATATACCGGATGAGAATTATATTGCCTATATGGCAAAGAACTTGTTTTATTTTAAATCGCCCCGGATAAATACCTTTGGTGCAGATCTGATTAAAGAGCAGCAGACAATTTACTGCGCTCCGAAAGGGTTAGATGTATTGGAACGAGAAGTCGCTTATTGTGAGTATGCGATTAGAAATGTACCGCCAATCTTTTTGGATGAATGGCAAAACGCACTAAATTATCATCGCTCCATTACAGATGTTTTTATAGCAGATGAAGAATGCTTTTTTGGCAGGTAGAGAACAGGTATGAAGTACCTGTAATATATAATCAGATATATTGTAAGTAATTAATATGGTGATTATATTATATGGAGGTTGATTTTGCCACAGCGTCAACAAACCTTATTACATCATCAGGTGCGTTTGAGCTGTAAAGCAAACCGTAAGGAATACTGTAATCCCAATTGACTGGTATGGACACCAAACCAGGATGAACATCCTGCCAGCATTCTGTGGTCAGAAGAACGTTGCCTGTTTCAGCACACCGGTTGAAAACTGTCATATCGTAAAAGCGTGGCGTATCCTCAATGTGAATGGCTGGATGATTCTTTTCCAAATCGTTTCTTATAAAATCATTTGTTCCGGAATCTCCCCGCTGAACCATCATTAAAGTCTGTCCGTATAAATCAGTTATATCTATTATAGATTTCTGTGCAAGAGAATGCTCTCGAGAGACTGCAATCATTTTTTTGTATTTTCCAAGCGGCAGAAACGCACAACGTGAAAGCCATTCTCTTGAATCGCATATGCCAATAAGAAAATCAAATTTTTCTCCCAGCTGTTCAATTTCCGACAGAATCCCTTCGTGGTTATCTTCAAAAGGAACAAGGTGTAGTTTGTATTCCATAAAATCTTTATTCACATGATACCATAAATCCATAAAAGGCTTTGCGGGATTAAGAAGTGATGTTCCCACACAAAATGTAGTGTCATAGGCAGAAGCTGCCGCATTTGCACTTGCAATGGATTTTTTAGAATAATCTATCATAAATTTTGCGTCCTTATATATTACCTCGCCTGCGGGGGTCAGGTGAATTCCGGTGGGGGTACGCTCAATAAGCTTTAAATCTAAATGGCTTTCGAGAGAATTCATCTGTTTCATAATTGCTGTTGAAGAAATATATAGATGTTCTGCAGCTTTTGAAAAGCTTCCGCAGTCTGCAACGGTGATAAATGTATTAAGAATCGGATTATACATAGGAATCTCCTTAAAAGCATGAACTAAAAGTTGATACAATGGTAACATATTGGAGATTCCCTGTCAAACTAAGAGATGCTATTATCAATACAAAAAGATGAACGGAGGTATCTGAATGTCAAAGAAACTGATTGCTTTCTATTCGAGAGCAGACGAAAATTATGTAAATGGAATAATAAAAAAATTGGAAGTTGGGAATACCCAGATTGTGGCAAACATTATTCAGGAGTTGACAGGCGCAGACGTATTTAAAATTGAGCAGGTTCAGCCTTATTCAAAATACTACAATGAGTGCATTGCCCAGGCTCAGGCAGACCAAAAGCGTGATGCACGTCCGGAAATTAAAAATTATCCGGTTAGTATTGACGAATATGATGAAATTTACCTTGGATTTCCTAATTACTGGAGTACAATGCCGATGGCGGTATTCACTTTTTTAGAGCATTATGATTTTAGCGGAAAAACAATATATCCGTTCTGCACTCATGAGGGCAGTAAAATGGGTTGCAGTGAACGTGATATTAAAAGATTATGTCCGGCTGCCAGGATAAAAAAAGGTCTTGCAATTCATGGCGGACGTGTGAATCGTTCGAGAAAAGAAATTGAGAATTGGGTTTAGGAGGGCTTTTATTATGGATAAGAAAGAATTTGATAAAGCAAATGTATTTGGACAGGGTGAACCAAACATAAATTTTGCACAGTATTTTATTGGCGATTCCTTTTTGAAACCGCTTACGGAGCCAAAGGAATGTCCGGTCTTTTTAGCCAATGTAACATTTGAACCCGGATGCCGTAATAACTGGCATATTCACCATGCAAAGAGTGGCGGCGGCCAGCTTCTGATTTGTACAGCCGGGGAAGGCTGGTATCAGGAAGAGGGAAAGAAAGCTGTCAGTCTTACTCCGGGAACGGTGATTACGATTCCTGCAAATGTGAAGCACTGGCATGGCGCGAAAGCAGACTGCTGGTTTGCACATATTGCAGTGGAAGTTCCGGGTGAGGAAACAAAGACGGAGTGGTGTGAGCCTGTCAATGATAAGGCGTATAAAAAACTGGAAGGAGAGATTTAATTATGGCAAAGGTAACGGCAGGAAGAGATGAACTGGGAGAATTTGCACCTAAGTTTGCACAGTTAAATGATGATGTTCTATTTGGGGAAATATGGTCAAGAGAAGATAAACTGTCTGCAAGAGACAGAAGTATTGTAACAGTAACTGCTCTTATGGCAGGCGGTATTTTAGATAATTCACTGAAGTTTCATATCTTAAATGCCAAAAATCATGGAGTAACGAAAGAAGAAATGGCAGAAATTCTTACCCATGCTGCATTTTATGCAGGCTGGCCTAAGGCATGGGCGGCGTTTCGGATGGCAAAAGAAATATATTGAATGATAATACAAGGAGGAAATGAGTCATGTTAGGAAATTTTATTTTCAGCAACCCGACAAAACTGTATTTTGGAGAGGATTCCCTGCAGTATCTGAATGAGGAGCTGCCAAAGTACGGAAAGAATGTACAGCTTATTTATGGCGGCGGCTCGATTAAGAAGAATGGCATTTATGAGCAGGTTGTGGAGATTTTGAAAGCAAATGGGAAAACAGTTTTTGAGGATGGCGGTGTTATGCCAAATCCAACAGTGGAAAAACTGCATGAAGGAGTCAGGATTGCAAGAGAGAATAAGGTGGATTTGTTACTGGCGGTAGGAGGCGGTTCCTGCTGCGATTATGCAAAGGCGGTTTCAGTTTCCGTCCATTGTGAAGAAGAGCCATGGGAAAAATATTATATCCGTTTTGAGGAGCCGGATTGTGAGATTGTTCCTGTAGGCTGCGTGCTGACGATGGTGGGAACCGGTTCGGAAATGAATGGTGGGGCCGTCATAACGAACCATGAAAGCAAACTGAAAATTGGACATGTGTTTGGCGAGAATGTGATGCCGAAGTTTTCTATTCTGAATCCAAAATTTACCTTTTCTCTTCCAAAGCGTCAGATGGTGGCTGGTATTTATGACATTTTTAACCATATCTGTGAACAGTATTTTTCGGGAGAGGACGACAATACCAGTGATTATATAAGCGAGGCATTGATGAAATCCGTTATTCACAGTTCCCGGATTGCCATTCAGAATCCGGAGGATTACGAGGCGCGTTCCAATATTATGTGGACAGCTACATGGGCATTGAATACGCTGGTGTCAAGAGGAAAGGACACCGACTGGATGGTACATATGTTAGGACAGTCTGCAGGCGCATATACTGACGCCACACATGGCATGACGCTTTCAGCTGTGTCACTTCCGTATTACCGTTATATCATGCCATATGGACTGCCGAAATTTGTGCGGTTTGCAAAGGAAGTGTGGGGAGTAAACGGGGAAGGAAAGACAGAGGAACAGATAGCAGAGGAAGGCCTGGCAGCAATGGAGGGCTGGATGAAAGAGCTTGGAGTGGCAATGCATCTGAGAGATTTGGGCGCAACGGAGGATATGCTTGACGGTATTGCAGACGGAACAATCATTATGAAGGGCGGTTATAAAGTGCTGAATCGTGATGAAGTGCTTAAAATTCTGAAAGACAGTCTGTAAAACAGAGAGAAGAATACAGAAATGATTTGATTTTGCCGCTGACACAATCAGAACATTGGAATACTTATAACCTTTGGGTAATATCTGATGAACGAAGTGAGACTTCTTATGAGGGATTGTTTTTTTTATACTATAACCATAACAAGAGGAAAGAATTGGCGAACAGTCTAATGAAGTAATACAGGAGGTTTCACAATGAACAACTTTATTTTTGAAAATGCAACAAAGGTTTATTTTGGCAAAGGCTGCGTAAAGGAGTATCTGGCGTGTCTGACCAGGCAGTATGGCGATACCGTAATGCTTTGCTATGGCGGCGGCTCTGTCAAGAAAAATGGAGTTTATGAAGAAGTGACGTCTGTTCTTAGAGCAGCAGGAAAGACAGTAATTGAGTTTTCAGGGATTATGTCGAATCCGACATACGCAAAGGTGCTTGAGGGTGCAAAGCTGGCAAAAGAAAACAACGCAGACCTGCTTTTGGGCGTTGGCGGCGGCAGTGTGATGGATTGCTGTAAAGCTATTTCTATTGCCGCAAGATACAAGGGCGATGTTTGGAGTGATTTTTGGGCAAGACCGGGCATCTTTGATTTTGAGCCTCTTCCTCTTGGCGTTATTGTAACGGTGGCAGGTACCGGCAGTGAGTGTAACGGCGGCGCGGTTATTACAAATGAGGAACTGAAGATAAAGGCCGGACGAGACTATCCCGTCTGCAATCCGAAGTTTGCGCTTTTAGACCCTGTCTATACCTACAGTGTTCCGAAGTTTCAAATGGTATCCGGTAGCTTCGATATTCTCTCGCATATTATGGAGATTTATTTCAGTGAGCCAGATGAGGCTAATGTGTCCGATGACATTTCCGAAGCGCTGATGCGTGGCGTGATTCGAGATTTGCGGGCTGCAATTCAGAATCCAGAGGACTATACAGCCAGAAGCAATCTGATGTGGGAAGCTGTTATGGCGGAAAACCGCATTATCAAGCTTGGCAAACGTACAGACTTTGAATGTCACCAGATGGAGCATCAGCTTGGGGCCTATACGGATTGCAGTCACGGCGCGGGCCTTGCCGTATTGCATCCGGTGTATTACCGCCATATCTACAAGGATGGGCTGGCGAAATTCAAACAATTTGCTCTTAATATATGGGGAGTGTCCGCCGATGGAAAGACAGATGAGAAAATCGCGCTTGCTGGTATTGAAGCGCTTGAAGATTTCATTGTTGAAATCGGCCTGCCGGTATCCTTACGGGATTTAGGTGTAGATGAGAATATTGACTTGAAGGCGATTGCGGATTCATGCAATATCGTATCCGGCAGCTATAAAAAAATGACTCACGAAGAAATCTTTACAATCTTCAAGGAATGTTATTAATTACGAAAGGAGCATATCATAATGAAAAAACTGACTACTTTATTTTTAAGTCTTGCGCTTATATTCAGTCTTGCCGCCTGTGGAAGCAATCAACAGACAGGAAAGACGGAGCCTATAGCTTATGGGCAGGATGATACGGCTCAGAACTCGGGCGATAATGTGCTGGTTGTTTATTATTCCGCTTCAGGAAATACGGAGAATGTGGCAAATATTATTGCAGATACGATGGACGCAGACTTGTTTGAACTGGAACCTGTGGAACCGTACAGTGATGATGATTTGGACTGGACAAACGATGACAGCCGTGTAACAAAAGAGCATGAAAACGAAGCTGAAAGAGTTGTTAAGCTTGTTTCTGCAACAGTCGATAATTGGAGCAGCTATGATACGGTGTTTATAGGTTATCCCATATGGTGGGGAATAGCTGCATGGCCGGTCAATGAATTTATCAAAACCAATGATTTTACTGACAAAACTGTCATTCCGTTCAGCACCTCCGCAAGCTCTGGAATGGGAGAAAGCGGTAAACTGCTGGAGGAAATGGCTGGATCCGGAGACTGGCAGGAAGGCCAGCGTTTCAGCTCAGGCGCTTCTAAGGAGGACGTCAGAGAGTGGTTAGAAAGCTTAGGTGAGCTGCGATAAAATTGCTGCCAATTGATGAGAAACTGAACACAATGAAATATTTGGCCTTTGACGGTCATTAAATAATAGGAGGATAAACGAATGGAATATATTACTTTGAATAATGGCGTTAAGATGCCTGTGTCAGGTATCGGAACTTTTCTGCTTACTCCGGACGAGGCGGAGAATGCCTGTATAAGCGCGCTGGAGTGCGGCTATCGGCTGATTGATACGGCTAACGCTTATGTGAATGAAAAGGCGGTAGGCCGTGCGATGAAAAAATCCGGCATTGCAAGGAACGAGATTTTTTTGGAAACAAAACTGTGGCCGTCTTTTTATAATGATGCGGATGCGGTGGAAAAAACACTGGAGCGTCTGGATACAGACTATATTGACCTGCTTCTGATTCACCAGCCCGCAGGCAGCTATATTGCCGGTTATCAGTTGATGGAAAAGGCTTATAAGGCCGGTAAGGTAAAGGCTATTGGTTTGTCTAACTTTACTATAGAGCAGATTAAGGAGATTCTTGCCGTATGTGAGGTGAAACCTGCTATTTTACAGACGGAGGTACACCCGTATTCGCAGGAAGCAGAATTGAAGAAATTTTTACAGAAAGAAGGAATTGTTATTCAGGCATGGTATCCGCTGGGTCACGGTGATAAGACATTGCTAGAAGAACCAGTCTTTGTCAGGCTGGCTGAAAAATATGGCAAGAGTAATGCACAGGTTATTCTACGCTGGCACATTCAGGCAGGTAATGTGGTGATTCCAGGCTCTAAGAATCCGGCTCATATCCGTGATAACTTTGATTTGTTTGATTTTTCGCTGACAGATGAAGAAATGGCAGAAATTACAGCACTGAATCAGGATAAGAGATACTACGTCAGTACACCGGAAATGCTGAAAAAATATGCGGAAATGGTACCTCCGGTTGATACACAAAAGTAAGAAGCAGTAAAGGAAATTACGATTTACACATAAAATACCGTGCTCCAACAGGTGTTATATATGCTCTAAGTGACTTCTTAATCACGATTTTTTCTCATGGTTAATGAAGCGACACTTAGAGCATTTTTCACGCAAGGAGGACAACGCTATGCTGGAGGAAGTCGAGGCTGGCCATGCGGAGGCTATTCTTCCACGCCCTCACTTTCAAAGAACTGTGCAACCGTCATACATTTTGGATGTTCCATTTCCAGACTGAAAAAGTCTTTATCCCCAGTCAGAATAATATCTACATCGGACACAATTGCCGCATTTAAGATCGGCTGGTCTTTTGCATCGCGTATCAGTTTTTCCGCATGGTCTACTGCCGTAATCAATTCATATGACATTTCCGCAAGTAGCACTTCCGCGTCTGGCAGAAACTTCGGCGCTTTTCGTTTCAAAATATCCCGCAGCTCCATAATGTTGCGGTCACACAAAACAATTTCGTGATTGTCCGCGATATACAGCAGCGCCTGTGCCGGTTTGGAACGGGGGAAAACTAATGCGGAGAACAGAATATTTGTATCAATCAATATCCGCATATTACTTTTCCTTTCCGTAGCGTACTTCGTCCACAAGTGCCTGAATATCGTCCTCGCTGGTAACGCCCATTGCTTCGGCAGCACCGACAAAGGCAGTCTGTGCTTTACGGATTGCTTTGGAAGAAGCGTTGCTTACAACGATTTCCCCGTCCTGCTTCTGAAAGAACAGAATTTTATCCCCGGACTTTAAGCCGAGCAGCCGCCGGATTTCTACCGGCACAGTGATCTGACCGTTTGCAGAGATTTTGGCTAAATTCATAAAAGTCACCCTTTCTATTCTTGAAAAATAAAGAAAACTTGAGGTCACTTATAGTATATCCCATTCAGGGGCAAAAGTAAACTTGTTGGGAGGGAAAAGAAACTGCTTGACAATAGTATGATTTCATACTATATTGTGTAAGTACGATTTAGTACTAAAGGAGAATGCCTAAATGAAAAATTGTATTTCAAATGTGATGAAACGTTACAACCACCTGGTGGGTGAAATTGATGCAGTATATCATGAAATTTCCTTAAATATGGGTTTATCTGACAGCGCCATGATAATCCTTTATACCATATGCGATAATGGCGACAGTTGTCTGCTTCAGGAAATAAGCCGGCGTTCAGGCGTTAGTAAGCAAACTATTAATTCAGCAATCCGTAAGATGGAAAAGGAAGGAATTGTTTATTTAAAAGCAGTTGGCGCAAGGAATAAAAATGTATGCTTAACGGATAAGGGAAAACAACTTGCAGAACATACTGCTGTACGGCTGATTCAGATTGAAAATGATATCTTTGCATCATGGGATAAGAATGACGTAGAGAAATATCTGGAATTAACTGAAAAGTTTTTGGATTCTATTAAAGAAAAAAGTGAAAATTTATAGTGGAGGTAACATAATATGAGAATTGTTACGATAAGCCGTGAGTTTGGAAGTGGTGGAAGAGAGCTTGGAAAACGTCTTTCCGACTTACTGGGGTGTGATTATTATGACAAAGAAATCATTACTGCGATTGCGGCGAATCAGAATTTGGATGAGGGCTATGTTGCCAGAATACTGGATAATCATGGATGGAAAAATATGCCGTTATCCTATCGGAATACTTTTACGTCGGGCATGTATTCTATGCAGACGGCTTTGCTGTTAGAGCAAAAGAAGATTATTGAGCAGATTGCTAAAGCGGGAAAGGACTGTGTAATTGTTGGCAGAAATGCCGATGTGCTGTTATCCGGATATCATCCGTTTAATATTTTTATCTGTGCGGATATGAACGCAAAAGTTTGCCGTTGTTTAGAAAATGCTGAAAAAAATGAGAATCTGTCACGAAAAGAAATAGAACGTAAAATTCGCAGCATTGATAAAAACAGGGCCAGAACACGTGAAATTATAGCAGAAAGCAAATGGGGAGACCGGAGCGCCTACCACCTGATAGTTAATACTACGGATTGGAAAATAAAAAAGCTGGCGCCGGCGGTAAAAGATTTTATAGACTGCTGGGTTAAGGAGGTAAAATGAACATTCAATTATCAGATCATTTTAATTATAGAAAAATTTTACGCTTTACGCTGCCATCCGTCATTATGATGGTATTCACTTCCATATATAGTGTGGTTGATGGTTTTTTTGTGTCAAATTTTGCTGGAAAGACGCCGTTTACCGCTGTTAATTTCATTATGCCCTTTCTGATGATTTTTGGGTCCTGCGGGTTTATGTTCGGAACAGGAGGGGGCGCGCTCATTGCTAAAACAATGGGAGAAGGTAATATAGAAAAAGCAAAAAAGCTGTTTTCGCTTGTTGTTTATACGTCAATTGTCTGTGGAATTGTTCTGGCGTTTCTGGGAATAATCTTTCTTCGGCCTTTGGCGGCTGCATTGGGGGCAGAAGGACAGCTTTTAGAAGACAGTGTTAAATATGGGCGTATTATTCTAATGGCAATTCCTGCATTTATTCTGCAATATGAATTTCAATGTTTGTTTATTACTGCTGAAAAGCCGAATCTTGGGCTGTATGTGACAATCATTGCAGGATTAACGAATATAATACTGGACGCATTGTTTGTCGCAGGATTTTGCTGGGGACTTGAGGGTGCGGCGGCTGCTACAGCGCTTAGCCAGTGTGTAGGCGGTATAACGCCGCTTATTTATTTTACATGTTCACACCGCAGCATACTGAGGCTTGGTAAAACGAAGTTTGATAAAAAGGCGCTTGTGAAGACCTGTATAAATGGGTCGTCAGAATTGATGAGTAATATTTCAATGTCTGTTGTGAGTATGCTCTATAATGTGCAGCTGCTGAAATTCGCTGGAGAGGATGGGGTTGCTGCATATGGAGTGCTTATGTATGTTGGTATGATATTTCAGGCAGTATTTATTGGATATTCGGTTGGAACTGCTCCGGTTATCGGGTATCATTTTGGTGCAAATAACAGCAAAGAGCTAAGGGGATTACTGCGAAAAAGTCTTGTATTGATTGGGGTGTTTGCAGTAGTTATGTTTACGTCCTCATATATTTTGGCAAGACCTCTTTCAGTTTTATTTGTAGGTTATGACGAGGGACTGTTTCGTTTGACGGTTCATGCATTCTCGATTTTTTCTTTTTCATTCTTCTTTTCGGGATTTGCAATTTTTGGGTCCTCATTTTTTACTGCATTAAACAATGGATTAGTCTCAGCGGCAATATCGTTTTTGAGAACCCTGGTATTTCAGGTTATAGCTGTTTTAATATTTCCGCTTTTTTGGGCTGTGGATGGCATTTGGATTTCCAGTGTTGCGGCAGAAATAATGGCGGTAGCTGTTACAACGCTATTTTTGCGGCTAAACCAAAAGAAATACAAGTATTAGAAAATATCTTTCTTGTTTGAAGCAGGTGGTTATGGTATGATGAATATAGAAAGACTAATTTTTTGATATAGGAGAGTTTTATGCTAAAAAAACTATTTGATAAAACATTTTTAAAATTTATTTTGGTTGGAGTTGCCAATACTGTATTTGGAACTGCAATTATGTTTATACTATACAATGTATTTGGAGTAAATTACTGGATTGCGTCTGCATCGAATTATGTGTGCGGGAGTATCCTGAGCTATTTTCTGAATAAGTTTTTTACATTTAAGAGCCGCGAGAAGGGAATAGGTGTAATAATAAGGTTTATCATTAATATTACTCTCTGTTATCTGATTGCATATGGGGCGGCAAAGCCTTTAATAAGATATATTTTGTCAGGTATGGGTACGAAAGTCCAGGATAATGTGGCAATGCTTGCCGGAATGGGACTGTTTGTTATTTTAAATTATTTTGGGCAGCGTTTTTTTGCTTTTAAAAATAATGATGATAATAATTAATATATTAGTTATGGAATAATAATGCAATATAGCGGCAATAACTTCTTGACAGCACGTATGATGTGATATAATCTAGTATTGGAAACTATGTGATGAAAGGAAGAGTTGTGCATGTTTAAAGTTATCACTGATTCAGCAAGTAATCTTACAGAAGACATAGTTAAGAAGTACGATATAGATATAATTTCTTACACATATACAGTGGATAACGAGCTTCATAAATGCTATGAACCGGGCGTCAATGATGAAGAAGAAGGTAAGCGTTATTATGACAGAATGAGAGCCGGTTCGGAAATCCATACAAGTCTTATCAGTCCTTCAGATATTGAAGAAGTATTTGAAAAATATATGAAGGACGGTTATGATATACTGTTTATTACAATTTCATCAAAGCTTAGCGGAACATATCAGTCGGCGCTTATTGCGTCAGAAGATTTGGCGGACTTATACCCTGACAGCAGATGTGTTGTTATTGATTCTTTGTCTGCATCTTTGGGTGAAGGGTTCCTTGCGATTGAGGCGGCCAAATTTAGGGACAGAGGCGCAGATATTGATGAAGCGGCGCAGTGGATATATGATAACAGGCTGAAAATGCGCCATATATTTACTGTGGATGATTTGAAATATCTGAGAAAGGGCGGCCGTATATCTACCTCGGTTTCGCTTGTCGGAGCTGTTCTGAATATTAAACCGGTGCTTATTGCAAGTGATGAAGGAACTATTGGTCTTGCATCAGTTGTGAGGGGAAGAAAGAGAGCGCTTGACGCGCTTGTTAAGAATTATATAGATTTTGCTGTTAGTCCGTCAGAAAGCACTCTGGGAATTGCACACTGTGACTGCCCGGAGGATGCGGAATATATTATATCACGTATTAACAGCGTCTGTCCTCCAAAAGAGATAATTAACTGTTATTATGACAGGTGTACAGGAGGGCATGTAGGTCCTGGAGCAATATGCATATTCTTTATGGGCGCTGACAGAAGTATGGAAAAGAAATGACGTTTCGCCAGCTGAAAGTAAAGAAAGAATTATATTATTATGATACTGAGGTGTATATATATTTTATGTAAAAGTGTTTTATACATTGAATATATATACACCTCAGCTGTATAAAATAATATTTTTCTGTGTAAAAGCCGGAATACGTCAAAAAATTTCTTGCTAAATGAAAAATGATATGCTAGCATACTTTATAATAATTTTGATACTGAGAGGACGTTTATTATGAAAACAGGTACAGTTAAAGGAACTAATGATTATCTTCCAAAAGAAGTGCTTCTTAGAGATTATCTGCAGAACACTATTTTGAATATATATATTAACAACGGTTTTGAGCATATTATCACTCCGGCTATTGAGGATGCTGAGAATCTTGATAAAAGCGAGGGAGGAGAGAACCTTAATCTGATATTTAAGATTCTTAAAAGAGGAGATAAGCTGACCAAAGCGATTGAAGGGAAAAAGTATGATGAATTATCCGATATGGGTCTGAGATATGACCTTACGCTTCCATTGTCAAGATACTATGCTAATAACAGGGCTAAGCTTATACTTCCGTTAAAAACTATACAGATAGACAGAGTGTACCGTGCAGAAAGACCGCAGAAAGGAAGACTGCGTGAATTTATACAGTGCGATATAGATATTATAGGTTCAGCTAATCCGTCATGCGAGATTGAACTTATTTATACTACTGCAAAAGCGCTTCTTGCAATTGATATTAACGAATTTCGTATAAAGGTCAACGACAGACGGCTTCTAAGCGCCGTACTCTGTGGAATAGGATTTGCAAAAGAAGATATTGAGAGCGTATGTATTGTATTTGATAAGCTTGATAAGATTGGTATAGAAGGCGTTATATCAGAGCTTAATGAAAAAGGTTATGACAATGGTATAACCGCTGGATTTGAGAGGTTTCTTGGTGATGGAAATATTACGCTTGAGACTGTGCGCTCAATCATATCTGATGAGGATGAGTGTTATGTAAGCCATATTGAGCGTATTATTAATGAGTCTAAGAAGCTTGCGAAAGGAAAATATGACGTAGTATTCGATATATCGCTTGTAAGAGGACAGGGATACTATACAGGTACGATATTTGAGGTTGAGAGCCTGAAATTTAAAGGAGCTATCGCAGGAGGCGGACGATATGATAATCTGATTGGCAAATTTACAGGCGAAAGCGTGCCGGCAGTAGGATTTTCAATTGGATTTGAGAGGATATATTCAATACTTTCAGAACAGAATTATATACCGGAGGATTATAGAAAAAAAATCGCTGTGTTTTACAATGAAGAGGAGTATACGGATGCGTGCGGCAAGGCGGATGAATTAAGAAATGAATATGACGTTACTATGTACCACAGGCCGAAAAAGCTTGGAAAATTTCTTGGCAAGATTGAACAGCAGGGATATTATGGTTATCTCGTATATGGTGAAGAAGGGGAAATTCAACTTTTATAAGGGAGGCTTTTCTATTGAAAGAAAGATTTATGCGTTTTATGCAGGGCAGATATGGCTCGGATGAGTTTTCAAGGTTCCTTCTTGGAGCAATGGTTGTAATATGGCTTTTGTCGCTTGTGTTCCAAAGGTTAGGTACGCACGCATTTGCGCTGTATATGCTATCTGTGGTATTTAACTACATTGCGCTGGCAATAATAATATATTGCTGGTTCAGGATGTTTTCAAGAAACATACAGAAAAGATACAGAGAAAATCAGGTATATCTCAGATATAAGAATAATGTGCTCAAAAAAATGAAGAGGACAAGGACTGATAAAGCTCATAAAATTTTTTCATGTCCTAACTGCTCACAGAAGATAAGGGTTCCCAGAAATAAAGGTAAAATAGCTATAAGATGTCCGAAGTGCGGTACTGAATTTGTTAAGAGAACTTAGGAAGCGGGTATGTTTGGATATATTATTTTTAATAAGCCTGAGCTTAGGTTCAGGGAATATGACGATTACAGGGCATGCTACTGTGGAATATGTAAAAGCCTTAAGAAAAAATACGGTATCAGAGGGCAGATATCGTTAAACTATGATGCTGTATTTATTACGCTTCTTTTAACAGGTTTATATGAGCCCGAAAATGTATGTGAACGTAGGCGGTGCCTTGTGCATCCGTTTAAAAAGCATAATACAGTCAGCAACATATACTCTGAATACAGCGCGGATATGAGCCTGTATCTGACATACTACAAATGTATGGATGACTGGAAGGACGATAAAAAGATATTCCGCCTGTTATATGCTTCGTCATTAAAAAGAAAGACAAAGGATATATTAAAGCGTTACCCCGGCAAATGCGGCAGGATTACGGAGGAGCTTAAGAAGCTTTCAGAATATGAAAAGGATAATTCATATGATATAGATAAGGTATCCGGATGCTTTGGCAGGATTATGGCTGAAATATATGCGTATGATAATGATATATGGGAAAAAAGCCTTAGAAAGATTGGATTCTATATAGGCAAGTTTGTATATATAATGGATGCGTATGACGATATTGAAAGCGACATTAAAAGCGGCTCATACAATGTTCTTAAAGGCAGATATGACGAAGTATTTTCAAAAGAATCCGGCAGTGCGGATAAAGAACAGGAATTTATGGATGAGTGCTTCAGGATACTTTCGATGATGATGGCAGAGTGTTCAAAGGAATTTGAAAAGCTGCCGGTAATTATGCATTCAGGTCTTTTAAGAAATATATTATATTCCGGAGTTTGGTGCAGATTTGGCGAAAAATGTGATAAAAAGGAGAAGCAATGAACAGTGACCCATATTCAGTTCTCGGGGTGAAGAGAACTGCGTCTGATGAAGAGATAAAAAAAGCATACAGAAGCCTCAGCAGAAAATACCACCCTGACGCTAATATTAATAATCCCAATAAAGAAGCGGCTGAAGCTAAGTTTAAAGAGGTTCAGCAGGCTTATCAGACTATAATGGATGAACGGGAAAACGGGGGCGCGGGAAACGGTTACGGAAATACTTACGGTGGATTCGGCGGATTTGGATATGATACCTATACAAGAGGCGGAAGAAAGACAGAGTATGAAGACGACGATTCAAGATATATGAAGGCTGTTGTTAATTATATTAACAACGGAAGCTTTAGCGAAGCGCTGAATCTTCTTAATTCAATAAAAAAACGCGACGGTATGTGGTATTATTACAGCGCTGTTGCCAATTTTGGAGCAGGAAATAATATTACGGCGATGGAGCACATTAACACTGCGCTTCAGTATGAACCCAATAATATGAGCTATATGCAGCTTAAAAGACAGATTGAAAGCGGAGAAAGCTGGTATGCAGGCCGTGCCGGAAAATATGGTTTCCCAGGAGAGAATGGAGCAGGCAGTTGTTCAAAGCTGTGTACCTATTATCTGATATGCAGTCTCTGCTCAGGAGGCGGAAGATTTTTCTGCTGTATATAATTCAAAAATATCTGTCAATGTGAATGTATGTTGATAAATTCCGCATGAAGCTTTGAGTATAATATTCTCTGACTTTTATATAATCCGAAGCTGCCGGAGAATACATAGCTTACTCCGATTGCTATGCAGAACAGAATTATATCGTGTCTTCCGAACATCTCTATTGCAAGTAATATAGACGCAATCGGACAGTTGACTACTCCGCAGAACATACATACCATTCCCAACGCTGTGGCGAAGGTTACGTCAATTCCGAAAGGAAGCGCAATAATGCTTCCGAACGCGGCCCCGACGCAGAGCGCCGGAACAATTTCTCCGCCTTTATAGCCGCATCCAAGAGTAAGCGCGGTCAGAAGAATTTTCACTATAAAAGTCCACCAGTGCACATTATCAGAAAATGCATCTTCAATAATATTAAATCCTGCGCCGCAGAAATACTGGTTTCCCAAAATCATTGTCATGCCAAGAACAAGGCATCCACCCACAAATATTCTTATGTATTGGTTTTTTATGAAGCGGGAGTATATTTTGTGCGCGCTGTGCATGGCCTGGCAGAATATTATTGCGACAATTCCGCATAATATGGCAAAAAGAATGACTTTTGCACATACTGCCAGATTTACAGAAGGTATGTTGTTTATGACAAATGTTTCTTTGGAAACGTGGAATTTGCCTGCTATTACATATGACGTTGTAGAGGCGATTATACATGGTACAAATGCGCTGTATTGAAACATACCTATGCTTATTACCTCCATGCTGAATATAGTCGCAGTAAGCGGGGTGCCGAACATTGCAGAAAATACCGCGCTCATTCCGCACATTGTAAGTATATTGATATCTTTTTCAGTCATTTTAAAATGCTTTCCGATGTATACGCCGATGCAGCCGCCCATTTGGATTGCCGCGCCCTCTCTTCCGGCGGAGCCTCCGAACATATGGGTTATTACAGTGCCGAAATATATAAGAGGAGCCATGCTTGACGGAATACGTTCGTGCGCCTGAATGGAATCCAGCACAAGGTTAGTTCCTTTATCGTGGCGGACGCCCATAACGTGGTATAAAAGAATTATTAAAAGACCGGCGGCCGGTAAGAATAATACAAGAAAATTATATTTTATCCTTAAACCGGTGACAAACGCTATGGAATCATAAAAAAATGTTCCGCACAGACCGCATATTATGCCTATGCTGAAGGCAAAAAGCAGCCATGTAATAAAGGCAGTAATATATGATCTGCCGTTTTTAAGCTCGTTTAATATCCAATCCAATGTAATGCACCTCATTTGTGTGTGTCTGATAAATCTGACTTCCAAAAAAATATAATATCATCTGAAATTCAGCTTATCAAGAAATAATACACATTTTAAATAAAATTCACCCTTGAATAAGCTTAAATATTACTATATACTTATTTTGGTAAGAAAAGCCGTACACAAGGAGGATTTGACATGTTAGACATGCAGTTTGTCCGTAACAATCCGGACATAGTAAAGGAAAATATAAAAAATAAATTTCAGGATGAAAAGCTGCCTCTTGTTGACGAGGTCATTGAATTGGATAAAGAAGCCAGAGCTGCGAAGCAGGAGGCCGACGGCCTTCGCGCTGAGAGGAATACAATATCAAAGCAGATAGGCGCGCTTATGGCTCAGGGAAAAAAGGAAGAGGCAGAAGAAGCGAAGAAGAAGGTTACAAAAAAGTCAGAGCATCTTGCTTCTCTTGAAGAAAAAGAAACAAGACTTCAGGAAGAGATAAGAAAAAGAATGATGGTTATTCCGAATATTATAGATTCAAGCGTGCCGATAGGTAAAGACGACAGTGAGAACGTAGAGGTTCAGAGATACGGAGAGCCTGTTGTTCCTGAGTTTGAGATTCCATATCATACTGATATTATGGAAAAGCTTAATGGAATTGATTTGGATTCTGCAAGACGTGTTGCCGGCAATGGCTTCTACTATCTGATGGGAGACGTTGCAAGACTTCATTCAGCCGTGCTTGCATATGCAAGAGATTTTATGATTGACAGAGGCTTCACATACTGTATACCGCCTTATATGATAAGAAGCGATGTGGTTACAGGAGTTATGAGCTTTGCAGAGATGGAAGCGATGATGTATAAGATTGAGGGAGAAGATTTGTATCTTATTGGTACAAGTGAGCATTCCATGATAGGAAAGTTTATTGATACAATAATTCCTGAGGATGAGCTTCCTAAGACGCTTACAAGCTATTCTCCGTGCTTCAGAAAAGAAAAAGGCGCTCACGGACTTGAAGAAAGAGGAGTATACAGAATTCATCAGTTTGAAAAGCAGGAGATGATTGTTGTGTGCAGGCCTGAAGAGAGCCCTGTGTGGTTTGACAGGCTTTGGCAGAATACGGTTGACTTATTCAGGTCGCTTGATATTCCTGTAAGAACTCTTGAATGCTGTTCGGGAGATTTGGCGGACCTTAAGGTTAAGTCTGTAGACGTTGAAGCATGGTCTCCAAGACAGAAGAAATATTTTGAGGTCGGAAGCTGTTCTAATCTTTCAGACGCACAGGCAAGACGTCTTAAGATAAGATACAAGGATGAGAAAGGCAGGAAAGCGTTTGCACATACGCTTAACAATACTGTAGTTGCACCGCCTCGTATGCTTATCGCATTCCTTGAAAATAATCTTAATGCAGACGGTTCGGTAAATATTCCTGAGGCTCTGAGGCCTTATATGGGCGGAAAGCCGGTAATCAGGTAAATATATAAAGGAGGATTATATTATGGCAATTGAAGTAAAGAAAATTACAGACCCGGCGTTTAAAAAATACGGCAGGGTTATCACAGGCTACGACTGTGAAGAACTGATTAAGAAGATGGGAGAAACCGAGTGTCCAGAAGACGCAGTTATTTACGTGCCGTCTGATAAAGAACTTGAAGCGCTTCCGGTTGCAAAAGATTTTACGGACAGTCTTTTCGGAGGACTTCCGATGCAGATTGGTTACTGCAACGGCAATAACAGGCTTCTTAATGCTGTTGAATATCACAGGTCTTCAGAATTTAACGTTGCGTGTACAGACCTTATAATGCTTTGGGGAAGCGAACAGGATATTGAGGACGATTACACATATGACACCTCTAAAATCGAAGCATTTTTAATTCCTGCAGGAACAATGATTGAGTGTTATGCTACAACTCTTCATTATGCGCCGTGCAGCGTAGACGGACAATGCTTCAGATGTGTAGTTGCTCTTCCTAAGGATACCAACCTTGACCTTGTAATTAAGCCGGATGTATGCTCAGAGGATCCGCTTCTTGTGGCAAGAAACAAGTGGCTTATCGCGCATGAGGACGCTGCTATTGACGGTGCGTTTAACGGACTTAAAGGCGTTAATGTATCAGTAGACTGATAATATAATTTTTTTAATAATTAGAATGCTTTCTGTAAATAATGATTACTGATATATTATTTACAGGAGGCAATTTTTATGCATAAAATAGCTTTTTACGATACAAAACCTTATGACAGGGAATGGTTTGAAAAGGTACCGCATCCGGGCGTTGAATTCGTATATTATGAACACAAGCTTGATGAAAATACAGCAGAATTTGCAAAGAACTGCGACGGAGTGTGTGCATTTGTAAACGACACAATTGATAAAAATGTAATAAATATTCTGTATAATCATGGGATACGTGTTATCGCAATGAGGTGTGCCGGATATAACAATATAGATTTTAAGGAAGCATATGAAAAAATAAGCGTCGTAAGAGTGCCGGGTTATTCGCCGTATGCTGTAGCAGAACACGCAATGGGACTTTTATTATGCCTGAACAGAAAAATTCATAAGGCATATTTCAGAACAAGGGATTTTAATTTCAGTCTAAACGGACTTACGGGCTTTGATTTGCACGGACGGTGCGTAGGCGTAATAGGAACAGGAAAAATCGGACAGGTATTCATAGATATATGCAGGGGATTTAAAATGGATGTCATCGCTTATGACCCGTATCCTCTTAAAGATTCTGATATATGCTATGTATCAAAGGAAGAGCTGTTTAGAAAAAGCGATATTATATCGCTTCATTGTCCGCTTACCGACGATACAAAGCACATAATTAATAAAAAATCTCTTCAAATGATGAAGGACGGGGTATATATTCTTAACACGTCCAGAGGAAGACTTATAGAAAGCGAGTCCTTGTATGAAGCAATTAAGAGCGGCAAGGTGGGAGCGGCAGGTCTTGACGTGTATGAGGAAGAATCAGATTTGTTTTTTGAAGACTGCAGCGATAAGATAATAGACGATGATGTGCTTAAGCTGTTTTTATCTCTTCCGAACGTCCTTATTACATCTCATCAGGCGTTTCTGACCTCAGAGGCATTATCCAATATTGCAAAATGCACAATTGATAATATTACGGCATATTTTAATGGAGACGCGCTTGAAAATGAGATATGTTATGGCTGTATTCCGGGAAAAAAGCACGGAATTTGCCATAAAAAAGAAAAAGGGCGCTGTTTTTAGCTTGATATTTTGGAATAATGGGTGTATACTATCCGAGAAAGAAATATATTGTAATACATTTAATGTTTACGGAGGGCATTATGAACACATTATATATGGACATGGATAAGGAAACGCTCATTAAAGAGAAGAATGCAGTAGAAGAACAGTATATTAAGTTTAAGAATAAGAATCTTAGTCTTGATATGTCAAGAGGAAAGCCGTCGAAGACACAGCTTAATCTTTCGCTGCCTATGATGGATGTACTTAACAGTTCATCTGATTATATGAGTTCTGTGGATGTAAGGAATTACGGCCTTCCGTCAGGAATACCGGAAGCTAAGAAGCTGATGTCAGATATGCTTGAGGTTTCGGAGGATGAGATTATTGTCTGCGGCAATTCAAGCCTTAATATTATGTTTGATCTTGTGTCTACGGCTATGATTAAAGGTATTATGGGCTGTACTCCCTGGCATAAGCTTGATAAGGTTAAGTTTTTGTGTCCGGTTCCGGGATATGACAGACACTTTGGCGTTACAGAATATTTTGGAATAGAGATGATTAATATACCTATGACTCAGGAGGGCCCTGATATGGATCTTGTTGAGGAGTATGTTAATAATGATGAAGCAGTAAAAGGAATCTGGTGCGTGCCTAAGTATTCTAATCCGCAGGGAATAACATATTCTGATGAAGTTGTTAAAAGATTTGCGGCGCTTAAGCCGAAGGAGCCTGATTTTAGAATATTCTGGGATAATGCATACTGTATGCATGATATATATGAAGACAGACAGGATACGCTTCTTCCTTTATTTGATGAGTGCAAAAAAAACGGCAGCGAGGATATGGTTTATATATTTGGCTCGACTTCTAAGGTTACATTCTCAGGAAGCGGAATATCTGCGGTTGCAGCGTCCAGGAATAATATAGATGATATAATGAGCCGTATGACCATGCAGACTATAGGGCACGATAAGATTAACCAGCTCAGACATGTAAGATACTTTGGTGATATAGATGGAATGAAGAAGCATATGCTTAAGCATGCTGAAATTATCAGGCCTAAATTTGAGCTTGTGCTTGATATGTTTGATAAGGAGCTTTCAGGTCTTGGAATATGTGAATGGATTAAGCCTAATGGAGGCTACTTTATATCCTTTAATGCTATGGAAGGCTGTGCAGGAAAGATAGTTGATAAGGCAAAGCAGGCAGGTGTTGTTCTTACCGGAGCGGGCGCAACATTCCCATATAAGAACGACCCTGAAGATAAGAATATACGTATTGCTCCTACATTTCCTGAAGAAGACGAGCTGAGGCTGGCGACAGAGCTGTTTATAATATGCGTCAAGCTGGTATCACTTGAAAAACTTATCGGAGAATGATGTCAATGAACTACCAAAAAGAGCTTGATAAGCTTTTATGTAGTATTTCTGAAAAAAAAGAAGTTCCTGATATACTGCTGCATGCGTGCTGCGCACCGTGCAGCAGCTATTGTATTGAATATTTATCCAAGTATTTTAATGTTACATTGTATTTCTATAATCCAAATATTTCAACAGACAGTGAATATAATAAACGTGCGTGCGAGCTTAAGCGGCTCATAGAGGAGACTAAGTATCCGAATAAGGTTTCCTATATTGAGGCTGATTATAAGCCGGATGAGTTTTATAATACGGTAAAAGGGTATGAAGACTGTAAGGAAGGGCATGAAAGGTGTTTTTTATGCTATGAGTTAAGGCTTGATAAAACGGCAAGAGAAGCGGTAAGCGGTAATTATGATTATTTTTGCACGACCCTTTCAATAAGTCCTTTAAAGAATGCCGAAAAGATTAATGAAATTGGTTACAGACTCGAAGATAAATATAATATAAGCTGGCTTCCGTCTGATTTTAAGAAAAAAGAGGGCTTTAAAAGAAGCATAGAGCTTTCAAACGAGCATAATCTTTACAGGCAGGATTATTGCGGATGCGTATATTCCTTTAGAAAATGAACAAATCTGCCGTATGCAGCCGCCAGTCTGTAAATTTTCTGTAAAAAAAAAGGATTTTCCTTTTTTGCGTTGTATTTTAAGTTATGTGGAGCGTGGTGGTGTAATGAATATTCGTGAAAGACTCGAAAAAAGAGAGCATGAGATTCTAAGCATGTATGCAGGCTATAGCGATATGTCGAAAGGGAGAATATATCCTGAACCACAGTGTGATATAAGACCTGTATATCAGAGGGACAGGGACAGAATTATACATAGCAAGGCGTTCAGAAGGCTGAAGCAAAAGACTCAGGTGTTTTTGGCGCCTGTAGGCGATCATTACAGGACAAGGCTTACGCATACGCTTGAGGTATCGCAGAATGCAAGGACAATAGCAAAGGCCTTAAGGCTTAATGAAGACCTCACGGAGGCTATAGCGCTTGGCCACGACCTTGGCCATACTCCGTATGGACATTGCGGCGAGAGAGTGTTGGATGAGCTGTGTCCCGGAGGTTTTTCACATAATGAGCAGAGCGTACGTGTAGTCGATTTGCTTGAGAAAGACGGAAGAGGTCTTAATCTTACATATGAAGTAAGAGACGGAATACTGAACCATCAGACGTCAGGAAGCCCGTGTACGCTTGAAGGAAAGATTGTAAGGCTGTCTGATAAGATTGCCTATATTAATTCCGATATAGACGATTCAATAAGGGCGCAGATTTTAAAGGAAGAAGATATACCGAAAGAGCTTACTGATATACTTGGCAATAATCTGAATACAAGGCTTAATACGCTTATTCATGATATTATTCTCGTAAGCGAAGGTAAGAATGATATATTAATGTCGAATGAAAAGTATGAGGCTCTTATGGACCTTAGAAAATTCATGTTTGATAATGTGTACAGTAATCCTGTCGCGAAAGGCGAGGAGAAAAAAGCGGCTCAGGTAGTTGAAAGATTATTCTACTATTATTGTGAGCATGTGGACGAGATGCCTGATGAATTTTTGAACCTTATTAATACGGGAACAGGCAAAGAGAGGGCGGTATGCGATTTTATTGCATGTATGTCGGATCAGTTTGCTACTAATACATTTAAGCAGTTAGCTATTCCAAAGACATGGAATGTCATGTGATGAAAAAGGAGTAAAGATGTATTATTCTGATGAAGTCATTGAGGAAGTAAGAAGCAGGACAGATATAGTAGGGTATATATCCTCATATATTAATTTAAAAAAGCAGGGCGCTAACTATGTGGGCCTGTGTCCGTTCCATAATGAGAAAACCCCGTCGTTTTCTGTAAGCCCGTCAAAGCAGATGTATTACTGCTTCGGGTGCGGCGCGGGAGGAAGTGTGTTTACTTTTGCAATGGAGTATGATAATCTTACATTTCCTGAAGCGGTAAATATGCTTGCAAAAAGATGCGGAATGACTCTTCCGGATGCCGACCAGAGCGAAGAAGCGAGAAAGCAGCAGAGCATACGAAGCAGGCTTTTAAGCATTAACAGCGAAGCCGGAGTATATTATTACATGTTAGGACGCGGCGAAGCAGGCAGACCTGCTTACGATTATTTTATGAAGCGTGGACTTACAGATGAAACTATCAGGAAATTTGCGCTGGGCTATTCAGGAAAAAGCGGAAGTCTGTACAGATATCTGAAAAATAAAGGATATAGTGATGAAGAGCTTAAGCAGGCGGGTTTATTCACATTTGATGAAAGAAAAGGCGTAAGGGACAAGTTCTGGAACAGAGTTATGTTTCCGATTATGGATGTTAATAACAGAGTAATAGCCTTCGGCGGACGGGTAATGGGAGATGCGATGCCAAAGTATCTTAATTCGCCTGAAACGCCGGTATTTGATAAGAGCAGAAATCTTTACGGGCTTAATTACGCGCGTCATGCCCGTACAAAGTATTTTATATTATGTGAAGGATATATGGATGTTATTGCGCTTCATCAGGCAGGGTTTACATGTGCATGCGCTTCTCTGGGAACTGCGCTTACAGGCCTGCAGGCTAACCTTATAAAGCGTTATGTGAGTCAGGTGATTATTTCTTATGACAGCGACGCGGCGGGGCTAAAGGCTTCGCTAAGGGCGATACCGATATTAAAAAATGCGGGGCTTTCAGTAAAGATACTTAATATGGAGCCGTATAAAGATCCTGATGAATTTATTAAAAATCTGGGCAGGGAAGAATATCAGAAGAGAATTGATGAAGCCCAGAGCAGTTTTAATTTTGAAATATCTGTACTGGAGAAGAATTATGATTTTTCCGACCCGGAACAGAAGACGGAATTTTACAATGAGATGGCAAAAAAGCTTCTTGTATTTGAGGACGAGCTTGAGAGAGATAATTATATAGAGGCTATGTGTGCAAGATACGGAATACGTACGCATGATATTAAAAAGCTTGTTGCAAAAAAGAGTGCAGATATGGCGGGGATTGCCGTAAGCACGGCAAGACAGTCAGGGAGCGTAAGAGCAAATAAAGATGATGCTTCAGGTCAGGCGGAAGGAATTCTTCTTACATGGCTTACCAATGAACCTGATATATGTAAGAAAATAAGGCCGTATATTGATTCGGATGATTTTTATGAAGAACCGTATCACAGTATAGCGAAGGCTTTATTTGAGCAGTACGATAATACAGGCAGTATTATGCCTGCGGTGATTCTTAACAGGTTTTTTAATGCAGATGAACAAAAGGCTGCCGCCGGCATTCTTAACAGGCATCTGCCGCAGGAGAACATGGATATACATGAGAAGCAAAAGGCGCTTAATGAACTTGTAAAAAGGATAAAAAAGCAGAACATTGACCGTATGACAAGGAATGCAACTAAGCCGGAAGAGCTGCAAAAGCTTATGAATATGATGGTTGATTTACAAAAATTGCATATTTCTTTGCAGGATGGTTAAGTTAATAAAAGACAGGAGGACCTTATAATGGACGTAAGCATCGAAAAATTTACAGAAAGACTCAATGATCTTGTTAGTCTTGCTAAGAAGGAGAAAAATATTCTTATGCAGGAGGAGATTGTTAATTATTTTAAAGATATGAATCTTCCGCCGGAAAAATTTGAAGATATATACGCATATCTCGAAAAAAATAATATCGAAGTCTTTAAGGTAAACGTAGACGCAGATGTTGATGATGAGATTATTCTTGAGATGGAAAATGAAGAAGAAGAACATGATATTGAATCAATAGATCTTTCTGTTCCTGACGGAATAAGCATAGAAGATCCTGTCAGAATGTACCTGAAGGAGATTGGCAAGGTACAGCTTCTTACCGCTGAAGAAGAAGTAGAGCTTGCAAAGCGTATGGAAAATGGCGACGAGGAAGCCAAAAAGAGATTTGCCGAAGCAAATCTAAGGCTGGTTGTCAGCATTGCCAAAAGATATGTTGGAAGGGGCATGCTTTTCCTTGATTTAATACAGGAAGGAAACCTGGGTCTTATAAAGGCTGTTGAAAAATTTGATTATACAAAGGGATATAAGTTCAGTACCTATGCTACATGGTGGATCAGACAGGCAATAACGAGAGCTATTGCGGACCAGGCGAGGACTATACGTATACCCGTTCATATGGTTGAAACTATTAACAAGCTTATCAGAGTGCAAAGGCAGCTTCTTCAGGAGCTTGGACGGGAACCGTACCCTGAAGAAATCGCAAAAGAAATGAATCTGCCTGTTGAGCGTGTCCGTGAAATCCAGAAAATTTCACAGGAGCCGGTATCTCTTGAAACGCCTATAGGCGAAGAGGAGGACAGCCACCTTGGAGATTTTATTCAGGATGAGAATGTTCCGGTACCTGCGGACGCCGCAGCGTTTACATTGCTAAAGGAACAGCTTGACGAAGTTCTTATGACGCTTACCGAAAGGGAGCAGAAGGTTCTGAGGCTCAGATTCGGGCTTGACGATGGAAGGCAGAGGACTCTTGAGGAGGTTGGAACGGTATTTGATGTAACGAGAGAGAGAATCAGACAGATTGAGGCAAAAGCGTTAAGAAAATTAAGGCATCCGAGCCGCAGCAGAAAGCTTAAAGATTATCTGGACTGATAAGCTTACCGGAGGATTATATGCATATATCAAAAAGGATTATATTAACTGCGGAATGCGTAACAAAAGGACATGTAGTTGCGGACATAGGCTGCGATCATGCATATACATCTATATATCTGATGAGAGAGGGGATAGCAAATCATATTATTGCGGCGGATGTGAACGACGGGCCCGTACAGAGGGCTCGTGCGAATATTAAGGAGCATTGCCTTGACGACTTTATTGAAGTAAGGAAATCAGACGGGCTTTCGGGGTTTGACGTTTCAGATGGGATTGATACTATTCTTATAAGCGGAATGGGTGGAAATCTTATGATTGATATATTAAAAAGCAATAACGACGTTTACAGCAATGCACGGGAGCTGATACTTCAGCCGCAGTCGGATATAGCTCGCGTAAGGCATTTTTTACATGATACAAACTGCAGAATCGTATATGAAAAAATGGTATATGAGGAAGACAAATATTACACAATAATTAAGGCGCACAGGGGCAGAGAGCGCTATGATAATGAATATGAATACATATACGGACAGTATCTCATTAACAATCCTGACGATATATGCATAGATTATATGAGAGGACTTTATGCATCTAATGCAAAGGTTATCGCACATCTCAGGGACAGGGATGAAGACGCTTTGAAGAATCGTATAAATGAATTAGAACATGATAATTGTATTATAAAAATGCTTATTATGCACATGCAGAAGGAGGAAGGTATGTGAAGAATGTCAAAGTAAATATTAAGGGTGAGGAAAGATTATATCCGGAAGAAACTCTGATAAAAAATATTGCAGACGTATATCAGAAGGATTATACATACAGAATAATTGCGGCATTAAAGGACGGAAAAATATGTGAGCTCAATAAACGGATTGACAGGGACATAAGCCTTGATTTTATTACAGTGGATACCGTGACCGGGCATAACATATATGTTCGCGGCGTACAGATGCTTCTTTTAAAAGCAGTATATGAGATATACTCGGAGGATATGCCGGAAAGCTTTAATATTGAATCCAGCATCGGCAACGGATATTACTGCGAGATAAAAGGGATTGAACCGTTAAGTGAATATATGCTTAAAAAGATAGAGAATCTTATGCATACGTATGTTAAAATGGACATACCGTTCGTAAAAAGCACGCTGAGTACGGATGACGCAATTAAGCTTTTTGAAAAGCAGGGCATGAGGCAGAAAGAAAGGCTGTTTATGTACAGGCGTGCTTCTACAGTTAATATATATGACCTTCTTGGTTATAAGGATTATTTTTACGGCGCAATGCCTGCGTCAACAGGCGTGCTTGAGCACTTTGAATTAAAGCTTTATAAGGACGGATTTGTATTTGTTGTGCCGTCAGTGGTAGAACCGGATATTATCGGTGAATTTAAGGACCGTCCCAAGCTTTATAATATTATAAAAGAATCCAACGACTGGATAGCAAAAATGGATGCGGACGGTGTAGGCGCGCTAAATGATTCTATAGTAAGCGGTAAATTTCCGGAGCTTGTTATGATTCAGGAAGCGATGCATGAAAAGAAAATAGGAGATATAGCGCAGGCAATTTATGATAGAAACGACGTTAGATTTGTTATGATTGCCGGTCCGTCTTCATCAGGAAAGACTACATTTTCGCATAGATTATCAGTACAGCTTAAAACGCTTGGAATAGTACCGCATCCTATTGCGGTAGATAATTATTTTGTTAATCGTGTGGATACCCCGAAAAATGAGGACGGCTCGTATAATTATGAGTGTCTTGAGGCTATAGATACAAAGAAATTCAATGAAGATATGCTTGCGCTTCTTGACGGACAAAAGGTCAGGATGCCGAGATATAATTTTATAACGGGAAAAAGAGAATATGAAGAAAAAGAGCAATCGCTTGGAAAAGATGATATACTTGTTATTGAAGGGATTCATGGCCTTAATGACAGTCTTTCATATTCGCTTCCCGGCAGAAGCAAATATAAAATTTATATCAGCGCGCTGACACAGCTCAATATAGATGAGCATAACCGTATCCCAACGACAGACGGAAGGCTGATAAGAAGGATTGTCCGTGACGCAAGAACAAGAGGAGCAGACGCGGCAGATACGATAGCAATGTGGAATACTGTGCGTAACGGGGAGAATAAGAATATATTCCCGTTTCAGGAAGATGCGGATGTAATGTTTAATTCAGCTCTTATATATGAGCTTGCAATATTAAAACAATATGCCGAACCTTTGTTATTTAAGGTTGACAGAAGCTCGCCTGAGTATATGGAGGCAAAAAGGCTTTTAAAATTCCTGGATTATTTTATAAGTGCGGGATGCGGATATGTGCCTAATAATTCGATACTCAGAGAGTTTATCGGTGGTAGTACTTTTCATGTTTAAGCTGATAATTTGAGCAGCGCAGATGATCGCGCCTGCAAGCGCCGAAAGGCCGCAGGTGAGGAAAGTCCGAGCTTCACAGGGCAGGATGCCGGATAACGTCCGGTGGAGGTGACTCCCAGGCCAGTGCAACAGAAATAAACCGCCTGCATTTGCAGGTAAGGGTGGAAAGGCGGGGTAAGAGCCCACCGCCCTGCCGGTAACGGCAGGGGCACATGTAAACCCCATCCGAAGCAAGACCGAACAGAAAGCGATACGGCGGCCCGTCGTGCTTTCGGGTAGGTCGCTGGAGCTTGCCGGCAACGGTAAGCCAAGATAGATGATCATCCACGACAGAACTCGGCTTACAGCGCTGCTCATTTTATATATAATAAGGAGAAAATTATGGACAGCCGTATAGACAGACAGATGCAGTTTTTGTTAGAGATAGATAAGTTAAAGAAAATTACGAGACAGACATATATTTCAGATGCGAGCAGAAAAGAGAATGATTCAGAGCATTCATGGCATCTTGCAGTAATGAGTATGTTATTGTCAGAATATGCAAATGAGCCGGTTGACGTACTAAGAGTAATGTCTATGGTACTAATACACGACATAATAGAAATCGACGCGGGCGATACATATGCTTATGATGCCGTCGCCAATAACACTAAAAGAGAAAGGGAGCTTAAGGCTGCTGAGAGGATATTTAACATACTGCCTTCTGACCAGGCAGAATATATGCGCGGACTGTGGGATGAGTTTGAAGAAGGACTGACGCCTTCAGCCAAATTTGCCGGTATGCTTGACCATATACAGCCGACAATGTTAAATGCTGCGTCGGGCGGGCTTTCATGGGCTGAGCATAATGTCAAAGAATCCCAGATATTAAACCGGAACAAAAAGACAAGGGAAGGCTCGCGCGCGCTCTGGAACTTTGCTTATCAGAGATATATAAGGCCTAACGTATTAAAAGGCAATATACAGTATGATTATGAGAATATTGATTTTGAAAGATACAGTCTGGCATGCGGAAGAATAAGAGAGATATATAACGGAGATATGAACATTCCCGAAAAGTATATGGGTTTTTTTAAGGAAGTTTCGGAAGCTTTTCTTGCTTACAGCGAGCAGATAAGGTGGGTTTCAGGAAATAATTATGCATATGCGGCTCCGATATATGTATGGTACAGGGAAATTCCGCTGGATAAATGGAAAAAAATGAATGAGAATATTTCTGTATACAGATATGATTCCGAATATTATCAAAATTCATATGCCAATCCTTCTAAGGCAGTCAGTGAATTTGGAGAAAATATGGGACATATTTTAAGCGCTGTTGCAGCAGAATGTTTCAGCCTTGGTTCTCTGTGCTTTGAATCACGTTTTTTTGAGATTGTCGTATGTGCTGAATTGTTTCTTGAGATATATAATATATTTGAAAATTATGAGCCGGATAAGTATGAGGGCGCAGTAAAATCAGCCCTGTATTATTATATATATGATTATATGGACGAGTACTATGAATACAGAGTGCGGGATACTGTTACGTGTAAGAATACATTTTTTACTGATATAATAAGCAGTATAGATATGTCCGATGAAAGAAGCCTGTATATTACAGGGGAGCATATTACTGATAATGAAATAAAGTCATTCAGATATATCAATTCGCTGCCTGATGAGGATATTGAAAAGATAGCCCGTGCATATACTGATGGATATATTACAAGCTTTAAGCTTGCGGGAATAGATATTTCAAAGAAAGAAACTGTACAGATAAGATATCCTGTCGGCTTTGAGAAAATTGTAAAAAGGTCGATGGAGCTGTTTGCTGAAGCGGGCCTTAAAACTGTTATTGCAAGAAATGATACTGCAAGAAAATTTCTTGCGTCACAGCAGTCAGGGAGTATAGACAGCAATCATCAGTTTGCGTATGATCACAGATACGATAAAGCTATATATTATAATAAGGCAATGAAGGACAGGCAGCTTTCGTCACTCAAAAATGCGTATGAAAAATATAAAAATGAAGCCCTGGTATACGCAGGACCTGCTGTAATCGAGTATTTTGGAGAAGAAGAATTTTCACCTTCCACAAAAAAGGAGGCGCCGTCGTTGAACGATGAACAGAGAATGCTTTCTTCTTCATATGATATAGAAGCTTCGCAGATAGTAAACGATTATATTAATCGCGAAAATTACAGCTTTACGATTATTGCTTTTCCGGTTCCGTCTATCGGAGATGATTATGAAAAGATATTTAAGGACACGATACGTATTAACACGCTTGATACAAAAGAGTACGAGGATATCCAGCAGCAGATAATAGACGCTCTTGACGGATGCAGCCATGTCCATATCAGAGGCTGCGGGGGCAATAAGACGGATATAGTTATTAATCTTGCAAAGCTTGCCGATTCTGATACACAGACAAGATTTCACAACTGTCTTGCTGACTGCAATATTCCTGTGGGAGAAGTGTATACAAGCCCTGTGCTGGCAGGCACATGCGGACTGCTGCATGTGAAAAATGTATATATTAACGGACTTTTGTACAAAGACCTTAGCATTATGTTTGAGGACGGAAAGACTACGGAGTACAATTGCAGCAACTATGAAGAGGATGAAGACAACAAAGCATTTATAAGGGATAACCTTTTACGGCAGCATGAGTCGCTTCCTATGGGCGAATTTGCAATAGGAACTAATACGGCGGCATTTAACATGGGCAAAAAATACGGTATTTCAAGCAGGCTTCCGATACTGATTGCTGAAAAGACGGGACCTCATATTGCTGTAGGGGATACATGCTTTAGCATGAGTGAGGATATAAAGGTGTACAATCCTGATAAAAAGGAAGTAATCGCAAGAGAGAATGAGGTTTCAAAAAACAGGCATACAGACCCAGATAAAGCATACTTTGGCTGCCACACCGATATAACGATACCATATGATGAGCTTGGCCATATATGCGCGGTGGGTTATGACGGTACGTCTGTCATGATAATTAAAGATGGAAAATTTGTTCTAAAAGGAACAGAAAAGCTAAATAAATATTTATAACAAAGGAGATATGTAATTATGGCTAAAGTAAGTATAGTAATGGGAAGCGATTCAGACCTTAAAATTATGAGTCAGGCTGCAAAGGTTCTTTCTGATTTTGGAATTGAATATGAGATGAAAATAATATCAGCGCACAGAATGCCTGATATATTTGTGGATTATGCAAAATCAGCCCAGGACAGAGGAGTATCTGTTATCATTGCCGGGGCAGGAGGTGCAGCACACCTTCCGGGAATGTGCGCTGCACTTTTTACACTTCCTGTTATAGGAGTACCTATTCACACAAAGACTCTTTTGGGAGTAGATTCTCTTTATTCAATCGTACAGATGCCGTCAGGCATTCCTGTAGCAACAGTTGCAATTGACGGAGCTAAGAACGCCGGACTTCTTGCAGTTAAAATGCTTGCGGTATCGGACGGCACACTTCTTAAAAAGCTTGAAGATTACAAAGAGGATATGAAGCAGTCCGTAGCAGCTAAGTGTGAAAAGCTTGAAAGCATAGGTTATGAGGAATATTTAAGCGAAATGTAGGATATGAGTATATTTTTATAATAATCTATAAATCCTGCGCTAAGCGCTTCGGTTTCAGATATAAGGTCAACCTGGCCGATTTTAGTTCCGTTATAGGAATATTCAATACTGCCTATTACATCACCTTTATTAATGGGAGCACATATTTTGTCATTTAATACTATACGGCTTGTGACAAGGGACGTATCTTCGCCGCCTGTGAAGGTATGGCAAAATGTGTTCTCAGGAATATAGGTGATTTCTTTTGTGAGACTTCCCGAAACCTTAACCGGAGTGCATGTAAATCCTGAATGGTCGTCTTTATACATTATACATTTTCCAAATCCATAGTCTAAAAGAGACGCAGACTCGGAAAATCTTGTTTTATGGTCGGGAGCATTAAGGACTACGGCAATCATATCCAGTCCGTCCCGCCTTGCCGTTGCCGACAGACAGTAGCCTGCTTTTGTTGTCGAGCCGGTTTTTAAGCCTGTTATTCCGTTGTATGAGCGTATAAGCTTATTAGTATTAGTAAGCCCAAATTCACTTTGTTCACCCTTTGAATTGGTATGTATAAATGAATCCATCCACACAGTTGAATAGTCGGATATCTGAGGATGCTTTGTAAGAAGCTCCCTTGACATAAGTGCAATATCATATGCGCTTGAGTAATGTCCTGATTCTATATTATCGTCAAGACCGTTACAGTTGATAAAATGCGTATGGTTCATGCCAAGCTCCGCCGCGCGGCTGTTCATTTTTTCAACAAACGAGCCTTCAGAACCGCTTATGTATTCCGCCATTGCTACAGCGGCGTCATTTGCGCTGGAAATGGCTATACATTTAATCATCGTATCGACGGTCTGTTTTTCCCCGACTTCAAGATATACCTGCGAGCCGCCCATTGACGCCGCATATTCGCTTACGCTTACTTCATCGGTAAGATTTATGCTGCCAGAATCAAGCGCTTCAAATATTAAAAGAAGGGTCATAACTTTAGTTACGCTGGCCATCGGCAGTTCATCATCTTTATTTTTTTCATATAATATTTGTCCGGTAGCTCCTTCTATTACAACAGCAGCTTTTGAGGTGATATTTAGTCCGTATTCGTCAGTTGTTTCTGCATATACCGCCCCGGAAGACAAAATAGTCTGCGTGAACAATATTATTGCTAATATTAGACGTATCCGTTTCATTACATACTCCTTATTATTTTGTATATATATATATTATGAGTAAATCTTTTTATTATGTATGGTGAATACAACTTCCTGTAGTCTCATATATATGTATAAGTATAATCGAAAGGGGCATGGTTTATGGACAATTTTCACGTATATAATGATATTAAAGCAAGGACAAACGGAGAAATATACATAGGGGTAGTAGGTCCGGTAAGAACAGGTAAATCAACATTTATTAAACGCTTTATGGAACTTCTTGTTATTCCTAAAATAGAAGATGAAAATGAAAGGCGGCTTTGTATAGATGAGCTTCCGCAGTCATCAGGAGGAAGGACGATAATGACTACCGAGCCGAAATTCATTCCGAAAGAAGCGGCGGTTATTGCAATAAACGACGACTGCAGGCTGAAAGTGCGCCTGATTGACTGCGTTGGATTTATGGCTGACGGCGCGAAAGGACATATTGAAAATGAACAGGAAAGACTTGTAAAAACTCCCTGGAGCGAGGAGGGCATACCTTTTTCACAGGCAGCGGAGATGGGAACAAGAAAGGTTATAAACGACCATTCTACAATCGGAATAGTAATTACTTCGGACGGAAGCTTTGGAGATATTGAAAGAAAGAGCTACGAAGAAGCGGAGAATAAAGCAATAGATGAGCTTAAGGCTATAGGAAAGCCGTTTATCGTACTTCTTAACAGCAGTAAACCTTATTCTATTGAAACGGCAAAGCTTGCGGATAAAATTGCCCGGGAAAAAAATGTGGCGTGTATTCCGATTAACTGCGAGCAGTTGAAAAAAGAAGATATTACAGAGATAATGTACAGTATTCTTATGGAATTTCCGGTAAGCAGAGTGGATTTCTTTATACCGAAATGGGTTGAAATGATTCCGGAAAGCCATGAGCTTAAGCAGAACCTGATTGAAAATGTAAAAAATAACCTTAAAGACATTAATGTGCTTCGTAATTTTGACAACAGGGAATACAGTATTGACAGCGATTATATTAAATCGTTTAACACCATAAGATACAGTCCTGAAAACGGTGTTGCACAGGTAGGTATTGAATTTGACGAGAAATACTATTATCAGATATTAAGCGACCTTGCGGGCATTCCTATAGAGAATGAATACAGTCTTATAAAAACTCTCAGAGACCTTGCTTCAAAGCAGGAGGAGGTAAATGAAATTGCTTCTGCTTACGAGCAGGTAAAGGCGACAGGCTACGGCGTTGTAGAACCGTCTATGGAATATATTGAAATAGAAGAGCCTGAAGTGATTAAGCATGGAAGCAAATACGGTGTAAAGATACGTGCCGTATCGCCTTCAATACATATGATAAAGGCTGATATTGAAACAGAAATAGCTCCTATTGTAGGAACAAAAGAGCAGGCTGAGGATTTGATAAAGTATATAGGAGACAATGAGCTTGATAATCCGGAGGGGATATGGGATACGAACATATTCGGCAAGACGATACGCCAGCTTGTAGAAGACGGAATACATGGCAAAATCAGCAGGCTGTCTGATGAAAGCCAGCAGAAGCTGTCAGATACAATTAAAAAAGTTATTAACGACAGTAATGGCGGGCTTGTGTGTATAATCATATAATAAAATTAATTATTGATGTAACAATTTTGTAATTATTATGTTGACAAAGCAAACATCTATTGTTATACTAGTCTCATGTTTGTAATATTTTTGTAACAATTCAAGAGATTTGCTTTGGAGGCATAGTATATATGAGAACTCGTATCGGAATGAAGAAAGCGGCTGTTATAGGTATTGCCGGAGTAATGTTATTTACGTGGGGAATATCATCAGTCAGCGCAAGTATTGTATCTACCGAGAAACCAATGGCAGGAATGAATGTACAGTTAGATAGATTTGTTGTGGCAGAAGTTGAGACAGGTGTAGTTCGTTCTATTACAGGAATAACCGCAGAACAGAATACAGCAGATGATACAACGGATGATACAACGGATGTTGCAGAGCAGCCGACAGAGCAGGAGCCGGTTCAGGACGATTTGAAGGAAGAAAAGGATGAGCATGTAAAGCTTAATCTTAATTATGACAGACTTGGTATTGCTAAAGTAGATACTTATCTTAATGTAAGGGCAAAAGCAAGTACAGGCAGTAAGGTAGTCGGCAAGCTTACTAAGAATGCCGGATGCCATATATACAGCATTAAAAAAGGATGGGCTAAGATAGTATCAGGCGATGTAAAAGGATATGTTAAGGCTCAGTACCTTGTTAAGGATGAAGAAGCTGAGCAGATGGCTCTTGAAGTTGGAACCAAGGTTGTAACAGTTAAGGAGAACGGCTTAAGAGTACGTGCGCTTCCTTCTACGGATTCTTCAATATACAGCGTCCTTTCATACGATGAAGATTTTGAGGTTTACCGTGAGAAGCTTAATGCTGAATGGCTTGAGAAGTTCATTGCCAAGAATGTTAAGAAGCGCGAAGTTAAGAAGGTTAATTATGACGAGATGGCTAATAGTCTTGCAGACTGGGTATGCATCTCTGTTGATAACGATTATGCGTTTGTTTCAAAGGAATATGTTGAGATATCATATAAGTTAAAGAGAGCTGTAAAAGTCGGACAGCTTGCTACAGATGGTTCAGACGGCGTTTCATCAACGCGCGCATCTGTTGTTGAGTATGCTAAGAATTTCCTTGGCAACAGATATGTATACGGTGGGACAAGCCTTACGAACGGAACCGATTGTTCGGGATTCACAATGGGAGTTTTCTCACACTTTGGCTATGGACTTCCAAGAACCTCTGGAAGCCAGGCGGCATCAACATCATCCATTAAGAGCTCAGAAGCAAAACCGGGCGATTTGTTCTTCTATGGAAGCGGCGGACATGTAAACCATGTTGCCATATATATCGGCGGGGGCATGATTATCCATGCAAGTAATCCAAGCTCAGGAATCAAAATTTCTAATGCATATTATCGTCAGCCAATTAAGGTTGGAAGAGTTATTAAGGATTGACCTTAGAAGTTAATATTGTTATTATAGGGCTGTTATGGTTATGACTGTAACAGCCTTGTTTATTTTACAGCTAAAGGAGAAGTTATGGATTACAGATACCTGCTTTTAATACCGTTATTGATTATAATTATAGTGTGCAAAGCTATATATGACTCTTTTGCTGAAAAAAAGAAAACGGCAGCCATGCTTTTAAATAACTGGGGGAAGATTTCCGATAAGGAATACGCTGCCGGAAAATATGAGTCTATACAGAAGTATTACGAATCAATACGTGAAGATAATGATGTAGATGATATAACATGGAATGACCTTGATATGGACGATATATATATGCTTCTTGACAGTACACAGTCGTCTATGGGCGAGGAGATGCTTTATGCGTGCCTTAGAAAACCTCTTTTTTCTGCAGAAGAAATATATTACCGTGATAAAATAATAGATTATTTTATGAAAAATGAAGATGATAGAATTACGGTACAGAGCAAGTTCAGGATTATAGGCAGCAACAGGAATGTTTCTTTTTATGAATTTTTTTCAAGGCTTAAGAATGTAAAGAAGGAAAGCAATCTATACCACTATATTATAGATATAGCATGGATACTGGGAATAGCTCTGTTATTTGTCAATACGGCTACAGCGGTTACTATATTTGTAGTAAACGTAGCCGTATCAATTATTCTTTATTATAAGAGAAAGTCTCAGATAGAATCATATTATTCAATACTTAATTATGTACTGAAAATGTTATACTGCGCTAAAAAGCTTTCAGATATCAATATACCGGTAATTAAAAAGGAGCTTGACGATATTAAAAATATATATGGGAAATTGTCGTCCTTCAGAAGAATGTCAGGCGTCGTTCTTAATCCAAACGGCGGCAGTTTACTTGACATTGTATTGGATTATGCAAGGATGCTGACGCATATAGACCTTATAAAGTTTAACAATATGCTTGGTACTATAACTAAAAGGCATGACGAGCTTCTTAAGCTGCATAATATCATAGGTTTTCTTGATGTAATGATTGCGGTGGGCTCGTATCGTGAAATGTGTGGCGGAAACGGCTGGTGCGTTCCGGATATTACAGCTGGTGAAGCGTCTGTAGAAGTCCGGGATATATATCATCCTGTGCTCGATAAGCCTGTTTATAACAGTATCAGTTCTAAAGGCGGCATACTTATCACAGGCTCTAATGCGTCCGGAAAGTCGACATTTTTGAAGTCTGTAGCAATAAATGCAATACTTGCCCAGACTATTGCAACTGTAAATGCATCTTTTTACAGAGCGGCGTGTTTCAGAATTATGACGTCGATGGCTCTTAAGGATAACCTTGTTAATAACCAGAGTTATTTTATTGTGGAAATTATGTCTCTTAGAAGAATCCTTAAGGCTGTGGGTAAGACTCCGGTGTTATGCTGTATAGACGAGGTGCTTCGCGGAACCAATACTGTAGAACGTATAGCCGCGTCAAGCGAGATTCTTAAAAAGCTTAATGATGAGGGCGTAATATGTTTCGCTGCGACGCATGATATCGAGCTTGCCAGAATACTGGGCAGACATTACACTAATTATCATTTTCAGGAAAAAATTGAAGATGACGAGATAATATTTGACTATACTCTATATGAGGGATGTTCTGTTACTAAAAATGCGATAAAGCTTCTTGGCCTGTTAGAATATGAAAAAGAAGTTGTTGATTTGGCGGCAGGACTTGCAGATACGTTTGAAAAAACGGGAATATGGCCCGAAATATAATAAAAATGAATAATTATCATGCAAATGGCAACAATAAGAATGATAATACTTTGAGACGAGGTGTATTTTCGTGGATAAGAAGAAAAGCGTTCTTATTGGTTCAGTTACATTGGCGTTCTGTATTTTTGCCATTGCGGTTTTGGCATATAACGTTCATACTCTTTCTGAGAAGGAAGACGATGATATTAATAATAACTCAAGAGCAAGAGCTTCATATGCTACAATGAAGCCGTCTGAGGCTTCTGATAACAGTGACTCAGGCGCGTCTGAAAAGATAACGGGAGATACAAGGTATTTTTTACAGACATATTATGTAAATGCAGACAAGCATGATAATCTTACTGAAAAAGAGTATAACGTGCCGTCAAGATTTATAACATATGATAAGGATAAGCTGCAGGAATATATTGACGGTTATATGGAAAATATGCCTCTTTCAGAATACCTTGACGGACTTATTTCATATGAAATAATTGATTTCTCTAAAAATTCGGTTGTGCTTCGTAAGACATATGCTTCAGACTGGAATGAGAATGAATATTATATTTGTGATGTGAACGGTGAAGTAGTTGTATATTACAGTGATAAATCCACCATATACGAGTATACCGGCATAAGGACAGAGAACCTTGGTGAAGATGAGCAGATAAGAATACGTATAGGGTATTTTGTGTCTGATGAGGAAGAGCTTTATTCTCTGCTTGAAAGTTATTCAAGCTGAATTGGGGAGGAAACTTTATGTATAAAGCAGATGTTGTGATAATAGGCGCCGGAGCCTCAGGGCTTAGCGCCGCTTATCATATTGCAAAAACGACGGGCAAAGGAGCAGAAATTTATGTGCTTGAGCATAAAGACCGGCCCGCAAAGAAAATACTTGCGACAGGTAACGGAAGATGTAATTTTACAAACGACGTTATTGATAAGGAAAGCTTTCGCGGACATAATCCTGAATTTGCCTACAATCTTATTAAAAAATATGATAAGGAATGGCTTATCTCATTTTTCAGGGAAATTGGAATTGTACATACATGTATTAATGGATATTATTATCCGCATTCGCTGCAGGCGGCGACGGTAAGCAGCTCATTTTTGTCAGCGCTTAAAAGATATGGCGTACATATAATTACAGATGTACATGCAGATAATATATATTATTCAGACGACAGATATATTGTAACGGCAGATAATGTAAAATACAGCGCGAGGTATGTCGTACTTGCTTTAGGTGGGAAATCCTATACGCCTCTTGGAGCGGACGGTTCAGGTTACAGGCTTGCAAAAAATATGGGTCACAAGGTTATGGATACATTTCCCGCTTTATGCGGACTTTTGCTTAAAGGCATGAATTTTAAAAGAGCAGGCGGAGTAAGGGTAAAAGGACATATAAAGCTGTTATATGAAAATAAAGTTTTGTCAGAAAGCAGCGGTGAGCTGCAGTTTACTGATTACGGACTTTCAGGCATACCTGTATTTCAGATAAGCAGATATGCTTCGGATATTATTAACAGCGGCGGAAGCTGTGTGCTTGAGGCAGATATTATTCCAGATTACAGTAAGGACGAGCTGTTTAATATATTTTCTGAGATAATACATAATAATCCTGAAAAAAACTTGGCGTCGGTTTTAAATGCTTTTATTCCTGTCAAGCTAAGCGAAGCGCTAATACATGACTTAAATATTAAAAATGTGCATGATTTGTGCGGCAGTATAAAGAGCATACGTTTTGCGGTTAAGGATATCATGCCGTTTGATAAGGCTCAGGTTACAGCGGGCGGAGTTGATGTAAGCGAGATAGAAAACGATACTATGCAGTCAAAGCTTTGCAGCGGACTTTACATAACAGGCGAGCTTTTGGATATCGACGGAAACTGCGGGGGATATAACCTGCATTTTGCATTTGCATCAGGTGCGTGCGCGGGAATTCATATTGGAGGCAGAATAATAGATGGTAATAAGAATAAGCCAGTTAAAAATTGATATAAAGGAACTTAATGAGCCGAACAAAAAAGGACTTGTAAGCAAAGAAGAGGAACGGATTATTCATAAAAAGCTTTGCAGGCTTTTTATGGTCGGAGACAGCGCTCCTTTAGATATAACTATCAGAAAGAAATCAATTGACGCAAGAAAAAAACATAATATCAGTTATACATATACTATAGACGTTTTGCTTCCGATAAAGGGCGTGCCTTATGAACACATACAGAAGATTATAAAAAAGCTTAAGGGAAAAGCGCAGATAGCAGATGAAAATAAACATAAATTTTCGCCCTTTTATAAACATGTGGATAAAAGCATGCGGCCTCCTGTTATATGCGGCGCCGGTCCGGCGGGATTGTTTGCTGCATATATTCTTGCGCTTAACGGAGCAAAACCTGTTCTTATTGAGCAGGGCAGCAGCATAAGTGAGAGAGTAAAGCAGGTGAATGATTTCTGGCAGGGAAAAAATGAGCTTAATCCTTATTCAAATGTAAGTTTCGGAGAAGGAGGCGCGGGAACCTTTTCTGACGGTAAGCTTAATACGTCGGTTAAAGATACGTTCGGACGTATAGAATATATTAAAAAGGTATTTACCGAGTGCGGCGCGCCGCCTGAAATTATGTATATGGCAAAGCCTCATATAGGTACGGACAGGCTCAGGGGAGTTATAGTTAATATAAGAAATGAGATTATAAAGCATGGGGGAGAGGTGCATTTTGATACAAAGCTTACCTCCCTCAGATATAATGCTTCCGGTATATCGGGAATAGAAGTTACTGATACAAGAACAGGATTAAAACGTAATATAGACTGCAGTATACTTATTCTTGCTACGGGACACAGCGCAAGAGATATATACACTATGTTAAAAAACCGGGTAAGAATGAGCAGCAAGGATTTTGCGGTAGGGCTTCGTATGCAGCATAAGCAGTCGTATATTGACAATCTCCAGTATAAGGAATATAGAAAAATGCTTCCGCCTGCTGATTATTCTGTAGTTTATCATACAAAGTCAGGCAGGGCGGTGTATTCGTTCTGTATGTGTCCGGGAGGTTATGTAGTAAACGCGTCGTCCGAGAAAGAGCATCTTGTTGTAAACGGCATGAGCGATTATAAAAGAGACTCGGATAATGCTAACAGCGCAATAGTGGTTAATGTGACAAAGGAGGATTTTGCTTCGGACGACGTTCTTTCCGGAATGGAATTTCAGAGGCGGCTTGAAAAGGCAGCGTATATGCTGGCGGGAGGAAGGATTCCGTGCCAGACTTACGATGATTATAAAAATAATGCTGTTTCGTGCAATAATGCTGATATAAAGCCGGTTAATAAAGGGGCTTCTGAATACGCCAATGTAAGAAGCATACTTCCTGAGTATATTAACGAGTCAATAATAGAAGCGATGGAGCATTTTAATGAGGTTATGACTGGATTTTCGGAAAATGTGCTTATGTGCGGAGTTGAGACAAGGACTTCCGCGCCTGTAAGAATAGAAAGGGATGAAACGCTGCAGACAGATATCCGGGGAATTATTCCGTGCGGCGAAGGGGCAGGATATGCGGGAGGAATAATGTCTGCGGCGGCAGACGGTATAAAAGCAGCGTTTGCGGCACTTGATTTGATGTAGATAATACACTATAATAATTTGGTCGACATTATAAACATGAATAAAGGATAGATACATGGGCGAGTTAAGGAAGAATTTGAAGAACAAGAAAAGAATTGTGGTTAAAATCGGAACGACTACGATAACACATGCGGATACGGGGAAGCTTGACCTTATAAAGCTTGAAAAGCTTGTAAGAGTGCTTACAAATATCCGTAATCAGGGCAGAGAGATTGTGCTTGTTTCATCAGGCGCCATAGCTGTTGGAAGACAGGCAATAGGACTCGTTAAAAAGCCTGAGATTAAGTCTGTAAAACAGGCGTGCGCCGCTATAGGTCAGGCAAGGCTTATGATGGTTTACCAAAAGCTTTTTGCTGAGTATAATCAGATGACGGCTCAGGTTCTTATGACAAAATATACAATTGAAAATAAAGAAAGCAGGCACAATGCATGTTCAACGCTTACAGAGCTTCTTAATATGGGAGTTATACCTATTGTTAATGAGAATGATACCGTTGCGACTGACGAGCTTGACTTTGGAGACAACGACACGCTGTCGGCGCTGGTTGTTTCTTTGATTGAAGCAGACCTTCTTATACTGCTTTCAGACATTGACGGACTTTATTCAGACGACCCTCATAATAATCCTGACGCAGAATTTATCAGCTATGTTGATAAGCTGGATGAAAGGCTGTTAAGCATGGCAAAGGGCTCGGCAAGTATATCAGGAACCGGAGGCATGGAAAGCAAGCTTTCCGCAGCAAAGATATCATCTGAATCAGGCGCGGATATGATTATTGCTAACGGAAAAGACGTATATGTTCTTGATGAAATTATTTCAGGAGCCGATATAGGCACATATTTTAATCTTTGCGGCAGAAAGTGAGAAGAGGATATGAACCAGACAGATATAGCAAGAATTAATGAATTATACCACAGGCAGAAGACATGCGGTCTTACAGATGAAGAAAAAGAAGAGCAGAAAGAATTGAGAAGAGCTTATATTGAGAGCGTAAAAAGGAACATGAGAGCGAATCTTGACAATGTTTCAGTCGTAAATGAAGACGGAAGCATATCAAAGCTTTCGGATATAAGAAAAAAGCATAATAAGAGGTAATACATATGGACGTGGCGTCTAAGCCGGAACTGCGGAAACAAATGCTGGGTAAAAGAAAGCTTATTACCCCGCTAAAAGCATCTGAGGCAGGAAAGAGCATTGCAGATTTGCTTGCCGGGATAATTTCAGAAAAAAAGGGCAAAAGTCTGATATTATCGTTTGCCTCATATAAAAATGAGCCGGACACGGATGTGATTTTTGATATAATACACAGCCGTTTCAGGGATATATGCATAGCGTATCCAAGAGTTTTGGACGACGGTGTGAATATGGAGTATTATATAACTGGCTGCGTTAATGATTTGATACCGGGATATAAAGGGATAAGAGAACCAAAGGCCCTTTCCGAAAATCACGTTGATATTAATATAGTATTGCCTGAATATGATAATGTATATGTTTTAGTCCCCGGACTTGCGTTTGACAAAAGAGGTTACAGAGCAGGTTATGGCGGAGGCTTTTACGACAGGTACCTTAAAAGATTAAACGGAATATTTATTGGAATATGCTATGATTTTCAGTATATTGAAGATGTAAATATTAAGACGGATGTATATGATGTGTGCTGTGATTATATTATTACAGACAGGAGAATTATAAGGAGAGTGTAATATGGATTTAACAGTTATAGGAAAAGAAGCAAAAGCAGCTTCACGTATACTTGGCAGGCTTGGTGCATCTGAAAAGAACAGGGGGCTCAGAGCGGTAGCAGACGCACTTGTGAATAAAGACAACATTAAAAGGATTATTGCCGCTAACCAGGCAGATATTGATAATGCGGTGGGTAACAACATGAAAGAGGCGTTAATAGACAGACTAAGGCTTACAGAGGACAGAATTAATGATATGGCGCACGGACTTATGCAGATTGCAGAGCTTCCTGACCCTGTCGGAGAGGTGCTCGGCATTAAAATACGTCCAAACGGTCTTAGAATCGGTGAAAAAAGAGTTCCGCTCGGAGTCGTAGGAATCATATATGAATCAAGACCGAACGTAACCTCCGACGCATTCGGATTATGCTTTAAAACAGGTAATGCAGTTATTCTGCGCGGCGGAAGCGACGCTGTTAATTCCAATATTGCAATAGTAAGAATTATCAGGGAGGCTCTTTCGGAATGCGGAATGCCAGAAGAAAGTGTAAGCCTTATAGAAGATACGAGCAGAAAGACCGCAGAAGAATTTATGAGGCTTAACAGGTATGTGGACGTGCTTATTCCGCGCGGCGGAGCAGGACTTATAAAGACTGTTGTTGAAAAAGCTAATATACCTGTTATAGAGACAGGCACGGGCAACTGCCATATATATGTTGATGAAAGCGCAGATATCGATATGGCTGTCGATATAATAGATAATGCAAAGACACAGCGCCTTGGGGTATGCAATGCATGCGAATCCCTGCTTATTCACAGCAGAATACTTAACGACGTACTGCCTCCTTTATGCAGACGCTTAAGAGAGAAAAATATTGAGCTTCGCATGGATAAAAGGGCGCTTGGTATTGTTAAAGACGGAATTTCTGCGACAGATGAGGACTGGGGAAAAGAGTATCTTGACGCAATTATATCAATAAAGACAGTTGACAGTATCGACGAGGCTATAGAGCATATTAATACTTATAATACAGGACATTCCGAATCCATTATTACGAATGACTATAATAACGCGCAGAGGTTTCTTGATGAAATAGACGCGGCGGCAGTATATGTAAACGCTTCAACAAGATTTACAGACGGGTTTGAATTTGGATTCGGAGCTGAAATTGGAATAAGCACGCAAAAGCTCCATGCGCGTGGCCCTATGGGGCTTTTGGCGCTTACAACTACAAAATATATAATTTACGGAGACGGACAGATAAGAAAATAATTAGTATATTTTCATGCTGGTAACTGTATAATTTAAGGCAGACTTTTTTCAGGGAGGCATTATGGATTATTACAGTTACCAGAATATGATTTCTGACGCCCTGTTGCTTCAAAAGAAGTACGGCGGTCTTATAGAGTGTGAAACTATCGGTTATTCAGTGCAGCGCAGAAAAATTATCATGCTCATTATGGGCTGTGGGTACAAAACGGTATTTCTTACCGGAGGTATCCACGCAAGAGAGAGCGTGAACACAAAGTTTCTTATGATGCTTATATCATATTATGCGGAAAAATATTACGGAAAAGATATATTTAACCGTTACAGCTTTAATATAGTTCCGCTTGTCAATCCCGACGGTTATTCTATGGCGATGTCGGATGATTCCAAAAAAGAATATAAATGCAATTATAATAACGTAGATATTAACCGTAATTTCCCTTCTGTATTTTATAAAAGGGGAGGCGCAGCGGGGCCGTCTGCCGCATCAGAGCCTGAAACAAAAGCGCTTATGATGGCGTTTAAAAGCCATCCGTCGATAATGTATCTTGATTTTCATTCACGTGGTGAATGTATATATTATTACAGACAGGCAATGAACAGCAGATATAATGAAAGACAGCATATTATAGCAAATGAGCTTAAAGCATGCACAGGCTACAGTCTTGTGCAGCCGGAAAACGAGATAGATATTGGTGATACCGGCGGTAATTCTGTTCATTATTATTCCGAAAAATTCGGAATGCCGGCGTTTACTATAGAGACTACACCGGAGGATACGGCCTTTCCTATGGATGTAAGGCTTGCAGAAGAGCTGTTTGAAAGAATGAAGGATATATTACTTGATATTGTGTCGATATGTGACTCTGAATAAGTTTTATAGCATTTTGTAATTTAGGTATTGACATGAGTAAGGTTCTGCTATACTATTAATAAAGTTTTCGTGTGCGCCCACGAAACATATGTATAAGGAAACGATTTTAGGAGGAGAACTAAAGTGGAGGTTCTTAAATTCGGGTTTGGTTACTGGAAGAAAAACCTGCCTATGGCAATACTTATTCAGTTGTGCAGCTATATAGCAATTATATGTGACCTTTTGCTGCCGCTTCTTTCAGAGATGTTTATCGATTATGTTATTTTAGACCACAGCGCAGATGCGTCGGATAATATTTTTGCGTTTATGTTAAGCGGAAAATATGGCGAAGCACATACGATGAAGCTGTTTTTTTCGCTTGCGGTTGTATTTATGACGCTGCTTGCTATAAGGCTTTTGCTTGTATATTTTAAAAATGTTACCTCGCAGAAGCTTGGAATAAAGCTTGAGACTGACCTGAGGCGCGCTTCTTTCAGAAAAATCATGGAGCTTGACAGCGAGACTCTTTCCGAATTTAATACAGGCGAGCTTCTTACTACAGCTAATGCCGATACTGTAATGTATAAGGAATTGTTCTGTACAATGATTGTGAGGATATTTGACAGTATATTTGTGCTGGCTTCATGTATATATTTTCTGTCGACTATCAGCGCGTATCTGCTTATTATTCCTGTTATACTTCTGCCTTTTTTTGCAGCCGCCCTTATTAATTTTCGTAAAAAGGCGAGAGCTAATTACAGAAAGATAAGAGCATGCAACAGCGAGATGAGTCTTACTGTACAGGAGAATATAGAAGCCGTAAGGCTTGTGCGCTCATTTACAAATGAGAATATTGAAAAAGAAAAGTTCAGAGAGAGTAATAATAAGCTGAAAGAGGCTTATATTAACCAGATTAATCTTTCTTCAAAGTTTGAGGTTGTATTCAGTACGATTAAGCAGATTGCATACATAGGTTCCATAGCGATAAGCGCTGTGCTTGTTATTAAGGGATATATGCTTGTCGGATTTCTTGTGACGGCGTCAAGCTATGTTATGAAAATAATGGACCATATTTCACAGATTAATAATACTCTTTTCATTATGCAGCAGCAGATAGTGTCAGGAAGTAAAATGATTAATTTCCTTTCATGCGAGTCAAAAATACCTGAGTCAGAAAATGCTGTTGAGATTACGAACAAGCCTGATATAACTATTAAAGACGGATATCTTGTAATGGACGGAAAAACTGTGCTTAAAGATATCAACATTAGTATTCCATATGGAAAAAAGCTTGGAATCGTAGGCGGAACCGGAAGTGGAAAAAGTATGCTTTTGGAATCGCTTGTGCGTATTCATGACCTGACCGGCGGCGCAATAATGATAAATGGCAAGGATATAAGAGATTATACTCTTGACAGCCTGAGGGATAATTTTTCATATGTATTTCAGGATGTATTCCTGTTTTCCAATACAATAGATTCTAATATTGCATATGCGGAGCCTGATATAGAGCACAGACAGGTTGTTCAGGCGGCAAAGCATGCTCAGGCGCATCATTTTATTAAAGGGCTTGACATGGGTTACGAAACTATAGTTGGAGAGCGAGGGCTTGGAATATCGGGAGGACAGAAGCAGAGAGTTTCTATTGCGCGAGCGCTGTTAAAAAACGCTCCGGTTATTGTGCTTGATGATTCTACAAGCGCGCTTGACGTTAAGACCGAGAAAAAGCTTCTTAAGGATATTAAAGAAAATTATCCGGATAAGACAATGCTCATTTCAGCTCACAGGCTGTCGTCAGTCGCTTCATGTGACGAGATTATATATATGCAGGACGGAATGATAGTGGAGAGAGGTACGTTTGACGAGCTTATGGAGCTTGGAGGCCATTTTGCAAAAGTATACAGAATACAGGAAAATGAGCGAAATGAAGCTATAGATTATAATGCAATGGGAGGTGTCCACTGATGGCGGCGCGAAATACATATTTTCAGGACGAAGTCATAACGAAGAAAATTGATTTAAAGCAGTTCGCACGTACGCTCAGATATGTTGTGCCGTATAAGAAGGTGTTTATGCTTGTTGGAGTTCTTATGTTCGTATCCGCAGGCGCATCCCTGGTTTCGCCTCTTCTTATAAAAGAGATAATTAACAATGTAGTTGTGAATGAGGATTACAGAGAGCTTGCCGTCGTAGTCTGCGGATTATTTGCGCTTGCGGCGGTAGAGATTGCAATTAATTTTGCACATCAGAGACTTATGGGTAAAACCGGTCATAAGATAATTGCAACAATACGAGAGGATGTATTTGACAAGCTTCAGAAGTTATCGTTTGATTTCTTTGATTCGAGACCTAATGGGAAAATAGTGGTCAGGGTCACGGATTATATTAATGATTTGGCGAACTTTTTTACTAACCACGTGCTTTTGTTTTTGGTATATATTGTAAAGTTGGTTGTTGTAAGTATATTTATGCTTACAATAAGCCCGCAGCTTACAGGAATTGTGTATCTTACAGTAATACCTATGATGATATGCGTTATGTGCCTCAGATTTTCTCTGAGAAAGATGTTTGCCGTACACAGAGCTAAGATATCAAACAGAACAGCGTTTATTATTGAGTCAATTATGGGCGAAAAGATTGTCAAGAACTGTAACCGTGCAGAAGAGAACGAGCGTATTTACATGGATGTACATAAGGATAATGTAAAGACCTGGATTAATATATGTTACAGGAATGAGCTTAACACTCCTATTGTTGAAATATTCTGGAATATTGGAACATTATGTCTTTACGGAGTATCTCTTTATATGATACTTAAAGGACGTTCGGGTGTAGACGCCGGTACTATAGTTGCATTTACAAGCTATATGGGACTTTTCAGCGGACCGCTTACGCAGATTGCATTTATTATACAGCAGCTTGCTTCTGTAAGCTCTAACCTCGAACATGTCTTTGATACTATTGATTATCCGGTTGATATTAAAGACGGAGAAGAAAATATAGAGCTTAAAGACGTAAAAGGAGAGGTTGATTTTAACGATGTGACGTTTGCATATGACAGCGGCAATAATATACTTGAGCATTTCAATCTGCATGTTAAGCCGGGACAGACTATAGCTCTTGTAGGTCCTACCGGAGCCGGTAAAACAACTGTCATTAATATGCTTACAAGGTTTTATGATGTTGACAGCGGAAGCGTTATGATAGACGGTATCGACGTCAGAAAAGCAACGCTTGCTTCTTTAAGAAAAGAAGTCGGCGTTCTTATGCAGGACCCGTTTATTTTTAAAGGAAAAATTATTGATAATATAAGGTATGGACGGGAGGACGCAACTGATGAGGAATGTATTGCAGCTGCAAAGACCGTATATGCCGATAAATTCATAGAAAGACTTTCTGACGGATATTACCATGTGTTAGAAGAGCGTGGAGCGGGTCTTTCGGCAGGAGAGAAGCAGCTGTTAAGCTTTGCAAGGATTATTCTGAAAAATCCATCTGTAATTATTCTTGATGAAGCTACAAGCGCGATTGATACTGAAACAGAGATGCTTATAAAGAAGGCGCTTGATGAAATTATTAAAGATAAGACGGCGTTTATTGTGGCTCACAGGCTTTCAACTATACGAAATGCCGACCAGATTCTATATATTGACGATAAAGGAATCAAAGAACAGGGAACCCATGAGGAGCTTATGCAGTTAAAGGGATTGTATTATCGGCTGAATTAGTGGTATAGTATACTTGTTAAAATAATTCAGTAGGAGACATATGTATGGCGGTAAGCATAAAAGAGATTGCCAGAATGTGCGGGGTATCTGAAGGCACGGTTGACAGGGCGCTTAATAACCGAAGAGGTATTAAGGAGGAGACTAAGAAAAGAATTCTTGAAACTGCTGAAAAGATGAATTACCACCCGAATCATCTGGCCAAAGCTCTTGCGACAGGATGTACTAAGACCATAGGAGTAGTATGCTTTAATATAATCGACAGTTTTTTCTCATCTCTTATAGAAGTGATAGAAAACACAGCCAAGGAACAGGGATATTTTATAATCCTTATTCTTACAAAGAGTAATAAGGAAAAGGAATTTGAAGCTATAAAATATCTTGCCGAAAGAAAGGTAGACGGGCTTATTCTGTTTCCGGCGGTAAAAGGTCCTTCATATGTTAATATGCTTAAGCATCTTGATATACCTGTCGTAACTATATACAACAGAATTTCTGATGATTTTATACATATAGACACAGACTGCGCTTCAATAATGAGTGAAGCCGTATCGTTTATACATTCAAAAGGGTACGATACTGTTGCATACCTTGATATCGACCTTCCGGGAGCGCTGTCTGAAAATAAGAATGTTTATTCATTTCATGAGAGAAGAAAAGGATATATTTCAGGTATAAATGAATGTGGACTGGAAGAGATTATATTTGACGGGTTTGACAAGGATAAAATACTTGAGTACATTTCCGGCGCTTCAGGGAAAAAGGCGCTTCTTTGTGCATATGATACGTTTGCAGTACGTGTACTTGGGATATGCAGGCAGAACGGATATAAGGTTCCCACTGATATAGGACTTATGGGCTACAATAATATGGACGTGCTTGATGATATATATCCAAGGCTGTATTCAGTTGACTGTAACATAAGGAAAATCGGCCGTATTGCTTTTGAGTCCCTGTTGGCTCAGATTAATGGAAACAAAGACGTCAGCGATAGTATAATTGAATGCAGTATTTCTTATGGAGAGTCGCTGTAAAATACTTAAAGGAGGATTGGCATGGAAAAAAGAGCGTTGTGTGTTGTGCTTTCCGCCGTATTATTGACAAGCGGAAGTTACATTACGGCATTATGTGCGAAAAAGGCAAAGCTTTCAACTAACAAATTTACATTAAATGAAGGTGAGAAAAAAAAGATTGTAATTAAAAACAAGAATAAAAAGGCAGTATATACATTTACTTCCTCGTCAAAAAAAGTAGCTTCGGTTACAAAAAAGGGAGTAGTAACGGCAAAAAGCAAAGGCAGGGCAAAGATTACTGTGAAAGAAGCTGTAAAAAAGAATGGTAAAAAGTCATTGAGAAAGGTAGGCGTCGTTAATGTAAAATGCAGAAGTAATGAAGACGTTATGTCTTTGGCTACAGTATTTCCTGCTAATACTCCTGCGACGCAGCAGCCGGATGAAAAGAAGGATATAATTCCTGCTCCGGTACCGACTGATTATGTAACTGCTGAGCCAACGCCGGATATGTATACCAAGACTGTAATGTCAGTATATGTTACAGATAAAGAGGTATATTCTGTAAACGGAAGTACATGTAATGTTACAATGCAGTATTTCAGCGGCTCTGTGGACGGAGATTTCTTTAATGGAAATACAATAAGCGACGGTTCCGTTGTATTTAAGGATTATAAAGAGGGCGATAATGTATACTGTGCAAGATATATGCTTTCAGGAACTGATGATGAGGGAAAGCCGTGCAGGATATTTATTGAGGATAACGGAAAAGAAAATAAGGACGGAAGCTTTATTTCAAAGCCTGTTATAATAACTGACAGCGAATCGCTTTCCTGGCTTGAAACAGCAGATATTCAGGGCAGGGTTACAGACTCTGGTAACGGTGAAAAGATTATTGATATTGTATGGAATCAGGCTAATACTGAACCGGTGAATTTCAGAGAGGTTGTAATACCTGATGATACAAAAGATTATTCAAAAGAAATTTTTGTATTTGCAATTGATATAGGCAGTTCTGATGAGGTTAAAGGAAGAAACGGCAACGCATCTATGATTCATTTCAGAGGCTCGTCAGACTGCGATGCATTTAAAGGGAAAATCATATCAGAATGCGCCGACACAAGGCTTCAGTATTCGGGTCAGATTCAGACCTTATCTGCAAGATATATTCTTGAAGGTACGGACGCAGAAGGCGACGCCTGTAAGATATATGTAGAGAATAACGGAATTGACGATAACGGCATGGTTACAGAGCCGGTAATCATAACGGATAATCCTGATTTTGCCTGGATTGAGACCGCGCCGCTTCATGGAACTGTAAGCTGGGGAAGCAAATTAAATATTCATATGTGGACAACACCGTAGGTTCAATTAAAGAATTAAAAAGACTGTGCGCCGGTAATGTAATAACGCACAGTCTTTTTAAAATATTATACGTTTGCTCAGATTACTTGAATATGCATTTGGCAAAGTTGTACAGACCGTTTTTCCACGTTACGAAGTCATGCGCTCCCACAGTAGTGTAGAACCAGTGGTTGACGCCATTGTTCTTTAATACGCGGCTGCATGTTCCGCCCAGAGCGTCTTCTCCACCCTCGCTAATGCCGTTTACAATCATAATGAACGTATTATTACGGTATTCTTCAGGAATCGTAAATGTCTCTTCGGTAAACAGGCCCTCTTCGGTAACGCCGTTGGCTGTATATCCGAAGACGCCGTATCCCGGACTTAAAGCAGCTATATATCCGAATGTATCAAGCATATTAAACCCGATATACAAAGACTCGCGTCCTCCCATTGAAAGTCCGCATATAGCAGTATTTTCACGGCCTGTAGCTATGGAGTAGTTTTCTTCCATATAAGGCATCAGGCATTCTCTCAAATCATTTATAAAATTATCAAATTTCGCATAATGCTCAAGCGAAAAAGCATTATCTGCAGGATATGAATCGTCAGCGCCCGCTCTTATGTTAGGAATAACAATAATCATTTCTTCGGCTTCTCCCAAAGCGTTAAGATTGCCGACAATTTTATCAGGATTACCGTCAAGCCATTCGTTTTCATTGCCGCCGATTCCGTGAAGAAGATATAATACAGGATACTGCTTATCTGTTGAATAGCCGGCAGGGACAATAATATTAACTTTTCGCATTTTGCCTGTAACAGATGAATAGTAGGACTGTTTTTCTATGGTTCCGTAGCTTACGCCGTCCTGTTTTGCGTCAAATCCATCAGGAGCATCGTGTGAGTCAGGATATACTATAGGTTCTTTTGTAGGCGTAGGCGCCGGCGCAGAAGGAGAAACTGAAGATGCCGGAGTGTTAGTCGGCATAGCCGTCGCTGTGCCGGCGGGGGTGCTTGAAGGTACAGCGCTGCTTTGCTGCGGCGCTGCTACAGTTACTTTTATTTTACCAATTTTGTGTGCGGCTTTTTTGATTTTTTCTTTCACAGTTATCGTTGCCTTTCCTGCTTTTTTGGCCGTTACTATTCCCTTTTTGCTTACGGAAGCAGTTTTTTTGTTAGAAGATTTGAATAGGTACGCGGCTTTCCTGCTTTTGTTTTTGATTTTGATTTTTGTCTTTTCGCCTGCCGTCATATTAAGCCTTGAAGTGGAAGGCCTGGCAGATTTTTTGGCACATATGTCGGCTGCGTTTGCACAACTCAATATAATTGAGGCTGAAAGTACAAGGCTTATGCCTTTTTTAATATATGAAGCTGTCATTATTTGGTCTCCTTCTCTTTTTTTGTTTTATTATTATTCTTTGAATCAATGAGAGTCTCAATCATAAGCTTTTTAACATATACGTCGAATCCCAGCATACATATAAATGCAAATGTTGAAAGAACCTCGTCATCTTCTTCATTAGATGTTTTGGGGAAAGCTTCCTGTGCAAGTTTATATTTTTTGGCGACGTCTCTGATAAGAATCTCCATGCCTTCAAATTCCAAATCAAATACATACTTGTATATATATTCTAAATCTATCTCCGAATCATCGCCAAAAAAGCTGTCTGATATAGGTTTAAAAATGCTTTTGATATCGCTTATTGAGAGGAAATTTTTAAAATAATAAATGAATATCAGAAGCAGCATATGCTTTTTAGTATATTTTTTCTTTTCCGGAGGAGGAATAAGCTGATTCTTAGCATAGTTATTAATCATTGTTTTTGTAAGCGTTTTGTCGTCCTCGTATCTTTTATAAGATGAAAGCTTTTCTTCCATAAAAGTAGTAACCTGATCCATATACAGAGATATATCTGGTATATCGTCAGGGTTAATATAATTCAGTTTGGAGATGGAAGCAAGAACTTTACGAAGGTCGCTGTCCATGATATTTTTATCAGACACATCAATTCCCCTTTTCATTAAACAATTCCTTATCAGTATAAGATAAAATGAAAAAAATGTAAAGAAAAATAAGCCTTACGGCAAGTAAGTGATTTACTTATAAAACCAAATAAGTTAAAATGTATTTATATTAATTTTGGAGGATAAGCATGAAAAAGAATGAAGTATTTTCAGGCAGTGTAACAGATTATGAATTTCCTGATAAAGGTATTATATATGAAGATGGCTGTAAAATAACAGTTAAAAACGCACTGTTAGGACAGACTGTATCTTACAGGCTTCAGAAAAAAAGAAAAGAAAGCGGCAAGGGGAGACTGCTTAGTGTAGAGAAGAAATCTTATCTGGAAACGGAAAAGCCGTTATGCCCTAATTTCGGAAGCTGCGGAAGCTGTTTATATCAGGGAATGACATATGAAAATCAGCTTGCCTTAAAGAAAAAGCTTGTATTAGATTTGATAGACGGCGTATGCGGCAATTATATATTTGACGGAATAAAGGAAAGTCCCGACATTTACTCATACCGCAATAAAATGGAATACAGCTTTGGAGACGAGCATAAAGGCGGCAGAATGGTGCTTGGACTTCATAAGCGCGGAAGCTTTTATGATATTCTTGACGCTTCATGCTGTATGCTTGTGCATGAGGATTTCGGAAAAATTCTTTCGTGTGTAATAGAATATTGTACTGATAATAATCTGCCGCATTTTCATAAGGTCACTCACGAAGGGTTTCTCAGGCATCTTCTTGTAAGAAGGACTAATGCCCGCAGTGAGATACTTGTTGATATAGTCACTTCAAACCAGATTGATTATGATTTTTCTGATTTGTCAGACGCCCTGTTAAAGCTTAATCTTGAAGGTAAAATTGCAGGAATACTTCATACGGTTAACGACAGTGTAGCCGACACTATAAAAGACGAGAAAACGAGCATTCTGTACGGAAAGGATTATATCACTGAAAATCTTCTCGGACTTGATTTTAAGATTACTCCATTTTCATTTTTTCAGACCAACTCATCAGGCGCGGAGGTTTTGTACAGTATTGTGCGCGATTATATAGGCGGAGTGGCAGATGGAAAAACTGTGTATGACCTGTATTCAGGTACAGGTACGATTGCCCAGCTTTTGGCCGCCTCTGCAAAGAAGGTAATCGGTGTTGAAATTGTTGGCGAAGCTGTAGAAGCGGCGCGCCTTAATGCAGAAAGTAACGGTCTTGATAACTGCAGTTTTATTTGCGGCGATGTGCTTAAGGTTCTTGAGGACATAGAGGAGCCGCCGGATGTTATTGTGCTTGACCCTCCAAGGGAGGGCGTTCACCCTAAGGCGCTTTCGAGGATTCTTGATTACGGGGTTGAAAATATTGTGTATATTTCCTGTAAGCCGACAAGCCTTGCAAGAGATTTGGCTGTTATGAAGGAAGCGGGGTATAAGGCAGAGAGGGTTAGTATGGTAGATATGTTTCCATGGACAGGGCATGTGGAGACGGTTGTGTCGATACAAAGAAAAGATATGTAGAAATCCTTAATTCTCGCGAAGGCAACGAGGAGAATGAAACGGATGAGAGGGCTTATAAAGCCCGAAAATACGGAACATTCGACGACTGCCCGCGTACTGAGAATTTCATTGAAATTCTCAGATTTAGGCATTTTCATAGGCATATAGTGTTTACAGATGAGGGAGAGAAAATGAGGAATAAAGAGATTAAGGATTATATCAATGTGTCGGTGGTGGTTGATATAGAGTGGGGAGATACATTCAGATAAGGAGGAAAATGTTTTGAAAGCAGGAAAAATGTTGGAAAGTTATGTGCAATTTGTATATCAAAAGTTATTAGAATTTACAGATAGTGAAGGTACATTAGTATCAACTAATGTGTCTATATTAGGAAAAACGGGTGCAAAACATGAGTTTGATGTTTATTATGAATTTGAACATTTGAATATTAAGCATCGTATAGCTATAGAATGTAAAGATTGGAGTAGGCCGGTGACTATTGGTGAAATAAGAGATTTCAGTGCAAAGTTAGATGATTTAAATAATATTTCAGGTGTAATGGTATCGAAATCAGGATATCAGGTTGGAGCTAAACAATATGCTCAAGGAAAGGGTATTCAGCTAATGGAAGAGAAAGATTTACCTACTTTTACAGATATTGTGGCAGGAGTAATTAAAAAGGCTTTTCTTCCAGATAAAAGTGTTGAAGGGCGTCCTTTTTGGACATTGATGGAAGTCCAAGATGGAGAAATAACAGGAACATATTATGCTTTGCCAAATATGGAGAAACCAACAATTCCATTATTTTATTCAAAAGTGATTGCAGAAAAATTACGTCAGAAATTGCCGGATGCACACTGTTTTGTAGTTAGAGGAATTTCTCAGTATCAGTTAAAAGGGTTTGTTGCTCAAATGGAGGTGTTGGGAGTAGAAGCAGCAATTTGTTATATCCCATTTTGGAAAGATAATGAATTGGAAGTACCATTTATAGGTATTCCGCGTGATAAGCTAAAAGAAGAATATGTGTATCTATGATAATACGGTTGTGAGGATTAATGATTACAGGCAGTCTGTTCAGCGGCGTGCGGAGCGAAAGCCGCTGATACGGACTAGCCTGTGTTGGATTGGCGTGAGCCAATCCAACTTGTACCCCCAGTTATCTAACAGTGGGGTACAAATACAATAGGAAACAGGAATCAAATTACTCAAAACGCTGATTACATAAGGCTTTAGAGACATTGAAACTGTATGTGACAAAATTGAAAAATGTCACATATTCCATGAATAACTGAAAATTGATGAATCAGGGGATTTGAATTTAGGTACTAAGCATAGTATAATGGCAGAAAAAGGTTAAGGTGAGATTATGAAAGAGAATAAGATGTTATCGCAAAGTGTTGCGGATAATATTCTATCCATGATAACAATAGAAAAAAGGTTTTCTGTCGGTGATAAATTACCAAACGAACTGGATTTGTCAGAAGAATTGAATGTAAGTCGTACTACATTGCGAGAAGCAATCAGAATATTGGTTGCTTTGGATATATTGGAAATTCAAAGAGGAAAAGGTACATACGTCAAAGAAAATGCGTTTAAGAAGCAACAGGATATAGAACAGTTGTCAAACATAAAGGTCAATGCGAAAGACTTATATGAAATGCGTTTGATATTTGAACCGGAGGCTGCTTATTATGCTGCTTTAAGGGCAACAGATTCCGAGATAAAGAGAATCATAGAATTTGGCAAAAAGGTAGAAAAAGAAATAAGCAATCATCAAGACAGAACAGATGATGAACACTCTTTCCATAAAGCGATTGCACAGGCTACCCATAATGAATTTATGAATAAACTCATGCCGATTTTATATCAAGCGATTTCAAAGGGTGTATACTTATCTTTACAGAGTGATAAAGCCATTGAAGATACGATAAATGATCACAAAATGATTATGGAATTTTTGGAGCAGCGTAATGCGGAGGGTGCAAAAAACGCTATGAAGATTCATATCATGCACGCAATGAAAGAATTAGGACTTGATTGATATTTAGGTTCTTGTTTATGAGGCAAGAGCCTATATTTTTTAAATATAGACATCATACAACTAATTGACATCATACAAATAAAAGAATATAATTAGAGTGAGAATAAGATTCTCGATACAATGATTTTAGGAGGTATGATGACATGAAGAAAATTGATTTGTCTACATGGGAACGAAACTTACACTATCAAGTATTCCGAGATAGTGTACAACCACAGTATTGTGTGAGCTTTGACCTTGACATCACGAATTTTTTATCAGAAATCAGATTAAAGGGTTATTCATTTACGTTTTTCTTTGTATTTGCTGTTTCAAAGTGTGCAAATGAGATTAAGGAGTTCCGATACCGATTTGTAGACGGTGAGCCTGTTGAGTTTGAAAGAATTAACACAGCATTTACTTATCTGAATAAAGAAACGGAGTTATTCAAGGTTGTAAATGTGGAAATGCAAGATACACTGGAAAAATATGTGACGGTGGCAGCTCAAACTGAAAAAGAGCAAAAAGAATATTTTCCTGCTCCATTAGGAAATGATGTATTTCAATTTTCTGCTTTTCCGTGGGTAAGTTTTACTCATATTTCACACACAGATTCGGGGAAAAAAGATAATGCAACGCCTCTGTTTGATTGGGGTAAATATTACGAAAAGGACGGTAAAACTATGCTGCCATTTTCTGTACAGATACATCACTCTTTTGTAGATGGCGTACATATCGGGAAATTAGCAGAGAAATTGCAGCACTATTTAGATACTTATGAGTGATGTGTTGGGAGGAGGATAGGTATGAGTAATCGTAAGGCAGCTTTTTCAGCAGAAAGCTATGATAGAGATATTTTAAATACCATACCGTATTATGATGAAGTTTATAATCAAATAGCAGATGTGGTTTCCGTTGCATTTTTAAATAAGGCAGTATCTTGGCTGGATGTAGGCGGTGGGACTGGTAAAATGGCAGAAGTGGCATTGGAACAATGCAATGTGAAAAAGATGATCTGTACTGATAATTCATCTGCTATGTTAGAGGCAGCAAGACAAAAATCAGCTCTTCCAATGTAGAGTTTTTAAAACTTTCAATGGAAGAAATAGATTACGATTCGCAACTTGATGTAATTTCTTCTATCTTGGTGAATCACTACTTGTCATACGAGGAAAGAATGATTGCTATTAGAAATTGTTATAATGCCCTTAAGGGAGAAGGAATTTATATTATATTTGAAAATTTCGCACCTTGTGATGGGACAATGAGAAAGTTATATCTGAAGCGATGGGAGAAATATCAATATAGCAAAGGAAAAAGTATAAAAGAGTGTGAAGAACATTTGAGCAGATACGGTACAGAATATTTTCCAATAACAATACAAGAACAGATTAGGATTCTGAAAGAGTGTGGATTTAGGGGTATAGAGATTTTTTGGTGTTCCTATATGCAGGTTGGTATTTTAGCAAGGAAATAAATTTTTGAATGAATCGTATAGGTTGGTGAAAAGTAGATATGGAGAAAACAAAATGGATATATTGTCCTATTTGTGGCAGTAAAACACGTAATAAGGTACGTGAGGATACGGAATTAAAGAGATTCCCTCTTTACTGTCCTAAATGTAAACAAGAAAATTTAATAAACGTAAAGTCATTTCAGATGACGGTCATTACAGAGCCAGACGCGAAGCCGCAGAGCCGATAACAATGAGATTATGATAAGTCTCAAGTTATTGGCTCTTTTTATTTTGTTGTCAAAAAAACGTCGGTAATTCATATAAGTCAATGCGCCCTTACATGTGGTTTTTTACGTCACATAATAGGAACAATCAGAAAAGCACAGGAACAATTTTTAGTTATTGTTTTTGTGCTTTTTTGTTGTGAAAATAATTTTTTGAAAAAGTATAGAGGTGGTGCAACAAATCGAATCTCCGAGGTGAGTGTTAGAGCGAAAAGAGGTAGGAATCTTCACGCTTTAACAATTTTCACGGGAAGGAGGTGAGATTATGCAGCCTTCTTCATTTGAAAAAGCAATCCGCTTACAGTTTGATTGCCTGATCCGTAAAGTTATTGATTGTACAGTAAAGAATTACAACAGAGAAATAGGCAGACGTGCAAAACATGAACGCCCATTTTGTGAAGTGCCGGAAATAGAATACGCTTGTGTGGGAACCACGGACGAGTATTCTACGGAGTTTATGGCATTTCAAGTATTCGGTTCAGAGGTCCGCGTCCATGATGAACGATTGGGTGAAGCAATTATGAAGCTGAGTGAGAAACAGAGAAATATTTTGTTGATGTTTTATTTCCTTGAAATGTCAGATGCAGAAATCAGCGAAGTATTAGGGATTGCACGTTGTACTGTTTACAGAAACAGAATGCGTTCATTGGATTTTATCAGAGACAGATACAGGAGGAATCAGAAAAAATGAAACAAGTAAAACAGTGTCCGTCATTTTCTGTGATCCGTTCAGCGTCAGATGGTGATGAGACAGCAATAGAAAAAATATTAAATCACTTTAATGCGTACATATCAAAGGCTTGTCTACGTCCGTTTTATGACGAATATGGAAATATGCAGCTTGTAGTGGATATGGAATTAAAGGGAAGAATCAGAACCGCTATTACTAAGGCGATTTTAAAATTTGAAGTTGAAATAAAATAATTTTTCTGCGGAGTGTTTGTTACCTCATTTCCACTCCGCTAGATATGGAAGGTGGGATAAAGCCCATTACGAAAACAGATTGCAGGAGAGACTTAAAAACTATGCAAAGTATAAAGTATTGATTATTGATGAAATTGGTTATCTTCCTATGGATATACAGGGAGCCAATTTATTCTTTCAGCTGATAGCCAAGAGATATGAAAAGAATACAACCATTTTTACTTCGAACAAAGCCTTTTCATCATGGAATGAAGTGTTTTCAGACATAACGATTGCCTCGGCAATCTTAGACAGAATACTGCACCACTGCCAGGTTATTAGCATAAAGGGTGAAAGCTACCGATTAAAGGAACGAAAGGAGATGATGTCCAACACCAACACGATTGTAAATACATTGTTTAAGGCAGGCAGTTAATTTTTTTACGTAAAAAATGCAAAATTTAAACGCCAAAAACATGCAAAATCAAAATGTCATTGACAGGGGGATTATTAACCGGTTAGGGTTGTTAGATGTGGACTATAACCTGGTATCTGCCTACGGACACTTCGGGAAGCCCGGACTTCCGTGGGAAGAGTAATCCTGGATTATATCGTCCACTTTCTTGATAAATCGTCCAGATTGGGGTATAATATGGACGAAAGGATAATAAGACTGGATGAAAAAATGGTGGAGCAAATTCGGTCTGGGTGTAAAATGAGGAATTTTGATTATACAAAATTATCAGAGAGGATGTGGGACACGGAGATTGTTTCCTACATCGCTAAGATTCATGAATGTAAAGGCAGGCAGGACTTATATGTAAGGCAAAAACCTGTTGAACTGGAACGCCTTATTGAAATTGCCAGGATACAGAGCACAGAGTCATCGAATAAAATTGAAGGGATTGTTACTACCAGTACAAGAATAAAACAGTTGATGACAGAAAAAACCACTCCAAGGAACCGGGATGAAAGTGAGATTATGGGTTACCGGGATGTATTAAACACAATCCATGAAAGCCATGATTTCATTCCCATAAAGCCATCGTATATTCTTCAGCTGCACAGGGATTTGTTAAAACGGGCTGGAATGTCGTATGGCGGGCATTTTAAGAATGTTCAGAATTATATCAATGAGACAAAAGCGGATGGAACACAGGTTACCCGTTTTACTCCGGTTCCGCCGTATGAAACAGAAGCAGCAATAGAAGCTATTTGTTCCAGTTATGAACGGGCGCTTTCGCTTGAGGTTGTCGATCCGTTGATATTGATTCCTGTATTTATTTGTGATTTTCTGTGCATCCACCCATTCAATGATGGGAATGGACGCATGAGCCGATTGCTTACTCTGCTTCTGCTTTATCAAAATGGGTATGAAGTTGGAAAATATATCAGTATCGAAAAGCAGATTGAAAAGACGAAGGATGTTTACTATGATGTGCTTGAAAGAGCAGATTATGGGTGGCATGAGGAGCAAAATGACCCGACACCATTTATTAAGTATATGCTGAAAGTTATTCTGGCGTGCTATACAGAATTTGAAGAGCGTGTCGGTATTATGAACGCTGGCGGAACGAAGAGCCGGTCTTATAATATGGTGAGGGCATATGTGGAAGGAAAGATTGGAAAATTTACCGGGGCAGAAGTGATTGCTGCTTGTCCTGGGGCAGGACGTTCTGCAATTCTGAATGCCCTAAAAAAATTGACGGAAGAAAATGTAATTGTCAAATGCGGAAGTGGAAGAGGCACGTATTATGTGCGGAGTGATGCATTTAATGAGTATTAAAATTTTCCGTCCAACCAGAAATAAAATCGTCCAATTTTAATACAATTTGGACGAAAAAAGAGACATCTATCAAATGGCAGCAGCCCATAAGGAAGCATTGAAAAACTTATGACTTATGCCAGGTAAACGGGAAAACAAAAAATGCTATGCAAAAGGTTCGCCCTTTGCATAGCGTTTTTTGTTTTTCAAAATATCCAATATTTATTTTTCAGCGTTCCAACGGAACGCGCAGCCATTGCCAACGGCAATGATCTCAGGGGGTTGGGGATATGTCACCAACAAGCATTTTGGCAGGAATTCTGGGAACGAATTTCTGCCAAAATACGCAATCTTCCGTAAGATTGCATTGCTTGCCAGTAGTATCGTGAATTCCTGATAACCATTTTTGTCCCGAATTTGGAATAAAGAATATAAATTGCGATTTCCCTCTTGACAATGTGTCCGAAATCAGATGCAATGCAAGTGTCCGAAATCAGACAAGGAGGGGTGATGTATGAACCACCAGAAAGTGAACAGGTATAATTGCGTAATGAACGAGATTAACTCCATTTATCACGATGCGGCCATGCGTATGGGCATTTCAAACAGCGCACAGAGTATTTTGTATGTCATTTGTGAAGGTGGAGACCGTTGCCTGCAAAGCGAGATTTATAAGCAGACAGGGATCAGCAGAAAGACGATCAATTCCTCCATACGAAAGCTGGAGAAGGAAGGAATCGTCTATCTGGAGCAGGGGCCGGGGTGCAATACGATTGTCTGTCTTACCGATGCGGGAAAAAAAGTTGCCGATCAGAAGGCCCGGCCAATTATAAGGATTGAAGATGAAATATTTGACGAGTGGTCAGAGGACGAAGCGCGACTGTATCAGGAATTAACAGAGCGGTATCGGGATTCCCTGAAAAAGAAGCTGGACGCTTTGTTCTGACCGACTGTCCAGAAGGAGTTTTTATGAGCGATAAAATAGAAAAGAAATATCACTGCCGCTTCTGCGGCTGGCAGAAAACGAACCGGACGACGATTGGGAGCATTGCCCGAACTGCCTTTCCAGCGTACACAAAGCGGATGAGGAAGGCTATGAGTGCGGCGGAACGCTGATTCCTGTCAGCATCTGGGTAAAGCCGGATGATAGTTGGGAAATCATCCAGCGGTGTAGCCTGTGTGGAGAGCTTACTACCACTCCCATGTCCGAGGACGACAGCCCAATCAAGCTGCTGTCGCTGGCCTCGAAGCCATTTTGTGCTTGGGAAGTCTGTGGGAATTGGTCTACTGCAAACATTGTCGGATAGTTGAGTGGACAGAATGGATATTAGGGGTGTTGAGTTGACAGGTTGGATAAATGGTATGTTGAGTTGAATTACAGTTGGCTTATCAGATAACAACAAAATAATTTTCAGAAATCGTCACTTTCTATCGAGCGGCGATTTTTGTGTTGCAAATATTTATGATAGTAGAGAAGAAGGCAGATAGAACCACCATATATTTTGATTTTAACAATTAGTTCAGAAAAGGGGAAAGACGATGTTGAATTTGCACAATGTAATAGATATAATTTGGCGTATAATATGGAACAGTCCCTAAAATATAAATGTTAGAGAGGCGTTTATGTAACATAAAAATGCAAAGTTTAAACCGAAGGATTTTGAACAAGTGTGGATTTGTTCTTGCGGTAGATTCAATAAACACGATAAAAGTGTATGTGTTGGCAAAGTAAAAAATACAGGCGAAAAAATTATATTATGTGGAAGTAAAAGGCTCATTTAAAGATTCAAGTGGTAATGTATTAGATACAGATTGGATTTTGACAATTAAATGAAGGGGAAGGAAAGTGAATAAGAACAACCAAACAGCATGTACCACACTGTTTGGCTGGATACGGAAATCATTCTTTTGTATTAACCAAAGCTTCAGCAGTAGATAAAAGGACAGAAATATCTCGTTGATTGCATTTGTGTTTGACTAGATAGAGAAGCTGTTCCTGCTCTGGAGTCAGATCGCTTTCATCAGAGGTAAGTATGCTGTCTGCCGGAATGTTTAAATAGGAGAGCATACGGGCAAGTAAATCATAACTTGGAGTTTTGTTTTCGTTCTCGATTGCCTGTAGGTGGCGGGGTGTTATATCAAGTTCTTCGGAAAGCTCCATTTGTGTAAGGTTTTTGCTTTTTCGTGCAGCTTTAACAGCGGTACCAAGCTTTGTTGTAGGATTACGCATTTTTATATCACCTCCATACCATTTTATAGTTCGTGTAGAGTTCTTAAAACGCTTTTAAAATTCGATATGACGCGATAAAATTATTCGTGTTTGAAAAGAAGACAGTAGATATTAAATCTGTTAAAAATATGAAAAGTAAGTCTGGAGGATGTTAAAAATGCATCTATGCAGACTTTTCTTTTATATGCACAGTTTATAAAGAATAATATTTTAAGAATTGCTTGTATAAAACACTATGTAAAAGTTCTATGAAAGAAGCATTATAAAATCATATGCCCTGGTATTTTTAAACGTATTACTTTTGCCCGCGCAATCGTCAATAAAAAAGACTGGATTTGCAATGCTGTTGTTGTCTTTATTATAGTTGACGTTTTCTTTTTTGTCAGTAGGCGTTTTGACAAATACCGATTGTATAAGTCGTTTCATTTTGTCGTTGAGCTGTTCAGAGCCGTCGCAAAAAAGTAAAGGTATCCTTTCTGTAATTTTGACCGTCCACGCTTTGCGAACTGTTTTTGCAGTTATGCAGTCAAGGGGCGACACCATACAGGACAGAAAAGGGCTTTTTTAATTTTAACCATATACATTTACAAGAAAGTAATTTGAATAGAATTTCCTATAACGGCAAAAATTGAATAAATAAATAGAAAAAAGTGTTAGGAATCTTGCCGATGATGTGGTAAATTATATAGCAGATGCGATACCTTTCAGTTACTGAAATAGCAAAAAAATGGAATGTGTCGGGTCGTAGCGTTAGAAACTACTGCGCCAAGGGACGTGTGACTGGTGCATTCCTTACCGGCAAGACCTGGAGTATCCCTGAAAATGCTGAAAAGCCGGAACGTTCTAACAAATCACTTTCGTTGCATTGACATGATCATAGATAACGCAAAAGCGGCACTTACTGAGAAGTTTATCAAGGAGCTTCATCTGATTCTAAAAAACGGCGCCAGTGATTCTAGAAATGATTGGTTCGCTGTTGGCGATTATAAGAAATTTCCGAATGAGGTTGGCGGTATGGATACTGCCCTTCCGGAAGAAGCTGCCGATAGAATGAAAGCCTTGTTGACAGAGTATGAAAAGGGTTATTTGACAGACACTTGCCTGACCTCACAGGATAAATATAAAGCGTATTTGGACTATTTCAGGATTGGATATTGAGACAGTAGATTTCTAAAGTGTCAATCAATAAGCAGGACAGGAGACAACGCATTGTTGATGCAATATCTATTCCGAAACCTGATAAGCAATCCAAAGGCATAGTCGAGATGGCGGCTATGTTACAGGTCGAAAATGGAGGATTTTGAAATGAGTAACTTAAAGATTTTTACTGATAATATAGAGACAGAAGCGCTTAATCAGATATACACGTTGGTTAAACAACCTGCGTTTACGGATTGTAAAGTGCGTATAATGCCAGATGTCCATGCAGGAGCAGGTTGCGTTATTGGATTTACTGCTGATTTAGGAGATAAGGTTATTCCAAACATTGTCGGAGTTGATATCGGGTGCGGGATGCTTACTGTAAATTTAGGTAAGATTGATATTGACCTTGCTAAGCTAGACGAAGTTATAAGAAAATATGTTCCAAATGGAAGAAATGTACACGAAAATAAAAAAATGGATTTTACACTCAATATTATCAGTAAGCTTTACTGCAAAGATAGATTGAAAGATGTGGACTGGTTGGAAAGGAGTTGCGGAACTCTTGGTGGAGGAAACCACTTTATTGAAGTTGATGCTGATGATGAGGGAAATAAATATCTGATTATTCATTCTGGCAGTAGAAACATTGGAAAACAAGTTGCCGAAATATATCAGCAGATGGCGATTGATGATATTTCTGGAAAGTCAGATTTCAAAGAAGATAGTGAAAAGTTGATTGTCGAATATAAGAGAAGTGGTAGAGAAAAAGAAATCAGCAAAGCCATAAAAGAATTGAAACAGTCATATGAGAAGAACAGTCCAAAGATACCGAGAGAACTGTCATATCTGACTGGCGAACACAGAGAATGGTATCTGCATGATATGAAATTGTGTCAGGAATTTGCTTCAGCAAACAGAAGAGCTATGCAGGATATTATAGCATACTATATGAATTGGCAGTTAAACAAAGAGACAGAACGATTTCAGACTATTCATAATTACATTGAGCATGATACAAATATGGTTCGCAAGGGCGCTATTTCTGCAAAAGAGGGAGAAAAGGTTCTGATACCCATAAATATGCGTGACGGTTGCATAATCGGTATTGGAAAAGGAAATGATGAATGGAATCAGTCAGCGCCACATGGGGCAGGACGTATAATGAGCAGGAGCAAGGCGAAAGAAACAGTTTCTATGGAAGAATACGAAAAATCCATGAAAGGGATTTACACAACTTCTGTTAATCGTTCAACGATTGATGAAAGCCCTATGGCGTACAAGCCGATTGAAGAAATTGTTGCAAACATTCAAGATACGGTGGAAATCGTAAAGATTATAAAGCCAATTTACAATTTTAAAGCAAGTGAATAACGTACCTAAGGTGTTCCGATGATTGAATGAACATAACAAGTCGAAATGGTAGCAAGGAAATAAGTCTAGTAGTTTTTGCGACGTAAATCAACGGGAATTGACGCAAAACAATTGACAATAACGCTGCCATATGCAATAATATAATCGGAGGTGATATTGCATGTTTAAAGTGAATCCATATAGACCGGGTGCTGGATTGATGCCAACTTATCTTGCTGGACGTGATGAAGATATCAATAATATTGAGCAAATGTTTGATGCATTAACAATGAATATTCCTACGCAATCAGTTATTTTTAGTGGCTTGAGAGGTGTAGGAAAGACCGTTCTTATTAATAAATTACAGAAGATAGCAGAGGACAAAGATATATTTTGCAAACATATAGAAGTAGAAGAACGGAATGATTTTATTTCTCAAATCGCAACTTGTTCGCAAGCATTTTTACGAAAAGTAAGTACAAAAGAAAAATTTAAAAATCTTATACAGAAACCATTAGATGCGATAAAAGCATTAGTTGTTTCTTTTGATCCGAACGACAATACATTTTCGTTATCTTTACAAGAAAGGGAATTATATAAATCTACTAATTTAACACAAAGCCTAACTGAGGTATTCACAACAATAGGAGAAACAGCTTACAAATCAGAAACACCCATATGTTTTTTTATTGATGAAATTCAATACATGAAAGTAACAGAATTAGGTTCATTGATTGCAGCATTACATCGTACAAATCAATTAGGGTATCCAGTAATGATTGTAGGAGCTGGCTTACCTAAAATATACAAAATGTTATCAGATGAAAAATCATATTCAGAAAGACTTTTCTTATACAAAGAAATTGACTCATTGACAGAAGAACAGTCTCGAAAAGCTATCGAAGAACCTGCAAAAAAATTTGGAACGTCATATACAAATGAAGCGATAACTGAGATTATAAATGTAACCAAATGTTATCCGTTTTTTATTCAACAGTTATGTCAAATTGTGTATAAAGAAGCTAACAAAAATATAATAGAAATTGATGATATTAAAAATGTTATAGAAATGTTCTTTCATATACTTGATACTGGATTTTTCAAGGTTAGATATGAAAGATGCTCAGATGGTGATAAAAAGTTTATATTTGCAATGGTAAAATGCGACGAGTTACCGTGCACAATTTCAAATATAGCGAAGCAGTTAAAAAAGAAAGTAAAGACTATTTCTCCAACAAGAGCGCAATTAATAAATAAGGGTATCATATATCCGGTTAGACATTCTGAGTTAGATTTTACTGTACCGGAATTTAGCGGATTTATTCAAAGATCAGATGAATATAAGCAGTGGTGCAAAGAAAATTAAATAAAAAGTAGTCAAAAAGCATTTGGAGAATAAATGTCCAAGTGCTTTTTTGTTGTTAGGGCAAATGCCCTGTTTTGCAAGCAGAGTTTCACTCAACAGAGAAATGTAGCGTAGCAAAAAAATAAACCACTTGCTATGCGAGTGGTTGTGATTACAAAGATGTTGGAGAAAACTATGAGCAAGACGATTGACTTTCTGCATAAGGCAGGAACCTTTTATCACGCAAGCGTGGACGGAACCAAGGTAAGGGTACGCCCGATCAACTCCGTGATTTCTTATAGATAAAAAGAACACAATGGCGCTCTGCTTTACAGCAGGGCATTTTTTAATAGTTTTGTCTCCAAATGCGGGAATTTTATGGTAAAATATTATCTGCAAAATTATCGTGAATAAAGGAGAGGTCATGAGCGAGTTCGGATTTTATGAGAAATATGTCACGTTAATGGGCAATTTAAGAGATAAACCTGATAAAGCAACACCATACAAAGTAGATTATTTAAGAAAAACAATCAAAGATGGAAAAGTGTACAAATTTATTTCATTTGACGGGAAAACAAGCCTGATAAGAAAGAAGATTGATACCCTAAAGCAAGGAAAAATATGGTTTTCTTTTTATAAAACATTAAATGATCAAACAGAATTTCAAATAAATTATGATGCAGATAAAATTGCAATGGAAACAGGTCGAAGCGTCAGCAATGTGCATTTATTAATAAACTATTTTACAGAAATGTATGATGTGTATTCCCTCACATATGAGTGTCAAGATTATATGTGGAGAGACTATGCATCTAACGGAAATGGACTTTGCATTGAATTTAATGTGGGGAATTATGATTATTTATATCCGGTAGAGTATTTGGACAAAGAAAGCATTGATTTTGATAAAATGATAATTTCAGGGATTAATAATGGTGATTTTGCTTTTGCTATTATTCCTTGGGTAATTAAAAATCCATATAATATAACTTTGAATATGGATTCTACAAAAGAGAAGGAAGTAAGAATGCTTTATTGTCCATATGACTTGGGGGAGGTGAATGATGGCACAATTGAAATGAATATTAAGGAACGATTAGGCTATAGGGGAATCGAAAAGCCGTATGCAGATTTTGACTTAAGTATTTCAAATATTATTTTGGGGAATAAATGTAACAATGAGCTGATAGAAGAGCTGAAAGTATACTTAAACGCAAATGGGATAGGTTATACAAATTTGTAAAATAAGAAGAAGCCAAATATTCACAGTAGTAAAATACCCCTGTTCTTACTACGATTTTACTACGTTTCATGTCTGGGGCATTTAAGGGATAATGACTATGAATGTAAAAAATAATGTTTGTTATGATTGTATATTCCGTTTTTATAAGGAGGATTGTGGTGGGATATCTTACAAAGTAGAAATTGATACTGATTTTAGGTTTTGATGCGTTGTAGTTCTGGATGATGATTTCTCCAATAAATCTCACTGTATGAATTTGCGAATACTCGCAAAAATTTTCATTAGGAGTTGTAAAAATAATCCCGGCGGGGTATAATACTAATAAAAAATTTTGTGAAAACTCGCAAAAACTTTCAGCAGAAAGAAGGATCATGACATGGAAATTAAGAGAGACATCTATTTGAATAAGCTCATAAATAAAAAGCACAATGGACTTATCAAGGTGGTAACTGGCATCCGTCGCTGCGGAAAGTCCTTCTTGTTGTTTAATCTGTTCAAGGATTATTTGCTGGCAGAAGGAGTGGATGAACAGCACATTATAGAAATTGCGTTTGACTCCTTTGAGAACAAGCGTTTTCGTGATCCGGAGGTTCTATATCCCTATCTCAAGGAGCAGATTAAAGATGATGGAATGTACTATGTGCTGCTGGACGAGGTGCAGCTTTTGGGAGAGTTTGAATCCGTATTAAACAGCCTAATCCGTATGAAAAATGTGGATGTATATGTGACAGGAAGCAATGCCCGCTTTTTGTCAAAGGATGTGATTACCGAATTTCGAGGTCGGGGAGATGAAGTTCATATGCATCCTCTCAGCTTTGCTGAATTTATGTCTGTATATTCGGGGACGAAACAGGACGGCTGGAATGAATATATGCTTTACGGAGGACTGCCGCCTATTATGAATATTTCAAGTCCAGAGGAAAAAATTAATTTCCTCAAGTCGCTGTTTGAGGAGACCTATATTTCGGATATTGTAGGCAGGCATAATGTACGCAACCGGGCAGAATTGGAGGAACTTCTGAACATTCTCTCATCTGCTATCGGTTCGCTCACAAACCCGACAAAGTTGTCGGCTACCTTTAAAAGTGTCAAGCAGAAAACCATTAGCAACACAACCATTAAAAGGTATATCGACTATCTTTGTGATTCCTTCCTGATTGATAGTGCTGTCCGATATGACATTAAGGGTAAGAAGTATATCGACACGCCAATCAAATATTACTTTACTGATTTGGGGCTGCGGAATGCCCGTCTCAATTTCCGCCAACTGGAAGGAACTCATGCTATGGAGAATATCATTTTCAATGAGCTGAAGATACGTGGCTTTAATGTGGATGTGGGAGTTATCACTCTGAATAAAACCAATGAAAAAGGTCATGGAATCCGCAAACAGTTGGAAATTGATTTTGTCTGCAATAAAGGCTCTAAGCGTTACTATATCCAGTCGTCCTATGCGATTCCAGATCAGACAAAAATGGAACAGGAGCAGCGTTCACTGATGCTGACTGGCGATTTCTTTAAGAAAATTATCATCACGAAAGATGCCCCTGCGCCGTATTACAATGACGATGGAGTGCTGATTATGAGTGTTTATGATTTCCTGCTGAATGAGAATAGTCTGGATAATTGATTTTACGGTCGGTAAACTGTTGCAAAATGGGGCAGAATACGGCATATTTTTGCTTTACGAAAGGAGTTTAAGATATATGATAAAAGTATTATTCGTTTGCCACGGCAAGACTTTCTGTTTTTGAGAAAGTTCCTTATTTTATATGGGGTTTTAGAGATTAGAGGAAGATTTTACAACGGTTTTACAACTTTTGGAAGACGTTCCGATATGATGAAATTTAGAGTGATAAAAAGTCAACAAGGGAGATAGCACGATAAGATTGTGTATCTCCCATTTCTCATTTACATATCTTGATTATTTCACTCTGATTTCAAATTTCAAGATTGATTTTATCATTTGCCCTAACAAAAAAACTCGTACAAAACATACCGTTTGTACGAGCTATAAAAAACACATCTGCAAGTCCATATAATGCTTATTTGCTGATTAGATTTATATTTACCTTAAAAGAGCAATGTTCTATTATCTCGGCATTGCTTTGGAACAGGGTGTGTATCAGTATTACGTGGATACCTTAATAAGAGTTGCATAACAGCATAGTAATCGTGACGAATGTTCCATTTTTGCAAAATCTCCTGTCCGTATGGGTCAGAAAATGCTGTCCAGCCAGCTCCAATGTAGCAAGAAGCAATACCGAGAGAATCGGCAGCTAAGGTTGTTTACCTTGTACGAGAGCTGGAGAAGAAAGGCTTCACGACGGTGAATGCGAAGGATTTTGAAGGGAGTGAAGCAGTGAACAATTTGTTCGCCTTTGTGCAAGACAAGACACAAAAGGTGGAAACCGGGCTGATGGTAACACTTCCTTGCAGTAAAGTGAATCCCGACAACCTCGCAAAAATCATTGAGTTCAAAAGTGAGCTCATTAAAAATGCGCTGAGGATTGATTGCCTTCCGATGGATGTCACTAAATCCACAGTTTCCTTTATGTTGACCGAAATGTGAATATGTCAGGCTTATTCTGATGAGGAAAATGGAATAAACAATGATAATAATGATTGTAAAATAAATACAGTATTTCTTAGCGAGCACAACTCATGTGGAAGGTAACTTGGGTTGTGTCTTTTTTTTGTGTTAATCAAAAGTGTGACTTATAGTCCGTAGACTTATAAGTCACTAAGTGAGAAAATATCAAAAGGAGGTTTTGTGCATGATAACCGATAAAGTTGGAAAACGAATTAAAGAACTACGTAACCTAGGCGGAATTAGCCAAGAAAAATTGGCTTTGAAAGCAGATCTAGACAGAACTTATATTGCAGGTGTGGAAAGTGGAAAACGCAATTTGTCTATAAAAAGTCTTGAGAAAATTTTAATCGCATTAGATGTATCTTTTGAAACTTTTTTTAAGGATATGTAATGTTGACTATAAGTAACAAACGTGATATTATATTGGAGGTGTTTTTATGAAACTGATGATTCAAGATCCTACGTATGCAGCAAGTATGAGATTAGGTGAGGCTCTGATTGATGCGTGCAATAAAGGAACTGATGGAGCTGGCGCATTTGCTTTTGCTGAAGAAAATGGTATCGACCTATTTTTGGGGGACAATGATTTTGGTAACTACATCAAAACATATAGCTATGTGCTTGTGGTAGGAACAGATTCTATTACGGATTCTAAAGCCGTTAAGAGCCTCAGAGATTATTGTGCAAAATATAAAAACTTGTCGGTATATGCATATGTGCATGATTCTAGGAAGTATTTGTTTCATCCAAAGTTAACTTGGTTTGAAACGGCAGTCGGAGGGCTATCCATCATCGGTTCTGGAAACTTAACCGAAAGAGGTCTATTCCATAACGTTGAAATGTATTCCTACAACGATCTGAACAATTTAGATTTTGCGAAATTAAAAACGGATTGGGAGGATTGGTTAGATTACTCTATCACTAATAATTTGGTTTTTGACATTTCCGATCCAATTGTTGATCATGCCGTGAATCTTAGTGCTTCAAGGAAAAAAGGGGCATTCTCAGCAAAGAGCACTGCTGGAACGGCGAGCAAACTTGATACATCATTGGCGGCACTTTACAAAAAACAGCCAAAGACTATATCGACAAGAAAGCCTACCACTGCTACAAAAAAAACAGTAGCGAAGAGAAAACCCAAAACAGCAACAGCTGTTTTGGCAACGCCAGTGCCCACTGTTGCCCCTGTACCAACAACGCCGTTCCCGAATCCTGTTTGGACAGTATCGGCTACGGATCGAATTTTGGTTGCAGAAGTGCCAAAAGCAAGCACTAGATGGAAACAGGTGAATTTTGACAAAGCTTCATTTGAAAACTATTTTGGTGCCACTCCTGGAGGAGCCAGTGGTACGTATAGAATCCTTTTGAAAAACGTAGATGCTGCAGGAAAATTGGATGCTACCGAAACCAGACCGAGTGTTTCCGTAGCTAGTCATAACTGGCGTTTTGAAATAAATGCAGCCAGTGGATTACCCTATCCCACAGGTGGAGACAGACCATATGTAATTTTCTCGGAGGCGTCAACACGTTCGTTTATCTACGAATTGATAATGCCCGGAGATTCGAGGTATCCGGAAGTGGATAAGTATGTGAAATCATGGAAAAGCGCCCAAGGCGTAACAGGGATTGCGAGGATTATTACTGATGTTAATGGTATTAAGCCTTCTACTCCAACCTTAGGGCTCTGGAAGGTGTAATTTGTATGGAAACTGCTGTTAAAACAGTTCATTATTTAGGAAGCAAAACAAGAATGTTAGCTTCGATAAAACAATACATTGATGAACTTAATCCGGAAAACGGAAAGGTGTGTGATTTGTTTTGTGGCTCAGGAGTAGTATCTGAATATCTCCTCCAGCAATACGATGTGCTGGCTGTAGATATTCAGAATTACTCAAAAGTGTACTGCGAGGCTCGTTTAACAGGTGGAATAAAAGATATTGATCTCCACGGAATCGAGTCAACCATCAAAAGTTCATTGGTGCGTAAAATCAATTTGAATGATTATAAATCTGTACTAGATTATGAGGAGGAATGCAAAAAGGCGTTGGAGCAAGGCAACTTGGAACCAATGTATGAAATCATAGAGAAGGGATCTCTATACGCATATTTAGAAAATCTTGAATATGCTGATTCTGCATTATCAGTGGAATTAGCAAAAGTTTTCTCAGAGGTGCAGAAAAATATAGCTGATAGGAATAACTCTATAGATTCGGTTTTTGTTCGCTACTACGGTGGACTTTATTTTACGTATAAACAGGCTATAGATATTGATGCAATAGCCTCGTATGCGTTTGAACAAAAGGAACCTTTAAAGAGTAAAATGCTGGCTGCATTAATGGGGGCAGTAACAGATGTGGTCAACACCGTTGGGAAGCAATTCGCCCAGCCACTAAAGGTGAAAAACAAAGACGGATCGTTAAAGAGGAATCTTGCACATAAGATAAAAACAGATAGGGGTATGGATATTTTCGAATATTTTAATACATGGCTATCCTATTATGTGGAAAGGCCACAAACAACTCACGACTTTAAAGTGGTTTGTGATGATTACACTACCGCACTTCGCAATTTAAAACCGGGTGACGTTAAAGTCGTGTATGCGGATCCTCCATACACAAGATATCATTATAGCCGTTATTACCATATCCTTGAGACACTATGCTTGCATGATGCACCTCAAATATCAACCACCTTTCCGAATGGAAAAGGCGGACTAAGCCGAGCTATTTATCGAAACGACAGGCATCAATCCCCTTTTTGCATTAAAAGTAAGGCTCCTAAGGCATTTGATGATATGTTTAGATATGTGTCTGATGCACAGGCTTCGCTAATATTATCCTATTCTCCTTTTGATGCAAACAGTGGAGCTACTCCTAGATTGTTATCCATTGATGAGATAGTTGACTTGGCGAAGAAATATTATCAGCTTGTTGAGGTTGTTTCTCCGGGCCAATTTATGCATAGCAGGTTTAATCGATTGGATAACAATTATGAAATCAATTATGAAGCTGAACGATTAATTATATGTAGAAAGTGAGCAATTTCGTGGTGATAAAGAAAAAAACATTCTTAGGAAAGAAAGATTCTTGCCCACATATTTTGATACTGGGGGATAATCACTCCGTTTTAAAGGATATTCATCCGCTATATGCGCAGCAAGTTGATTTGATTTATATTGATCCACCATATAATCGTGGAGATAATTTTAAGTTTTACAATGATGCTAAAAATCATGATGAGTGGCTCTCCTCAATGAACGATACACTTTTTGAGTTGAAGGATTTTTTGCAAGAAGATGGAAGCATTTGGATTTCTATCGATGATTCCGAAATGGCGTATCTGAAAGTCTGTTGCGATAATATTTTTGGAAGAAAAAATTTTGTATCGACTATAGTCTGGCAAAAAAGAAACACAAGAGAAAACAGAAATATTTTTTCAAACAATCATGAATATATTTTGGTGTACGCAAAGGATATAAAATCCTTTAAGAAAAAAAGAAATTTACTTCCAGCCACGGATGAGCTTTTGAAACGATACAAAAATCCAGATAATGACCCGAGAGGATTATGGCAGTCGGTCACTTTGTCGGTGCAGGCTGGGCACGCTGTTAAATCGCAATTCTATTCGATAATATCGCCAACGGGGAAAAAACATGATCCGCCGAAAGGAAGATGTTGGATTTATAACGAAGAAAGAATGTTAGATGAAATCAAGAAAAATAATATTTGGTTTGGCAGCGACGGTAATGCTGTTCCTAGATTGAAAAAGCTTCTTAGCGACTCGAAGGTCGGTGTCGTTCCTGAAACCTTATGGAATGTTGAGTTTGCAGGAACAACAAAGGAGGCAAAACGAGAACTTCTAGCCTTAGATATCTATGATGAAGATATTTTTGACACACCAAAGCCAGAACAGTTATTGTATAGAATCCTGCAAATTGCAACAAATGAAAGCGATTTAGTGCTGGATTGTTTTATGGGCTCAGGAACAAGCGCAGCCGTTGCACATAAAATGGGTAGAAATTATATCGGGATAGATATCGATGAAAAGGTTTTCAAATATGCATCTGACAGGCTTACGAAGGTTTGTAAGGGAGATACAGGTGGAATATCTTCAACAGTTGAATGGGCTGGAGGAGGAAAATTTCAAATGTGTAAATGGGATTAGGTGCAATAGTTGAATTCAGGTAGGCATGACTCTTAAGCGGTCATGCCTGCTTTTTGTGGGTCGGATAGACCCTGTTGAGTACGTTGGAGTTTCTCAACAGAGAAATCGAAACGTACGAAATATAAACCACTCGCTATGTTAGTACAGTGGGATTAAATGAAGCTACAATAAAAAAGTATATACAAGATCAAGAAAAGGCGGATATTATGCAGGATAAACTTAGTGTAAAGGAATATGAAGACCCTTTTAAGGGTTAAGGCTAAAGTAGTACGAATGCCCCTTTAGAGGCAGCGACGAGTCAATAGCGATGTGGTTTAAACGGAGCTGTGGGAAGGATGTGTAACAGACTTCCCACAGCATAAAAGAGAAAGCTAGTGCCTTGAGGCGCAGCCAAGTAGGGCGGGCTTAGAGCCCGAGTCCTGAGCCACCCGTTTTACGGGTGGGGCGACTTGCTGTATCTTTCACAAAGAGGAGAAAGATTATTCAATCCCGTCTAAATCTTCAAATCCCTTGATGGTCGGCACTTTCGATAAAATCTCCCTGTCCTCGTCTGCGTGGGTATTGAAAATAACTTCTCCCCCGTCAAAGTCTGCATAGGGATTCATGTGTTTATGACCCTCTAAATTTTCCCCAAACATATCGACACTGTATAAATCATCATAGCGTCTTATCAGTTTTTGGAACTTGAAATATTCAACCATTTTTTTCAATGGGTACAGGTCGGACGCTTTTCTTTCCTCTGCATTGATGTATTCCATGATATATTCACGCAATTTATCCAGTTCGTAGGCTTTCCATTCTTCCTCGCTGTCAAAAAAGTTATCGTACTGTCCATGCTCCAGCTCCACATTCAGCCTTTCTTCCTCTTTCAAAAACTGCATGATGTCCTTTTCCATTGGAGAAATATTCTTCCATTCTCCCGATAACAGTTCATTTGGGGCAACCTCCAACACTTCCATTATCTTTTCCAGTGTTTCAAAGGTCGGATAATTCACGCCCCTTTCAATCTTGGAAAGGCTCTGCATATTGATTCCCACAGCGTCCGCAAGTTCCTGCTGTTTCATTTTTTTCAGCTTTCTCACTGCCTGTATATTTTCTCCCAAATGCTTATAATTCATGGTGTATTTTCTCCTTTCAACCATTTTATAAGCCTATCATACTTAATTTAACTCAAAAAGTCAAGAAATATATCTTGACAAGTAACCATGACAGCGTTATTATATCATCGAATAGAGTGATTAAGCACATTAAGGTGAATCACAGGCTTGAGTAAGCATTTAGAGGAGATATTTTCACTTTGGCAGCATGAATACATATGGACTGTCGGACTGAAAATCGTGGTTTCCAAAATCGGCTGGCTGGACGGGGTACGTTCCCCAAACGTGTTGCGGACAGACAGACGGTTTTGGAAAGGAACGCCTTCAGGCGTTCCGCTTGCAGGGTGTATATGTAACACCGCCCTGCGTATACCTGTCACAGTGATAGAAAACTGCGATAAATCAAGGGGAAAAGGCTGTTTCCCCACTGCACAAAAATTTGAAAAACGAAAGGAGAAATGTAGTATCGCAAAAAGAGAAAATTTAACCGTCAAGATTGATTACATCAGCATTGTATTTGACAGTGCAAAGGCGGAGGACGTTATAAAGCACGTCTTGGGACTTCCGCCCGATATTTTTATCACTTACCCAAAGAAAGTTGCATTTAAGACGTATCAAACCTGCTGGCAGATTAGAGATATTTATCTGTCGGGCAATGCAGAAAAGACAGAGGACAACCCACAGGGAACAGGCTGTTATCTCGTTATGACTGGCAGAGGGTGTGATGATATTTTCCGAATCCTTGATAACAGAGGGCATACCTTTGGGGAACTGTTCAGACAGTGCGAACGCTGGTTTGGTACGGAGTTTCATTTTACAAGGCTGGATATTGCCATTGATGACAGAAACGAGGTTCCGTTTTTTACGCCACAGCAGTTAAAGAAAAAATGCGAAAAGGAAGAATATATATCCAGCAGTGAATACTGTAGGAATAATGAAAGCAAATATCCCCATGAGGATTGGGCTGGCACTCTTTATATCGGTGCTGGAAAATCGGATATATCGTTCCGAATTTACGTTAAGGATAGAGAAGTCAGCAAAAAATATAACCGAACGCTGGAAGAAGTCGGGAGCTGGAAACGAACGGAAATCCAGTTGAGGGATAAAAAGGCTCATGCGTTCGCCATGCTTTTGAAAGACAATCCGCTGGATTTAGGACAGCTTGCTTTTAATCTGCTATCTTCCAATCTCCGTTTTGTTGTTCCGAACGTGAATGAGAGCAATCGTAGCCGATGGAAAACCTGTCGATTCTGGGAGCGTTTTCTTGGAAATGTAGAGCCTTTGAAACTGCATATCCCACAGATACATAATACGCTCATGGAAACACAGCAATGGCTCAAAGAGGTCGGGGTATTGTCGGCGGTCAAGGGATTTTATTACTTGGAGCAAAATAACGCACTGGGGGATTTGGAGCGTATGGACGCTATGCTGGAAACAGTCCGTTACAGTCCTTCCCTTGCTGGAAAGCTGACTGCACACTTGCAGAGGATAGGCAGAGAGGAACTCATACCCTTTATCCTGTATGATACAAGGCGTTAGGGGTGTACGGATTGAATAGTAAGATAGACATTCCCGTATGAGAGAAATACACCATGACGGTAGAAGAAGCGTCAAAATATTTCACGCTCGGTCAGAATAAAATCCGCTGGCTGGCAGAGCAGAACCGACACGCCGATTGGTACATTATGAACGGAAACCGCCTGCTGATTAAGAAAAAGCAGTTTGAAAAGTTCATAGATGAAATAAATACTGTTTAGTGCAAAAGAGCCTTGAATGTGATATTATTGGAATAAGTCATATCGGGGCTCTTTCAAAAGTGGAAAGGAGCGAAGATGAGCGAGAAAAGACGGGATAATAAAAACCGTATTTTACGCAACGGAGAGAGCCAACGTAAAGACGGACGTTATATGTATAAATATGTGGATAATGCCGGCAATATAAAATATGTGTATAGCTGGAAGCTGGTCAAGACCGATACCGTTCCGCAAGGAGCAAAAGATGATATTCCATTGAGGGATAAAGTAAAACAGATTCATAAGGATTTGGAAGATAATATTGATTCTTTTGGTGGAGATATGACGTTGTTGGAACTTGTAAAGAAATACATTTCACAGAAAACGGGTGTAAGGCATAATACAGAAGCAAATTATAATTTCGTAATCAACATCATTAAAAAAGAATCGTTTGGACAGAAAAGAATTGATAAGGTAAAATTATCTGACGCAAAGGCTTGGTTGATAAAATTACAGGCTGATGGAAGAGGCTACAGTACCATACATACTGTAAGGGGCGTAGTAAGACCAGCCTTTCAGATGGCAGTTGATGATGATTTGATACGAAAAAATCCTTTTGAATTTCAACTTGCAACTGTAGTTGTCAATGACAGCGTAACCAGAGAAGCTATCACACGAAAGCAGGAAAGAGCATTTTTGGAATTTGTGAAAACTGATAAGCATTTTTCAAAGTATTATGAAGGTATTTTTATTCTATTTAAGACTGGACTTCGTATTTCTGAATTTGTAGGATTGACGATAGCAGATATAGATTTAGATAAGGGAGTTATCAATGTCAATCATCAATTACAGAGAAAAAGAAATATGGAATACATTATAGAAGCCACGAAAACGGACAGTGGCACAAGAATGCTTCCCATGACTGAGGAAGTTCAAGAATGTTTTCGTTTTATCATTACTAACAGAAAGAAACCTAAAAAAGAACCTGTTATTTACGATAAGAACAGAGTTGCTTATAAGGGATTCCTGTATCTTGATAAAAACGAAATGCCAATGGTTGCCCTCCATTGGGAAAAGTATTTCCAGCATATATGTGAAAAGTACAACAAGATTTACAAAGAAGAATTACCAAAGATTACACCTCATGTATGCCGACACACTTTTTGTTCTAATATGGCAAAATCGGGTATGAATCCTAAAACTTTACAGAAGATAATGGGACATTCTGATATAGGAGTTACATTGAATACCTACACACATTTAGATTTTGATGATATTCAAAAAGAGATGAAAGAGGTGTGTAATCAATGAGTTGTAAAGTTGTAAAATGGGTGTGGTTTTACAACTTATTTTACAACTTTTGCCCATGAAAACATGTGAATTTATAAAAAGATATAGAAACTACAAAAAAAATCAAAGTTGTAAAAATCTTTTAAATACAAGGAAAAATGAAGATATAAGGAGTTATGAGAACATGATAAAAGTATTATTTGTTTGTCACGGCAGTATCTTGAAAAGTCCCGAAAAAGCCTGTAAAATCAATGATTTCACGAAGCGGAAGGGCACTTACTACACCACTACTATACCATTTTTGAAAGAGCCTTGAAATGACATGAAAATATAGAGATATGATAGGCGGCAGCTTCCCAAGAACAAGGAAACTGCCGCTTGCTTTATGTTATCGAGAGATTATGTCCCTTGTGTTAATGCTCATGTGCGGTAAAGTAACAACTAAGAATTTGATAGATAGCAGCACACTATTCCATTAAAAACCAAGAAATGACGACATTCATAGGTAGACGAGTAGCAAAACCAGCCGAGCCAACGGGCGGCAAGATGAACGGGCTGCGCCCGCCGTTGACAGCCCCGCCTGTCTTTACTGGTGGGCAATCAAGGGGCGACAGCCAAAGTGCTGCCGCCCCTTACATCATAAAAAGCAACTGTCACCCAGCCACAGCTCTTTATGGGGGAATCCGCCTTTATTTCGTCAAATATGGAACAAATTGTGAAGGAAGCACAGAAAGAGCATATTGTGTCATTGTTTCCGGTGACTCCTGCATTTCTCTTGAAAACCACATCTGAAGGTGGTTGAAAATTCCGCCTATGTAAAAAGAAACCTTATATTGTTCGTCTATCGGCTTGCTTGTATCAATTTGTGAATGGAAATGTTTTTCCAATACGCTTAGAAGTATAAGCGACAATCCCGAATTGTATATGACGAGCATTTGTTTTTTATACTTGAGATAATGCTGAAACATATTTTGGAGATATGATTTTAAGTCAGTTTTTTGTGACTTAGTTTTTTCGAGATGCTCACGCATGACCGAATCAAAAAAATAAAAGATAATATCTTCTTTTCCATTGAAATGACGATAATATGTAGAGCGATTAACTCCGGCTTTTGTAACGATTTCTTCGACAGTAATACTTTGAAATTCCTTTTCTGCCATAAGAAGCAACAGACCATCAACAATATAAGACTTCATCATTTCGGAAGTAGTAGATTTTCTTCTCATAAAGCGACAAAACCCCCTTGTATGTTGCAGTTAAGACGTAACCTATTGAAAACGCCGCCCAAACTACGGTATAATAAAGAAACATTCGTCTCTTTTCATTGTAATGCAATGTGTATAAAAGTCAAGACGGATAATTTAACAATTTTCAATGAAAGGCGGTATATGTGGCATGAATGAAAATGCAAATAGTTTTTTGGGGGAAGCGCCTATTGGGAAACTAATGGTAAAATTCGCTATCCCCAGTATTATATCCATGTTGATAGCTGCGCTATATAACATGGTAGACCAAATCTATATTGGACATGGTATAGGTTATTTGGGAAATAGCGCAACTTCTGTTGTCTATCCATTAACAGTAATCGCTCTTGCGATTGCTTTACTATTTGGAAGCGGCTGCGGGGCGTATTTCAGTATCTGCCAGGGAAAGAAAGAATACGAAAAAGCGTGCAAAGCAGTAGGCAATGCTTCTTTAATGACGCTGATATGTTCCCTTGTTTTAGTCGCTGCTTACTGCATATTTCAGCAACAATTTTTAAACCTGTTCGGGGCAACAGAAAATAATGTGGGATATGCAACGGAATATTTCAGTTATTTGATAATCGGCATACCGTTTTATATGCTTTCCAATATGCTGAATATCATTATACGCGCAGACGGAAGCCCAAAGCTGGCTATGGGAATCAACTGTATCGGCTGCGTTCTGAATATTATCCTTGACCCGGTTGCAATTTTTGTGCTTGACTGGGGCATGATGGGAGCTGCCGTTGCAACCGTATTCGGTCAGACCGTTTCTGGGGTTCTGTCTATTGTTTACCTGTTTCATACCAAGAGTTTCCGGCTGAATAAGCACAGTTTTAAACTGGAATGGAAAACTCTCAAAAATGTTATGACATTGGGGATTAGCAGCTTTTTTACACAGGTGACGATTGTGATTGTAACCGCTGTCTTGAACAATGCTCTTGTTAAATATGGGGCGCAATCAAAATATGGGGCAGACATACCGCTTACAGTAATCGGTATCGTGATGAAAATCTTTTCTGTCGTTTCCGGTATCTGCATTGGGCTTACCATTGGTATACAGCCAATCACAAGCTATAACTATGGTGCTGGAAACATGGGGCGTGTGAAAGAATTGTTTAAAAAAATGCTGCTTTCCGAGTTTTGCATTGGTGCGGTTGCACTGATTGCTTTCGAGGCTTTCCCAGCGCAGATTGTCAGCATATTCGGAAGCGGCGACGCTTTATATATGGAGTTTGCCACACTAACCATGCGTATCTATTTGAGCGGCATTGTGTTTACCTGTATTCAAAAGGGCTGCGGTTCTTTTATGCAGGCAGTCGGAAAACCTCTTTTTTCTGCTACAATGTCGTTGGTTCGTGAAGTTGTCCACATTGTGCTGATATTGGTACTTCCTGTTCACTTTGGCGTTATGGGGATTTTGTATTCCGCTCCAATTTGTGATATTGTAGCGATTATTGTGACTGGAATATTGACAGTACGGCTAATCCGGCATTTAAATGTAAAAGAGGAAACGGCACTTTCAGAATAACGGGCAGAAAATGGAGGGTAATCAAATGGACAAACGGATTATAACAATTAGCCGTGAATTTGGCAGCGGCGGCAGAACAATCGGAAAGAAAACAGCAGAGCGGTTAGGAATCCCTTGCTATGATAATGAACTGATACAAAAGATTGCAGAAAAAAGCGGGTTCGCCAGTGACTACATAAAGGAAGCTGGTGAATATGCTCCGGGGGGATGGCTTGCGTCCGCTTTCTCTCCAAGAACCATCACACCGGCAAACCAAGACCAACTCTGGGTAATTCAGCAGAATATTATTCTTGAATTAGCAGAAAAAGAAGATTGCGTTATCGTTGGCAGATGTGCAGATTATATTTTGCGTGAAAAAGAAAATTGTCTGAAAGTATTTATTCACGCCAGTATGGAAAAAAGAGCGGAACGGATTGTGCGGGAATATGGCGAACGGGAACAATCGCCCGAACAACGTCTGAAAGACAAAGACAAAAGGCGAGCCACTTATTATCGCTTTTATACGGATATGAAGTGGGGACAGGCACAGAACTATCATATTGCTTTGGATAGTGGAGCGTTAGGAATTGAAAAATGTGTTGAGCTGCTTGCCGAATTATATAAAAGTAGTTAAGTACAGTGCAGACATATTTCAAGAATAAAATAGCTGTCATAAGCACAGCCCTTTATGGAGGAAAGGGGGAATTTCCATGACCTGTACAGAAGAATACAAGGAGCATATCGTTTACACATTCCATGCCTTTTGTAGAGTTGTTATCCGCAACGCCATGTATACGGCGGTACGGACGAGGAACAGGAAATACAAAAGAGAAATATCCCTTGACTACCTCACAGACGAGAAACACTACCCATTCGGCACAAAAGATGAATATTTCAAAGCGCCGGAGCCGGAGGAAGAATACCTGTTGACGATATGCGGCGATACTGTCGTTTTCGGCAACGCCCCGCTTGTCGAAGCCCTCTCCCGCCTGTCCGAACAGGAGCGGGAAATGCTGTACCTGTCCTTTTTCAAGCGCATACCGCAGCATGAAATCGCCAGACGCTACCAGTGCTGCCGCAGCACAGCGGGCTACCATATCCGAAAAGCCATAGGGCGACTTTACGAGGAAATGGAGGGCATGGCGCATGAGGAATAGCAGGCTTCTCCCCTATGAAACAATCATACAGGCAATCAGTGGCGAGCCGGAAGCGGTAAACCTTGTATTGCAGCATTACAGGGGCTACATACGGTACGCTGCCCGGATAAGCGGGCAGGCAGACCGGGACGCAGAGGACTACATCACGGAAACGCTTCTGAAAGCGTTGTTTAAGTTCCGGCTGGACAAGTAGCCGCCCCATCATTTACAACTGAATACCAGAATATTTTCCTGTCAGAAACAGAGTATGCCAGCTTACAGGCAGCATACCCGGACAGGCTGGAACGTCTGATTGAGGAAATGAGCGGCTATGTCGCCGCCAGCGGGAAAACCTACCAGAACTATGCCGCCGCTTTGCACAGGTGGGCGAAAAAAGAGAAAGCAGACAAAAAGGGAGCCTTGAAAAAGGGAATCCCCGACTATTCGTTCAAGGAGGGCGAGAGTTTATGAAGAATGATTTTGATAATGCGATTTTGAACATGGTACAGACCACACCGCAGCCGGAGGACTTCACCGGGGAGGACGGGCTTTTATACTGCGGGAAGTGCCGCAAGCCGAAAGAGAGATATTTCCCGGAGGGCAGGCAGCTTTTCGGGCGTGACCGCCACCCGGCAGAGTGCGACTGCCAGCGGGCAGAGCGTGAAAGACGGGAAGCCGCCGAGAAGCAGCGCAGCCACCTTGAAACCGTTGAACGGCTGAAACGGCAGGGCTTTACCGACCCGGCTATGCGGGAATGGACGTTTGCAAACGACAACGGGAAATGCCCGCAGATGAAGAACGCCGCCGGGTATGTGGAGCGTTGGGAGGAAGTGCAGACCGGGAACTATGGATTGATTTTGTGGGGCAAGGTAGGCACAGGCAAGAGTTATTTCGCCGGGTGTATCGCTAACGCCCTCATGGAGAAAGAAATCCCCGTCTGCATGACGAACTTTGCGCTGATACTCAATGACCTTGCCGCCAGCTTCAAGGGCAGGAACGAGTATATAGCCCGCCTTTGCAGCTTCCCGCTTCTCATTCTTGACGATTTTGGAATGGAGCGGGGACGGAATACGGCTTAGAGCAGGTCTACAACGTGATTGACAGCCGATACCGCAGCAACAAGCCGCTGATCGTGACGACTAACCTCACGCTGGAGGAATTGCAGAACCCGGAGGACACCGCCCACGCCCGGATTTATGACCGCTTGATTGAAATGTGTTCCCCTATCTGCTTTACCGGGGAGAATTTCAGAAAAGCCGCCGCGCAGGAGAAAATAAAACGTCTGAAAACGCTGTTTGCCGGAAAGGAGATTTGCCTATGAAAGAAGTCCCGATTTGGGAAAAGAGCAATTTGAGTTTGGAAGAAGCTGTGGCATACTCTGGAATCGGTATCAATAAATTGCGTGACCTTACCAGCGATAAGAATTGCCGCTTTGTCTTGTGGGTAGGAAACAGGCGATTGATTAAACGTCGCTTGTTTGACAAGTATATTGAGCAGGAATTTTCGATTTGATAGTTCATTATCCGGGGAACCTCACAGCCTGCGGCTGCTCGGTCACGGGCTGTCGCCCTAACGAATGATACCGTCTTATGTCTGCTTGAGAGTGAACTCTCAGCAGACAACAACGCTATCATTCGCCCCGGCTCGTAGTTTTCGTGTAATTTTGTGGTGTGAAAATAGCCTTTGGTATGGTACAATGGGTGTGTCAAATCAAGGCTCTTTCCACTACGGAAAGGAGTTTGACAATGTCCGAAAAGCGCAAAGACAATAAAGGAAGAATCCTGTGGACAGGAGAGAGCCAGAGAAAAGACCTGATTTATCAATATCGGTACACGGATATTCATGGAAAACGGCAGACCATTTATTCCTCTGATTTAAAAGATTTGCGGGAGAAAGAGAAAATAATCCAGAAGCAGCTTGACGAGGGGATTGATTATGCCGCCGGAGCAATTACCGTGATTGCCCTTTTGGAGCGTTATATCAGTTTGAAACAGGGCGTGCGTTATAATACAAAAGTCGGTTACAATTTTGTGCTGAATCTGATAAAGAAAGAGGATTTCGGCTACCGGCAGATACGGGATATTAAAGTATCGGACGCACAGAAGTGGATTATGAAGCTGCACAGTGACGGGAAAGGTTACAGCACCATTACCAGTGTACGGGGCGTTGTCAAACCCGCCTTTCAAATGGCATACAATGAGGACATTATACGCAGGAATCCCTTTGACTTTAAGCTGGTAGACGTTGTACCCAACGATTCACAGAAGCGGATTGCCTTGACCGAGGAACAGCAGAAAATCTGGATGAACTTTATCCGGGAGGACAAGACTTATACCAAGTATTATGATGAATTTGTCGTGCTGTTGGGAACGGGTATGCGTGTCAGTGAATTTTGCGGATTGACAAAGAGCGATTTGGATTTTAAAAACCGGAGAATCCGGGTAGACCACCAGCTTGTCCGGGAGCGGGGCGGGAAATATTACGTTGAGAAAACCAAGACGGAATGTGGCTGCCGATTTATCCCTATGACGGAGGACGTTTATCAAAGTATGAAAAATATCCTTACCAGACGCAAGAAAGTAAAGACGGAAATCATTGTAGACGGATATAGCGGCTTTCTTCTGCTGGATAAGGACGACAAGCCGAAAGTAGCTTTGCATATCGAGAATGAAATGCGCTGGGCTATGAAGAAGTACAGAAAGCTGTACCCGGATAAGCCGCTGCCGCACATCACGCCCCATGTGTTCCGTCATACGTTCTGTACCAATATGGCAAACGCCGGAATGGACATTAAGAATTTGCAGTATATCATGGGTCATTCTGATGTGGGCGTTACTTTGAACGTCTACACTCATTCCAGCTTTGACTGGGCTGCGGAGCAGATGACGAAAATCATAGACTTTAAGGACGACAATGTATCGGAAAAACGGAGAAAATCAGGTTGAAAATGCACTAAGTTACTACACCACTTACTACACCATTTGCCCGTGAATTTGCGTAGATTTACATAGAATTACGTGAGTTCGGGGCGAAAATCAAAAATGAAGAAAAGTGCCGGAAAGCCTGAAATATCAAGGTTTAAAGGCTTATGAGAGGATATATTCAAGATGATAAAAATACTTTTTGTTTGTCACGGCAACATCTGTCGTTCGCCGATGGCGGAATTTATGTTCAAGAAATTAGTAAAAGAAGAAGGCAGGGAAAAGGAGTTCCTTATAAGCTCGGCAGCAACGAGTTATGAAGAGATAGGAAACCCTGTATATCCGCCTGCAAGGAAAATGCTCAATTATTATGGAATCAACTGCAGCGGAAAGACGGCAAGACATTTTGAAAAAGAAGATTACGAGACGTATGATTATATTATCTGTATGGATTCCATGAACCTGAGAAATCTTATGAGGATGACAGGCGGCGACCCGGATGGGAAAATTAAAAAGCTGCTTGATTATACCGACAGAGGTGGAGATGTGGCAGATCCCTGGTATACGAGAGACTTTCATCGGACATATGAGGATATATCAGAAGGGCTTGAAGGGTTTTATAATTCTTTGGCGCCAAATATTTGACAGCTTTTCGCGCGGTTTAATGCCAAAAAAACTGCCGTACCAGGATTTGTGTAGTACGGCAGCTTTCGTGATACAGAATAAATATTTCTTTATTTGTTCAGATTTTTTTCAACCTCAGCCATCTTCATTGCGCGGACCTTGCATGACAGACCAAAGAGATTAATGAAGCCTTCAGCGTCATGGTGGTCGTAAAGGTCGCCTGTTGTAAATGATGCTATGCTTTCATTGTACAGTGAATATGGTGATGTAGTACCGGCTTTGATAATATTGCCTTTGTAAAGCTTGAACTTAACTTCGCCTGTTACATACTTCTGTGTTGATTCAATAAAAGCCTGTACGGCCTCGCGGAGAGGAGTGAACCATTTGCCTTCATATACGATATCGGCAAGCTTATTTCCCATGTCCTTTTTCATTGTATATGTATCTCTGTCGAGTATAAGCTCCTCGAGTTGCTGGTGTGCTTCCATAAGGATTGTTCCGCCCGGGGTTTCGTATACACCGCGTGATTTCATTCCGACAACACGGTTCTCAACAATATCGACGATACCGATTCCGTGTTTTCCGCCAAGCTCATTAAGAGTTCTGATAATGTCTGAAACCTTCATTTCCTTTCCGTTAACGCTCTTAGGAACGCCGCCTTCAAATGTCATTGTGACATACTCGCCTTCATCAGGCGCATTTTCAGGGGTAGTGCCAAGAACTAAAAGATGCTCAAAATTTGGCTCATTAGCAGGGTCCTCTAGTTCAAGTCCCTCATGGCTAATATGCCAGAGATTACGGTCGCGGCTGTAGCTTGAATCAGCAGAGAAAGGAAGATTAATTCCATGCTGTCTGCAGTATTCAATCTCTTCTTCGCGTGAGTTCATAGTCCATTTATCGCTTCTCCATGCGGCAATAATCTTAAGATCAGGTGCAAGAGCCTTGATGCCAAGCTCAAAACGAATCTGGTCGTTACCTTTACCTGTAGCTCCGTGACATATTGCTGTTGCGCCTTCTTTTCTTGCAATTTCAACAAGACGTTTTGCTATAACAGGTCTTGCCATTGAAGTACCGAGAAGATATTTATTCTCATAAATTGAATTGGCCATAACGCATGGAACTATGTATTCATCACAGAATTCGTCTGTAACGTCTTCAATATACAGCTTTTCAGCTCCGCATGACTTAGCCCTTTCCTCAAGTCCGTCTAATTCTTCGCCCTGTCCGCAGTCTATGCAGCAGCATATAACGTCGTAGTCAAAATTTTCTTTTAACCAGGGTATAATAGCAGTAGTATCAAGACCGCCTGAGTAAGCAAGAACAACTTTTTCCTTCATAATGAAACCTCCTATGTGAATAATCTTTACTTAATATACACCACCAAATATTATTATGCAATAAGCAAATGTAAATTTAATCATTATTTTTGCATAAAAAGCATATAAACTGCATAAATATACATATATTCATGTATATTTATGCAAAATATGTATAAAAATAAATAAATGCTTGCATATAAATAGTCTGTGGTGTATAGTATGCTTTAAATGAAAGATTATAACGGAGGTATGTCATGAAGGTTGGAATTATCGGTTCTACCGGGTATGCGGGAGCAGAGATTGTCAGACTCCTCATGAACCACCCGGAGGCAGAGATTATTTGGTACGGTTCCAGAAGTTATGTAGATAAGAAGTTTTCTGAAGTGTTCGGTAATATGTTTCAGATAGTAGAGGATGTATGTCAGGGAGAAAACATTTCTGAGCTTTCAGAGAAAGCTGACGTAATATTTACGGCAACGCCGCAGGGACTGTGCGCGTCGCTTGTTAATGAAGAGATTCTGGCGGAAACTAAGATTATTGACCTTAGCGCAGATTTCAGAATTAAAGACGTCCGTGTATATGAAAAATGGTATCAGATTAATCATCCTACGCCTCAGTTTATTCCTGAAGCAGTATACGGACTGTGTGAAATTAACAGAGATAGGATAAAAGACGCAAGGCTTATTGCCAATCCGGGATGTTATCCTACATGTTCATTTTTATCAATATATCCTTTGGCAAAGGAAGGAATCATTGATATGAGCTCTATAATAATAGATGCAAAATCAGGAACAAGCGGAGCCGGAAGAGGAGCGAAAACAGCCAATCTTTACTGTGAAGTCAATGAAAGCATAAAGGCATACAAGGTTGCGTCGCACAGACATACTCCTGAGATAGAGGAACAGCTTTCATATGCAAGCGGCGAAGATGTTGTGATTAACTTTACGCCTCATCTTGTGCCTATGAACAGAGGAATACTTGTTACAGCATATGCAGGCTTGAAAAAAGATATATCAGAAGAAGAGATATATGAAATTTACCATTCCTACTATGATAAAGAATACTTTGTAAGGGTTCTTGAAAGAGGAACGTGTCCTGAAACAAGATGGGTAGAAGGAAGTAATTTCGTAGACGTTGGAATCAAAAAGGATGACCGTACTAACAGGGTAATAATGATGGGGGCAATGGACAATCTTGTAAAAGGAGCTGCGGGACAGGCCGTTCAGAACATGAACATTATGTTTGGGCTTGATGAAGCATGCGGACTTAAATATGCTCCGTTCTTCCCATGATTGTGCAGACAGCCGGCAATTAACAATATATAAGGAGAAAACAATATGAATATTATTAAAGGCGGAGTAACTGCTGCAAAAGGGTTTAAAGCTGCGTCGGCAGCATGCGGAATAAAGTATACCGGAAGGCTGGATATGGCGCTTGTATACTCAGAATGCTCTGCGGTATGTGCAGGTACATTTACAAAAAATGTTGTTAAGGCGGCTCCGGTAAAATGGGATAAGAAAATTATATCGGAACGTGAGACAATACGTGCAGTTGTGCTTAACAGCGGAATCGCCAACGCATGTACGGGAAAAGAAGGAATAGAGTATAACGAATGGATGGCAGAGAGCATGGCAAACGCGCTGGGAGTTGATACATATGACGTATGTACCGCGTCCACAGGCGTTATAGGAATGCAGCTGGTAAAAGAGCCTATGAAGAAAGGGTTTGAGCTTTTAAGCAAAGGTCTTTCTGACTCCGAAGAGGCAGCGGCGCTTGCAGCACGCGCAATTATGACAACCGATACGGTTCCTAAGGAAGCGGCAGTAAGCGTTGATATAGGCGGAAAAACTGTTGCTATCGGAGGAATGTCAAAGGGTTCGGGAATGATTCATCCTGATATGGCGACTATGCTGTGCGTGATAACAACAGACGCAGTTATTGAGAAAAGTATACTGCAGAAAGCTGTGTCTGACGTAGTAAACGATACGTTTAATATGATATCGGTAGACAGAGACACCTCTACTAATGATACTGTGATTGTAATGGCTAACGCTAAAGCAGGAAACGATACGATAAAGGCCGGCAGCGATGAATATATGATATTTTATAATGGATTAAAGGCTGTAGCTGAAACGCTTGCAAAGCTTATGGCGGCTGACGGAGAAGGTGCGACAAAGCTGTTTGCAGCGAGGGTTACAGGCGCAAAAAGCAAGGAAAGCGCAAGGGCTCTTGCAAAATCTGTTATAACCTCTAACCTTGTAAAAACCGCTGTTTATGGAAGCGACGCCAATTGGGGAAGAATATTATGCGCTCTCGGTTATTCGGGTGAAGAATTTGACCCTGAAGAGGTTGACCTGTATATAGAAAGCGTAAGTGGAAAGCTTAAGCTTGTTGAAAACGGAATGTCTGCCGGCTATAGCGAGGAATATGCGACAAAGATATTGTCTGACAAAGAAGTGACGGCAGTATGCGACATGAAGAGCGGAGAATATGAGGCGTGCGCCTGGGGGTGCGACCTTACATATGATTATGTAAAGATTAACGGCGACTACCGTTCATAACATGAAGGGAGATAAATAGTACAATGGAGACTAATGTAAAATATTCGCATGAATCAATGAATGAGATGATAGGAAAGGCTGAAACGCTTGTTGAAGCGCTTCCTTACATACGTGATTTTAACGATAAGGTTGTGGTTGTTAAGTACGGCGGAAGCGCTATGCTTGACAAGCATCTTGAAGAAAGTATGATGAAAGACGTTGCGCTTCTTAAGCTTGTCGGAATGCATCCGATAATAGTACACGGCGGAGGAAAAGAGATTAGCAAGTGGGTTAAGCTTTCAGGAAAAACGCCTGAATTTATCGAAGGCTTCAGAGTTACTGACCCTGACACAATGGAAATTGCCGAGATGGTTCTTAATAAAGTAAATAAGCACCTTGTTGCAATGATTGAACAGCTTGGCGTTAAGGCGGCGGGCATAAGCGGCAAAGACGGCGCAACAATTATGGTAGATAAAAAGACTGTAAACGGACAGGATATCGGATATGTAGGACAGGTTAAGAGTGTTAATACCGAGCTTATACAGACGCTTCTTGACAATGATTTTATACCTGTAATAGCGCCAATCGGACTTGACGACCAATATAACACTTATAATATCAATGCTGATGATGCAGCCTGTGCGGTGGCGTCGGCTCTTAATGCTGAAAAGCTTGCGTTTATGACTGATATTGAGGGCGTTTGCATGGACCCTGATGATAAGAGCACATTTATTTCAATACTTACTCTTAATGAAGCTAATAAAATGATTAAAGATGGTTTTATAGGCGGAGGAATGCTGCCGAAGCTCAGAAACTGTATTGATGCGGTAAAGAACGGCGTAAGCCGCGTACATATACTTGACGGACGTAAGGAACACTGCCTGCTTCTTGAGTTTTTCACAAAGAAGGGTATTGGAACAGCTATTATTGATAACCAGACGTCGCTTTATTCGCACGAGGCGACAGAAAAATAGGAGGATAATATGGACGATACAGCTCTTTTACACACATATAACAGATTTCCGGTAGTATTTGAAAAAGGAGAGGGCGTAAGGCTTTTTGATACTAAAGGAAAAGAGTACCTTGACTTTTTTTCGGGAATCGGCGTCAATGCGTTAGGATACGGTTATAAAAAATATACAGACAGGCTTTCAGAGCAGCTTACAAAGCTTCTTCATATATCTAATTATTTTTATTCAGAGCCGCTTCTTTCGGCGGCAAAAAGATATACAAAGGCTTCAGGCATGGATAAAGTGTTTTTTACAAATAGCGGCGCCGAGGCAGTAGAAGGAGCGCTAAAGCTGGCAAGAAAATATGCTCATGAAGAAAAAAATGATGAATGTAATGAAATTATCGCATTTAATCATTCTTTTCACGGAAGAAGCATAGGGGCCGTATCTGTGACGGGAACCGATTCTTACAGGCTGCCGTACGGACCGCTTCTTACGGACGTAAGGTTTGCGGATTATAATGATATTGAAAGCGTGCGCGCCCTCGTTACAGATAAGACGTGTGCTGTTATACTTGAAACTATTCAGGGCGAAGGAGGCATTCATACAGCAGATAAGGAGTTCCTTTCTGAAATAAGAAATATATGTGATAATAACAATATAGTGATGATACTTGATGAAGTGCAGTGCGGAATGGGACGAAGCGGCAAAATGTTTGCATATCAGAACTATGGAATTATTCCTGATGTAATAACCACCGCAAAGGGAATCGGATGCGGAGTTCCGGTAGGCGCGTTTGCATGCAGGGAAAAATTTGCTTCGTTAAAGCCCGGAGATCACGGAAGCACATATGGAGGCAATCCGTTTGTGACGGCAGCAGTTGACGTGTGTTTTCAGATATTTGAAGAAGACGGTATTCTTGAAAACGTACGTGAAGTCGGGGAATATTTATACCAAAAGCTTGAAGACCTTAAAAATGATTATGAATGCATTATAAGCCACAGAGGAATCGGGCTTATGCAGGGCCTTGAATTTAACTGTGAAGTTAAAGGTATATTATCAAAGGCATTAGAAAAAGGTCTCGTGCTGATATCTGCCGGAAGCAATGTAATCCGTTTTCTTCCTCCTTTGATAATAAGCCGTTGTGATGTTGACGAGATGACAGAAAGGCTTAGGGAGATTCTGAATGAAAACATTTAGCATGAAATTATTTGATGACTGTGACAATGAATTTACAGTTTTTATCCATGATGAGGATGATGTAAAGAGACCGTGCGTTATCGTATGTCCGGGAGGCGGATACAGATACATTACGCCGCACGAGGCGGAGCCTGCCGCGCTTGCATATTTTGCAAGAGGATTTAATGCATGTGTGCTCAGATATCCTATATGTGACGAGGCTGTTTATCCTAATCCTCAAAAAAATGCAATTAAATCAGTTTCTGTTGTAAGAAATCATGCGGATGAATGGAATATAATAAGTGACAGAATAGCTGTGGCGGGATTTTCAGCCGGAGCACATGTCGCTTTATGTGCGGGAACGCTGTATAAGGACAGAAAACTGCTTAAGCTTTGTAAGACAGACGAGCATACGGCAAGACCTGATGAGATGATACTTATCTATCCGTGTGTAGGCGTAGACATACCTGGTTATACGGACGGAAACGGCCGTGAGCAGATATTAAGATGCGACCTTCTTGTGGATAAAGATACTCCTCCGGCATATATTGTGACAAGCTTCGGCGACAGGTTTGTATCGTGTAACCAGTCGCTTAATCTTGCAAGAGCGCTGTCAGATAACGACGTTCCGTTTGAACTGCATTGTTTTGAGCCGGGAGATCATGGAATGCTTAATTCTGATAATATGTCGGTAAATGATTTTACTGCAAGGGATATAGGGATTAGCTGCTGGTTTAATATGTGCATAGAATGGCTGAGAGACAGATATATAATTAATGCCCGGACAGATAATCGTATTCATGATGATTATTTTGCATTGAAACTCATGGGTTAAATATATGAATCTTTGGCAACAATAATATCAGGCGGATATATATTTCCGTCTGATATTATATTCCGGAGGTTTGTTTATATGTTTTGGGGAATTATAACAGCTGTTATTTCAGGTGCGCTTATGAGCATACAAGGCGTTTTTAACACGGAAGTTACTAAGCAGACGTCGGTATGGACGTCTGCGGCGTTTGTTCAGGCAACGGCTCTTATTATATGCCTTATTGCATGGTTTTTTACAGGACGTGAATCGTCTCTGATGTCAGTTACGCAGGTTACGCCGAAATATATGCTTCTTGGAGGAGTGGCGGGCGCGTTTATAACATACACTGTAATACAGTCCATGCAGGGACTTGGTCCTGCGAAATCTGTTATTTTTATCGTTACGGCACAGATTGTTATAGCATATCTGATAGAAGTATTCGGACTTTTTGGCGTAGAGCGCGTTTCCTTTGAATGGCGTAAGGTGATTGGGCTTGTAGTTATAATAGCCGGAATAATTACATTTAAATGGTAAAAAACTATTGCATGGACACCTGAAATTAGTTAATATAATACTGTATCCTGCATTCTGCTTCATATATGTTGAAGGAGGATGTATATGAAGTTGAGCAAGTTTGAAAAAAAGCGGATTGTATATATTACCGCAGCAGTTATTTTTGTGCTTGTCTGCGGTGTTATATACTTTGGAAAAGAAAAGAAAGCTGGGCAGTCATACGATTTTGCAGCGGAAAGTACGGATTGTGCCGACGGAATTTTGTATGAGGAAGATGATGAAGACGCAAAGCCTGCGGGTGATGAACCGGTTGTGGTATATGTGACCGGAGCGGTTGTGCGTCCCGGAGTGTATGAAGTCGGGGGCGGTATGCGCGTGTCAGATGCTGTAGATGCAGCCGGAGGCTTTAAGGATAACGCTGCAAAGGATTATCTTAATCTTGCCGCTTTGGTTTCAGACGGCGAGAAGATAACAGTGCCGACAAAAAAGGAAGCCGGAAAAATTTTATCGGCGAATAACAGTAGTAATGGTTCAGGTGAATCATTACTTGTTAATATTAACACTGCAGCCAAAGACGAACTTATGACGCTTCCGGGTATCGGAGAAGCAAAAGCGGATGCAATTATTGCTTACAGACAGGAAAACGGCAGTTTCAGAAGCGTAGATGAGCTGATGCAGATTAGCGGAATAAAAGAAGGAGTATACTCTAAGATTTCAGAATATATTACAGTTAATTAAAGGCAGGTATGAAATATGGCAAAGAAGATTCTTGTCGTTGATGATGAAAAGCTTATTGTAAAAGGTATTAAGTTCAGCCTTATGCAGGACGATATGGATGTAGACTGTGCTTATGATGGTGAAGAAGCGCTTAATATGATTAAAGAAAACAATTACGACGTCGTATTATTAGACGTAATGCTTCCTGTACTTTCAGGTTTTGAAGTGTGTCAGGCAGTAAGGGAGTTTTCAGATGTTCCGATTATTATGCTTACTGCAAAAAGTGACGATATGGATAAAATACTCGGACTTGAATACGGCGCGGATGATTATATTACCAAGCCTTTTAATATACTGGAAGTTAAAGCAAGGATTAAAGCTATAATCAGACGTAATCAAAAAGGCGAGGTTAAAAAGGATACAGGCAGTCTTGTTGTATATGGAGAGCTTAAGGTTGATTTTTCAGGCAGAAACGTATATGTTCATGACAAATATATTAATCTTACGGCTAAGGAATTTGACCTTCTGTCGCTTCTGATGAACAATCCGGGCAAGGTATACAGCAGAGAGAATCTTCTTAACATCGTATGGGGATATGATTATCTTGGAGATGCAAGGACAGTAGACGTTCATGTCCGCCGTCTTCGTGAAAAGATTGAGGATGTTCCGGGTAATCCTGATTATATACATACAAAATGGGGTGTTGGCTATTATTTTAAAGCTTAAGGAAAGGCTTAAGGCGCTTAAAAGCTTAAGGCTTCTTATCTTTATTCTGCTTATGGTGTTTGGTATAGTTCCGGTTTCGATATATTCTTATGTTTCATCAAGATTATATCTTTCTGATGCGATTTCACAAAGAATCACTGAATTGCAGTCTCATGCCGGAATTATATCCAATCTGGTAGTTAATTCGGATTTTTTTGAAAGAGAAGATATTAGTGAGCTTAATTCGGAGATAAGCCAGGTCGCCGATGTATATAAGGGACGTATCCTTATAATAGATAGCAACCTTACTATAGTGCGCGATACATATGAGCTTGAAGATAACAAAACAATAATATCAAAAGAGATAATAGATACGTTTGAAGGAAAGAATAACAGGTATATTAACAATGACGCAAAATATGTCGAGATAACAGCGCCTATTAACGATACAGTGTCGCATGATGTAATAGGCGTAATATTCATGAGCTTTTCTACTGAAAATATATTTACGCTGTATGATGCGATGCTTTCTGAAAATGTGATATTTATTACTATATTTTCAGTAATATCATTATTCTTCGCTGTTTTGGTATCTATGTGGCTTAAGAAGCCTTTTTTGCGCCTCAATAAGAGAATAAGCCGTATATCGCAAAATGACGGTACGACAGATAATTTTACAGAATACAAAGAGTTTAAGCTTATAGCGGAGTCTTATGACAACATGATAGAAGAAGCAAGGAAGACTGAGCAGTCAAGGGATGAATTTGTTTCAAATGTATCGCATGAGCTTAAAACGCCGATAACATCAATAAAGGTTCTGGCGGAGTCTTTGGTTTCACAGGAGGATGTTCCCAAAGAGCTGTACCGTGAATTTATGGATGATATAATAAACGAAATCGAGAGAGTAAATAATATAATTAACGACCTGCTTACAGTAGTTAAGACAGAGCAGAATGTTTCGACAATAGTAGTTTCAAGCGTCAATATTAATGAATTTATCGAGGGAATACTTAAGACATTAAGGCCTATTGCCGCCCAGCGCAACATAGAGCTTGTTTATGAAAGCTTTCGTAATATAACTGCCGAAATAGACGAGGTAAAGCTGGGAATGGCTGTCAATAACCTGATAGAAAATGCCATAAAATATAATTTTGACGATGGATGGGTCAGGGTATCGCTTAATTCAGACCATAAGTATTTTTATATAAAGGTATCAGATTCAGGGGTAGGAATCCCTGAGGAGCTGCAGGATAGGATATTTGAGCGTTTTTACAGAGTAGACACGGCGCGTTCCAGAGAAACGGGAGGAACGGGACTTGGACTTGCAATTACAAGAAATATAGTTCTTCTTCACAGGGGAGCAATAAAAGTGTACAGTAAAGAAGGACAGGGCTCAATGTTTACTGTAAGGATACCTCTTAATTTTCAGGCTTAAGCGGAGGATAGTTATGAAACGATATATAGCTGCAATTTGCGTTTGTATGTTTATCGCGGTTGCTTTTTGCGGGTGCAGCAAAAAGGAAGAAGTATTTGAATATAATATCGCTTATCTTGATAAGTCGGAAACACAGCTTATATACGAGGGTTATAATGCAGGCAGCGCCTCAGCTTATGAGCTTATCGGAGAGCTTATTGATAAAATGAAGACTGCGCCTGAATCAAAAGACGCTATAGTTCCGGGCTTTGACGTTACTGATATAAAAAATTATGAGCTTACGTCTGAGGGATATGTAATTATTAATTTTGATACAGGATATAATACTCTGACTCGTGTTAAGGAGATACTGTGCCGTGCTTCAATCGTAAAGACGCTGTGTCAGATTGAAGGTGTTAATGGAGTTGAATTTTATGTAAATGAAACGCCTTTATCAGATGCTTCAGGCAAATTGTACGGCTATATGTCAGAAGAGACCTTCGTAGATAATACGAGCGGAGAGACAACCTACAAACAGACACTGAACGCCAGTCTGTATTTTTCGGATGCTTCGGGTAAGAAGATTGTAAAAGTACCTATAAGCGTCACATTTGACGGAACAATATCTATCGAACAGCTTATAATGGATCAGCTTATTAAAGGACCGGAAAGCATTAAAAGTGTGGATGAAAGTCTGCGTGGGGCAATTCCCGCAAAGACTGTAGTTAATCAGATAACGGTAAGAGAACAGATATGCTATATCGACCTTAATAAGGATTTCATAACATCAGTAGATAATATTGATAAGGAAGTTACTCTGTATTCTGTAGTTAATTCTCTTGTTGAGCTCCACGATATTAATAAGGTGCAGTTCAGTATAGATGGGGAGACAATGAAGTTCTTTGGTAATTCTGACATCAGATTTGACGCTCCTTTAGAGAGAAATCTGGAAATCATCAGCGACTAACGGAGGTGACATACATTTAACAGACCATTAGTTATAATTTTTTTCATGCAGATTACTGCAATTATTCTGTTCAGGCTTATACTGTATGACGAGCCTGTATATGACAATATATCAGGACGTGTTACGGCGTATGGATACATTGAAAGCATAAAAGATAGAGATAAGGGAATAACCATAACAATATGCAGGGTAAATGTAACAAAAGGGCGTGAAGTGTCCAAAAAGGATAAGCTTCTTGTATATTATTCATCAGTAAATCTTATAAATAATCTGAAAATAGGACAGTTATTAAAAATAACCGGAGACGCAAAAGCGTTTGATAAGCCTTCAAATCCGGGAGAATTTGACGCATCGGGATATTATCATAATAAAGGATACGCATACAGCGTATTTTCTGAAAAAATCGAGATAGTAAACAGCAGATACAATTACATAAAAGAAGGAATAAGAAATATATCAGAAAAAATAAGCGCTGTATATTATGAAATTCTGCCTGAAGACGAGGCGGGCTTGATTAATGGAATTGTTCTGGGAAAAAGGGAGCTTATATCTGAAGAGGACGCCGCCCTTTACAAAAAAAACGGTATTATGCACCTGCTTGCAGTTTCGGGAATGCATGTAAGCACGATATCGATGCTTATATTGTATATTATATCGCATACAGGAATCGGATTTGTAAAAGGCAGGACAATAACAGCCGTGCTTCTTATAATATACGGTTATATAACAGGCTTCAGCGTATCGTGTATGAGAGCCGTTGTTATGATAATAATGAGTATCGCAGCAAGAGTGTGCGGAAGAGGATATGATTTGCCGCAGTCTGTATCAGCTGCAGGAATATTAATACTTCTTATTAATCCAAAGGATTTGTTTTCTGCTGCATTTTTATTATCATTTGGCGCAGTAAGCGCAATAACTGTACTTGCGCCTGTATATTTAAAGCGGCTTGAATGCACAGGATTTAAGTCGGTTATATCAAGCCTCACAGTTACGCTTGTTACAGCTCCTGTTATTATTTATTATTATAATGACGTATCTTTGTATACATTTATTATTAATCTTATAGTTATTCCTCTTATGACGCTTTTGTTCATTATCGGTATAGCAAGCGTTATTTTATACGTTATAAATCCTGCGCTTGGTACGTTTGCAGCCGGAACAATGCATTATATTTTTATGTTTTATGAAAAAATATGCCTCTTTTGCGAAGAACACATATACTCATTCAGAATAACCGGACATATAAGCATTATAAGGATAATGCTGTATTATAGTTTAGGTATAATTATATTTATATTTCTTATGCTGTGCCGACGGCGTGCTATTAAAAGAACTGTATACATAATATCAGCAGCGGCAGGGCTTTATCTGCTTTCATATTCTCCGGCAGCAGATAAAGCTGTTATTACAATGCTTGACGTGGGACAGGGCGATGGATTGCTGATAGAGCTGCCTTCGGGTAAAAATATGATGATAGACGGAGGAAGCTCAGATAATGATGAGCTTGCAAAATATACGCTGGAACCGTTTTTAAGATACAAGGGAATAAATCATATAGACTGGTGGGCAGTTACACATATGGATTCAGACCATACTAACGGATTAATCGACATATGCAGACGCGCGCGTATTAACAGAATTACTATTGGTACGTTTATTCTATCCGATGTCGCGGATAAATCAGTATATAATGAACTTTTATCTTTTCGCGGCGTATATGATAATGTCATTTATATGAGCAGAAAGGATTTGCTGTCATGTGACGGGATATCATTTCAATGCCTTAATCCGGTAAAAAATTCAGACGGTCTTGACGGAGCAAACGATTATTCGCTTGTATTTAAAATGAAATACAGAGAATTTGACATGCTTTTTACAGGGGATATTTCCGAAGCTATAGAAAAGGAGCTTACAGATATCGATGACTGCGATGTGTTAAAGGTCGCGCATCATGGCTCTAAAAACTCGTCTTCGGAGGAATTTTTAAAACGGCTGTCGCCTGAAACAGCGGTTATATCTGCCGGGGAAGGCAACTCATACGGACATCCGCATCTTGAAACTATTGAAAGGTTACAGAAATGCAGAAGCAGCATTTTTTGCACTAAAGATACGGGCGCAATAATTATATCGACTAATGGACAAGACAATATGCATATGGTAGACTGTTATAATATGAAGTAAAAACCTGCCGTAAGCGGGCAGAGTATGTGATTTTGACGGAATATAAAGAACAGGAGAGTATATGATGAATATTAAATACACGGTAAAAGAATGTAACGGTAACGGATATATCAAAATCGAAGATACCGCTCTTAGTGTTGCTTGCAGGCTCATAAGCGGATGCGGTAAAAGTAATGAACCATATGAATATGAGATTTCAGTCACAAATGAAGCTGATAATAAGTGGAGCGGAATATTTCATATGGAGATTTGTATGGCTAAGAATAATCCCTGGTATTATCTTCCGGCATTTATGTACGGCCGCAACAGAGGAGACGAGCCTATGGACGGAATGAAGCTTTATCCGCGTATAACAGAGCATACGTCAAAGCCGGGTTCGCCGGTATGGAAAGTAAGGGGAGACAGGCTGTCGCATCCTGTGGCAATGGTATATGACAATGATATGGTTATAGGAATAAGCGCAAGCCCGTACATGGACGGTAAGCTGTTCAGATATTCGGGATTTACACTGAATAATTCGGGAAGTGAATGTAAGGTTGGATATACGCTTGGTTATGAAAATTTCCCCTGGCTTTTTATCGATTCATCAACTGTTGTAAAAGACGAGCCGTCTAACGATAATTATTTTGTGATTGACGCCCGTCAAACCGTTTCGTTTAAAGTGTATATATATGAAGAAAAAGCAGAAGACGCACGGTTAATCAACAGAATAATTGAAAATGTATACTACAGATACCATGAAGAGCCTGTAAAGAAAGCTTCATTAAGAGAAGCGGTTTCTGATATAGCAGGCGCAATATCAGAGTACGCATGGATTGAAGAAAATAAAGGATATTCTTTATTTGTATTCGACAGAGGAGACGAGATACTAAGGAAGCTCGGTTCATTTTCATGGACAAATGGATTGTCGGTGGCTGTTCCTGTTCTTATGTCAGGGGTAAGGCTTAATGACGATGAAATGAAAAATCAGGCGTTGTGCTGTATAAATAATATAATACAAGGCAGCCTGAATCCGTCGTCCGGTCTTCCTTATGATGCATGCTCAGACGAAGGAGAATGGTCAGTAAAAGGCTGGTGGTATAACGGGATAAAGACAGGCGGCCATAGTGGATACATAGTTGGACAGGGCTTGTATTACATTATGAAAGCGTATGAATTTGTAAAAATGCATTGTAAAACGTCATATGATGAATGGATGGACTATGTTAAGCCAATCATAGAAAAACTTGTGAATACAACAAACGGAGACGGAGAGTTCCCGTACATACTTTCAGAAACAACAGGTTCCGGGCTTGAATATGATTCATTTGGAAGCTCATGGATTATGACTGCAGTCGTATACTATATGAAGCTCACAAAAGAATATACGTATCTTGATATGGTTAAGAAAAGTGAAATGCATTATTATGAGGAATATGTTAAAAAATGCATTTGTTACGGTGGACCGCTTGATATAAGCAAAGGAGTTGATTCCGAAGGAATACTTGCATACATAAGAGCCGTAAGGCTTCTTCATATGATAACAAAAGAGGATATTTATCTTGAACATCTTAAGGATGCAATTGAATACGAATTTACATTTAAATTCTGTTACAATTCGCCTGTAAGCATACCGCCTCTGTCTAAAAATGGATGGTCAAGCTGCGGAGGCTCGGTAACGTCGGTAGTCAATCCTCATATACATCCAATGTCCAGCACAGTAGTTGACGAAATGATGTATTATGTGGAACAGACGAAAGATGAGTATATTAAAGCCCGTATAAAGGATGTTATAAGGTGGGGATGCCAGACCTATAACTATTATGACGGCGAATATGATTACGGAAAGAAAGGCTGGATGTCCGAAAGATATTGTTATTCGCAGGGGCTTCTGACGGAAAAATATGAGGACGGAAGTCCTGCTTCTACATGGTTTGCACTTATGCCCTGGGCTGGAGCGAGCATAATTGAAGGAATGACAGGAGACGCATGGGAACAATAAAATCAGTCAGTAAAAAGGCGAAAGCCCCGATTTTATCGGGGTTTTCACCTTTTTGGCAGCGGAGACGGAGGGATTCGAACCCTCGTACCGGTGTTAAACCGATAAACTGATTTCGAGTCAGTCCCGTTACGGCCTCTTCGGTACGTCTCCATATATTATAAAAGACTGCTAAGTCTTATTATAAGCATTTCAACGCCAATCTGCGGAGATGATTTTCCTGTCTTGATATTTTCATCAACATCTATACATTCGGTTAAGATGTTAATGAGCTCCTCTTTTTTATAAGCGTTCGCCTGAGCCTTATATTTTCTGACTGTAAATGAAGGAACCGATATAATCTTTGCAACGGCTGAGTCAGACTGGCTGTACAGCTCCTTTATCATGGCAAGTATATTATAATGTCTTGTGAGAAGAAATAATATAGATAAAGGGCTTTCTTTCATTGCAAGAAGGTCGGCATAAAGTCTGAGCGCATCGTTTCTTTTGCCGGATACAATAAAATCCATCATATTAAATATCCTGCTTGAAAGAAGAGTAGTGCAGATTGCATCTACATCATCTGTATCTATCTGAGCCTTATCACCTACATAGGAGATAAGCTTGTCCATCTCATTAATAAGCTGCTGCATCTCGATTCCGGATTTCTCAATGAGACGCTTTGCAGCGCGCGTTGTAATCCTGCAGCCGGCTTTGTCAAGGTAAGCGGCAATCCATGATATAAGCTCGTTATCTTTATAATGCTTAAATTCGCATATTGTTCCGTGAGCTTTGATTAATTTGAAGAGAGCGTTACGTTTATCAATATCATGCTCTATAAATATAATCTTAGTAGATTCCGCCTTGTCCATAAGCTTCTCACTGAAAGAAGAGGACTTTTTCATAAATCCACTGTCTTCTATTACAATAAGTAAGTTGTCTGCAAAGAAAGGCACAAGCTTTGCCTGTTCTGCAATATCATCTTCATTCGCTGTGTCTGAATTATAATACCGGTAATTCATATTGCCGGAAGGTGAATCGCCTAGAATACCTTCAGACAGACGGTCTCTGTAATATCTGATGAGATAATCCTCTTCACCATATAACAGATAAAAATCAGAATAAGCGCCAGACTTAATATGATTATTAAGTGTCTGCATATATATCACCTGCCCAGCTAAGCACTAATATATAATAACAACAATTTGATGAATTATCAAGCATAACTTTACATGATTTTACTGCAATGTTATACTATATGAAACGCAGTGCGTAAGGAGAGATTATATGAAAGCAATGATATTTGCATCAGTTGCATCTATGGTAGACCTTTTTAACAGAGACAATATAGACATACTTATGGAGCTTGGTTATGAGGTTACAGTAGCGTGCAATTTTAAAGAAGGAAGCGTTTATTCCAAAGAGGCGGCAAAGCAGTTTGAAAAAGAGCTGCGGATAATGGGATGTGATACGGTTAATGTGCCGGTTCCCAGACACGCGTCAGATATAGCAGGAATGATACGTACTATTCAGATTTTAAGAAAAGATATGGAAAAGAAGCGCTACAGTATAATACACTGCCAGTCGCCAATCGGAGGCGTGCTTGCAAGAATAGCGGCGTATTCATTTAGAAAAGAGGGTGCAAAGGTTATATATTTTGCACATGGTTTTCATTTCTATACCGGAGCTCCAGAGATTAACTGGCTTATTTATTACAATATTGAAAAGCTTTGCGCTCATTTTACCGACGTGCTTCTTACGCTTAACAGGGAAGATTATGTGCGCGCTAAAAAGCATTTTGATACTGACGTAAGGTATATACCCGGAGCGGGAATTGATGTGCTTGGCATTATAGATTGCGTGCCTGACATTAAGAAGAAGCGTAATGAGCTTAATATACCTGCTGGCAAGAGGATTATCATATCAGTGTGCGAACTCAGCTACAGAAAGAACTGTGAAACAATGATAAGAGCATTTATTAAAGCCGGACGTGACGACGCAGTGCTGCTTATGTGTGGAATCGGTTCGCAGATGGACATGCTTAAGGAGCTTGTTGACAGAGAGGGTGTGTCAGATAAAGTTATATTCGCCGGATTCCGTGATGATATCATAGAATTATTTAAAATATCCGACATGTTCATGTTCACTTCAAGACAGGAGGGGCTTCCGGTGGCGCTTATGCAGGCTATGGCATGCAGGCTGCCGGTACTGTGCTCGAGGATAAGAGGTAATGTGGATCTTATAAAAGATTCGGAGGGCGGATATATGTATAACTGCGAAGACATTGACGGGTTTGCAGAGGGAATTTCGCGCATACTTGACGACACGGAGACTGCAGCACGCATGGGAGAGTGCAATTTTTCAAAAATATCCGGTTATGACAGAGCGGTTGTTAATAAAATCATGAAAAAAATATATGTATCTATGGGAGAAGATAATGAATAATATAAAGGTTCAGGTAATAATGTCCACGTATAATGGAGAGCGGTATATTAAAAAGCAGCTTGACAGTATAATAAAGCAGGACATGCCGGTTAGTCTTTATATAAGAGACGACGGTTCAACTGACGGAACTCTTGATATAATAAAGGAATATGAATCACTTTATGATAATATAAGCTATATAAAAGGAAATAATATCGGAGTAGTTAAAAGCTTCTTTGAGCTCTTTAAGGACGCGTCAGACGATTCTGATTATATTGCGCTTGCCGACCAGGACGACATATGGTTTCCTGATAAAATAAGCAGGGCGGTTAAAGAGCTGTCTGCCAAAAATCAGAATAAGCCTCTTTTGTATTGTGCAGAACAGACGCTTATAGACGCAGATGATAATGAGCTGACGGTAAATATGATGACAGTCCATAAAAGACCTGGCTTTGGCAATGCTGTTGTTGAAAATATAGCTACGGGATGCACTTGTGTTTTTAATAAAAGCATGCTTAAGCTGCTTAAAGAATATCAGCCTGAATATACAATAATGCATGACTGGTGGATATATATGCTTGCTTCTTCTATAGGTGAAGTGATATATGATGAAAGACCGTGCATGTACTACAGGCAGCACGGCAATAATACGATGGGTTCAAGAACTAATTATATAGAAGAATTTAAGGAGCGGATTAAAAGATATTCTGCAAATTACGGAAAGCTTTACAGACAGCTTGAATGCTTTGATAAAGCCGGATACAGTATAAGTAACGAGGACAGATATATAAAAGAGCTGATTCTAGGATACAGAAAAAATTTTGCCGTGCGGATAAAGTGTATTTTCAGCAGACACATCTACAGACAACGCTTTATGGATAATATAATATTCAAGCTTTTGTTCCTTACTAATCATATTTGACAAAAGTTGTATATAACTGATTAATATGTTATTATTGTGCAAATGACTGGGTAAGAGGGAGTTAAATTGAATAAATTCAGAAAGGGATGTTAAATAATGAAGGTAATATCAACAGACAAAGCGCCGCAGGCAATAGGACCTTACTCACAGGGCATTATATCAGGAGGGCTGTTCTTCTCATCGGGACAGATTGCTATTAATCCCGAAACAGGAGATATATGCGGCACAACTATAGAGGAACAGACAGAGCAGGTAATGAAGAATATCGGAGAGCTTCTTTCAGCAGCCAACAGCAGCTATGAAAAGACAGTCAAGACGGTATGCTTTCTTGCTGATATGAATGATTTTGCAAAATTTAATGAAATATACGGCTCATATTTTACAGGTAAGCCTGCAAGAAGCTGCGTTGCAGTAAAGACTCTTCCTAAAAATGTCTTATGTGAAGTAGAAGTTATAGCAGAGGTGTGACAAATTGGAAAATATAATTGAACTGGATATAGAGATGTTTGAAAAAGCGTCGGAAAAGGTACAGGAAGCAGTACTTCCCACGCCGCTTGTTTACAGTGATTTTTTCTCAAAGCAAAGCGGAAACAAAGTGTATTTGAAACCTGAAAACATACAGCATACGGGAGCATATAAAATTCGCGGCGCTTATTTCAGGATAAGTATGCTTTCTGATGAAGAACGCAGGCGCGGGCTTATAACAGCATCAGCTGGAAATCATGCTCAGGGAGTGGCGTTTGCCTCCCAGAAGTTTGGCGCTAAAGCAGTTATAGTTATGCCTACCTCAACTCCGCTTATGAAAGTGAACAGGACCAAAAGCTATGGAGCGGAGGTGGTTCTTTACGGGGATGTATATGACGATGCATATGCTAAAGCTATGGAGCTGTCTTCTGAACATGGGTATACGTTTATTCATCCGTTTGACGACCCGTATGTATGCGCCGGACAGGGCACAATCGCTATGGAGATTATAAAGGAGCTTCCTACGGTTGATTATATTCTCGTACCAATTGGAGGAGGCGGGCTTGCCGCAGGAGTATGTACGCTTGCCCATCTGCTTAATCCAGGCATTAAAGTAATCGGAGTTGAACCGTCAGAGGCTGACTGCATGAAGGAATCAATAAAAGCAGGCCATGTTATAACACTTGATTCCGCCAGCACTATTGCAGACGGTACGGCTGTTAAAAGACCGGGCGACTTTACGTTCAGCGTGGTAAGCCGTTATATAGACAGTATTATAACAGTAGACGATGAAGAGCTTATCGGAGCATATCTTGATATGGTTGAAAACCATAAAATGATCTGTGAAAATTCAGGGCTTCTTACCATTGCGGCTCTCAAACATCTTGAGTTTAAGGATAAAAAAGTTGTATCGATATTAAGCGGCGGCAACATGGATATCATAACAATGTCAAGCATGCTGCAGCACGGACTGATTCAGCGTGGAAGGGTATGTACAATTTCAGTGCTGCTTCCTGACAAGCCGGGACAGCTTGCACAGGTATCTGAAATTATCGCAGGAGAGCAGGGTAACGTAGTTAAGCTTGAGCATAACCAGTTTGTAAGCATTAATAGAAACGCTGCCGTAGAGCTCAGGATTACTCTTGAGACCTTTGGAGAGGAACACAGGGACAGAATTGTACAGACTCTTGAAAAAGAAGGCTACAGGCCGAAGGTTGTGAGGACAAATTTATAATTTGTTTACTTGCAATGTAGTATAGATATAGTTATACTGTACACATGTTATGTGTATCATATGCTTTGGGGTGGAATGTGTATGTGGTATGTTATTCAGGTTAATACGGGTGAAGAAGAAAAAGTTCTTAGTATGTGTACCCGCGTTATTTTGAAGGATTCGTACAATGATTTGTTTATACCAAGGTATGTATGCAGCAGGAAATATATGGGCGACTGGCATAAAGAAGCGCTTATAATGTTTCCGGGATATATATTCGTAGATACGGATAATATTGACGCATTTACTATGCAGCTGATTAATGTATACGGTATGACCCGGATTGTTGGCGACGGTGAGATTCCGGTTCCGGTAAGCGAAAGAGAACATAAGTATCTTGCCGGTATGATGGATGCAGACCATATTATACAGATATCAACCGGATATCTTATCGGAGATAATATTGAGATAATTTCAGGACCGCTAAAGCCGTTTTCGGCAATAATTCGTAAAGTTGACAGACATAAAAGAACAGCCGAAATTGACGTAATGATGTATGGTATATCTACAAAAGCCAAAGTTGGTCTGGAGATAATAAAGAAAATTAAAAAGTAAATTTGCCTTATAGGAAACTATGACTTATAATCGTAGCCTTGTCTCGTTGTAAGAGGATAGTGGACATACTTGTGTTTTGAGATTTATGTATTACTATGCGGTAATACATAAAATGGCGAAGCTATGCCAAAATATAGACATATAAGCATTTATAAAAGAGCCGAAAGGCTCTTTTTTGATGTTTTTAATATAGGGCAAAAATTCAAGTCACCTTCGGGTGGCTTTTTTGTGGAGTAATATGGGAAATCAGGATAAACAGAAACTAAGAATAGCTATGTTTGGCCATAAGCGTGTTCCATCACGTGAAGGCGGAATTGAAGTTGTCGTAGAGGAACTGGCAGTACGTATGGCTGCCTGCGGACATAAGGTTACATGTTACAACAGAGCCGGACATCATGTAAGCGGCGCTTGTTTTGATGAAAAGACAGGTAAGGAATATAAGGGAATAAGGCTTAAAACTGTTCCGACAATTGAAAAGAAGGGACTGTCTGCAGTAACTTCCTCATTATTTGCCGCCTTATGCAGCGCCTTTGGCAGATATGATATTGTGCATATTCATG
>CABUPO010000003.1 GCA_902493385.1 uncultured Lachnospiraceae bacterium
CAGGCAAATATCTTCAGGTAACTGATAATAACGGTACGGCAGGAGCTAATGTTGAAGCCGGAGCCGGTACTGGAGCTGCAGGTCAGAAATGGTATGTTACCAATCTGCAGAATGGATATGTTACGATAAAGAATGGTCTTGGAAACTTCAACCTCGATGTTGCAAACGGCGCCACAGCAGATAATACCAATATGATTATATTTAATAATTACGGTGGAGACGCCCAGCAGTTTAAGATTTCATCAACCAATAAATCATCACAATATGGTATTCTTACAAAAGTAAGCGGCAATAAGAGCTGCGTACATCTCAGACAGTATGATAACACTGATGTTGTCGAGAATGCTTACTGGCAGGGTGATAATCAGATATGGCAGTTTGAAAAAATTCAAACGGTAGCTTCCGGCAGTGTAAGCGACGGATGGTACTATATTAAGAATACGCAGTCAGGCAAATATCTTCAGGTAACTGATAATAACGGTACGGCAGGAGCTAATGTTGAAGCCGGAGCCGGTACTGGAGCTGCAGGTCAGAAATGGTATGTTACCAATCTGCAGAATGGATATGTTACGATAAAGAATGGTCTTGGAAACTTCAACCTCGATGTTGCAAACGCAGCTACAGCAGATAATACCAATATTATTATATTCAATAATTACGGTGGAGACGCCCAGCAGTTCAAGCTTTCTGCAACAAGTAATCCAACGCAATTCAGTATTTTTACAAAAGTAAGCGGTAATAAGAGCTGTGTTCATCTCAGGCAGTATGATAATACTAATGTTGTAGAGAACGTCAGCTGGCAGGGCGATAATCAGATATGGCAGTTTGAAAAAATTCAATAGTTTTTTTGGATTCTATATACTATAAAAAGCATTCTGCTTTGCTTCATTGCACTGTGTGCAAAAGTCGCAAAGCAGAATGCTTTTTCAGTAAATACCTCAGAAGCTTTGGTTTCCCGCCGGTTTCTTAATATATTGTATTATTCTACTGTAACTGATTTGGCAAGATTTCTTGGCTGGTCGACGTTAAGATTGCGCCTTACGGCAGTGTAATATGCCAGATACTGCAATATTACTGCAGTGCAGAAAGGAGTAAATTCTTCATCCATTCTTGGCAGTATAATATGATGGTCGCACAACGTTGTATCTACATGCTTTCCGGCAGACGTAACGAGAATTACATATGCTCCGCGAGAGCGTACTTCCACAACGTTTGATATAACTTTCTGATATATATGTTCCTGTGTTGCAAATGCAATAACAGGAACATTGTCTGTTATCAGCGATATTGTACCGTGCTTTAACTCGCCTGCAGCATAAGCCTCTGCATGTATATAGCTTATTTCTTTTAATTTGAGGGAACCCTCACATGCAATTGCATAATCCAGTCCGCGTCCGAGATAAAAGATATCTTCGGCATTGGACAGCTTATTAGTAATAAGGTATAATTCTTCCTCCATTTTAAGGACTTTTTTCATATTATTAATTGCTGTAAAAAGACCGTCAACTTTATTTTTGGCGCCTTCATCGGACAATTTTCCGTTAATCATTGCTATTCTGTATGCAATAAGATACATAATCGAGAGCTGTACAACATATGCTTTTGTGCTTGCAACTGAAATCTCCGGACCGGCATGTGTATAAAGGACATAATCGCTTTCATTAGCTATTATTGAGCCTTTAACATTAACAACCGAAAGAGTCTTGGCTCCCCGGCTTTTTGCCAGTTTTATGGCGGCGAGAGTATCAGCAGTTTCTCCGGACTGCGATATAGCTATTACAAGAGTATCATCTGACAGTATAGGATCAGAATATCTGAACTCAGAGGCTATCTCGACAGATACAGGTATTCTCGAATATCTTTCAATCATAATGCGTCCGAACATGCCCGCATGCATTGCTGTGCCGCAGGCTGTAATGATTATATGTTTTATGTTTTTAAAAAGCTCGTCGGGTACATTATCATTAGAAAAATCAGGAAGCCCGTCATTTATTCTCGGTGAAATTGTATTGATAAGCACTTCAGGCTGCTCGTGTATTTCTTTAAGCATAAAATGTTCATAACCGCCTTTTTTCGCAGCCGCAATATCCCAGTTTACGTGCATGATTTCAGGTATTACTTCCGTGCCGCATACGTCGTATATTTTGAATGAATCATGTGATAACCTGGCAATATGATTCTCCGGAAGAATAAAATAGTCCTTTGTATAATCAATAACCGCAACGACGTCAGACGCAACAAATGCGCCTTCATCGCATATAGCGCCGATAAGCGGGCTGTTCTTGCGTATTGAATATATAATTCCCGGCTGGTCAGAAAACATTATACAAAAAGCGTATGAACCCTCTAAAACCTCAGACGCTTTATTTATGGCCTTATAAGCGTCGCCGCTGTAATAATAATCTATAATCATTGCAGCAATTTCACTGTCAGTCTGAGATACCGGAAATCTGCCGTATTCGCTGAGCATATCAGCAAGCGCATGGTAATTTTCTATTATTCCATTATGTATAAGCGTAACTTTCCCACAGGAATGCGGATGAGAATTGATGTCCGACACGCCGCCGTGCGTCGCCCATCTTGTATGCCCTATTCCGCATACCGTAGCGCCGTCTATATTGTTCTTTTTAAGCTTTTCTGCAAGGTTATTAACCTTTCCTGTAGTTTTTATAGTTATAATATCTGAATTATCGTTGGAAAAAAATGCAATTCCGGCGCTGTCATATCCTCTGTATTCAAGAGCAAACAGACCGTCAATTATAATCTGTTTGGCGTCAAGACTCCCTGTATAGCCTATTATTCCACACATAAACAAACCTCCATTCACGTCTATTGTATAAGTATATACTTTTATCAATTTCATTGCAATAAAAATATATTCATGATAACATATGCATACATAAAAAAAAGGGGTACAAAATGATACATGGATAACGTATGTAAAATAATAGATAACATGTGTATAAGCCGTACTATTGACAGAGCTTCACTTGCAACTATAATTAATAATAATGACAAAAATATGCTGGATTATCTGTCGCAATGCGCCCAAAAGACAGCCTGTCAGTCATTTGGCAATAAAATATATATAAGAGGACTTATAGAATTCACTAATTACTGCCATAATAACTGTTATTATTGCGGCATAAGAAGAGACAATAAAAATATATCACGATACAGGCTTACGAAAGAAGATATACTTTTATGTACGGATATAGGATATGAGCTTGGTTTCCGGACATTTGTACTGCAGGGCGGAGAAGATGCATATTTTTCAGATGATTATATGTGCGGTATTATATCGTCCATTAAAAGACAACACAAGGATTGTGCTTTGACGCTTTCAATAGGAGAAAAAAGCCGGGAAACTTATAAAAAATATTATGACGCGGGTGCAGACCGGTATCTTCTGAGACACGAAACAGCAGATGAAGAGCATTATAAGAAGCTTCATCCGGCGGCTATGTCTTATAATAACCGTATAAGGTGCCTTTATGACCTTAAAAGTACAGGCTTTCAGACTGGGTGCGGATTTATGGTGGGTTCGTATGGACAAAGCATTGATACAATATATAAGGATTTAAAATTCATTATGGAGTTCAAACCTCATATGGTAGGTATAGGTCCGTTTATAGCCCAGCATAATACGCCGTTTGCAGACAAGGAGAACGGAAGAGTTATACTTACGCTTAAGCTTCTTGCGGTTATACGAATACTTCTTCCAAATGTACTGCTTCCCGCAACAACTGCGCTTCAGACTATGGATGAGCATGGACATGAGAAGGGGATTCTTTTTGGAGCCAATGTTATTATGCCAAATCTTTCTCCTATGCATGCAAGAAGGAATTACACATTATACGACAATAAGGCTTATCTGGGAGAAGAGGCTGCGGAAAGTATTGAATTACTAAAAAAACGTTTGAATAATATAGGTTATGAAATTACAGTATCACGGGGTGATTATAATGAATGATGTAAAAGATATAATTATTGTAGGAGCCGGGCTTGCCGGATTATCGGCGCTTTTATATGCCAAAAGAGCAGGTTACAGCGTATCTGTAATTGAAAAGGATGTATATTACGGAAGTCAGATAGCAAAGACCTCTGTTGTCGATAATTATCCGGGAATACCGGATATAATGGGCGCAGATCTTTTGGATGCGTTTAAAAAACACGCAATATACAATAAAGATGATATTATATCAGACCAGGTTACAGGCTTTGAATATAATGATAATCTTTGGAGTGTTTTTACAAAAACCAGTTCATATAAAGCAAGAACAATAATATATGCAGCAGGCGCCCATCACAGAAACCTTAATGTTCCGGGTGAAAAAGAATATACAGGAAAAGGCGTATCTTATTGCGCTACATGCGACGGCGCATTTTTCAGAGATAAAAATATTGCAGTATGCGGAGGAGGCAATACGGCTGCACAGGACGTTCTTTACATGACGGATATTGCAAAGAAAATATATCTTATACACAGGCGCGGTTCATTCAGATTCTCTGACAAAATTTTAGACAAAATAAAACAGGCGGGTAATGTAAATATAATTACAAATGACACAGTAAAAAGCATTAACGGAGATAAGACTGTATCAGAAATTGTACTTAATTCGGGTAAAACAATAGAAGTTTCAGGGGTATTTATTGCCGTCGGAATGAATCCTGACACCGCAATACTAAAAGACATGAATATTCTTGACGACAGCGGATATATAATTGCTGACGAAACATGTAAAACCTGCCTGAAAGGCTTCTTTGCCGCAGGCGACGTACGTACAAAACCTCTCAGGCAGGCTGTCACAGCAGCTTCTGACGGAGCTGTCTGTGTAGAATCTGTTACTGAATATTTAAAATATTAACGTATTATCAGTCTATTTTAGGAAGTGAAGCAAATCCCTTTTTCAAATCTTCATCCGTAGGTATATAGTCTGACATGGTACCGTCGTTATATGAGCCATAAGCAACCATGTCAAAATAGCCTGTTCCTGTAAGACCGAAGAGGATTGTTTTTTCTTCGCCGGTCTCTTTGCATCTGAGAGCTTCATCCATTGCAACACGGATAGCGTGGCTGCTTTCAGGAGCAGGAAGAATGCCTTCAACCCGTGCAAACTGCTGTGCTGCGGCAAATACGCTTGTCTGTTCAACGCTTCTTGCTTCTATGAGACCATCATCATAGAGCTGAGACAGAACTGAGCTCATTCCATGATATCTGAGTCCTCCGGCATGGTTTGCAGATGGAATAAATCCACTTCCAAGAGTATACATCTTTGACAGAGGACATACCATTCCGGTATCGCAGAAATCATATGCATATACGCCGCGTGTAAGGCTTGGGCATGACGCCGGTTCTACAGCTATGAACTGGTAGTCAGCTTCGCCTCTGAGCTTTTCACCCATAAACGGAGAAATGAGTCCTCCAAGGTTAGAACCTCCGCCCGCGCATCCAATAATTATATCAGGCTTAATTCCATATTTATCAAGAGCAATCTTGGATTCAAGTCCTATAACCGACTGGTGGAGAAGCACCTGTGAAAGTACGGAGCCAAGCACATAACGGTATCCCTCCTGTGAGGTGGCGGCTTCAACGGCTTCTGATATTGCACATCCAAGGCTTCCAGTAGTTCCCGGAAAGTCAGCAAGTATCTTTCTTCCGATATTAGTTGTATCTGAAGGAGACGGGGTGACCGAAGCTCCGTATGTTCTCATAACCTCACGCCTGAAAGGCTTCTGTTCATAAGAACATTTGACCATATATACTTTACAGTCAAGATTAAAATAAGAACATGCCATTGAAAGAGCTGTTCCCCACTGGCCGGCTCCTGTCTCGGTTGTAACGCCTTTAAGGCCCTGCTTTTTTGCGTAATATGCCTGTGCGATTGCAGAATTGAGCTTGTGGCTTCCTGATGTGTTATTGCCTTCAAATTTGTAATAAATCTTAGCAGGAGTATCAAGCGCCTTTTCAAGAAAATATGCCCTTACAAGAGGTGAAGGACGATACATCTTATAAAAATCAACAATCTCATCAGGAATATCAAAATACGGTGTGGTATCATCAAGCTCCTGTTTTATAAGCTCGTCACAGAAAACAGGTCTTAATTCTTCAAATGTCATAGGTTTTAATGTCTCCGGATTAAGAAGAGGAGCAGGCTTGTTTTTCATCTCTGCTCTGACATTGTACCATTGTGTAGGAATCTCATTCTCTTTGAGATATATTTTGTAAGGTATTTTGTTATCCATTTTACAGTTCCTTTCATTATAATATGTAAAAAATATACTTTATATAAATTATATACTCTTACTGATAAAAGTCAATTAAAACATGACTTGAATTGATTTTTTTATCATGCTATAATACTCATTAATATCGCTTACAGACTATGCACCTGTAGCTCAGTGGATAGAGCAGTGGTTTCCGGAACCATGTTTTGCGGGGGTTCGAGTCCCTTCAGGTGTGCTTGCTAAAATATTTTATATACGCTGGTGAAGAATATGAGACTAAGACACAGATACTCAAAAAATATATTCAGAATAATCGCTGTATTATCATTTGCCGGTATAATATTGCTTTCAATGCTGCCGGGCTCGCTTAATATAGCTAATACGGTTAATGAAACCAAAACGGATAAAGGCTCTGATACGGATAATGACAAGACGCTTACAGACCCTGCGGTAACATTTAATTATGAAGGAACAGCTTATCTTGCATGCAACAAGTATAAAGAGATTAACGAGCTCGTCAGAGAATATTATAATGCCACACTGAGTGTGGATATGGATAAAATCGGCGGGCTTGTAAGCGATATAAGCCAGATAGACCAGGATAAGCTTATAACACAGGCTTCTTATATGGAGAATATAGACAACATTATATGTTATACAATAGACGGTCCGGTTGAAGGCACCTTCAGGGCATATGTATATTATGATATGAAGTTATACGGAATTAACACTCCGGCGCCTGCCCTTTCAGCACTTTATATAACTATGGCGTCTGACGGAAGATATATTATTTATCTGAGCGGACTGGACGGCGATGCACAGAATTTCATATCGTCTACGGATACAAGCGAAGATGTTATTCATCTTAAAAAGCTTGTCAACGACAGATTTGAGAATGTTGTCAATACTGACGAACAGCTTAAAGCATTTTGCGAGATGATTAACAGCGGAACAGTACCTGACGCAGCTGCGACTGACGCTCCTGATACGTCTGATGTGTCAGGACAGGCAATAGATACTGTGCCGGTACAGGAAGATGTTTCCGAAGGAGCGCTTACTACTGATGTTCAGTGAAGTTATTTACATTAAAAATAATATTTTAAAAGGCGTCAGTTTAGTATAGCTGGCGCCTGATTATATGGAGGAATCTTGGATAATACAGGAATAAGAATTAACAAATATCTCAGTGAAGCCGGAGTATGTTCAAGGCGGGAAGCCGACAGGCTTATAGAAGCCGGAAAAGTAATGATTAATAATGATTTAGTTACGTGCGGAACAAAAGTATTTCCGGGCGATACTGTTTATGTAGGCGGCAAAAAAGTTGTTTCAGACACAAAGCCTGTCGTACTTTTATATAACAAGCCAAAAGGTGTGGTTTGTTCTACTGCGGAAAAAGATAATATAGTCGATTATATCGGATATCCTGAGCGCATTTATCCCGTCGGAAGACTTGATAAGGACTCTACCGGCCTGATATTTTTGACAAACCAGGGAGATATTCATGACGCTGTATTAAGAGTATCCAACAGGCATGAAAAAGAGTATCTTGTACGGGTAAATAAGCCGATTAACGCTGAGTTTGAACATGGTATGAGGATAGGAGTTCCTATTCTTAATACGGTGACTATGCCGTGCAGGCTTAAGCGTATTAATGATTATGAATTTACGATAATTCTTACCCAGGGGCTTAACAGACAGATAAGGCGTATGTGCGCTTATTTTGATTACAGTGTAAGAACTTTAAAAAGAATACGAATAATGGACTACAACATAGGAACACTAAAAGAAGGACAATACCGTGTGTTTAATGAAAAGCAGATAAACGAGCTCAGAAAAAAGCTTTCGCTTCCGGTATAAAGCTGTAAAGGAGAAGTTATGCAGAAGGATATTGCAAGAATGAAAGAGCTGGCTGTCATTTTAAATGACGCTTCGCGTGTATATTATCAGGGCAGGGATGAAATCATGAGCAATTTTGAATATGACAGGCTCTATGATGAACTTTGTGAACTTGAAAAAAATACAGGAATTGTTCTGTCAGGAAGCCCTACGACAAAGGTGGGATATGAAGTTGTAAGCGAACTTCCCAAAGAGCGGCACGGATATGACATTCTTTCGCTTGACAAAACGAAGGACGTTTCGTTTCTTGCGTCGTGGCTGGGGGAGCATGACGCAATTCTCTCATGGAAGCTTGACGGACTTACTGTCGTCGTAACGTATGATAACGGAGTCCTTGAAAAAGCAGTCACAAGAGGCAATGGCGAGATTGGAGAAGTTATAACCCAGAATGCCAGAACGTTTGTGGATTTTCCTCTTACCGTACCGTTTAAGGAAAGGTTTGTAATCAGGGGCGAAGCTATTATCAAATATGACGACTTTGAAAAAATCAACGATAGAATTGAAGACCCCGCACAAAAATATAAGAATCCGAGAAATCTGTGCAGCGGTTCTGTCAGACAGCTTGACAGCAGTATTACCGCTGCAAGAAACGTACATTTTCTTGCATACAGCCTGATTGACAGTCCTGTTTCATTTTCAACAAGAAAAGAGCAGCTTGAATGGATGTCAAATCAGGGCTTCGAGGTAGTAGGATACAGCCTGGCAGACTCAGATAATATTGCAGAAAAAGTAAAGGAGTTTTCTGATGCGGCAGCTGGCAATGATTTTCCTTCGGACGGGCTTGTGCTTACCTACAATAATATTGCATACGGTGATTCACTTGGGAGAACAGCCAGGTTTCCAAGGCATTCTATAGCGTTTAAATGGGCTGACGAGACGGCGGAGACCGTGCTTCGTGAAATTGAATGGAGCGCGTCAAGAACAGGGCTTATCAATCCTGTTGCAATATTTGACCCGGTAATGCTTGAGGGTACAACCGTATCCCGTGCAAGCGTTCATAATATCAGCATATTAAAGGAGCTTCAGCTTGGAATCGGCGACCGTATACTTGTGTATAAGGCTAATATGATAATACCTCAGATTGCAGAAAATATAACTAAAAGCAATAATGCAGTTATCCCGTGCAGCTGTCCGGTATGCGGCAAAGATACGGCTGTGAGCCGTGATAATAATTCTGAAATGCTGATATGTACCAATGAGGAATGTCCTGCAAAGCATATAAAGTCATTTACCCACTTCGTAAGCAGGGAAGCAATGAACATTGAAGGCTTATCGGAAGCAACAATTGAGAAATTCATATCAGAGCAGATTATTAAAGAGCGTATAGATATATACCGTCTGAATGAACATGAGGAGCGCATAATCGAGCTTGACGGTTTTGGAAGACGCTCTTATAATAACCTTATTGCTGCCATTGAACATTCAAGAAAAGTACGTCCTGAGAATTTTATATACAGTCTTGGCATCCCGGGTATCGGTCTTTCTAATGCAAGAATGATAATGAAGCATTATAATAATGATATATTGGAAGCAATCAGCGCAGATTATACGGAGCTTACCGAGATTTCAGGAATAGGGGGCGTTCTTGCGGGAGAATGGGTGAAATATATGAATAACGCCCGCAATATATCTTTTATAAAAGAATTGCTTGACGAAGTTGATATAATTGTACCGGAGAATGTTGCGGCAGACAATACGCTTAATGGACTGACTGTTGTTATAACCGGAAGCCTTAATATGTACCAAAGCCGCAGCGTACTTAAAAGCATTATCGAGCAAAAGGGCGGTAAAGTGACGGGAAGCGTAACAGGCAATACGGATTACCTGATTAATAATGATGTAAATTCAACGTCATCCAAAAACAGAAAGGCAGCAGAGCTTGGCGTTAAAATAATCTCTGAGGCTGATTTTGTTAATTTGTTTCTTAAGGAGGGGTAAATATGCCTATTAACGTACAGTCAGATCTTCCTGCAAAAAAAGTAATGGAAGAGGAGAATATATTTATGATGGATCAGATAAGGGCAGGTTCTCAGGATATACGACCGCTTAGAATTGCAATTCTCAATCTGATGCCTTTAAAAGAAGATACTGAAGTTCAGTTATTAAGATGTCTTTCTAACACACCGCTTCAGGTAGAGATAACATTTCTGAATACCGGAAGTTATATCGGCACGAATACTTCAAAAAACCATCTGGACCAGTTTTATCTGACGTATGATGATATTAAGGATAACTGTTATGACGGACTCATTATAACAGGCGCGCCAGTGGAAAATAAGGCCTGGGAGGATGTAATATACTGGAATGAGGTTACGCAGATAATGGAGTGGTCAAAGACACATGTTACTTCTACACTTCATATATGCTGGGGAGCGCAGGCGGGCATATATTATCATTATGGAATAGATAAATATGAGCTTGGCAGTAAAATTTCAGGTATATTTACACATCAGGTCCATAACAGGAAAGTACCTCTGCTTCGCGGATTTGATGATATATTTCTGGCTCCGCATTCAAGATATACTGAGATAAGAAAAGAGGATGTTCAAAATAATCCTGATTTAACAATACTTGCTGATTCTGAAGAAGTCGGACTGTTTCTTGTGATGGCCAGAAACGGTAAGCAGATATTTATGTTCGGGCATCCTGAATATGACAGACTTACACTTGATTTAGAATACAAGAGGGATTTGGGAAAAGGACTTAATCCAAAGGTGCCTGTCAACTATTACAAAGATGATAATCCTGACAACAAGCCGCTTCTTACATGGCGGGCACATTCCAACGCATTGTACACTAACTGGCTTAATTATTACGTGTATCAGGAAACGCCTTACGAATTTTAAACAGATGTATTTTCTGTTATAAAAAATGCACTCTCCGAATATACTAATTAGAAAGTTTTCAGTATGGAGGATGCATATATGCAGGAAAATGATTCTTTAACCAAATTTGGTCAGGTTAAACTTAATAATAACGATGAGAATGTTAATATCAAGCTGGTTTCAATAATCGGCGAGATAGAAGGGCACGACATGTCGCAGGGCAATATCAAGACGACAAAATATGAACACATACTGCCTGAGCTTGTGGATGCTGCCGATAATAAAGATATTGACGGGATTCTTCTGATTATTAACACCGTAGGCGGAGATGTATCGGCGGGGCTTGCAATTGCAGAAATGGTTGCCTCTATCAATAAGCCTACGGTTGCTTTGGTAATTGGAGACAGCCATTCTATCGGAGTTCCGCTTGCGGTTTCTGCTGATTATTCTTATATTGTTCCAAGCGGTACTATGATAATTCATCCGGTAAGGCTCAGCGGCACAGTAATAGGCGCGCCTCAGACTTATGATTATTTCAAGTTAATTGAAGACCGTATTGTAAATTTTATCTCTTCACATTCAAACACAGCAAAAGAACAGATAGTGGAAATGATGCTGCAAAAAGGTCTGTTGACTAAGGATTTAGGAACAATACTTGTAGGCAGACAGGCTGTAGAGAGGGGCCTTATAAATGAAGTCGGCGGAATACATGAGGCTTTAAATAAAATTAAAGCTATGATTTCTGACGCTGAATAAAAAAACAAATGTTTGCATTTTATATAGATACACGTTATAATCAAAAAAGTTAGAGGAAAAAGGGGAGGATTAAGTATGACATTACTGCATGCCATAATATTAGGACTTGTACAGGGGCTGGCTGAGTTTCTGCCTATAAGCAGTTCAGGACACCTTGCTATACTTGAACAGATTTTACATGTTAAAAACGCCGGTATGGTGTTTGACGTAATGCTTCATTTTGGAACGCTTGTCGCAATATTTGCTGCATTTTGGGGCGACATTAAAAAACTTGTCACAGAAGGCATATACATAATAAGAGACGCAGTTATTAATGTTATTATATTTTTTAAGAACTTTAATAAACCGGTGCGTGATAAAGCAGCTTACAGAAAGATTGTCAATTCCTCATACAGGAAATTTGTTATGCTTATTATTGTGTCGACGATTCCGACAGGTATTTTAGGAGTAGTGCTTGAGAAAGCAATCGGTGCGGCTGCATCGTCGTTAATTGTCGTAGGGATATGTCTTTTAATTACAGGCGGACTGTTATTATTATCAGATATGGCAGGAAGCGGTACAAAGCATCCTAAGCAGGTTACATACCGCGAAGCGGGAATTATAGGAATTGTACAGGGTCTTGCAACTTTTCCTGGAATTTCAAGGTCCGGTTCTACTATTACTGCATGTCTTTTGTGCGGATTTGATAAAAGCTTTGCTGTAAGATATTCATTTATTATGTCTGTACCAGCCGTTCTTGGCGCTGTAGTACTTCAGATTAAGGATTTTACGGCGCTAAGCATTACCGGTAAAGAGATGCTTTATTATGCAATAGGAACGCTGGTTGCTGCTGTTGTAGGTTATATATGTATTAAGACAATGCTCGTTCTTGTAAGAGGAAAGAAATATAAGTATTTTGCATATTATTGTTTTTTGGCAGGCGCATTTTCTATCCTTTGGGAGCTTGCATAGGAGGTTATGTGTTTTAATGGCTGATAAAAAAGATACATATGAAGATAACGGCAGCGGCTTGTCAAAAGAGCTTGTTATATGGATTACATTGCTTGTAAGTATTATTCTCATATTATGTGTATTTAATCTGTGCGGTCCGTTAAGCGGTATTTTCGGCGCGTTTCTTTTTGGCATGTTTGGCTTTATGGCTTACATATTTCCGTTTATGTTATTTTTTTCCGCCGGTTTTTATTTGATGAATAAAAATAACAAAAGAGTAACAGGAAGAATCATTGCGTCATGGATACTGTATATTATTATTGCAGGGCTTCTTCAGCTTTTTAAAACTGAGCAGGCTGAAAGCATTCTCAAATGCTACGCTCAGGGATATACAGAAAAAATGGGAGGCGGCCTTATCGGCGGTCTTATAAGCACGGGACTTTCAAGCGCTGTAGGAACATTTGCCGCAGCTCTGATACTTATAATTATTTCACTTATGCTGCTTGTATATATAACAGGAAAGCTAATAGCATCCAAAGCTCTTGATAAGAGCGCCGAGAGATATAATGAATACAAAAAGCAGCGCATAAGAGAGACTAAGGACGATAAGACAGAAACAATAGCGTCTGCACCTAAAAGACGCCAGAGGACAAAACGCTATACTTATACATTTCCTAAAGAAGATAATGCAAATGCCGCTTTGGAGCCTGAAAAAAAGAGCGGCAGAAATAAAGCGTCAGATGTGCCAAAGGATGATACTGAAGCGGTAAGCGGCCGGGTTTTACAAAACAAGCAGTCTGATTCCTTTGAAGAACAGACAGTTATAGTTCACAGAGGAGATGAACAACAGACACTTCCTATATATCAAAGAGAAATTGATGAAAAATTCGGAACCGCCGCTTCGTCTAAAGCAGATGATTCTTTGGACAGGCTTATTGCAAGGGCGACGGCTCCTGATGATGATATTATTAACGAAGCCGAAGCTTCATTAGGAAGCAATATAGACAGCTTTATTGATGAAATTATTAATGAACCGGCGACTGATACTATTAAGCCGGATAATCTGTCTAAGCCTTCTGCAGGAATTTCCAGGGAGGAGTCCGCGCAGCCTCAGACGTATGATGATGACAATATAGACATAAAGCTTCCGCCCGAACCTATCAAATATACATTTCCTTCATTAGACCTTCTTACAAAGCCTAAAAGGTCAAAAAAGGGTATGTCTGACCGGGAATTAAAAGAGACGGCAATCCGGCTTAAGGAATGTCTTAAAAGCTTCAAAGTAGACGTTACAATAACAGATATTATATGCGGACCAACGGTAACGAGATATGAGCTTATGCCCGCTCTGGGAACAAGGGTCAAGAAGATTACAGAGCTTGAGAACGATATAAAGCTTAATCTTGCTGTTGCCGATATAAGGATAGAAGCTCCTATTCCCGGCAAATCCGCCGTAGGCATAGAAGTTCCCAACTCAGACGATTCGATTATTACGCTTCGTGAAATACTTGAAAGCGATGAATTTGTTTCACACAAATCCAATATAGCTTTTGCGGCCGGAAAGGATATCGGCGGACGCAATATTGTAGCCGATATAGCAAAGATGCCTCATCTGCTCATTGCAGGTGCAACCGGCTCAGGTAAATCAGTATGTATTAACACGATAGTAATGAGTCTTATATATAAAGCTGACCCTAATGACGTTAAGCTGATTATGATTGACCCTAAGGTTGTCGAGCTCAGTGTGTACAATGGAATACCGTATTTGTGCATACCTGTGGTAACAGACCCTAAGAAGGCTGCAGCTGCGCTTAACTGGGCTGTTGCAGAGATGAACGAGCGGTACAGCAAGTTTGCAGAGCTTGGCGTAAGGGATATGTCCGGCTTTAATAATAAAATTGAAAAGCTTAAGGACAATCCTGATATGTATACCAGGATGCCGCAGATTGTCATTATAGTTGACGAGCTGGCGGACCTTATGATGGTAGCTTCTCATGACGTTGAGACAGCAATCTGCCGTCTCGCACAGATGGCGAGAGCTGCAGGAATCCATCTTATAATTGCAACACAAAGACCGTCGGTTGATGTTATTACAGGTCTTATTAAAGCCAATATTCCTTCAAGAATAGCATTTGCAGTATCTTCATCAATTGACTCAAGAACTATTCTTGACAGCTCGGGCGCCGAAAAGCTTCTTGGAAAAGGAGATATGCTTTTCTCGCCGCAGGATATTTCAAAGCCTATACGTGTTCAGGGCGCGTTTGTTTCAGACAGCGAAGTTGCAAGAGTAACTGATTTTGTTAAAATGCAGTATGATACTCCTGTATATGACGAAAACATTAAGGACCAGATTGATAACACGGAGATTTCAACAAAATCTTCTGATAAACCGTCTGAGCAGTCAGGTGAAGATAACAATGGAAGAGACGAGCTCTTTGCGGAAGCAGGAAGGTTTATTATTGAAAAGCAGAAAGCCTCAATCGGTACGCTGCAGCGTGTATTTAAAATAGGCTTTAATCGTGGCGCAAGAATTATGGACCAGCTGTGTGAGGCCGGAGTTGTCAGTGAAGAAGACGGCAAAAAGCCGCGTAATATATTAATGACGTGTGAAGAGTTTGAACAAATGTTATCCGAAGGAAGGTAAATCATTATGAAGCTTTGGATTGTTGTCAACCATTTTCTTAGGACGCCTAAGTTTCGCGAGCTTGAAGACAGATTTTCTGACGCCGCGTCATATTATGGAATAGAGCATCAGATTGTTACTAATTCCGAATGTATAATAAGCTGTGAGAATAACAGGATTACTACCGGTATAATTCCGAATGGGAGTGATCCTGTCCTTTTTTGGGATAAAGATATCAGACTTGGAAAAGCTCTTATAAAATGTGGACACAGACTGTATAATTCTCCTGAAGCAATCGCTTTGTGCGATGATAAAACAATGTCTGCAATATCAATAGCAGGATGTGGGATAAGTATTCCTAAAACCTGTATATCGCCTATGACGTACAGCAATATCAGCTATACGGATTTGGAATTTTTAAAAAACATTTCTGATAATATTGGTTTTCCAATGATTGTAAAGGAAGCATATGGTTCCTTTGGACAGCAGGTTTATAAGTGCGATAATTATGATGCTCTTATACAATTAATGAGCTCGATTCATTCAGAAGCGGTACTTTTTCAGAAATATATTAAATCAAGCCACGCAAGAGACGTAAGGCTGCAGGTCGTAGGGGATAAGGTTACAACCGCAATGTATCGTTATTCTGCGTCAGATGATTTTCGCGCTAATATTACTAACGGCGGAAAGATGCTTCCATATACGGCAAATGATAAAGAAAAAGAATTTGCCGTATCAATTGCTAAAAGAATAGGACTTGATTTCTGCGGAGTGGATATGCTTTTCGGCGAAAATAAAGAACCAATCTTATGTGAAATAAATTCAAACGCACATTTTGTTAATCTCGACAACTGTACTGGCTCAGATACTGCAAAAGATATTATTTCATATATTATTTCAAATCATTCGGGATGGTAGGCATGAAAGAGCTATGGCTTTTATACTATGAAAAATACGTTTCCAAAAATCAGTATTTTATAAATGAAATAATAGCGGAAGGAAAGCGTTATAATCTTAATGTCAGACTTGTAACAGTCGAGGAATTAAGCCGTCTGGACGATATACAAAAGCCGGACGCCGTTATTTTGCGTGCGGTTAATCCGGCGCTGTCTAAAAGGCTTGAGGATATGGGATTCAAAATATTTAATAATGCGTCTGTTTCTGTATTATGCAATAACAAGGCTGAGACGCTATACAGGGTTCATCAGCTTGGAACAATCCATATTCCTACAATTACGGTCTCTGATAAAACATGTATAACTGATTCCGCATATTCATATACGCGTATTAACAGCCCGTTTTTACAAAAATACAACGACATGCTTGACAAGCTTACATGTAGTATGCTGGATAATATTTTTATGCATAGAACGGTTAAAGATATTGATTTGTCAAAATACGTTATAAAATCTGTTACCGGACACGGCGGACAAGAGGTAATGCTTCTGTCAGAATTTTATACGAAAGAAAAAAAGCTTGGCAGACAGGAGAGCGATGCATCAGACTTTTACAATGATAAATATGTTATTCAGCCGCTTATGTCTGAATACATGTCAGATATACGGATATATGTAATAGGCGGCAGAATAATTGGAGCCGTTAAAAGGCAGGTGCAAAAAGGTTTTAAATCAAACTATTCTCTTGGCGGCAGAATCAGTCTTTTTGAACCGGGCGGTTACATACGAAAATGCGTTGATAATATACTTACGCTTTCTGATTTTTCTTACATAGGAATTGATTTTTTGTATTCTCCCGGAAAAACCCCTGTTTTTAACGAAATAGAAGACGTCGTAGGGGCGAGAATGCTTTCAGAGTGTGGAGTAAATAATTATATCGGACAGTATTTAAAATATATAACAGACAGGCTTGACAGATAATAATGACAATCTGTTTTTGACGTGGCAATGATATTATGATATTATCCTAATATCTGTTGATAAATTACACTATGGAGGAATATTTTCATGAAAAGTGATATTGAAATTGCACAGGAAGCAGTAATGAAACCTATCGGTGAAGTTGCGGCAGCGCTTGATATTGACGTAGATGAGCTTGAATTATATGGAAAATATAAGGCAAAGCTTTCTGATGAATTATTTGAGCGCATAAAAGATAATGACGATGGAAAGCTTGTTTTGGTTACGGCTATTAACCCGACTCCTGCAGGAGAAGGCAAGACAACAACAACCGTAGGTCTCGGACAGGCGCTTGGAAAGCTAGGTAAAAAATCCGTTATTGCCTTAAGGGAACCGTCGCTTGGACCCTGCTTTGGTATTAAAGGCGGAGCGGCCGGAGGCGGATATGCACAGGTTGTTCCTATGGAAGAGCTTAACCTTCATTTTACAGGAGATTTTCATGCAATTACATCTGCCAACAACCTTCTTGCGGCAATGCTTGATAATCACATAATGCAGGGAAACACGCTCAGAATCGACCCTGACCAGATTGTATGGAAACGCTGCGTAGACATTAACGACAGGGTGCTGCGTAATATTGTCGTTGGGCTTGGAAGAAAAGCTGACGGCGTTGTAAGAGAAGACCATTTTATTATAACTGTTGCTTCTGAGATAATGGCAATTCTCTGCCTTGCCGACGACATGGCTGACCTTAAGAAAAGACTTTCCCGTATTATTGTTGCTTATAATTATGACGGAGAGCCTGTTACAGCCGGAGATATCAATGCCGCCGGTTCTATGGCAGCGCTTCTTGCGGATGCTATAAAGCCTAATATTATTCAGACTCTTGAAAATACTCCTGCCATTGTACACGGCGGACCATTTGCCAATATAGCGCATGGATGCAATAGTGTCCGTGCAACAAGGACAGCGCTTAAGCTTGCAGACTATGTTATTACTGAAGCCGGATTCGGCGCAGACCTTGGCGCAGAGAAGTTCATGGATATCAAGTGCCGTATGGCTAATCTTAAGCCCGACGCAGTCGTACTTGTAGCTACTGTACGCGCCCTCAAATATAACGGCGGCGTTTTAAAGGACGACCTTTCAAAAGAGAATCTTGACGCTCTTAGGAAAGGAATCGTAAATCTTGAAAAGCATATAGAAAACATTGCAAAATTCGGCGTGCCTTGTGTTGTTACACTCAACAGGTTTGTTACTGATACCGACGCTGAATTAGAGTATGTTAAGAATTTCTGTGAAGAACGAGGATGTGATTTCGCGCTTTCAGAGGTATGGGAGCATGGCGGCGAAGGCGGTATTGAGCTCGCAGGAAAAGTTATTGATACCCTTAATAATAAGCAGAGTAATTTCAGGCCATTATATCCTGATGAGCTTTCACTTGAAGAAAAGATAGAGACTGTTGCAAAAGAAATATACGGAGCAGACGGCGTTACATTTGACGCTTCCGCAAGAAAGTCAATGGAAAGGCTTACAAGTCTTGGCTTTGGAAATATGCCTGTATGTATGGCCAAGAATCAGTATTCGTTATCAGACGACCCTGGCAGACTTGGAAGACCTGAGGGATTTACTGTTAATATAAGAGACATATATGTATCGGCAGGAGCGGGCTTTGTTGTAGCAATTACAGGAACTGTAATGACAATGCCTGGATTGCCATTACATCCTGCAGCTGAAAGAATTGATGTTAATGAAGAAGGAAAAATAACAGGATTATTCTAAAGATGTCCTTTAAATTTCTGTTCGCAATATATACATCTGTATATCCGGTTGGCCGGATCGGTTAATTTAAATGTATGCAAAAGTCCCCGTTCTGTAGCAGAAGACGTTACACAGCGGGGGTTTTTACATTTAATAATTCCGGTCACTTCCTTAGGAAGCTTAGGATGGCTTTTTCTTACTATCACATCATTTTCAATAAAATTCAGAGTAATATCGCCGTCAAGAACGGCAAGCAGATCAAGGTCAACAGTTATTGGCCCTTCAATCTTAATTATATCCTTTTTACCCATTTTGCTGCTTTTTGCGTTCTTGATAATAGCGACGCTTTGTTCAATTTTTTCAAGATTAAGGTAGTTGTATATCTTCATTGCGCCACCGGCTTTTATATGATCTATTACAACGCCTTCATGAAGTCCGCCTATATTTAACATATTATTTCCTCCTTATCCGGTTCAGGTATTCCAAGCATAGTCATAATCAGAGCCATTCTTATATATACGCCGTACTGCGCCTGTTTAAAATATACTGCGCGTGGGTCCTGGTCTACTTCTGTTGCAATCTCATTGACACGCGGAAGAGGATGCAGTATAAGCATATCGTCATTGGCAAGCTTTAGCTTTTTGTTGTCAAGAATAAAGCTGTCTTTAAGACGTATGTAGTCCTCTTCATTAAAAAATCTTTCTCGCTGAACTCTTGTCATATATAAAATGTCAAGCGTTGGCAGTACCTCTTCAAGATTAGACGTCTCATAATAAGGTATATTATCAGCATCAAGAACGTCTTTTCTCAAATAATCCGGTATTTTAAGCTCATCAGGCGCTATCATAACAAATTTAGTATCAGGATACCTTACCATTGCGTTTATAAGCGAATGAACTGTACGGCCGAATTTTAAATCCCCGCATACGCCGATTGTAAGCCCGTTTAGATGCCCCTTTAACTCTTTTATTGTAAGAAGGTCGGTATATGTCTGTGTAGGGTGGTTATGGCCTCCGTCGCCCGCGTTAATTATTGGAATCTGCGAATACATTGACGCAACAAGCGGAGCACCTTCCTTAGGGTGCCTCATCGCACATATGTCTGCATAATATGAAATGACCCGTATTGTATCTGCGATGCTTTCTCCCTTTGACACAGAACTCGAATCAGCAGAAGAAAAACCGAGAACACTTCCGCCAAGATTCATCATTGCTGATTCAAAACTCAAACGTGTGCGTGTACTCGGTTCATAAAATAAAGAGGCAAGCTTTTTTCCGTCACATACTTTAGAATACTTTTGTTGGTTTCTGTATATCCTTCCTGCAAGAGCAAGTATATCGTCAAGCTCGTCCACAGTAAGGTCTAAAGGGGTTATAAGATGTCTCATCTGTCATGCTCCTTTTCTCCGGTATTTTTATCAGCTATTATTTTACAACATATCGGTATAGCTTACAATAAAGATTATTAAGATTATAGAATTTTAAGGATATTTATGTTATCATAGTTTGTAACGATATTTATATACAGGGAGGCTGTTATATGAGAAATAAACATCTGGCTGCGGCTATGCTTTTGTTATCCTGCATTCTTTTAGCCGGCGGGTGCAAAAAAGAGAAAGAAGGACATAAAAAAGTACAGGATAATGCCTTGCAGATAGAAGTAGACAACACTACCACGTACCAGAATATAGAAGGCTTTGGCGCGGGATATACATATTACAGTAATTACGCTTATTATAATCCATATAAAGAAGAGATATATTCTCTGCTTTTTAAAGATGCACATCTTAGTGTTTTAAGATTTAAGAACAGCTATATGTATGACACGGATAATGAATTTAATCCAAAAATTGAAAAAGAGTATTATGATAAGGCTTCCTATTATCTGTCGGAGATAGGCGTTGAGCCAAAGGTTCTTTTAAGTTCATGGTCGCCTGCGGCATATCTTAAGGACAGCGAGACATTATATGGCGAGGGGACTATAGCAAAGGATGAATCCGGCAATTACAGATATGAGGATTACGGCAATTACTGGTATGAAGCTGTTGATGCATATAATAAAGCAGGTATTCCTATCGGGTATCTCAGCATTCAGAACGAGCCTGATTATACAGCGTCGTATGAAAGCTGTACTCTGGACTTTACCGAAAGCGCAAAGGGCGCTTCATATCCTCAGGCATTTGCAGCTACTTATGATGCCGTAAGCAGGCTTGATAATCCGCCTAAGCTTCTTGCTCCGGAAACTATGTCATGCGAACAGGGTACTTTATCGCTATATATAGATGAGATATTGAAAATCAAACCTGAAAGCCTATATGGAATAGCGCATCATCTGTATGTAGGAGGCGGAGATAAAGAAGCCTCTAACTTTGCGGATACGTTTAATACCCATTTTAGATCAACTGCTCTTGAATACCCCGACATTCCTAAATGGCAGACAGAGTATTATATAGGTGATTTCATGTCTACCGCACGTATAATTCAGAATTCAATGATGAATGAGAATCTTAACTGTTATATTTTTTGGGGCGGCACATGGATGGCTCCTGAAGGAAAGGATTATGAAAATCTGATTGGCGTTGATTCAGGAGTGACAGAAGATGAGTTTTATCATGAGCATGGCTATGTTATAGGCGAAAAATATTATTCTATGAGACATTTTTCAGAGTATATTCTTCCGGGATACAAAAGAGCAGGCGCCGTAGTTGCTGATGTTGAAGGTAATCCGGATATGACAGAGGGGCTGACGTGCTCGGCCTATGTATCGCCGGACAATCAGGATAAGCTTGTGCTTGTTACTATAAATGATTCGGATGAAGCCAAAAAGCTCCAGTACCAGTTTGCGGATTATCACATTGATTCAAGCAAAGTGATATTAACTGATTATTCAAAAGGCGCCGACACAGAAGAGTTTTATCAGGAAAAAGGAAGTCTTGACGACAACCAGTGCTATGATATTCCTGCACACAGTGTAATGACAATAGTTATTTCGGGAACAGGCAGTGCAGAGACTGTAAACGGTATATTCAACAGCGCGGCAGGAACTGACGAGCCAAAAGAAGAGTAGCGCCAGGCTACTCTTCTATAACATGAATTTCAAGATAATCAAAATCTATGTGGTCGATAAAACTGTCAGAATTAAACCGGGTTTTATCGGCCCTTTTAAACTCGTTAATATTATTGTCAAGCCATATTGGAACAGACAAATCATATTCTTTACATATACATTCCAAACCGTCAAACACCTTGCTTGTTCTAGTCATCTGCGTGCTGTCGTTTTCGTATACATAGTCCCATACCAGCCGGTTATCCTTCATTACTTTTCCCCACAAACGAAACATTGCGTACTCCTCTGATTTACTTTATTGATATAACGGTATTAAGTTCTTCATCTGTATCTGCATATTCAAATGTTATAGTATCGCCTATATTTGAAAGAATTATTGATACATTTTCCGATACGTCTACATCATATATTTCTTTACCGTCGTCAAGTACGATATAATAATGTGAATTACCGTCCACTACGGTCTGTGCAATTCTTGTAATTGTACCTGTGACAGTTTTTGTATTGTCATACGCTGGTTTGTCAGGCTCTGCTTCGGTAATATTATTGCTTACAAGCATATCCTTATAGCTTTTTTCGCATTCTTCAACAGTATTTGCCGTAGCTACAAGAGTATATTTCTGAATATTAACCATCGCATACATTTTAACAAGACCGGTGCTGTCCTTGAGCGACATAAAATACGTTGGTTCACCGGATATATTAAGCAGAATAGGAAACGTTGCGTTATATCCAAGATTCTGAACCTTGCCTTCGGCAGAATCCATTGCGGAGTATTCCTTGGCTCCGGGAATCTGATAATACCTTGTAAGGCCTGTTCGCTGATTCATAAGAACGAATCCGACATTAGATTCATCTCCTCCGACGCTTGTAACTCCTGTGTATACCCATACGTCGTCATCAGATGCAATATAATTATATCCTTCAGTTGTAACAAGGCAGTCCTTTTGGCTCAATATGGAATTAAAATATCCGTGCTTTAATGTTCCATAATAATCATAATATGATATAAGCAGGTCTGCCGAAAATACATGGTCAACCCATGAAGGAACTTCTTCGATACTGTAATCGGTCGTCTCACCGGTAACAGCGTTGACAAGAACCACCCTGCCTATAGTAACGCCGCCAAACAGTCCGATTGTATAATCCTTTACCGGGCATATCCAGTAAGGAGTTCCCTCCTCATCAATCTCCATATTAATGGTATCAAACATATATGTCGGATACTTAAATCTAAGATGTCTGTATATAAGACGTCCAAAATGTTCGGATTTGGAATACTTGATTCCTTCTGACAGCTTAATGCATTCTGCATCCTGTGAAGCCATATCAATCATGATGTATGCAGGTATACCTTCTTTTCTGTTAGTAAACCATTTAAGAAGGCTGCCATATTCCAAAGGAGTGACTCTGACAGGCTTCCCCTGATAATTAATCTGCGTATAATCGGACGCGACCTCAAACTGCGACACATATTCAACCATAGTTCCCATTTTCCTGGCGCCGACAATTTCTGCGGACATACGGTCTAATAGAGGTATTTCATTATATGATATCTGCTTTATATCCTCTGTAAAGTCTCCGTCTTCGATATTAATAAGTTCTCTGTATTTACGCGCGTTAATAACATCTGATGATAAAAATGTGCCTGCTATATATATAATAATAAGTAAAATAGTAATACCGGAAAAAAATTTAAAAAGAAAGTTCTTCCTGAACAGTAATTTTATTTCAGCCTTGTCTTTCTTATGGTTTTTCAATGAAAATATTCCGACAAGCGCGGTCAGAATGACTGCAAGTACAATAATAAATCCCCAAAATCCCGGCGAATGAATATTAATCGGAGGAAGAGCTGCGTAATAATAGCATCCTCCTATTATAAGAAATAATAATATAATTATAATAGCTGCTTTTGTTTTTCCTTTCATGTACAAGACCTCTCTATAATTAATATTTTGAATTCTATCACAGTATGCTGCGCCTTGTAAACTGGTTTGTTGACCAAAATGCTAAAAACTGTTAGAATAATAATATTATTAAAAAATGGTGGAGAATTATGCGTGTTTTATTAATATCACTTGGATGTGATAAGAATCTTGTCGATTCAGAATTTATAATAGGCTCGCTTCTTGACGGGGGATATGACCTGACTGACAATGAAGAGGAAGCAGATATTATCATTATCAATTCATGTTGTTTCATTAATGACGCCAAGATGGAAAGCATTGAAACCATAATTGAGATGGCAGAATATAAAAAAACGGGCTCATTAAAAGCTCTTATAGTATGCGGATGCCTTGCTCAGAGATATGCAGATGAGATTCGCAAAGAGATTCCCGAAGTAGACGCGGTGGTAGGTACAACCGCTTATGAAGACATAGCAGAGGTTATAAAGCAGACGTTAGCCGAAGGTAAAGCTTCTTTAATGAAGGATATTAATTACATGCCTTCGCAGACCGGGCGCAGAGTATTTTCAACGGGAACCGAGTATTCATACCTTAAGATTGCAGAAGGGTGCGACAAGCACTGCACCTACTGTATTATTCCGGCATTGCGGGGCTCATACAGAAGCGTTCCGATGCCTGAGCTTATAAGACAGGCTGAATATCTTGCGGATACCGGCGTAAAAGAGCTTATAATCGTTGCACAGGAGACAACTTTATATGGCACAGACATATACGGATATAATGCTCTGCCTGAGCTTCTTGATAATATAAGCAAAATAGACGGCATAAAATGGATAAGGCTTTTATATGCGTATCCGGAGGATATTACAGATGAACTTATAGACATAATGGCATCTAATCCCAAAATATGCCATTATATTGATATGCCTGTACAGCATGCATCAGATAATATACTGAGACGAATGGGCAGAAGAACTACTGAAAAAGAGCTTGAAGAAAAAATTAAAAGGCTGCGGAGCAGGATTCCTGATATAGCTGTAAGAACAACGCTTATTACTGGGTTTCCGGGAGAAACGCCAGAAGATCATAACATTCTTTTGGATTTTGTCAGAAGAATGCGTTTTGACAGACTCGGAGTTTTTCCTTATTCACCTGAAGAAAATACGCCTGCGGCAGATTTTGCCGAACAGGTTCCTGATGACATAAAACAGACACGTTTAGATGAAATAATGAAGCTCCAGCAGGATATTGCATTTGAGATGGCGGAAGCTAAGACAGGACAAAGCATGGATGTCATTATTGAAGGAGAGCTTCCTGATGACAATGTATATATTGCAAGAACTATGGCAGATGCGCCAAATATAGACGGATGCGTATTTATTCCGATTACCGGAAGATATATATCGGGCGATATTGTCCGTGTTAATATTACGGGAGCTTCGGGCTACGATCTTTTGGCGGTGCCTGCATTATAAATGTTATTTAACGGAGGCGTAACTATGAATACCCCTAACAAGCTTACAATACTGAGAGTTCTTCTTATTCCGGTATTTGTCGTTGTATTTTTGAATGAACATATTCCTTATAATGAAATTATTGCAGCCGCTATATTTATTATAGCAAGCCTTACGGATTTCTTTGACGGATATCTTGCAAGAAAATACAATCTTATCACTAATTTCGGTAAGTTTTTGGACCCGCTTGCAGATAAGCTTCTTGTAAATATTGCTCTTATCTGTTTTCTTACTATACCGGACAATCCTGTTCCTGCATGGGTCGTTATGATTATTATTTCAAGGGATTTTATCATAAGCGGATTCAGGCTTGTGGCTTCAGACAACGGCATTGTAATTGCAGCCGATTACTGGGGCAAGGTTAAAACTACGGTACAGATGGTCATGACTGTTCTTGTGATTATTGATTTTGACACGCCGGTTATGAATATTATTGAAAAAATATTCATATATGCGGCGGTTATATTGACTGTTATATCGCTTATAGTGTGTATGACCGTTAATAAAGACGTTTTAAAGGATCAAAAGCAGGGTGAATGATTATGAAAAAATATTTTGTGCTGATATTATTAGTGTGTGCAATATATATTTCAGGATGTACAGACACAGGAACGGATAATGGCAATGATTTTCCTGAGCAAACCGAATATAACGACGGGTTTGCCGCTGCCAGCCCGCTTGAACTGTCGCTTTATACGATAGACTATGACACGTATGAGTGTACGCCTACCGTATCAGTGATACAGTCAGAGTCCGAAATTAATGCAAAGCTTATAATCAATGAGGTAATAGCTAACTTCAAAGAAAATGTTATAATTGAAGATATAATTGAAAATCCTGACAATATTATCGTATGTTTTTCTGATGATGCTGCTCCGGTTAAAAACGTAAGTGAAAAGATGGAATATGCAATGTTAGACTGCATTGCGTACAGTCTTTTGGATAATCTTGATTATTGCAACGAAGTATATTTCAGAAGCAATGGCGAGATATATGAAAGCAGCTATATATCCATGCAGAATGACGAACCGTATATATCTAAGTAACTGTCGGAGGATATGTTTTGAGTAAAGTAATTATTATAGGAGCCGGCGCGGCGGGTATGATGGCCGCTTATGCTGCAAAAACTGCCGGACACGACGTAACAATAATAGAAAAGAATGAAAAATGCGGCAAGAAGATATATATTACCGGCAAAGGACGCTGTAATCTTACGAACAACTGTGATACCAACGATTTTTTTGAAAAGGTTGTATCGAATCCCAAATTTCTTTACAGCCCTTTATATATGCTCACCCCAGAACAGACTATGGAATTATTTTCCGATAATCTTAATCTTCCAATTAAAACAGAACGAGGCGGAAGAGTATTTCCAATGTCAGACAAATCCTCTGACGTTATAAAAGCCCTTACAGCCGTACTGGATAAATACAAAACAGATATAATGCTAAACACTGAAGTAAAGGATATTATTATTGAACACGGAAAAGTAACAGGCGTGTGTACTGATTCCGGCACATATTATTCGGATTCGGTTATAGTAGCCTGCGGAGGGCTTGCATATCCTCAGACAGGCTCCACCGGAGACGGATATGCATTTGCAGGAAAAGCAGGACATACCGTAACCAAAACATATCCGGCGCTAGTTCCTTTTAACGTAAAAGAAGACTGGCCCAAAAAGCTTATGGGACTGTCGCTGCGTAATGTTTCGGCTGTATTCAAAAAGGACAATAAGGTTCTGTACAGTGGTTTTGGAGAAATGCTTTTCACTCATTTTGGAGTAAGCGGGCCTCTTATACTTACTGCAAGCAGCTATCTTACGAAGCATATAACAAAGGGCAGTATAGATATGTATATAGATTTAAAGCCCGCTCTTTCAGAAGCGGAGCTTGATGCCAGAATAATAAGGGATTTTAACGAATCAAAGAATATCCGCTTCTCTAATTCGCTTAAAAAGCTTCTGCCGCACAGGCTTATTGACGTCGTCGTCAGGCTTTCGGGCATTGATGCATATAAGCCTGTCAACTCAGTTACCGTAAAAGAAAGAAAAAAGCTTGCAGATATATTAAAAAACCTTCCGGTAACAATAACCGGAGTAAGAGGCTATAATGAAGCGATAATAACGCAGGGCGGAGTTAATGTGAACGAAATCAACCCACATACTATGGAATCAAGGATTGTAAAGAATCTGTATTTTGCGGGTGAAGTTATAGATACCGACGCGGTAACCGGAGGCTTTAATCTTCAGATAGCATGGTCTACCGGCTATACTGCCGGAATAAGCATACATAATTAAAAAGAAAGGATGATATTTTATGGGATACGCTATAGCTATAGACGGTCCTGCCGGCGCAGGCAAAAGCACCATTGCCAAGCTTGCGGCAGAAAAGCTGGGGCTTATATATATAGACACAGGCGCCATGTACAGAGGAGTCGCATTATATTTTATTATTAATAATATCGATTATACGGATGAAAATGAGGCAAAAAAAGTATGCGCAGGCATTGACATTACGATTAAATATGAAAACGGTATGCAGCAGCTTATTTTAAACGGCGAAAACGTAACTTCTCTTATCAGGCAGGAACAGGTCGGAAAAGCGGCGTCATCTGTCGCAAAGCATTTATGTGTAAGAGAAAAACTTGTAGAACTTCAAAGACGCCTTGCTGAAGATAATAATATTATAATGGACGGAAGAGATATTGGCACCCACGTTCTGCCGAACGCCGATATCAAAATTTATCTTACGGCATCCTCTGCGGTCCGCGCCCAAAGAAGATACAGCGAGCTTAAAAATAAAAATATCGAATGTGATATTAACGATATTGAAAAAGATATAATAGCGCGTGATACTGAAGACATGAACAGGGAAATATCTCCGTTAAGGCAGGCGGCAGACGCTTTGCTTCTTGACACGTCTGATATGAATATAGACGAAGTTGTATCATATATTAAAAACATTTATGAGGAGAGCATACATTGAAAGAAGTTAAGCTGGCAGAGAGCGCGGGCTTCTGCTTTGGAGTGAAAAGAGCCGTCGATATGGTATACAAAGAGGCCGAAGCAGGCGGCAGAATATATACTTACGGTCCAATTATCCATAATGAAGAGGTAGTAAACGACCTTAAAGCAAAGGGCGTATCAGTTATCAAAAACGAAGACGAGCTTGATAATGTATCCGATGCGGCAGTTATTATAAGGTCGCACGGAGTACCGCGCGAGATATATACGCGTCTTGAAAAGAATAATGTGAGAATAATAGACGCAACATGTCCGTTTGTTAAAAAAATACACAGAACCGTCGATAAACACTCCTTGGACGGCGAGACAATAGTTATTATAGGCAATCCAGACCATCCTGAAGTTATAGGCATAAAAGGGTGGTGCAATGGTACCGCATACGTTGTTTCATCCAAAAAAGATTTGGAAAAACTGCACTTTTCAGACGGCGAAAAAGTGTGTATTGTAGCGCAAACAACATATAATATTAATAATTTTGAAGAACTGGTTGAAATTTTAAGAAAAAGAGTGTATGATATTATTGCTGTGAATACTATATGCAATGCTACAGAAGAGCGGCAAACCGAAGCAAAAAGCTTGGCTTCGGAATCCGATGCTATGATTGTAATCGGAGGGAGACAAAGTTCTAACACACAAAAGCTTTACCAGATATGTAAGAACGAATGTGAATGTACCCAGTATATTCAGACTCTTTCTGATTTGAAACTCGAAGACCTAGAATCTGTCCGTAGCGTGGGAATTACTGCAGGGGCGTCCACCCCTAACAAAATTATTGAGGAGGTTTGGCAGGCATGTCAGAAGAAAATTTTGCAGAATTACTAGAAGAATCATTAGTCACAATCCACAACGGAGAGATTGTAGAAGGGACAGTTATTGGCGTTAAGGAAGACGAGATCATTCTGAATATCGGTTATAAAGCAGACGGCATTATAACACGTAACGAGTACAGCAATAATCCTGTTGATCTTACAAGCGCAGTTAAATTAGGCGATAAGATGCAGGCTAAAGTGCTTAAAGTGAATGACGGCGATGGCCAGGTGCTTCTTACATATAAAAGAATTGCCATTGAACAAAGCAACAAACGCCTTGAGGAAGCTTATAATAACAAAGAAGTTATTAAAGCACGCGTGACTAAGGTGCTTGACGGCGGACTTACAGTAATGATTGATGAATCAAAAGTTTTTATTCCTGCAAGTCTGGTATCAGATGTATTTGAAAGAGATCTTACAAAATTTCAGGATCAGGAGATTGAATTTGTAATTACTGAATTTAATCCAAGAAGAAGAAGGATTATAGGCGACAGAAAGCAGCTGCTTGTTGCTAAAAAGCAGAAGATGCAGGAAGAGCTGTTTGCAAGAATCGCTCCGGGAATGGAAGTTGACGGTGTTGTTAAGAATATTACTGATTTTGGAGCGTTCGTTGACCTTGGCGGCGCAGACGGACTTTTACATATTTCAGAGATGTCATGGGGAAGGGTTGAGAACCCTAAGAAGTTTCTTAAAGTCGGACAGACTCTCCATGTTCTGATAAAAGATATTAAAGATACCAAGATTGCGCTCAGCCTTAAGTTTGACCGCGATAACCCTTGGAAGGACGCGGCAAGCAAATATTCTGTTGGAAAGATTGTTACGGGAAAAGTTGCAAGAATGACCAGCTTTGGTGCGTTTGTTGAACTTGATACCGGAGTTGATGCGCTTCTTCATGTATCTCAGATTGCAAGAGAACATATTGAAAAGCCTTCAGATGTTCTTAATATCGGTGATGAAATAACTGCAATGGTTGTTGACTTCAAAGAAGAGTCTAAGAAAATCAGCCTCAGTATTAAGCAGCTTCTTATTGCAGAAGAGAAGAATAATGAAGAAGTTGAAGAAGATGCAGAGGAAGTTTCAGAATAATCAATAATAACAACCAGTCTTGTGGCGTCTGCATATTATCAGACGCCACATTTTATGCTTTAAAAATACATAATCGGAGGAATCTGTATGGAATATATAAAAGTTGCCGTAGACGCAATGGGCGGAGATAACGCTCCTTATGAAATCATCAAAGGAAGCGTTATGGCTTTGGCAAAAAATGATAAAGTAAGCGTTGTTCTTGTTGGAAAAGAAAACGATATATATGCTGAATTAAAAAAATATCAATACGATGAAACCAGATTATCAGTTGTTAATGCAACGGAAGTTATCGGTTTCGACGAACCTCCCGCCATAGCGGTAAGGACCAAAAAAGACTCTTCCATTGTTGTTGCGATGAAGCTTGTAAAGAACGGTGAAGCAGACGCATTTGTATCTGCCGGAAGCACCGGGGCTATACTTGTCGGCGGTCTTGGTTATATCGGAAGAATCAAAGGCGTTGAAAGAACCCCTCTTGCAACTGTTATTCCTACAGAAAAAGGAGGCTCGCTGCTCATAGACTGCGGAGCCAATGTTGACGCACGTTCAAGCCATCTTGTGCAGTTTGCATATATGGGTTCATTATATATGCAATATTTATGCGGCGTCGATAATCCTAAAGTAGGTATTGTTAATATAGGCACTGAGGAAGAAAAGGGCAACGCACTTGTTAAAGAGACATTTCCTCTGTTAAAAGAATGTGACGGTATCAATTTCTGCGGCAGCGTAGAGGCTAGAGATATACCAAAGGGAGAATTTGACGTAATAGTATGTGAGGGTTTTGTAGGCAATGTTATTCTTAAGCTTTATGAAGGTCTTGCAACTACGCTTATGCGTAAAATCAAAGCCGGAATGCTGGCTACTAAAATAAGCACACTGGGCGCGCTTCTTTCAAAAAAAGCGCTTAAAAATACATTAAAAACATTCGATGTTTCAGAATACGGCGGAGCTCCGCTTTTAGGTCTTAAGAACCTTGCAGTCAAGACGCATGGCAGCTCTAAAGCGATAGAAATATGTAATTCAATTATCCAGTGCGTATCTTTTGTAAATAATAATATTAATGATAAAATCAAAGAATGTCTGACAAAGGAAATATAGTATGAATGACCGTACTGAATTAGAGAATATAATAGGCTACACATTTAATAACAAAAACAGTCTGCGGCTTGCCCTTACGCATAGTTCATATGCTAATGAAAACGGCATGGGCAAATATGCGCATAATGAAAGAATAGAGTTTTTGGGCGATGCAGTTTTGGAGCTGATTGCAAGCGATTTTCTTTTTAAAGAATATCCTGATATGCAGGAAGGCGACATGACAAAGCTTCGTTCAAAGCTTGTATGTGAAGATGCGCTTTCATATTTTGCAAAGCAGATAGGGCTTGGCAGATTTTTATATCTTGGCAAAGGCGAAGATCATACTAACGGCAGAGAACGTAAATCAATTCTCTGCGACGCATTTGAGTCTTTAATCGGCGCTATATACATTGATGGAGGAATGGAAGCCGCAGCAAAATTTGTCAAAAGATTTGTTCTTAGTGATATTGAACAGAAAATGTATATGTTTGATTCCAAGACAACTCTTCAGGAAATTGTTCAGGCGCGGTATGGCGTAGGCGTCGTATATAAAGTAATAGAAGAAAGCGGACCGGAGCATAACAAATCATTTAAAATTGCAGTATATATAAAAGACCGGCTAATGGGCGAAGGCTTCGGCCATAGTAAAAAAGAAGCGGCCAAGGAAGCCGCATACAAGACTATTCTCATGCTTAACAGCACAGACGACCGGGGGTAAGGAATGTATCTTAAAAGTATTGAAGTGAATGGTTTCAAGTCATTTGCGGACAGACTTATATTTCAATTTAAAGATGGAATCACCGGAATAGTAGGACCTAACGGAAGCGGTAAAAGCAATGTTGCCGACGCTGTAAGGTGGGTTCTCGGTGAACAGAGTGCAAAGCAGCTCAGAGGCTCCAAAATGGAAGACGTCATATTTTCAGGGACAGAAACAAGACGGGCTATGGGCTCCTCTTATGTTGCAATAACGTTCGATAATTCTGATAAAGCCTTACCTATAGAATATGATGAAGTTACAGTTGCAAGACGCGTATACCGTTCAGGAGAAAGCGAATACCTTATTAACGGCAGTACGTGTCTTTTAAAAGATGTTAAAGAGATGTTCTTTGATACCGGTATCGGAAAAGAAGGCTATTCCATTATCGGTCAGGGACAGATTGATAAAATATTAAGCGGAAAACCGGAAGACAGAAGAGAGCTTTTTGATGAAGCTGCAGGAATTGTAAAATACAAGAAAAGAAAGTCGGAAACTGTAAAAAACCTGGAATCCGAACGTCAGAATCTTATAAGAGTCAACGATATTCTTGCTGAACTTGAACTTCAGGTCGGCCCGTTAAAAAAGCAGTCGGAAAAAGCAAGAGCTTATCTTGATTTACGTGAAGAGCTGAAATCAAAGGATATCAGTATGTTTATAATGGAATACGACCGCCTTAACGCTGAACTTGAAAACATGAAAAAGAAGCAGGATACCGCCGATTCTGAACTTAAAGAAGCAGGCGATGCCTATGCATTAAGCCGGAACACCATTGATGAACTCGAAAAGGTTATAGAAGCTAATTCAGAAGAGCTTGAAAACAGTGTCAGTACGGTTAATAATAACCGTCTCAAATCAGAAAAACTGGACGGTGAAATTAAGCTTTTTACACAGCAGATTGAATCGTTATCAGGAAATGAACGTCAATTTAAAGAGCGTATAGAGGAGCTTAACAATAAGCTTAAAGAGCAGGAAGAAGAGAAAAACACTCTTACCGCTCAAAAAAATGAAAACGAGAAGCAGCTTAGCGAATGCGAAGACAGAAAATCCGCCAGAGAAGATGAAATTAACAGGCTGTTTTCTAAAATAAAATCAAAAGAAGATGAAACTGACGAATGTAACCAGTCAATAATAAGATTAATTAACAGCTCTTCAGAACTTAAGGCAGAGCAGAAAAAATATGAAACTATGCTTGAACAGAATGCTATTAAAAAGGCCGAGATTAATCAGAGCCTGTTCAGACTGAAAACTGCCGTTAATACTGCGCTTGATGAACTTGAGACTGTCAAAGAAAAGAATGACGCCTGTAAAAAAAGCATTGACGAGCTTCAAGAGAAAATTAAAAGCAGCTGGTATAGCCTTCATGAAAACGAAAGAAAAAGAAGGGAGCAGGAAGCATTATACCAGGAGCAGCAGAAGCAGTATATTAAGGCTGAATCAGAGCTTGTTTCACTTAATAATCTTGCGGAAAGATACGAAGGCTTTGGCTTAAGCGTTAAAAAAATAATGGAAAAAAAGAATACCGTAAAAGGTATCGCAGGCGTTATATCAGATATCATTACAGTTGACGAAAAATATGAAACTGCTGTTGAAATTGCCCTTGGCGGCAATATCCAAAATATAGTAACAGATACTTCGGCTACGGCAAAGAAGCTTATTGAATACCTTAAGGTTAATAAGCTTGGAAGAGCAACGTTTCTTCCGATATCAGATATTACGGCTGACGCAGAATTTGATTATTCGCTTAAAAAAGAAAAAGGAGTGCTTGGTCCGGTATCTGATTTTGTAAAAACAAAAAACGAATACTCCGAGATAATAAAATATCTTATGGGAAGATTTATACTTGTTGACAATATAGATAACGCTCTTGCGCTTGCAAAAAAATACAGACATACTCTGCGTATAGTTACTCTTGAAGGAGAGTTTTTAAACGCAGGCGGTTCAATATCAGGCGGCTCCTTTAAGAATAAGAGTAATCTTCTTGGAAGAAACCGTGAGATAAAGGAGCTTACAGAAAAAGTTTCCTCTCTAAAGCAGAAGATGAATGATACCAAATCTGTAATATCCAATTTTGCAGATGAATATAAGGAATTATCCAATGTTATTGCAAAGCTTGATGAAGAACGCGAAAAGCTTCTTATAGAATATAATACCGTTAAAATCAAATACGAACAGGCGAAGCAGACGCTTAATGAACGCAATGATGAATATTCTCAGGCTGTAAGCAGTACAGGCAGCATTGAAAATGAGAAAAACAATATACTCTCATCTCTTGACAAATTAAAAGAGCAGCTTGCGCAGAACGAAGCCGCCACAGTACAGTGTAAAGAAAGAATAAACGAACTGTCGGGCGAGCTTGAGGCAGATAAAGACATGCGTAAGGAGCTGCATGACGTTATTAATCAGTTAAGCCTTGACCGTACCTCTTTTATGCAGACACTTGGATTTATTGAAGAAAAACTTACAAGATGCGTACAGGTGATGGAACAGACCAGAATTGATATACATAATCTTTCAGCAGGCAAAGAGCAGACCAAGTCGGATATCCTCAGGAAAAAAGAGGATATAGAAGCCATCAGGGCTTCTATTACAGGACTTACAGGCGAAAATGAAGCTCTTACCGTACGGATTAATGAGCTTAAAGAAACTCAGACGGCTCTCTCAGACAACAGAAAGAAGATGCAGGAGGAAAGAGAAAAGCTTGCCGACAGACGCAACGAGCTTGAAAAAGAACAGATACGCCTAAGCAATCAGTCAGAAAAGCTTCAGAACCAGTTTGATTCTCTCACTCTTTATATGTGGAATGAGTATGAACTTACATACAGAAGCGCAAAAGATAATAATACTGTTACGGATATTTCATATAATGAACTTAAGAATCAGACGCAGGCGCTTCGCAAAAGAATTAAAAGCCTTGGCGACGTTAATGTTAATTCCATTGAAGAATACATTAATGTGTCTGAGCGTTATACTACAATGAAAAAGCAGCATGATGATATTATAGAATCTGAAAAAAGACTGCTTTCATTTATTGAAGAACTTGACGAAAAAATGCGTATCAGATTTACAGAAGAATTTGACAAAATCAATAAGCAGTATAACATTGTATTTAAGGAGCTGTTCGGCGGAGGAAGAGGCGTACTTGAGCTTACCGAAGATGAGGATATTTTAGATGCGGGCATTCATATAATCGCCCAGCCTCCCGGTAAAACTCTTAAAAGCGTTTCAATGCTGTCTGGCGGCGAAAAGGCATTGTCTGCAATTGCCATACTGTTCGCTATACAGAACCTTAAACCGTCTCCATTCTGTCTGCTTGATGAGATTGAGGCTGCGCTTGATGATTCTAATGTAAAAAGATTTGCCAATTACCTGAATAAGTTAAAAAAACAATCGCAGTATATCGTAATAACACACAGACAGGGCACAATGGCTGCCGCAGATACATTATATGGTATAACAATGCAGGAAAAAGGCGTATCTACGCTTGTATCCGTTGATTTGGTCGAACAAGGTGTAAAATAAGGGCAACAATGAAAGGGGAGCATTTTTATATGGCAGAAAAAAAGGGATTTTTCAGCCGCTTAAAAGGCGGGCTTACAAAGACCAGAGAGAATCTTGTCAAAGGCATTGATTCATTATTTAACGGGTTTTCAGAAATTGACGACGATTTCTATGAAGAACTTGAAGAAACCTTTATCATGGCGGATCTTGGAATTAACGTTACCAACGAGATAACCAAAGGCCTTAAAGCAAAGGTTAAAGAGAATAAAATAAAAGAAACAAAAGAGTGCAAACAGCTTCTTATCGACACTATAAAAGAACAGATGAAGGTTGATAAGTCAGCTTACGAATTTGAGAACAGAAAGTCAGTCGTGCTTATGATTGGCGTCAACGGAGTCGGAAAAACAACTACTGCCGGCAAGCTTGCAGGCCAGTTAAAGGAACAGGGTAAAAAGGTTATGGTTGCTGCGGCGGATACATTCAGGGCTGCGGCTATAGAGCAATTGACTGAATGGGCTCACCGTGCTAATGTAGACATAATTGCAGGAAGCGAAGGCTCAGACCCTGCGGCAGTTGTCTTTGACGCCGTAAATGCGGCGAAGGCGCGAGATGTAGATATACTTATCTGCGACACTGCGGGAAGACTTCATAATAAGAAAAATCTTATGGAAGAACTGAGAAAAATAAGCCGTATTATCAACAGAGAGTATCCTGAGGCTTTAATTGAAACACTTATTGTCCTCGACGGAACAACCGGTCAGAACGCTCTGATGCAGGCCAGACAGTTCAGCGAAGTAGCGGATATATCAGGCATAGTCCTGACAAAGCTTGACGGCACTGCAAAAGGAGGCATTGCAATAGCTATACAGTCAGAGATGGATATCCCTGTAAAATATATCGGAATAGGCGAAACAATAGACGACCTGCAAAAATTTGACCCTGAGTCGTTTGTCAACGCACTATTTGAAGCGCCAAGATAAGTTAATAACACTGCTTTAAGCAGGAATAAACATAAGGATGTAGATAATATGAATAATAATTTTTATCATCCTGAACTTCTTCAGACACCTGAAGGCGTAAGGGATATATACGGTGCAGAATGTACCGCTAAGGAAAATATTCAGCGCAGTATACAGGAAGTAATTAGCAGCTACGGATTTGAAAATATTCAGACCCCTTCATTTGAATATTTTGATATATTTAATAAAGAACGTGGAAGCGTCGCATCTAACGTAATGTTCAAGTTTTTTGACAGAGATAACAATACGCTTGTTTTAAGACCTGATATTACGCCTTCTATCGCCAGAAGCGTAGCTAAATATTATGAGGATGAAAATATGCCGATTCGCCTGTGCTACACCGGCAACACATATACTAACAGCTACAGTCATCAGGGCAAATTAAAGGAAACAACGCAGGTTGGCGCAGAGCTTATCAACGACGACACCTCGGACGCCGACGCCGAAATGATTGTAATGATTATTGAATGCCTGTTAAAAGCAGGGCTTACTGAATTTCAAATAGACGTCGGACACGCAGATTTCTTTAATGGGATTGCACAAAGCGCAGGCCTTAGCTCTATGCAGATTAAAGATTTAAAAGAAATGCTGATGAATAAAAATGTATTTGCAATCAAGCAGTATCTCGATGATATTTCCATATCAGAGAACACAAAAGAGCTGCTTGCCAAAATGCCGGAAATGTTCGGAAACAATGCCTACATAGAATTTGCACGGGCAAATATTGACAATGAACAGTCGCTTAAAGCGATTGACCGTCTTGAAAAATTATATAACATAATTGACAGCTACGGCTGCTGTCAGTATGTCAATCTTGACTTTGGAATGTTAAGCTCGTACGCGTATTATACCGGAATAATATTCAGAGCATATACGTACGGAACAGGCGAACCGATTGCAACAGGCGGAAGATATGACAGCCTGCTTTCGCAGTTTGGCCATGACGGAGCGGCTATCGGAGCCGCCATATGTATCGACCAGCTTATGCTTGCAATGCAGCGTCAGAAAATTGCCGTATCCGGCATAGAGCCTGTTACAATAATGCTTTATAAGCCTTCTGAAAGAAATCTGGCGATAGCTGCCGCATCAAGGCTCAGAAACGAAGGCATGAGAATAAGCATGTTAAGAAAAAGCAGCCATAAGAACATTGAAGCTTATATAGAATATGCAAAACGTATAAGAGCAGCAGACATTATTTATATCGAAGATTCGCTTAATGCATGCATTATTGAAACTGCGACGGAAAAGAAAAGCAGGATAGAATTAAACAAGCTTACAAAAAAGGAGGTTCTTTTATGAGATATATAACATTTGCTCTTGCAAAGGGAAGACTTGCAAAGAAAACAATGAACCTTCTTGAACAGATGGGCATATTCTGCGAGGAAATGAAAGACGAGAAAACAAGAAAGCTTATATTTGTCAACGAAGAATTAAAGCTGAAATTTTTCCTTGCAAAAGCCTCTGACGTGCCTACCTATGTTGAATATGGCGCGGCAGATATAGGAGTTGCAGGAAAAGACACAATTCTCGAGGAAGGAAGAAAGCTGTACGAGGTGTTAGACCTTGGCTTCGGCAAATGCAGAATGTGCGTATGCGGACCAAAGGAAGCCAAAGAGCTTCTTAACCATAAGCAGCTTATCCGCGTAGGAAGCAAATATCCTTCTATTGCAAAAGATTATTTTTACCATAAGAAGCATCAGACCGTAGAGATAATAAAGCTTAACGGTTCGGTTGAACTTGCTCCTATAGTAGGACTTTCAGAAGTAATCGTCGATATTGTTGAGACAGGCTCTACACTTAAAGAAAACGGGCTTTGCGTACTTGAGGAGATATGTGAATGCTCAGCGCGCATGGTTGTGAATGAAGTAAGCATGAAGATGGAACAGGAGCGTATACTTGAAATTATTAACGGTCTTAAAAATATAACTGAGGCCAGGCAGTCAACAACCCCGCAGCAATGAGAATAAAAGGAGAGATTTTTCAATGAAGATACTTAATCTTAATGATTCCGCAAAAAAAGATATACTAAACGCATTACAGGCGCGCAGTCATTCGGGTAATGACGACTTCACAAAAACCGTTGCGGATATAATTGAAAATGTAAGAATTAACGGAGATAAAGCAGTATTTGAATATACAAAGAGATTCGACGGGGCGTCTGTTGATAAAGATAGCTTTATAGTTTCAAAAGAAGAGATTGACGAAGCATATTCTCTTGTTTCTGACAGGCTTTGTGAGATTATAAGGAAATCCATCGCCAACATAAAGAGTTTTCACGAAAAGCAGTTAAGACAAAGCTGGTTTACGGCTGATAACGGTATAATATTAGGCCAGCGCGTACTGCCGCTGGAGACTGTCGGACTGTATGTTCCGGGCGGAAAGGCCGCCTACCCGTCGTCTGTTCTTATGAATGTTATACCCGCTAAGGTTGCTGGAGTTAAAAATATACAGATTGCAACGCCTGTCGGAAAAAACGGAAAAATTTCTCCTAATACGCTTGTTGCCGCAAATGAAGCCGGCGCGGATATCATATATAAAATGGGCGGCGCGCAGGCAATAGCCGCATTTGCTTACGGAACCGAATCTGTTAAAAAGGCAGACAAAATATGCGGACCGGGCAACATATTTGTCGCTCTTGCCAAAAAAGCCGTATATGGTAATGTAAGCATTGATTCAATTGCCGGACCAAGTGAAATTCTTGTGCTTGCAGACGAAACCGCTAATCCTTCTTATGTTGCGGCAGACCTTCTGTCTCAGGCAGAGCATGATGAGATGGCGTCGGCAATACTTGTAACAACAAGCAAAGAGCTTGCATATAATGTCAAATCCGAAATCGAACGCTTTATGAATATGCTGGAGAGAAAAGAGATTATTTCTCACTCAATTGAAGATTACTGCTATATTATAATTGCAGACAATATGGAAGACGCAGTTGATATTACCAACGAGATTGCATCAGAGCATCTTGAGATTATAACAAAGAATCCATTTGATACTATGACATATATTAAAAACGCGGGCGCAATATTCCTTGGAGAATACAGCAGCGAGCCGCTTGGAGACTACTTTGCCGGACCTAACCACGTACTTCCTACCAATGGAACAGCAAGATTCTTTTCTCCGCTTGGCGTAGACGATTTCATCAAAAAATCAAGCGTTATATCATATTCAAAGCAGGCGCTTAGGCCCGTATATAAGGATATAGCATGCTTTGCAGAGGCAGAAGGGCTTACCGCGCATGCTAATTCAATAACGGTCAGATTTGAAAACATTTAGCAATATTGCATTTTTCATTAAACTAATATATACTTTATAAAAAAGATTGTGTGAGGATTCCGATATGGACAGAACTGCTCAGGTAAGAAGAACAACTAAAGAAACTGATATTGTATGTACGCTTAATCTTGACGGAAGCGGCATAAGCGATATACAGACCGGAATAGGTTTTTTCGACCATATGCTTTCAGGTTTTGCAAAGCACGGTCTATTTGATATAACGCTTAAGGCTGACGGTGATCTTAACGTCGACGGACACCATACGGTTGAAGATTCAGGAATTGTTTTAGGACAGGCTTTTCTTCAGGCGGCTAAAGGTAAAGAAGGCATCAAAAGATTTGGAGACTGTATTCTGCCTATGGACGACGCTCTTGTAATGTCTGCCGTCGATATTTCAGGAAGACATTATTTATCGTTTGATCTGTCTCTTCCTGCGGCTATGATAGGAGATTTTGATACGCAGCTTGTGCATGAGTTTTTCTATTCATTTGCAGACGCCGCACGCATTAATCTTCACATTAAAAAAATAAGCGGACAGAACTCACACCACATTGTTGAAGCAGCATTCAAATCAGTGGCAAAATCTTTAGACGAGGCTTTTACGACAGATATACGTATTAAAGGCGTACAGTCGACTAAAGGCGTATTATAGAGGGAGGTTTTACAATGGAATATAAGAGACTTATACCATTTATCAATACTGAAAGCGAATCTTCATCCCATGTTATAGCAAGAGCTGAAAAGTATGTTGAACATGGCGCCGACGCGCTTTTTATATTCCGTTATTCATCTAACGATATCGAGCGGGAAGAATTCTTAAGTATGCTTAAAGATTTGGTTGCAATTATAGAAGTTCCTATCATAGCAGGTATATATTTTGAGCATCTTGACGATGCTAAGAAAGCGTTTAATACCGGCGTATCAAATATTGCCATTCAGAATAAGAAGCTTAACGATTATGACGCATTTGACAAAGCAGTCAAAATGTTTGGCGCCGAAAACGTATTTTTAGAAATGGACGAGAAAGAATTCATAGAATCAGAATACACTGCTTATTCCTATATTGTAAAGCATTTGTCTTTATGCGATGAATTTATTAATAAAGCGGCTTCTTTGGATTGTCAGTTAATGCTCCGCGACAGCCTGAGAAAGAACGATATGGTAAGCCTTTTAAGCGTTAAAAATGTAAAAGCGCTGTCAACCAATGCGTGGGTCAACAACGATCTCACATTTATCAAAAATGAGCTTTCAAAATCCGGGCTTAATATGAATATCATCACGAATAAGCTTTCGTTTAAAGACTTTAAAACTGATGCTAACGGACTTATTCCTGTTATTGCCCAGGATTATAAGACCAACGAGGTTCTGATGCTTGCCTATATGAATGAAGAGTCGTTTAGACATACTATCGAAACCGGCAAAATGACTTATTACAGCCGCAGCCGCCGCCAATTATGGTGCAAGGGCGAAACTTCGGGGCATTTTCAGTATGTAAAGAAGCTGTATATAGACTGTGATAACGATACGATACTGGCAAAAGTCAGCCAGATTGGCGCAGCATGCCACACTGGCAACAGAACATGTTTTTTTACTGATTTAACTTGATTGTGATATAATACTATATTTTTCAGGAGGGTATTTAATAATGAACATGCTTTTATCTGATATTTCAATGAACCTTGGAACAGCTTATTTAAGTTACATTATTAAAATGATTATGTATATCGGAATAGCAGCCATAGGTATTTTTATAGGAATCAGACTCAGAAAGAATAAGAACGCAAAAAATGAGCAGTAAAGAAGAAAAAGAATTAAAAAGGTTAAAACGAAAAGAAGCTGAGCATGAGCGTCTTTTAAAAATGATGGAATTTGAGCATACTTACGAAGAATTTGATTATATCTGCGGTATTGATGAAGCTGGAAGAGGCCCGCTTGCAGGGCCGGTTGTAGCCGGAGCCGTTATTCTTCCAAAAGAATGTTTTATTGAGTACCTCAATGATTCCAAAAAGTTAAGCGAAAAGCGAAGAGACGCGTTATTTGATGAAATAAACGAACGTGCTTTAGCGGTAGGCGTAGGTATAGTTTCACCGCAGGTTATTGATGAAATTAATATCCTGAACGCAACCTATGAAGCAATGAGACAAGCCGTGCGCAGTCTAAGCGTTACTCCGCAGATGCTTTTATGCGATGCGGTACATATCCCTGATATAAGCATTCCTCAGGCCGGAATAATTAAAGGCGATGCAAAAAGCGTCTCGATAGCTGCTGCAAGCATAATCGCCAAAGTAACAAGAGACAGAATGATGTATGATTACGATAAAATGTATCCTGAATACGGATTTGCAAAGCATAAAGGCTACGGTACTAAAGCTCATATGGACGCGCTGCGTGCATATGGTACCTGTCCGATACACAGGACGACGTTTGTACATTTATAAAAGGTATTAATATGAACACACGAAAAACAGGAACCGAATTTGAAGATATGGCTGCAAATTATATTACAGAGCATGGTTATAAAATTCTTGAAAGAAATTATAACAGTCGTTTTGGAGAGATAGATATAATTGCGCGTAAAGCTTCGGTTCTTATTTTTTTTGAAGTGAAATACCGCAGTTCGATAAATTTTGGCGAACCTGCCGAAGCGGTAGACATTAGAAAGCAAAGAAAAATATGCCATACGGCGCTTGTATACTGTGCGTATCACGGATATCAGGAGAACACACCGTGCAGATTTGATGTAATCGCCATATATCCGGACAATTCCGTAAGGCATATTAAAAATGCATTTGACTATGTACAGTGAATTACCTGCCAAGCAGATTATTAATAAGTCCTGACTGGTCGGTAAGCTCTTTTACGGGAGCGTCATGATTAACAGCCATTATCAGCTCAGCAATCTGATTGCTCATATTAACCATTCTGTAATACTCTCTTTTCTTTAATTCATCAGAGCAGCATGTGAGATTAGTTACATATATTCTCTGAAACAGCCCTTCGTCGTATGCTTTGTCAAATTCTTCAAGTCCTCCTGTAAATAACCCAAAGGTTACGGCAGCAATAACCCGGCCTGCACCCCTCTTTTTAAGCTCCCGCGCCGTACTAATAATACTTGCGCCGGATTCAATAATATCATCTACGATGATAACATCTTTTCCGGCTATATCTCCCCCAAGAAATTCAACGGCAACTACAGGATGCTCTCCATGCACAGTAGTGGAATAATCCTTTCTGATATAAAACATTCCCATATCAACTCCAAGAATAGAAGAGTAAAATACAACCCTTCCCATGCCTCCTATATCTGGGCTGACAATATGCAGTTTGTCCTTATTAAACGAAAGTCCTTCGTTACCGTTAATAATCGCTTCAAGAAACTGAAATGAAGTAGGAAAATTATCTATACCCTGAATAGGAACAGCATTCTGAATACGCGGTTCATGCGCGTCAAACGTAATTATGTTGCTGATTCCCATTCTTATCATATTTTTTAATGCAATAGCACAGTCGAGCGACTCAAGATTCCGTCGGCTGGTAAATCTCCCCTGATATAAATACGGCATAATCAGGTTAATACGTTTAGCACTGCCATGACATGCGCTGATAATTCTTTTAAGATCCTGAAAATGTTCATCAGGAGTTTTGAAGGTGTTATAGCCAACGTTATCTGAAATATTGCGATTGACAACATCAGTAATTATGAATAAATCCGTACCTCGTATAGATTCTTCTATAACTGCCTGGCGTTCGCCGGTAAGAATAGCGTCCATATGGTAGCCCGCCTTATAACTGTCGCATACATAGCCGGATATTCCTGACAGCATTTCATTTTTTTGTGCAAACTGCTTTCTGAAGCTGGCAATGGCAGAATCAATCTGATTTCCAAGTTCAATGCAGTTATCCATTGCAATTATTTTAAGCGGAGCAACCGGCAAAGCTTCCAAATACTGTTCTTTTAGCATAATATTAAGCCTCCATATGGAATTTTCTTAGAAAAAGTATATCATAGTTAAATACTTCCGTCAAAACTTTGTATTTTATTTTACATACATTTATGCTATACTACGTTAGTTGTTATTTATTCACTATTAGGAGCTGGTAATGTGAAAAAGCATACTCATAAAATAACAGGCACAGCCTCCGGCAGTATTGCCGAACAGCTTGGAATAGAACCCGGCGACATACTTATTAAAGTGAACGGTCAATATGTTCAGGATGTTTTTGATTTTCGTTTCATCATTAATGATGAATATATAGAGCTGCTTATTAAAAAACAGGATGGAGAAGAGTGGGAACTGTCAATTGAAAAAGAATATAACGAGGATTTGGGAATTATATTTGAAGAGCCTTTGATGGACGCATATTCTTCATGCTGCAATAAATGTATTTTCTGTTTTATCGACCAGATGCCTCCGGGCATGCGTGAAACCCTGTATTTTAAAGACGACGACGCCCGTCTGTCATTTTTACAGGGAAATTATATAACGCTTACTAATATGAAGGACGTTGATTTTGACAGAATAATCAATTATCATCTGTCGCCGATTAACATTTCCGTGCATACTACGAATACGAAGCTTAGGTGCCATATGTTAAATAACCGTTTTGCGGGCAATATTATTGAACGTCTTGACAGGTTATATAATGCCGGTATTACAATGAATAGCCAGATTGTTTTGTGCAAAGGCTATAATGACGGCGAGGAGCTTGAAAGCACTATACATGACCTTACAAAATATATTCCGCACATGGAGAGCCTTTCTGTTGTTCCTGTCGGGCTTACGGATTACAGAAAAGGTCTGAAAAAGCTTGTTCCTTTTGAAAAAGAAGACGCGGTAAAAGTCCTTTCGGCCATCCGTAAATGGCAGAATATATGTCTTAAGCATTTTGGAACACGCTTTGTATATGCTTCTGATGAATGGTATGTGCTTGCCGGACTTCCTATTCCCGATTCAGAAAGCTATGAAGGCTTCGGACAGCTTGAGAATGGCGTCGGCATGATACGCTCGTTTACGGATGATTTTTATGCAGAATTAAATAAACCTGACGACATACAGCCTGAAATAAGCTTATCTGATAATAAGCCGTCGTTTACATTTGTTACAGGCGTGCTTTTTTCAGACTTTTTAATTGACTGCCTGAAAGACTTTAAAGAAGCGTTCCCGTATTTTGATTATGAAGTTATCCCTGTAATTAATGATTTTTTTGGGCACAAAATTACAGTAACAGGGCTTCTTACCGGAAAAGATATAATTGCACAGCTTAAAGACAGGAAGCTTATGGATTATATAGTTCTTCCTGATTCACTGCTTCGTGCGGGCGAGGATGTACTGCTTGACGACACTCGTGTAGGAGATATAGAGAAAGCTTTACAAAAAGATGTTCATATTGTAAAATCTAATGGAGAATCTTTGGTAAGACTTGTAAAAAACATAGTCTTTAACATACAAAACGAGGTATAAAATATGAGCAAACCAATTGTTGCTATCGTTGGAAGGCCTAATGTCGGTAAATCTACGCTGTTTAATACACTTATAGGCGAAAAGATAGCAATTGTAGAAGATACCCCAGGGGTTACAAGAGACAGAATATATGGAGAGATTACATGGCTTGACAGACAGTTCGCTCTTATAGATACGGGCGGCATTGAACCTGATACAAGCGATTTGATGCTTTCACATATGAGAGCGCAGGCAGAGATTGCCATAGATACTGCGGATGTTATTATATTCATAACAGACGTAAGATGCGGAGTTACAGACGCAGATTACAGTGTTGCAGATATGCTCCGTAAATCAGGAAAGCCTGTTGTTTTAGTTGTTAATAAAGTAGATAATTTTGAAAAATTCAGTAATGACGTATATGAATTTTATAATCTTGGAATGGGAGACCCTGTTCCTGTTTCGGCGGCATCAAAGCTGGGAATAGGCGATATGCTGGACGTTATTCTCATGAACCTTGATACTGTCCATGATGACGAAGCGGAAGATGAACGTCCAAAGGTAGCCATAATAGGAAAGCCTAATGTCGGTAAATCATCCCTTATTAACCGTATTGTCGGAGAAGAACGCGTAATTGTGTCGGATATAGCAGGTACGACAAGAGACGCCATTGATACGGACGTTGTATGGAATAACAGGGAATATGTTTTTATAGATACAGCCGGTCTGAGACGTAAGAATAAAATTAACGAAGACCTTGAAAAATACAGCATAATAAGAACCGTCGCCGCCATCGAGCGTTCTGACGTAGTGATTCTTATGATTGACGCATCCTGCGGAGTTACCGAGCAGGATGCAAAGATTGCCGGAATTGCACACGAGCGGGGCAAAGGTATGATTATAGCCGTTAATAAATGGGATGCGGTAGAAAAAGATACTTACACTGCTAATGAATATACTGAAAGAATAAGGCAGGTACTTTCATTTGTTCCATATGCCGAGATTGTATATATATCAGCCAAAACCGCTCAGAGAATTAACAGACTGTTCCTGCTTTTGGAGTCTGTAATACAGAACCACAGCCTTCGTGTCGGAACCGGCGTGCTTAATGAAATTCTTGCCGAAGCTGTTGCAATGAAGCAGCCTCCTTCCGACAAAGGAAGAAGATTAAGGCTTTATTATATTACTCAGGTTGCCGTAAAGCCTCCTACATTTGTAATATTTATTAATGATAAAAAGCTGCTTCATTTTTCGTATGAACGGTATATTGAAAATAAAATCCGGGAAACTTTTGGTTTTTCAGGAACTCCAATCAAAATATTTTTCAGGGAAAGAAAGGGAAAAGACTCATGAGTTACGGGATTGTCTTATACATTATATTCTGTATTATCGCAGGCTATCTTTTCGGCAACCTGTCTTTTGGCTATATTATCGGCAAAGATAAGGGCGTTGATATCAGAAACAGCGGAAGCGGCAATACCGGAACGACTAATGCGATAAGAACTTTGGGCGTAAAGGCAGGAGCGTTAACGTTTTTAGGCGATTTGTTAAAGGCAGTCATTCCTGTATTTTTATCAGGCTTTATCTCAATTCGTTTTTTTGACGTTAATGGCGATATGGCATATATTATAAGCCTTATTACAGGACTTGCTGTTACGCTTGGCCATAATTTTCCTGCATGGATGCATTTTAAAGGCGGAAAAGGCATTGCCGTCACCGCCGGAGTTGCGGTAGCCATAGCATATCCGCACTGGCCGTATCTTGTTATAGCGCTATTATTATTTGTAATTATAGTAATCATAACAAAATATGTTTCCGTAGGCTCGCTATGTGTTCCGGCATGGGCTTTGCCTGTATATGCACTGATTTTTAAGAGAAACAGCGAATATTTTCCTTTGATAATTATTTTAAGTCTTTTGTTTACAATTTTGGCGTTTATTATGCACAGAGAGAATATTAAAAGACTTATCACAGGAACAGAGAACAAACTATTTTCAAAAAAACACTAATGGAGGCGCATTGAAATGAGAATTAGTTTTTTAGGAGCAGGAAGCTGGGGAACAGCGTTGTCAGTACTCGTTGCTAACAACGGACATGATGTTTTTTTATGGTCTGCCGTTGAAGCAGAACTTTCATTATTGAGTACAAAAAGGGAGCACACTGAAAGACTTCCGGGCGTGATACTCCCTGATAATATATATATCGAAAGCGATTTGAAAAAGGCGTGTACCGATATGGACCTTATCGTATTTTCTGTTGCGTCGCCTTATGTTCGGGCTGTAGCCAATCAGGCTGCTGAATATATAAAAGACGGCCAGAAGATTGTAAACGTTGGAAAAGGAATTGAAGAAAATACTCTTTATACGTTATCACAGGTTTTAAAAGATGTACTCCCTGAATGTGATATTGCAGTTCTTTCAGGTCCGAGCCATGCAGAAGAGGTAGTAAAGGGTATACCTACAACCGTCGTTGTCGGCGCTGCCACAAAAGAAACGGCGTTATATGTGCAGGATATTTTTATGAACGAAACATTCCGGGTATATATCAGTCCTGATATAATCGGTATAGAGCTTGGCGGCGCAATAAAAAATGTTATTGCGCTTGCAGCCGGAATAGTGGACGGTCTTGGTCTTGGTGATAACACAAAAGCTGCCCTTATGACAAGAGGGCTTGCCGAAATAAGCAGGCTCGGAGTTGCTATGGGAGGCAAATTAGAAACATTCTCAGGCTTGTCAGGAATAGGAGATCTTATTGTAACATGCACGAGCTCACACAGCCGTAACCATTCTGCAGGATATCTTATGGGTAAAGGGCTTTCTGCAGAAGAAGCGATGAAGGAAGTAAAACAGGTCGTTGAAGGCGTTTATTCAGCAAAGGCGGCTGCAAGTCTTGCCAAAAAATATAAAACGGACATGCCTATTGTAGAACAGATTAATGAAGTTCTGTTCAATAATAAAACTGCAAAGCAGGCGCTTAGCGAGCTTTTTGAAAGAAACAGAAAAATGGAATATTCCTGCATGGAATGGTAATTTTTATGTTGACAGGGCTTTAATCTTTATGATATTATCTTTTGGTGAGTGTTTTTGGATGCTCACAGCGCCGCTCAGCGAGGTACAAGTTCCGTAAGGACACCGCAGCTGGCGAGTAATGATTATAGGAGGTGCTTGTATGTACGCAATTATTGCAACAGGTGGTAAGCAGTACAAGGTATCCGAGGGCGATGTTATCAAAGTTGAAAAGCTTGATGCCAAAGCCGGAGAATCATTTACATTTGACCAGGTTCTTATTGTAAACGATGGTGAAATGAAGATTGGTAATCCTACTGTTTCAGGTGCAACAGTTGAAGCTTCTGTAGTATCAGAAGGCAGAGGTAAAAAGGTTATAGTTTATCGTTATAAGAGAAAAACCGGTTACCATAAGAAGAATGGTCACAGACAGTCTTATACAGAAGTTAAGATTGACAAGATTAATGCTTAATTATGATTAGCGTAAGATTTATTTATGATTCATCAGACAGAATTACAGGCTTTGATATATCAGGCCATGCGGGTCTGGCAGAATCCGGATATGATATAATATGTTCGGCTGTATCGGCGCTTGCAATTAATACTGTCAATTCTATTGAAGAACTTACAGACGATTGTTTTTTTACAGAAGAAGATGAATCCGGATTTTTAAAACTTAATGTAGTTACGTTAAGCGATTCTTCAGAATTGCTGCTTAGGTCCCTATACATAGGGATAAAAGGAATAGTAGATGAATACGGCGGCGAGTATGTACGTATTCTATAATGATTTCAAGGAGGTGCAACGTACCATGTTGAATATGAATCTTCAGTTATTTGCCCATAAAAAGGGAGTTGGCTCTACTAAGAACGGTAGAGATTCTGAATCAAAAAGACTTGGCGCAAAACGTGCTGACGGACAGTTCGTATTAGCTGGCAATATCTTATACAGACAGCGTGGAACCAAAATTCACCCTGGGCTTAATGTTGGTATTGGCGGAGATGATACACTTTATGCAAAAGCTGACGGAATCCTTCGTTTTGAAAGAAAAGGAAGAGATAAGAAGCAGGCTTCTGTATATCCTGTAGAAGAAGCAAAGTAATGTTTTAACTATGACGAATACCATTTGGCAGGGGTTGTTATATTAACAACCCCTGTTATAATATTCAAAGTCTTTATCGGAGGTATATATGTTTGCTGATTTTGCAAAAATAACAATCAAATCAGGCAAAGGCGGAGACGGCTGCGTAAGCTTCAGAAGAGAGCTTTACGTACCCGCAGGCGGTCCTGACGGAGGAGACGGAGGCAAGGGCGGAGATTTAATTTTTGTAGTTGACGATGGTCTGAACACTCTTAACGATTATAAGCACAAAAAAAAGTTTCAGGCCGGTAACGGCGAACAGGGAAGCAGCCGACGGTGTCATGGAGCCGACGGCGCCGACTGTATATTAAAGGTACCTAACGGAACTGTTATTCGTAAAGCAGATTCAGGCAAAGTCATTGCCGATATGTCGCATGGCAACAGACAGGTAACTGTGCTTTACGGCGGAAGAGGAGGAAAAGGCAATCAGCATTATGCAACTCCTACAATGCAGGCTCCAAAATATGCCCAGCCAGGCCAGCCTGCGAAAGAAATGGAGATAATTCTGGAGCTTAAAACAATTGCCGACGTAGGACTGATAGGATTTCCGAATGTGGGCAAATCTACATTTTTATCAAGCGTAACCAATGCCAGACCTAAGATAGCCAACTATCATTTTACAACCCTTAACCCTAATCTTGGAGTCGTTGATATTCCGGGAAGCGACGGTTTTGTTATTGCCGATATTCCAGGGCTGATTGAAGGCGCATCGGAAGGAATCGGTCTTGGACATGAATTTTTAAAGCATATAGAACGTACAAGGCTGCTTGTACATCTTGTTGACGCCGCGTCTACTGAAGGCAGAGACCCGATAAATGATATTAGAATTATTAACAGAGAGCTTCTTGATTATAATCCGGCTCTTGCTAAAAAGCCGCAGATAATTGCCGCCAATAAAACAGACGCGATGAGCGCCAGCGATGAAGAAATGGTTATAAGTCTCCTTAAAGATGAATTTGAACCTGAAGGGATAAAGGTCTTTTCCATATCGGCGGTAAGCAGGAAGGGAGTAAAAGAACTTCTTTATTATATCAAAAATGAACTTGACCGAATAGGAAAAGAGCCTCATATATTTGAGCAGGAATATTTTCCAGAAGAAGAATTTGTTTATTCAAACGAACCATTTACGGTTGAATATGATGAAACAGAAAACAAATATGTTGTTGAAGGCCCCAGAATTGAAAGAATGCTGGGTTATACCAATCTTGAATCGGAAAAAGGATTTGAATTTTTCCAAAAGTTTCTTAAGGAAAACGGAATCCTTGATATGTTGTGCGATTTGGGAATAAAAGACGGAGATACTGTCAAAATGTATGGTCTTGAATTTGATTATTACAAATAAACTGGAGCGTTTTATGAAATCAGGTATATTAGGCGGAACATTTGATCCTATACACAAAGGCCATATTGAGATGGCGAAACTAAGTAAAACCAGCCTTGGACTGGATAAAATAATATTTATGCCGTCGGGAAATCCACCCCACAAGAACCACATATCGGACAATCAGACGCGAATGGACATGATAAAGCTTGCAATAAAGAATTATTCATGTTTTTGCGCTTCCGATTTTGAGTTTGCCAGAGACGGTATAATATATACCTCGGATACGTTGACGCTTTTATGCAAAAATAATCCTGATACAGAATATACGTTTATAATCGGAGCCGATTCACTGTATAATCTGGACGGATGGCACAGGCCTGATATCATATGCCAAAAAGCAGATATCGCCGTATGTGCGCGTGACAATGTTTCACACGCAAGCCTTAATGCCGAATCTATAAGACTCAGCAGAAAATATGGGGCGCGAATACACATAATCGACTTTCCGTGCATTGATATATCTTCACATGAGATAAGGGACAATATATATACTAATCCCAACATGATAAAAGAATTTTTAAATGATGAAGTATACAAATATATTATACAGAAAGGACTATACAGGAATGAAGGATATAATATATGATATACAGGACGAGCTTTCTGAAAAATTAAAAAAGAAAAGATATATACATTCACTTGGAGTCATGTATACCGCTGAGGCTCTTGCAATGAGGTATGACGTTCCTCTTATGCAGGCCGCTCTGGCAGGAATACTGCATGACTGCGCGAAGGAAATGAAAGACAGCGAGCTTTTGCGTTATTGCAGGAAACATAATATTAACGTAAGTCATGAAGAGGAAAAATCACCGTTTCTGCTTCACGGCAAAGCAGGCGCACACATTGCGCAAACAAAATATAAAATAGACGATAATGACATTCTTGACGCAATACGTTTTCATACAACCGGCAAACCTGCAATGACCACACTTGGCAAAATAATATACATAGCGGATTTTATTGAGCCTAACCGTAAACCTCTTCAAATTCTTCCAAAGATAAGAAAAGAAGCCTTTTGCAGTCTGGATAAAACATGCGCCTTAATATTATATTATACAATAGATTATTTAGGCAAAAATCCCGACAAACATATAGACAGCAATTCAAAATATGCTTATGATTACTATAAAGATTATATGTAAGGAGTTATGCACATGGATATAAATAAAATAACAAAAGCCGCATGGGAAGCTCTTAGCGATAAAAAAGCAAATAATATTGTTATATTGGATATCGGTGAAATATCTGTTATTGCAGATTATTTTATAATTGCAGACGGCGGCAGCCCTTCTCAGATAAACGCGCTTGTAGACAATGTTGAAGAAAAGCTTGCAGAGCTTAATGTAAGACCTGTAAATATCGAGGGTATACAAAATGCATCCTGGGTTCTTATGGATTACGGCGATATAATTATTCATATTTTCTCAAAGAACGACCGTGAATTTTATGATCTTGAAAGAATATGGGCAGATTGTAAAGAGGTTGATGCAGATACATTATAATTGGTTTTATTTTTAAAAGCATATGCCTGGTTGCACTATGTGCAAAAATCGTATACACTTTTTTCATAAAACTTATGAAGCTTATAAATTAAATGTCATATTATGATTTTTTAACGGCGTCTGCGACCTTTGCACGTAGTGTAACGAAGCAGGCGCCATAAAAAATCATAGCCTGTTTAAAACTGTCTGTACAGCGCTACGACTTTTCCAAGTATAGCGCAGTCTTCTACAATAATCGGATCCATTGTATCATTCTCTGGCTGAAGCCTTATATAACCGTCTTCTTTATAAAATGTCTTAATAGTAGCAGAATCATCAATAAGAGCAGCTATCATATCTCCATTATCAGCAGTGGACTGCTGCTTAATAATAACGCTGTCACCGTCAAGAATGCCTGCATTAACCATGCTTTCACCTTTTACATGAAGCATAAACATGTCTCCTGAAGGAAGATTATCGGAAAGCACCGGAAAATACCCTTCAATATTCTCAGTTGCAAGAATAGGTTCGCCGGCGGTAACTGTACCAATAATCGGAACATTAATCATATCACGGCGTGATATGTTAAATTCATCATCAATAATCTCAATCGCACGCGGCTTCGTAGGGTCGCGCCTGATATATCCATTCTTTTCAAGAGTTTCAAGGTGAGCATGCACAGATGATGTAGACCTTAAATTAACCGCCTGACATATATCACGCACTGTCGGCGGATATCCGTGACTTAAAATCTGCTCCTTAATATACTCTAAAATCTCTTTTTGCTTTGCACTGATTCTTCCATTGCCCATAATTATTCCTCCCAAATAAAAAAACATTAACAAACCGTATACTGAATTTGTCTCATTATAGCACAAACGAACACATGTGTCAAACTAATGTTCTGTAGACATTTTGTCGCAAACCTTGTATAATATCTGAGTTATATTTACATTGGAGGTTTACCATGAAAAATTTTTTTAATAGACTTAAACAGGAAAAAGATTTAAGATTTGACTTATTTATAGGAATATGGAGTGCGATAATAATACTTGCAATTGCAGTAGTAGCAGGTTTATGCATTTATTTCTTTGTAATAAAGGGCGAAAGCCTTCCAAAAGCAGATAACGCACAGGCTACCGAAGCTCCGACTGCGCAGCCGGAAGCATCGTTTTCACCTGTTCCTGCTTCTACAGAAGAACCGACTGAGAGGCCTTCTTATGAGAATATAGACGATGCGGATGGCGATGAGGATGAGGATGATAATGATTCTGAAGCCTCAGCCGTAACGGTATATGCAGTTACCACTGTAAATGTAAGAAGCAGGCCGAATACATCTGCCGCATCCTACGGAAAGCTTTCCGCAGGAGAGTCTGTAAAGAGAACTGAGAAAATGAGCAACGGATGGTCAAAAGTAACCTATAATAATAAAACTGCTTATATTAAATCAGATTACCTCAGCATAACAAAGCCTGATACAACTGCCAAGAGTCCAACAAGCGCTCCTAAAGCGACCAGCAGCTCAAAGGCGACAAAGAAGCCGGCATCCAGCAAGTCTGCGACAAAGAAACCGACTTCTACGCCTAAGGCAAGCAATAAAAATCAATCCAACAACGACGCACCGGTAGTAATAACGCCTACCCCGGAGCCTGACAGGACCGAAGCTCCGCAAATTACTTCTGCTCCTGAAAAAACCGAGGCGCCACATACCAATACGGAAGCGCCTCGTGCAGATAACGCGGCAGAACATACCGATACCCCTTAAAATACATGTAAAGGAGACGACATACTTGGCTTCAATTACACCAATGATGAGTCAGTATCTTGACATAAAAAAACAATATGAAGACTGCATACTTTTTTACAGGCTTGGGGATTTCTATGAGATGTTTTTTGAAGACGCCAGGGTGTGTTCAAAGGAATTAGAACTTACTCTCACAGGCAAAAGCTGTGGTTTAGATGAAAGGGCACCCATGTGTGGTGTCCCGTTTCATTCTGTCGATACATATCTTAACAGGCTTGTCAGTAAAGGATATAAAGTTGCCATATGCGAACAGGTAGAAGACCCAAAGCTTACAAAAGGCATTGTCAAAAGAGAAGTTGTAAGAATTGTAACGCCGGGAACTAACGTCAGCAGCACGCAGCTTGATGAATCAAAAAATAATTATATTATGTGCATTGTATATCTTTCAGATTCATTTGGAATATCTGTCGCAGACGTATCGACCGGAGATTATTACGTCACAGAGCTTGACGACATGAACAAGGTGCTTGACGAAATCAACAAATTCATGCCTTCTGAGATAATATGCAACGATGCGTTTTATGTTTCGGGGGCGGATATTAATGATTTTAAAGAAAGGCTGGGAATAACGGTTTCAAGCCTTTCAGGCCAGTATTTTGATGATGATGCATGCAAAAAAACAATTATTGAACACTTTGAAGTCGCCTCGCTTGCCGGTCTGGGCCTTGATTCATATTCAACCGGAATAAGCGCTGCGGGAGGCCTGCTTTTATATCTTCTTGAAACTCAGAAGAATTCTCTTGCACATATTAATACGATAAAGCCTTATGAAACTAACGATTTTATGTTCCTTGACCGCGCTACAAGGCGCAATCTTGAGCTTACCGAAACACTGCGCGAGAAAAACAAGCGCGGTTCGCTTTTATGGGTCCTCGACAAAACCAAAACCGCAATGGGCGCAAGAATGTTAAGAAGCTTTGTTGAACAGCCGTTAATTAATTCAAAGGAAATTAACAAACGGCTTGACGCTGTGGAAGAATTTGTTAATAATATGATTTCAAGAGAGGAACTGCGCGAATATCTTTCACCTGTATACGACCTTGAAAGACTGATTACAAAGGTAAGCTATAAAAGCATTAATCCACGCGACATGATTGCTTTAAAAACTTCTCTGTCAATGCTTCCGCACATTAAATACGTTATAAGTACGGCGGACTGCGCGTTATTTAAACAATATTATTCAGAGCTCGATACTCTTGAAGATATATTTACACTTATTGACAATGCAATTATCGAGGAGCCTTCGTTATCAATGCGAGACGGCAATATTATAAAGGATGGTTTCAGCCAGGAAGTAGACCGCCTGCGCCATGCAAAGCTTGACGGCAAAAAATGGCTTGCAAAGCTTGAGGAAGATGAAAGACACAATACAGGAATCAAAAACCTCAAAATCAAATATAACCGTGTGTTCGGATATTATTTTGAAGTTACCAATTCGTATAAAGAGCTTGTTCCTGATACATGGATAAGAAAACAGACTCTTACAAATGCAGAAAGATATATGACCAGTGAATTAAAGGAACTTGAAGATACAATTCTTGGAGCAGAGGACAGGCTATACAGTCTTGAATACGAGCTTTATAAAGAGCTGAGTGATAAAATATATGAACAGATGCACCGGATTCAGGAAACTGCCAAAATTATAGCTCTGATAGACGTATTTGCGTCGCTTGCCGTTACCGCAGAACAGAACCACTATGTAAGACCGAAAATAAACGATCGTGGTAAAATAGAGATAAAAGAGGGAAGACATCCTGTAATTGAAAAAATAACGTCTAATTACCTTTTTGTGGCTAACGACACACATCTCGACTGCAGGGATAACCGTGTTGCGATTATTACAGGCCCTAACATGGCGGGTAAATCCACATATATGCGTCAGACCGCTCTGATAGTCCTTCTTGCACAAATCGGTTCTTTTGTACCGGCCGACTATGCTGATATAGGAATATGCGACAGAATATTTACAAGGGTAGGCGCGTCTGATGATTTGGCCTCCGGACAGAGTACATTTATGGTTGAAATGACCGAGGTTGCCAACATTTTAAGAAACGCAACTAAAAAAAGCCTTGTGATTCTGGATGAGATAGGACGCGGGACAAGCACATACGACGGTCTTGCAATTGCATGGGCTGTAATCGAGCATATATGCAACCCTAAGCTTATCGGCGCCAAAACATTATTTGCAACACATTATCATGAGCTTACCGAGCTTGAGGGAAAGCTTGACGGCATCAAAAACTACTGCATCGCCGTAAAAGAACAGGGCGAAGACATAGTATTTCTCAGAAAAATAATCAGGGGCGGCGCAGATAAAAGCTACGGAATACAGGTTGCAAGGCTTGCGGGCGTGCCAAAAGACGTTCTTATGCGCGCACAGGAGCTTGTGGTATCGCTTGTTGAAAAAGAAACGGGAATGCGTATACGCGAAAAAGAACCTGAAAAAGAAGAGTACATATCAGGCTCAATAGATCAGATATCAATATTTGACATTATTAATAAAACTGAAGGCTTCGACGATATTATACTTGAAATCCACGATATGGACCTTAACAGCATTAGTCCTATCGACGCATTAAACCTTTTATACAGATATCAGACAAGGATGAAGGAGAAATTCTAATGCCTCACATTAACATACTTGACGATAATACAATAAATAAAATTGCTGCCGGCGAGGTTGTTGAAAAACCGATGGCTGTTGTAAAGGAACTTGTGGAAAACTCGATTGACGCCGGTGCAGACCACGTTACAATCGAGATAAAAGAAGGCGGAATCAGCTTTATACGCGTAACTGACAACGGGTGCGGAATTAACACAGACGACATAAGCAAAGCATTTGAAAGACACGCAACAAGCAAAATTTCCAATATAAACGACCTTAACACGCTTAGCACGCTTGGTTTCAGAGGAGAGGCTCTTGCCAGCATATCTGCGGTATCCGAGCTTGAATGCATCACCAAATCAAAGGCTTCATTTACCGGAATACATTACAGCGTGTCACAAGGTACAGGCGGAGATATAAAAGAGATAGGATGTCCTGACGGAACAACATTTGTTGTTAGAAATCTGTTTTATAACGTTCCTGCAAGAAAAAAATTTTTAAAAACTGCAGCTACTGAGGCAAGCTACATAACAGATCTTGTCGAAAAGCTTGCGCTTTCACATCCCGGTATAGCGTTTAACTATATTGTCAACGGGCAGTCAAGGCTTGCGACAAAGGGAAGCGGTAATCTTTTAGATGTTATTTACAACGTGTATGGACGGGATATTACAGGCAATGTAACCGAATTATCAATAGATACCGATATTATCACGGCACACGGATATATAGGCAAACCTGTTATTTCAAGAGGCAGCAGGGCATATATGACATGTTTTATCAATGGACGATACATTAAAAGCAATATTTTATACAGGGCAATAGAGGAAGCATATAGCGGTTATAAAATGAAACACCGCTTTCCCTTTGCCATACTAAGCATTAATATTGACAGCTCTAAAATGGACGTAAATGTTCATCCTTCTAAAATGGAAATAAGGTTTGACGAGCCTGACAGAATTTATTCGCTTCTTTGCAATAATATAAGAAGAACTCTTAAAGAAACAGATATAATTCCACAGATTGTATCAGCAGGCGAAAAAGAAAAGGAAACACAGCCAAAGCCTACAGAAATTATACCTGAACCTTTTGAAAAAAACAAAATAAAGCAGGATGCAGTATATACAGCCCCGGTACGTACAGAAGCTGCGCATATAAGAGAAACTACGCCTTATAATGTTACTTCTGTTCAGGATACATTGTTTTCTGCGAATGAAATGAAAAAGGAAGAACAGAAAAATTTTATAGTATGCGGATGCGTATTTTCCACATACTGGATTATAGAATACAATGACGAAATGTATATAATGGACCAGCATGCGGCTCACGAAAAGGTTATGTATGAAAAATATATGAAATCCATTAATCTTGGGAGCGTTGCAAGGCAGCAGCTTTCACCTCCGGTTATTATTACTCTGTCAGCAAAAGAAAGCCAGCTTGTATCTTCACATTATGATGAGTTTTACAGACTTGGGTTTGAAATATCTGATTTTGGAGGAAACGAGTATGCCATAAGCTGCATACCTGCAGAGCTTCCGAATATTTCATCAGAGAACGTCCTTATGGACATACTTGCTTCGCTTTCTGACGAAAATGACACAGTGGATTCGCCCGGCGTATTTCACGAAAAAATTGCGTCAATGGCATGTAAATCAGCCGTAAAAGGCGGCAGAAGAATAACCGAAGCAGAAGCTTATAAGCTTGTATGCGATTTGTTTACGCTTAATAATCCGTTCTGCTGCCCGCATGGACGTCCTACAATTATTAAAACCAGAAAATCAGAGCTTGAAAAACAATTTGGCAGGATAGTATAGAGTAAAGGATATTGTTATGGCTAAACCCCTTGTTATTATTACCGGCCCGACTGCTGCCGGAAAAACCGGTCTGTCAATTAAGCTTGCAAAAAAGATTAACGGCGAAATTATTTCTGCCGATTCAATGCAGGTATATACCGGAATGGATATTGGAACCGCAAAAATCAAGAAAGAAGAAATGTGCGGCATTCCTCACCATATGATTGATATAATCGACCCTGAAAAAGATTTTAACGTCGCGCTGTTTAAACAATATGCCGTATCGTATATTGACGAAATTACAGCACGCGGACATATCCCGATTATCGTTGGAGGCACGGGCTTTTATATACGTTCCGTCCTTTATGATACAGAATTTACTTCATGCGATACTGATTATGAGCTGAGACAAAGACTGTTTGATTATGCAGCAGCAAACGGAAACGATGCTCTTCATGCAAGACTTTCAGAAATAGACCCTGCTTCAGCAAAAGCAATTCATGCAAACAATGTAAAAAGAGTCGTACGTGCAATTGAATACCATACTCTTACCGGCGAATGCATTTCCGAGCATAATACACGCGAAAGCATGAAAGCGTCCCCATATAATTTTGCATATTTTGTAATTAATATGGACAGAAAAGAGCTTTATTCAAGAATTGACAGACGCGTTGATATTATGATTGAAAACGGACTTGTGAACGAAGTGAGAGGGCTTACTGCTAACGGACTTACAAAAGATATGGTTTCAATGAAAGGTCTCGGATATAAAGAAATAATAGACTATCTGGAAGGCTCTCTGACGCTTGACGAGGCGGTAGAGCTAATCAAAAAACAGACAAGGCACTTTGCAAAAAGACAGCTTACATGGTTCAGGCGGGAACAGGATGTAATATGGCTTGATAAATCAGCAGAAAATGAAGACGCCTTAACAGACGATATAATACAAACATTAAAAAGAAAAGGAATAATGGAATAAAAATGGCAGATAATATATATGATAAATACAATGCTCTCGGAATTGATAAAAAAGTATATGATTTATGTGAAGCAGAATGGAACAGGCTTTCCGACAGATTCAAATTAATTGACGACACATCGGAATATAACCAGCTTAAGGTTCTTTCAGCCTTTCAGAAAAATAAGGTAAGCGATGCACACCTTACGGGTTCTACAGGCTACGGCTACACGGATATAGGACGAGACAAGCTTGAATCAGTATATGCGGATATATTTAATACGGAAGACGCTCTGGTAAGAGCACAGATTACATGCGGCACACATGCGCTTACTATAGCTTTATTTGGAAATCTAAGACCAGGCGACGAGCTGTTATATGTTACCGGAAAACCATACGATACTCTTGAAGATATAATAGGAATTGAAAAGAGCAAAGAATGCCCGGCTTCATTAAGGGAATATAATATATCATACAATCAGGTAGAGCTTACCGATACCGGAGAGTTTGATTTTGAAAAAATCAAAGCAGCCATTAAGCCTAATACAAAAATCGCAGCAATACAGCGCTCAAAGGGATATGCCTCAAGACCTTCCCTTTCGGCAGAAAAAATAGGAGAGTGCATAAAATACATCAAGTCAATCCGCAGCGATATAATATGCATGGTTGACAATTGTTACGGTGAATTTGTGGAAAAATATGAGCCATCAGATTTTGGCGCGGATATGTGCGTTGGTTCGCTTATTAAGAATCCCGGCGGAGGACTTGCTCCTATGGGCGGGTATATAGCCGGTACGAAAAAATGCGTAGAAAACGCTTCATACAGGCTTACGACTCCTTCTCTTGGCAAAGAAGTCGGCGCGTCGCTTGAAATAAACCGCAGTCTTTATCAGGGAATGTTTATGGCTCCGCAGGTAACTGCCGGAGCGTTAAAGGGCGCATTATTTGCATCAGCGGTATATGGAAGGCTTGGCTTTAAATGCATACCTGAAAGAAATGAAGAAAGATATGATATTATTCAGTCCGTTACACTTGGCAATGCTGACGCCGTAATCGCATTTTGCGAGGGAATACAGGCGGCGGCTCCGGTTGACAGCCATGTTCTTCCTGTACCGTATGCAATGCCGGGTTACAACAGCGATGTAATAATGGCCGCAGGCGCATTTGTATCCGGCTCGTCCATAGAACTTAGCGCCGACGCTCCAATAAAACCGCCTTATGCAGTTTACTTTCAGGGCGGCCTTACATGGCAGCATGTAAAATATGGAATAATGATGTCCGTTCAAAGGCTTTACGCAAAAAAATTAATCAGTTTATGAGGAGATAAACAATGAAAATATATGTGGTATTCACAGGAGGAACTATTGGAAGTAAAAAAGGCGAAAACAATGTAATCAATGCCGAAGCCGGGTGTTCAGACGCATTTTTATCAGAATACCGGAAAAGATATAATGATACTGCCGAATTTGCCATATCATGCCCATATATGATTTTAAGCGAGAATATAAGCTCCGAGAACCTGTTGTCGTTAATATCTGAAGTAACAGCAATTCTTGATAAAGGCGACGCTTCAGGAATAATAATTAATCACGGTACAGACACTCTCCAGTACAGCGCCGCAGTACTAAGCTATGTTTTTTCCGTATGCAGCATACCGATTGTTCTGGTATCAAGCAATTATGTAATATCCGACCCTCGTGCAAATGGTATCACTAATTTCAGATATGCCGTAAGGTTTATAAAAGAGCAGCGCGCCGGAGGCGTATTTGTAAGCTATAAAAACACCGGCGGCGCACCGGTTATCCACAGAGGAACGCGCCTTATGCGCCATGCTGAGCTTTCAGACGACGTTATGAGCATTAAAAACACATGGTATGGCAGATATATTGACGATTCGTATGTTCCTAACAGTTCATTCTCATCAGAAACCGTATCTGAAAGTATGTTTGACAACACAGACAACATAAAGCTTTATCCGCCGGGCAAAAAACTTATACGTATTATTCCATATCCCGATATGACGTATCCTGTATTAACGTCAGAAACCAAAGCGGTTCTTCACGAAAGCTATCATTCAGGAACTATAGCGGTAAATGATGATTTTATCGAATTTGCAGAAGCAGCGCGCAGAAATAATATACCTGTATATCTTACAGGCCTTTCAGGTACAGAGAACGTATATGCGTCTGTAGAAAAATATCTGAAATATGGAATAACTGCGCTTCCTGAATGCGCCAGTATATCACAGTATTGTAAATTATGGCTTTCCATATGTAATAATCTCGACATTTTATCCGTTATGAAACAGTCATATGCTGGCGAATTTGTCAACAAATGACAATCAATATATGTCTTTTTATCGCAAATCCATGTATACAAATCTATCTTCATATGTTATAATTCTAATATTCGTTTTTTGGTAATATATGCTTATGATTATCCGTTTAAGGGAAAGGAATTATTATGGATAATCCAAAATACTGCACCGTAAAAGAGCTTCCAAAGGCTATGAGGCCTTATGAAAAGTTTGAAGTTCTGGGGCCTGAATCACTTACCGAAGCCGAACTGCTTGCAGTAATCATCCGCTGCGGAACAGTTAATGTAAGAAGCGTACAGTTAGCAGAAAACATACTCTGTCATAATAACGGAGGTCTTATGAATCTTCATTACCTGACAGAACAAGAACTCACTAAGTTCAGTGGTATAGGAAAGGTTAAAGCAATCCAGTTAAAATGTATTGCCGAGCTGACAAAAAGAATGGCAAAAGCATGCAGGGATACAGGCGAAAGCTTTCAGACGCCGGATTATGCTGCGGCTTATTATATGGAGGATATGCGGTATCTTGAGCGTGAACAGCTCATGCTTCTTATGCTTGATTCCAAATCAAGAAAGATACATGATATGGTTATTTCTTCAGGTTCGGTTAATTCTTCAATAGTCTCAACAAGGGATATATTTTACCAGTCACTGAAATATGGTGCGGTTAATATTATTTTACTTCACAACCATCCAAGCGGCGACCCTTCTCCAAGCAGGGAAGATATTGCGGTTACTAAAAAAGTCATGGATGCTGGAGATATTATAGGCATTAAGCTGCTTGATCATATTATTATTGGTGATAATTGTTATTTCAGTATGAAACAACAAAGCTACATCTGATTATAACGGAGGCCGTTTTATGAATCGAAAAGTTATTGGAATTGATTTTGGTACAAGCACTATTAAGATATCCCAAAAAGGCGCGGGTATCGTTCTTTCAGAAAAAAATGTTATTGCCATTCTAAAGAAAACAGAGGTTATTGCCGTTGGCAACGAGGCTTATGAAATGTATGAAAAAGCGCCGTCTAATATAGACGTTTCATATCCTGTACGCAACGGAGTTATTGCCGACTTAAGCAACATGCATGAGCTTATGCTTAAGCTTCTTGAAATGGCAATAAAGAACCCAAAGCACAAGCTTAAGGGATTTGATTATTATCTTGCAATACCTACGGATATTACAGAGGTGGAGAAAAGATCATATTCTGACGTTATTGTATCTTCAAAGCTGCGTCCGGGACATATTAAAATGGTAGAAAAGCCTGTTGCCGACGCATTAGGTATGGGGCTTGACATTCTTGACTCCACAGGCGTACTTATAATGGATTTTGGCGCCAACACAACCGAAATTTCCGTACTGTCGCTCGGCGGAATTATATTCAGCAAGCTGGTTCCTCTGGGAGGAAAGGAACTTGATCAGGATATAATTAACCTTGCAAGAAGAAAATATAATTTTGTTATTGGTGAAAAGACAGCTGAATCCATTAAAAAGGAGATAGGCTCAGCAACAGAATATGAAGGCACAATGACCGTATATGGAAGGAACGCTCTTTCGGGACTTCCAAGCGAGCTTATAATTGACGCTGCTGAAGTAGGCGAAGCCATAACGGAACATCTTCAGTCTATTATGGATAACATTAAGCTTATACTTGAAAGGACGCCTCCTGAGGTTTCCGCTGATATATATAAGAACGGCATATATATTACCGGAGGTTCATCAAAGCTCAGAAATCTTGCGGATTTTGTTGCAAAAGCAACTAATCTTAAGGTTAATTTCAGTGATGACCCTGAGAATACCGTCATTGCCGGACTTAATACTATTATGGACAATTCACATTACAGCAAAATCGTATCTGATTTAGTTTAAAAAAAGGAGCTATTATGAAACGCAGACGCAGATTTAATATTCCGGCCAGAATAATGCTTATTATCTGTACTGTAATCTGTCTTGCATTAATAATCGTATCATTTAAATATCAGGAGCAGATGAATCCTGTAAAGACTTCCGTAGGCAATATTATAAAGCCTATGCAGAGTGGTATTAATTCAATCGGGTCTTCCATATACTCAGTATTTGATATGCTTAAGTCAAAGAAAGACCTTCTTAATGAAAATGCTGAATTAAAAAAAGAGCTTTCTGATATAAAGAATGAAAATCTTTCGCTTATAGAAGACAGAAATGAACTTTCAAGCCTCAGGGAATTATATAAGCTTGATCAGGGCTACAGACAATATGACAAGGTGGCGGCAAGAGTAGTCAGCCGTGATGATAATAACTGGTACAATATGTTTACAATAGACAAAGGTTCAGACGACGGCATACAAAAGAATATGAACGTCATCGCCGGCAATGGTCTTGTCGGAATTGTAACAGAAGTCGGCAAATCATATTCAAAGGTTCGTTCAATTATTGATGACAACAGTTATGTCAACGGTATGTTTGCGCGTACGTCCGATACATGCGATATCAAAGGCAGTCTTGAGACTATCGCCGACGGATATATAGAAGTCGAAAGAATCAGTATAGATGCCGAGATAGAGGAAGGTTACGAGATAGTTACTTCATATGTCAGCGACAGATATCTTGAAGGCATACTTATAGGCTATGTCAGCGACATAACCCCGGACCCCAATAACATGACAATGACGGCGAAGGTGACTCCTGTCGTTGACTTTAACAGGCTAAGCACGGTCCTTGTTATTACACAGATTAAGCATTCGGAAGAATTAGAGGAGATGACGCAGTATGATTAGAAAATGGATATCAACCATTTTAATGATTATATTATATTATCTGCTTCAGACTACTTTTTTCAAGCATATAAGGCTTGCGGGTGTAGTGCCTAATCTGCTTATAATCATAACAGTTTCGTGCGGATATATGCGTGATTCAAAGGATGGACTTATGGCAGGCCTGTTATGCGGCCTGTTATCTGACTTTGTGTTCGGAAGTGTAATAGGACTTCATGCTTTAATATACATGTTTATCGGATATATTGCCGGATATACTCACAGTACATTTGAGAAAAACGACCTTATTATGCCGTTGTTATTCATTGGCGCCGGCGATTTGCTTTATGGACTATTTTACTATATTTTTGAGTTTCTGCTTCGCGGCAGATTAAATTTTTTATATTACCTTGTACACATAATGCTCCCCGAAGCAGTATATACCATGCTCGCGGCAATTTTATTTTTTAAACTATTTACATGGATTGACAGGCTTGTTGTTCCAAATGACACCAAGGAGGCTGTGTAATTGCTTGACAGAATTAAAGACTACTTAAAAGAAATATTCAGTTCCAGGCTTATTCCTATATCAATTATATTTTTCCTGCTGTTTTTTATTCTTATAGTCAGGATGTTTAATCTGCAGATTGTAAGAAGTGATGAGATTAACAGTAACAATACCGTATCTGAAGAAAAGCAGAGGGATATATTATCGACACGTGGTAACATATACGACCGCAGCGGGGTTCTTTTAGCGTCAAATCAGATTTCATATTCTGTTACTATTGAGGATACAGGTCAATTAACTACTAATGCTGAAAAAAATGAAATGATTCATAAAATGATTCAGATTATATACCGGAATGATGATGAACTTGATATTGACTTTTGTATAGATATTGACGAGGATGGAAATTTTTACTTTAACGTCGATAAATCAGCAGAGTTAAGATTCAAAAGAGACGCCTATTTTGCAAGGTCTGTTGATGAACTTACAGAGGAACAGAAGAACGCCGATGCTTACAGCGTGTTTGAATACCTGCGTACAGATACGACGTCTAACGGACCCCGATTTGACGTTGCAGACACCTACAGCGCCAAAGATGCTCTCGATATAATTAAAGTACGCTATACAATGATGATTAACAGCAGAACCAAATACATCCCTATAACTATCGCCTCTAATGTCAAGGATGCGACAGTTGTTGCGATAAAAGAGAACAGCGACGAGCTTTCCGGCGTCAAAATAAGCGAAGCCACAACAAGGCTTTACTATGACAGCAAATATTTTTCTAATATTATCGGTTATACCGGACCGGTAACAAGCGACGGGCTTGAAGAGACAAAAGAGAAATATCCTGATTACAACTATACCGCCTCTGACCAGATTGGAAAATCAGGAATAGAACTCAGCATGGAAGAAACGCTTAGAGGAACCAAGGGCTCTGAAACGCTTATTTTAGATGAATACTCAAGAATATCTGACATTAAAGACGTTGTAAATCCGGTTGCCGGAAACGATATATACCTTACAATTGATTCAGACCTGCAGAAGGCCTGCTATGATATTCTTGAAAAGAAGCTTGCCGGTATACTTATTTCAAAAATCAATAACAGCAGCGACGCAGGAACAAAGGGTGAATCGGCGTCAGATATACGTATCCCTATTTATGATGTATACAATTCTGTTATATCTAATAACATAGTTGATACAAAGCATTTTTCTTCCAAAAAAGCGTCTGCCGTTGAGAAGAAAATATATACCAAATATCAACAGAAGAAAAAGAACGTTGATAAAAGGCTTGACAGCTATATTAAAATGGGCTTTAAGAAAACATCGGATGATTTGAGCGAAGAATACGCTTCATACCTTTCGTATATATACAAAATGCTTTCCGATAACAATATTCTTGTAAAGAATTCAATTGATTCCACCGACGAGGTATACCAGAAATATACTTCCGGCAGCATAAGCTTAAGCAGATTCCTTGAACATGCTATAGTAAGTAATTATATTGATTTTAATTCTCTTGGAATAGGAGATAATATATATACTACTTCTGAGCTTTTTGATATATTAAAGGAATACATTTTTAACAAGCTTGAAAACAACCAGTCATTTGACAAGCTGATTTACAAGTATATGATATACGGTTACGAAATTTCAGGCACGGAGATATGCATGCTCCTGATTAACCAGAATATTGTCAAGGCTTCAGACGATACGGTAAACGCTCTGTTGGGAGGCTCGTTATCGCCGTACTCATTCTTGCTTTCAAAAATAAAAAGCCTTGAGCTGACACCGGCAATGCTTGCTCTTGAACCATGTTCCGGTTCAATTGTTATTACAGATGTGAATACAGGCAATGTACTTGCATATGTGTCGTATCCTACATATGATAACAACAAGCTTACCAATCAGGTAGATTCGGCTTATTATTCAAAAATACTTGACGACGCCTCTTATCCGCTTATGAACCGTCCGTCGACTCAGAGAACAGCTCCTGGTTCTACATTTAAGATGGTTACATCAACGGCGGCGCTTGAAGAATCCGGTATTCTTTCGTCACCTTTGGAGAAAATATATGATAAGCACGAGTTTACGGAAGTTGACCCTTCGCCGAAATGCTGGAGTACATCCTCGCACGGCAATATTAACGTTATAGGCGCGCTTCGTGATTCATGTAATTATTTCTTCTATGAGATAGGCTACAGACTCGGGCTTACGGCTAATAAGACGCTCAGCCATGATAAAGGACTTAATACCTTAAAAAAATATGCCGATATGTATGGTCTTACCGATACGTCAGGATTAGAGCTTCCAGAATCAGAACCTCAGGTATCAGATTATGACTGCGTGCGTTCTGCAATAGGACAGGGCCACAACGGTTACACGCCGGTACAGCTTTCACGTTATGCATCAACAATTGCTAATTCAGGGACATGTTATGACCTTACGCTGATTAACAAAATTGTTTCTTCATCAGACGGAAGCGTTACAAAAAATAAAGCAAAGGTTCATAATAAAGTAGAGATTGCCTCCACTTCATGGGATTATATACACCAGGGAATGCGTAAAGTTATTACAGACGGCTCAATAAAATCACTGTACCAAAAACTCAATGTTGATGTGGCCGGAAAAACCGGTACGGCACAGGAAAGCGATTATAAACCCAACCATGCCCTGTTTGTTTCATACGCGCCGTATAATGCGCCTGAAATCTCCGTAACCGCAGTTATACCTAACGGTTACACATCGGGCAACGCGGCAGAGCTTGCACGCGATATATACATTTATTATTATGACAAGGACAAGCGTGATGAACTGCTTGACCAAAAAGTTACAACTCCGGAGAATCAAAGCAACGCTTTTTCCGATTAAACAGAGAAGGAGACTTATTATGAAAAGTCCAGTAAATATAAAAGGCACAAAATCAGGAATAATTGTCGCTATGAATAATACGCTGCCGTTCGATGAAATAAAAGAGGCAGTAAGAGTAAAATTTGAATCATCGTCGTCATTTTTCGGAGATGCAATGGTAGCCATCGGATTTGAAGGAAGAAAACTGACAGACCTTGAAAAATATGAAATTATTGATATAATATCAGAAACTACCAATCTGAACATTATATGCATAGCAGAAGACGACCCGCAGCTTGAAGAACGAATGAACAAATCATTAATCAACAAGCTTAATGAAATTAACCACAAGACAGGACAATTTTACAAAGGCAACTTAAGAAACGGCCAGGTCATGGATTTTGAAACAAGCATAATAATCATCGGCAATGTGTACGAAGGAGCCCAGATAGTATCTAAAGGCAATATAATAGTCCTTGGAGAGCTTTCGGGAAGCGCGTTTGCAGGAGCAGGCGGTAATCCTTCATCATTTATTGCCGCGCTTACAATGAATCCGACACAGCTGCGAATATGCGATACGATTTATAAAGCACCGGATAAAAAGAAAAAATTCAGGAAAAAATACGGAACCCAGATAGCCGTTTGCGAAAACGGCGTAATATACAGAAAGTCCATAACACAGGACCTGATAGCCGACATTAAACTAGATTAATATGGAGGTTCATTAATGGGAGAAGTAATAGTTATAACATCCGGAAAAGGTGGTGTAGGTAAGACAACAACGACCGCAAATATAGGTACAGGACTTGCAAAGCTTGGTAAATCAGTAGTTCTTATTGACACTGATATAGGCCTGAGAAACCTTGATGTAGTTATGGGGCTTGAGAACAGGATAGTATATAACCTTGTAGATGTTGTTACAGGAATATGCAGAATTAATCAGGCTCTTATAAAAGATAAACGCAATCCTAATCTTTACCTGCTCCCTTCAGCACAGACTAAAGACAAAACGGCAGTTTCACCTCTTCAGATGAAAAAGCTGACAGCTGAACTTAAAGACGATTATGATTACATACTTATAGACTGCCCTGCCGGAATAGAACAGGGATTTCAAAATGCAATAGCAGGAGCGACCAGAGCTTTAATAGTTACAACTCCGGAAATATCTGCTTTACGAGACGCCGACAGAATCAACGGACTGCTTGAAAACGCCGGCATGAAGGACAAACAGCTTGTAATTAACAGAATACGTCCGGATATGGTAAAACGCCATGATATGATGTCTGCTTCAGACGTCGTTGATGTACTTGGTCTTTCTCTTTTGGGAATTGTGCCTGATGATGAAAATATAGTCATAGCAACCAACAAAGGAGAACCGCTTGTTGATACTGACACCACAGCGGGAGAGGCTTATATGAATATATGCTGGAGAATATGTGGAAAGGATATTCCGATTCCTGATTTTTCACATAAGGAGAATAAAGTTATCAGGTTTATGTCAAAGCTTTGGAAGAAGGAAAAAACCTGCGTATAGGAGGGTTATTATGTTTTTTAATGTTTTAAAAAAGAAATCCTCCGGAAATATATGCGCCGACAGACTAAGGCTTGTACTTGCGGCAGACCGTGCGGGATGTTCTTTTGAGATTATAGAAGTTATGAAGGATGACATTATAAGTGTTATCTCAAGATACGCAGACGTTGATAAAAATGATTTTGATATAAGAGTGACACAGACATTTCTTATTACGAAAATACCTATTAATAAGATGAAGACACTTAACAGATAGGATGGTGAACATGCTTAGAATCTGGCAGAAATTGAAAGATGCTTTATTATCAAAAAATTATGAATGGAAAAAATATAATTTCCCTCTTATCGGAGTTGTTATGCTTATTTGTCTTATCAGCATATTTACACTCTATATAATCGGGTCGGGCTATAATACAACTGCCGACTGGAAAAAGCAGCTTTTAGGCATTCTGCTCGGACTGTTTATTATGGTTTTTATGTCCATTATAGACTATCATTCAATCTGCAGATTTGTTATAATATACTATATTATTGTAACTGCTCTTGTAGCGGCAACACGTTTTTCACCACTCGGAACTGATAATGGCAAAGACGCTTACAGATGGCTTGATTTTCCGGGTTTTCAGCTCCAGCCTTCTGAATTATGCAAGGTAATGATAATATTTGCTGTTGCGGTAGCGTTAAACAGACTTCAAAATAAGCTGAAAACATTTTATCCGCTTCTTGCAGCTGCTGCAATAACGGCAATACCGCTTGCATTTATACTGCTTCAGCCGGATTTGTCATCGAGTATAGTTATTATATTTATTGTTGCTATAATGATATTTGCATCAGGCGTTTCCTACAAAATACTTTTGCCGGTTATAGGAGTCGCGATACCGCTCGTAATATTTGTTCTATGGTATATACAGCAGCCTGACCCGATGTTTATCCAACCTTATCAGGTGGGGAGAATTATCGGCTTCAGGTATCCCGAGCTGTATCCTGATATTGCATACCAGCAGAATAATTCTATCGAAGCAATAGCTTCCGGGCAGCTTTATGGGAAATATTTACTTGGAGGAATCTCTTCTGTAAGAAATTACAACAAGGTAGACGTAACCGAAAGTGATTTTATATGGGCGGCAATTGGAGAAGAGTATGGTTTTATAGGATGTATTATACTGATAGTTATATTTATGGTTTTCATTGCATTGTGTCTTATGGTTGCAAAGAATGCAGTAGATTATATGGGTAAACTCCTTGCAGTCGGAATATCTGCAATGTTTATGTTTCAGATATTTGCCAATATCGGAGTTGCTGCGATGATACTGCCGAACACCGGGCTTCCTCTGCCGTTTGTAAGCTCGGGGCTCAGCTCAATGTTTACCTATATGATGGCGATAGGAATTCTTATTAATATTGGCATTCAGCCTGCAACCAAAGCGCTGGGGCGCGGCTTTTTAGTTAAAAACGAACCGGCAGACCTTGCTTCGCTTAACTATGACGATTATCAGAATACTTACTGATTTATTGAAATTGGGGTGATTGATTTTGAAGATTGGGTTAATTGCACATGATGAGAAGAAAGTTCTTATGCAGAATTTCTGCATAGCATACAAAGGAATATTATGTAAAAATGAAATATATTCAACAGGAACCACAGGACGGCTTATTGAAGATGTTACCGGACTTACCGTTCACAAATATCTTGCGGGACATCTTGGTGGAGAGAAGCAGCTTGGAGTTCAGATTGAAAATAACGATATAGATCTTGTTATTTTTCTTCGGGACCCATACACAGCTAAGCCTCATGAGCCCGACGTCAATATAATTGTACTTTTATGCGATAAATATAACATACCTCTTGCCACTAATCTTGCATCGGCAGAGCTTCTTATAAAAGCTTTGGACAGAGGCGACCTTGGCTGGCGCGAAACGGTTAAATGAACAAAGGAGCTGTTTTTATGCGTACAAGACATTTTGTTATAATAACAATCAGTATATTTTTTATAATGTTGTTTGCCGGCTGTACGGACAAGCAGACTTTTCTTACTTATGACACAATGTCGGATAATATTAATTCGGCTGTTTCAGTTTCCGGGGGAGAATATCTGTATAAAGCTACGCCGTACAGCAGTAAAGTATGTGTTATTAAAAAAGAAGAAGTCGGCGCGGAAACTCTTGATGCCTTGTCGGCATCAGGGCTTCTTATGGTTGATATAGACGATAACCAGATGCTTTATGCCGACGGAATTTATGACAGGCTTTACCCTGCAAGCCTTACAAAGCTCGCAACCGCTTTAGTATGTCTTAAATATGGCAATATGGACGACGACGTTAAAATAAGTTATACGGCTTCACATATATCAGAACCCGGAGCCAAAACATGCTTTTTGCAGGAGGGTGACGTAATTAATTTCAAGACGCTTCTCACTTCATTTCTTGTATATTCCGGAAATGACGCGGGAATTGCGCTTACAGAGCATATAAGCGGCTCTGAAAAGGAATTTGTAAAGCTTATGAATAAAGAAGTAAAAGCTCTCGGCGCTGTGGGAACCCACTTTACTAATTCACACGGACTTCATGATGAAAACCACTATACAACCGCATACGATATATACCTGATTTTAAATGAGCTTGCCGGATATGACGAATTTCTTGAAATGGCGTCCAAAAAAGAATATATAGCTGAATTCAAGGATGCGTCAGGCAATAAAATCAAAAAGGTATATGAAAGTACAATTAAATTCCTTACAGGCGAAAAAAAACTGCCGAAAGGCTTTAAGATACTTGCCGGAAAAACAGGTACTACAATTGCGGCTGGCAATTGTCTGACACTTTTGGTTACAGGACCTGATTCCCACCGGTATATTGCCGTATGCATGAAAGCATACTCATATGATTCGCTTTACTCTCAGATAAACGAACTGCTCGGCACAGCAGGAAAATGATAATAATATAAAACAGGTTCACAAACAATATGAACCTGTTTTATACAGTACGCTGGTGCGCCGCATGCTTCTGTTATACATTTTTTCCTATTCTTCCGAAAAAGCTTAATGCATACAGTCCGCAAAGGCCAATGATGCCATATATTATACGGGAAAATGCAGTCAAATCTCCAAATATTGCTTTTACGAGATCAAATTTAAAAAAACCTACAAGTCCCCAGTTGATGGCGCCAATAACAACTAAGGCGAGAACAGTATAATCAAGAGCTTTCATGATGCTACCTCCTTTACGCATTTACTTTCTTTATAAGTTTTCCCATATATGATATTTATTATGCTTAATTAATTTGATATATTATCTACATTCTGTTATACTATATGATAATGTATTGTTATAATAACGAGGTGCAGTAATGTCAAAAAGACGCAGAAAGCAATCTAATGTAATAAAATATAAAAGAACCGGTTTCAGTATCGGTTCCGTACTTTTTGTTATTATTTTACTTTATATTGTATTTGTTTCAGTTCATTTTTTAAGAAAAGACCCTATAAGTATATTTGAAGTCACTGAAAAGCAGATATATGACGATAACGAAACAGTCGGTATAGCGTTAAGGCAGGAGGAAGTATATACGGCTGATTCCACTGGATACATAGGATTTTATAACAGCAATAAAAGCAAGATTGCAAAAGGAGCAACTATATATACTCTCGATAAATCAGGTACATATAAGGATGAGCTTTCACAAATTACCGACTCATCAGATATTTCTGCTGAGAACATATCAGGAATCAGGACGGAGATAGCGTCATTTCAGAACAATTTTGATTATTCTGACTACAGCTCCATCAATAATTTCAAATACAGCCTTGAAAGCTCCGTACTTGCCCTTGTATCAGACAAGCTTATCAATAAGCTTTCACAGACCGTACAGAACACAGGCGGCTCGTCGTTTTCCATGTATAATGCAGGTACAAGCGGTATAATAACATACTGGACAGACGGACTTGAAGGTATAACAGAAGACAGTATATCGGAGGACTGTTTTGACGAAAGCACGCACGAGAAGATACAGCTTAAGACGTCTGATTCCGTTTCGTCAGGCGAAAATGTGTGTAAAATTGTTACAGATGAACACTGGAACATTGTAATTAAAATTGATGAAAAGCAAAAACGCAAGCTAGAAGAAAAGGATTCGGTAAAAATCAGATTCGCAAAAGATAACTTTGAAACAACCGTTACATACAGGCTGTTTTCAAAAGACGGCAATGATTACGCCAGCCTTTCACTTAATAAATATATGTCTCGTTATCTTGACGACAGATATATAAAGCTTGAGCTCATACTTAATTATGCCGAGGGCCTTAAGATACCTGTTTCATCCATTATAGAAAAGAACTGTTATATAATTCCTGTGCAGTATTTACAAAAAGGCGGAGAAAACAGCAGGGAAAGCCTTGAATATATTGTTACTGACGAGAATGGTGAAAAATCAGCCCACAATATAGATACATTTGCCTATAAAGACGATAACTATGTATATGTTGACGCTATGATTATAACCCCAGGAACACAGATAAGCGTTCCCGGAACAGATAAGACTGAAGCGGTACAGGAAATCAAGCCGCTAAAAGGAGTCTATAACGTTAATGAAGGCTACTGTGAATTCAAGCATATCGAAATAATATATGAAAATAAAGAATATTGTATTGTAAAAAAAGATATGGAATACGGACTTTCTGCATATGACCATATTGTCATTAATCCTGAAAAGATTAATGAAGATGATATTATATATTAAGAGGTGATAATAATGGCATCTGAGGTTGATATAAAATCAAATCTTAGTAAAGTTTACGCCAATATTGAAAGAGCGGCAAAAAGGTCAGGAAGGAACGCTAAGGATATTACCCTGATTGCCGTAAGCAAAACCAAGCCGGTTTCTATGATACAAGAATGCATAGACTCAGGCACAGTAATATTTGGTGAAAATAAGGCTCAGGAAATGGCTTCAAAAATAGCCACGCTTAATAATGACAGCCTTAACTGGCATTTTATCGGACATCTCCAGCGCAACAAGGTCAAATATGTTGTCGGAAATGCATGTATGATTCATTCGGTAGACTCACAAAGACTTGCCGAGTCAATTAATGCTGAGGCAGTTAAAAAAGGGATAATATGCGATATTCTTATAGAGGTAAATATTGCAGATGAAGACACAAAATTTGGTATAAAAGCAGAAGATATATATAATTTTATTGATGATATACTCGGGCTTTCTAATATTAAAATACGAGGGCTTATGACTATTGCGCCTTATGTCGATAATCCGGAAGATAATCGTATACATTTTAAACATTTACGTAATTTACTTGTTGACATTAATAATAAAAACATTGATAATGTGTATATGGATGTCTTGTCAATGGGTATGACGGGAGATTATGAAGTCGCTGTAGAAGAGGGCGCTACAATGGTACGTGTTGGAACAGGAATATTCGGCGACAGAATATATGTCTAATAAATATAAAGGAGAACAGCATTAAAATGGCTAATATATTGAATAAATTCTTGGATTTTATGAAACTTGGCGAAGATGAAGATGAATATGATGAGGATTTTTATGTTGACGAGGAAGAGATAAAGCCTGTTTCCAATGTAAGCAGCAGACGAGCAAGCCAGGACAGAAAAAGAACATCTTCATACGACGACAAGGCTGCATATTCTGAACCTGCCAAAAAAGAACGTCCTGCACGAACGGAGCGGGAGCGTACGGCAAAGCTTGTTCCAATGCAGTCAGGCAAGAAAAAGGGGATGACAGTCGCCATACAGAAACCAGGCGCATTTGAAGACAGCGAGGCGATATGCGATATGCTGATAAGAGGACAGGCTGTAGTTGTCAACCTCGAAGGCTTTAATCCTGATGACGCACAGCGTATTATGGATTTCCTTTCAGGATGTATATACGCGATGGACGGTAAACTCAATCAGATTGCCAAATATATATTCCTGTTTTCACCTGACGGTGTTGATGTTTCAGGAGATATTTCATTTGATGCAAGCGGAGTACCAACATTCAGCAGAGAATTTTAATATATCAACAAAAGAGTTACTGTATATCAGATAACTCTTTTAATTAATAAGGAGGATTAATACTAATGCTTACACCTATAGAGATACATAATGCACAGCACAAGACAGGCCGAGGCTACAGCAAAAAAGAGATGGATGAATTTCTTGCAGACGTGGTTTCAAGCTATGAATCAATATACAAAGAAAACGTAGAATTAAAGAACAGCCTTTCAAAGCTTCAAGGTGAAATGGATTATTACAAATCTATGGAAAACACTTTACAGAAAGCGCTCGTCCTTGCTGAAAAGACATCAAAAGATACGATAGATACAGCTAATTCAAAAGCTGAAGTAATAGAAAAAGAAGCTGTGATGAAGGCTGATAAAATTATTAATTCCGCTAATTCACAGTATGATAACATAAGACAGAAGTGTCTGCAGCTTATACAGCAGTACAATCAGTTCAAGATGCAGTTTAAGCAGATTGCAGTTAAACAGATAGATCTTCTTGACAGCGATTTTTATGAGATATACACTAACGACCTGACTCAGAGTCTTAATGAAGCGATTGATAATTCCCAAAAAGACAATAAAACAGAATCCGCTTCTGAGCATGAGCCAAAAGAGACGCAGGATGATACTCTGCAAGAAGAAACCAAAGCTGATGAAACGGTAAACGGAGCGAATCAGACAGAGAAAGCCGATTCCGCTGATTCTGATACAAAAGACATTCCGGCAATTGATTTGGATTCGCTCGATTCACTTCTTAACGACATCAGAACAGATTTTGTGAATAAAAACAATAATTCTGATTCCGAAAGTTCAAAATTTGAATTTTTAGACAACGAGTAATGCGAGGTATATATTTTGTTAGATAATATTAGGATAAATATGGATAATCGTCCTATTTATGATATATCGTTTAATAACGGCTTTGATAATCTTTCCAAAGTAATAAACGCTCTTAATATATCAGACAGGCGTATCTGTATCATTTCAGACTCTAATGTTGAAGGATATCATTTGGATGCAGTCAAAAGCGCCTTAACACCGTTATGCAGTAAAGTATACAGCTTTTCTTTTACTGCGGGCGAAGAGCAGAAAAACACTCATACAATCGAAGACATGTATTCTTATATAATAGAAAATCATTTTGACAGAAATGACATTATATTTGCACTGGGAGGCGGCGTAGTAGGAGATATGTCCGGTTTCCTTGCGGCTACATATCTAAGAGGCGTAAGATTTGTACAGCTGCCTACGTCCCTTTTAGCTATGGTCGATTCAAGTATCGGCGGCAAGACGGGCGTTGATTTTAACGGCTATAAGAATATGGTCGGCGCATTCCATATGCCGTCGCATGTTTATATCAATTTGGACACACTTAATACCCTGCCTGACAGAGAATATATATCCGGATTTGCAGAAATAATCAAGCATTCCATAATAAAAGATAAGGAATATTTTAACTGCCTTGCCTGCAGCTCTGATAAAGCGCTTGACAGAAATCTAAGCACAATGTCTGAAATTATATATAAAAGCTGCCAAATCAAACAAAGTGTTGTAGAAGAGGATCCTACGGAAAAAGGCATACGCGCCCATCTTAATTTTGGACATACAATTGGTCATGCAATAGAAAAATACATGAATTTCTCTATGCTGCATGGAGAATGCGTTGCTTTAGGATGCATAGCCGCGCTTTATATTTCATATAAAAGAAAGCTTATTACCAAAGAAGAATTTAATGCATCTGTGGCATTATTTGACTCATATAAGCTTCCTGTAAAGCTGGACGGCATAAATGATTCAGATATAGATAATATTATTGCAATAACTAAAAATGATAAAAAGGCTGACAGCAATCGGGTTAAGTTTGTACTTGTAAATGGAATTGGTAATGCATTTACAGACAAAACAGTAACTGATGAAGAGATGAAAGAAGCGATTAGAATAATAACCGGAGGCAGATATGAATAAAAAGAATTACTTAAAAAAAAGCATTATTTTTATTCTGATATGCATTGTTTTAATATCAATAGACCAAATTACCAAATATGCTGCGGTTAATTCTCTTTCGGACAAGACGGAGGTACTGATTAAGAATTTTCTTTCTTTCGAGCTTGTATATAATAACGGCGCTGCGTTCGGCATTCTTCAAAATCAAAGAACATTATTCTGCATAATTACAATTATTTTATGTATTATTATTGAGTTTATATATATAAAGCTGCCTTATAATGGCTATATACCGCTTAAAGCAGTTACCATAGGCATTTTCTGCGGCGCCTGCGGCAATCTGATTGACAGAATCCGTACCGGCTATGTTGTTGATTTTATTGCGCTTGATTTTGGCTCATACAGCTTTCCGCGCTTCAATATAGCTGATATATACGTGACTGTATCAGCATTTGCTGCAATATTTTTATTGTTATTTATATATGATGATGACAAGCTGCCGCATATTTTAAAAGGTGAACGTGATGGAACTTGATACGCCCTGTATAATTACAATTTCTGAAAAAGAAGTCGACGTTAGAATTGACAAATATCTTAATCAAAAACTGCCTGACGTCTCAAGAACTTATATACAAAAGCTTATAAAAGAAGGTTATATTACTATCAACAGCAAACAGGTAAAGCCTAATTACAGGCTTATTGCAGATGATATTCTTTCAATCACATTTCCCGAACCGTCTGCGCCCGATATTATCCCTGAAAATATTCCCATCGATATAATTTACGAAGATGATGATATTATAGTAGTAAATAAACCAAAAAACATGGTCGTGCATCCTGCTCCCGGCCATTATCAGGGTACTCTTGTCAATGCACTTTTAAACCATTGCGGCAATAATCTTTCTGGCATTAACGGTATATTAAGACCAGGAATCGTCCATAGAATCGATAAAGATACAACCGGCCTTGTCATTGCATGTAAAAATGATGTTTCACATAATTTTATAGCGGAACAGCTTGCAGAACATTCTATAAAAAGAGAGTACCACGCCATAACATTCGGCGCACTGAGCAATGAAAATAACACAATTGATACTAATATAGGCCGAAGCAGAAACGACCGTAAAAAGATGGCTGTAACAAATGAGCCTGAGGGTAAGCATGCAGTAACACACTACAATGTTTTTAACAGCTTTGAATACAGGAATAATAAATATTCTTATATTGAATGCAGGCTTGAGACCGGCAGAACACATCAAATCAGAGTGCATATGTCTTATATCGGACACCCGCTTTTAGGCGACACAGTATACGGCTATGCAAAGCAGCCGTTTAAAACAGACGGGCAGGTTCTACATGCAAAAACTCTTGGTATAATACATCCGAGAACTAAAAAGTACATGGAATTTAATTCAGATTTACCGGATTATTTTAAAAAAATATTAAAAATTATAAGTAATGATGTTGACATTTAATTTCTAATTTTGTAGAATTAAAGTGCTGTCTATAATATTGCTGTAGAAAACATATTTATTTGCAGTCTACAATTGTATACAGTCGATATGTTTTTATTTACTGGAGGATTTACTTATGACGAATAATGGGGAAGAAAAGCAAATACGGCTTCATGAGGGCGAGTTGAATGTTATGGAACTGTTATGGTCCAATAAAGAGCTCGCCGCAAAGGATATAGCTAAAATTATTAAAGAATATATCGGCTGGGAAAAAAATACAACATACACAGTTATCAAACGCCTTATTGATAAAGGCGCTGTTGAAAGAATTGAACCTGGCTTCATATGCAGGTCAATTATATCAAAACGTGAAGTCCAGAAAATTGAAACAGAGGCATTATTCAGCAAATTATTTAACTCATCATTGAGTTCATTCTTTAATGAATATCTGAGACACAGAAAGCTCACAACTACAGAAATTTTCGAGATGAGAAAAATTGCAGATGAACAATCGTCAAGAAGATAATAGATGTGCCATTATAAGGTCATTTATAAGAATTTAAAGGCATCATATATTAAAAGCCTGCAAAGCAGATTATATGGTGCTTTTATTTATCTCTCTTAGCTCTCTTGGACAAACTCCAGTTTTTCATAAAGATATTTACAAAAACGCCTCTGAATGCTATAATTCAATATATATTATACTTAAGAGGTGAATAATTATGGCAAGAAAGCTTACATATCACGAGCAAAAAGAAGCCAGCGAAACAATTAAGCTGCGTAATGTATTAAAGACTCTGCCAAATTTTTCTTATGATTATTTTAGAGCTATGGAAAATACAACTACAATCAAAACAAGAATTTCTTACGTATATGACATCAGATTGTTTTTCTCTTTTTTAATAGCATGTAATCCTATATACAGTTCATATAAAACGAACGAATTTACCTTGGATGACCTTGACAGGATAACGCCTGTGGATATTGAGGAATATCTTGAATACCTGAAGGTATATACAGATGCAGATGGCAACGTATACAAAAATGACAGCCGGGGACTTCATAGAAAGCTCTCCGCTTTAAGAAGCTTTTATGCGTATTACTATAAGCACGAAATGATTAAAAACAATCCTACTTTATTAGTAGATATGCCAAAGCTGAGGGATAAGGAAATAATACGTCTTGATTATGACGAGGTTGCAAAGCTTTTAGACCTTGTTGAACACGGCGGCGACAACCTTACAGGCATGAAAAAGGTGTATTATGAGAAAAACCGGGTTCGTAATCTGGCAATATTTACCTTGTTTCTTGGCACAGGCATACGTGTAAGTGAATGCGTCGGTTTAAATATTAATGATATTGATTTTTCAAATAATCGAATTAAAATCATAAGAAAAGGTGGTAAAGAGGATTATGTGTACTTTGGTGATGAAGTATGCGAAGCTTTGCAGGACTATCTTGCAGAAAGATATAATATAAAAGCAGCAAATGGCCATGAAGACGCTCTGTTCTTATCCATACAGAAAAAAAGAATGAGTGTCCAGGCCATTGAAAATCTTGTAAATGATTATGCAGGACAGATAACCACTTTTAAGCATATAACACCACATAAGCTCAGAAGCACATATGGCACCAATCTCTACAGAGAAACAGGCGATATATATCTTGTTGCAGAAGTTCTTGGCCATAATGACGTTAATACAACAAGAAAGCATTATGCCGCGCTTGATGAAGACCGTAAAAGAATGGCTGCAAAAGCTGTCTCTCTGCGTAAAGAGTGATTTAATTATTAAATGCTGCAATTACAGAATCATATATAGCCTTTGCCGCTGCTCTTTGCGAAACATCATCTGTAATCAACTGACGGTCACTTGTGTTGGATATAAAACCAAGCTCTATCAGAACGGCGGGTACAGTATTATTCTTAATAACATAATAATTGGCAGTCTTTACCCCTCTGTTATTAGTTTTAAGTGCGGATACTATATTATCCAGACATATACCGGCAAGCTTCTTACTGTTCATTCCGTTATCAGCTGTATTATTATTAGAAGTTGAATAATATACTTCAGTTCCTTTAGCTGATGAGTTGGTACTTGAATTCATGTGCAGACTTACGAACATATCGGCTCCAATCTGCGATGCATATGCGGCTCTGTTGGACAACGTTACATATGTATCGCTGGTACGTGTCCAGTACGCCTTTACGTTAGATTCTTGCGAATCAAAATATTCTTTTGCCTTTTTATATATTATTTCAAGCGTAATGTCACTTTCATCATATCCTCCGCCTGATGCTCCCGGATCATTGCCTCCATGTCCGGCGTCAAGAACTACTATATTATCATATACATTTACAGGGTTATCAATAATTACTCCAATAACATCTCCAAAGCTGACAAGCTTATATCCCTGTAATTTTGAAGTGTTCACAACAATCTCTGTATATCCGTCAGACTTATATGATACCTGCGTGCCGGTTACAACAGACGAGCTTACAGATATTTTATTCGTCATATAATAATCAGTATAATTTCCCGGAATATATATATAAAAACGCTTGTTAGTATAGTCGTCGCTTGTTTTAATATCAGTAAATGAAACTCCCTCCGGTTTACTGATTCTTAAAGCGTAATCCTTATTAGTTTCCTGCGATACTGTAATAGTAAGCATGCTGCCTTCTGCTTTATAAGACATTGAAGCGTCTGTGGACGAAAATACAAGCATAAATCTGAGATTATCCATTAAATCTCCATTTTGCTCCAAACTAACGGACTGAAGCTTGCCTGTATTAATAACCCCCTGCGACTGATTAAGGAGATTCTTTGTCTTAGGAAAATCTAAATAAGCATTTCTTCCCGCTGCTATATTATTAGTAAATGTAAACGCATCAGCTGTAAGCGCTTTTTCAAATAAAAGCTTAATTACAACGTTTTTATTACTATTATCATATACTGCGCCAGCTTCAATTAATGAATTATTGTAAAGTGTCCTGTCATAATCTGCATTATTTTCTGCCTTCCACATAAAATAGTTCTTAGTCTGTATAGTAATAACATTCAAAGATGAATTCCAGCTGTAATAATAATCAAGAGCCGACATAACCGCTGCTGCCGGCACCATAACAGCTTCTGCTTTTGTATCCATCCTTTTAACTATTGTAGGCGCCGTTTTAAGTGTAATCTGTGTTGTATCATTAATAATTGCAGTCCTGGAACCTATAACAAGCTCCAGCTTATTATTCAAAGACTTGACGGTTATTCTTCCGCTGCTCTTATCATAATTATACTCAAGACCCATTATATTCTTCAAAACCTGCTCTGCTGGTATCATTGTACATCCAATTGATAAAGCCGGCATATAGTTCATATCTGCGGCGACGTTATTATACACAAGACCTCCAAGATACTTCTTATATATATGCAGAGCTCCATTATACTCAAGAACATAAGGAGATTTTATATTCATTGCTGCATTATCTGACGAGTAACTGTAAGTATATCCAAACGCTTTTGATACGACTTTTGCAGGTATAAGAATTTTAGTCTTTTTCTTCTTGACATAACGCACCTTAACAGGCGCCTGTTTTAAAGTTTTCTTCTTGCCGTTAATGTATGCCGTCTTGCTGTTAAGCTTAAGCTGTACCGTAACCCCGTTGCCTTTAAGAACAATCTTGCCTGTCTTGGCTTTGTATGTTGTCTTTATTTTACAGGCCTTTTTAAATACGTCCTTATACGACACCATAAGAGTTTTATTAAGGACAACCCCTTTGGTCTTATCCATAGCTACCTTCTTACCATCCAAATATACATTGACCTGTCTGCCTTTATATATATGGGTCCGGTTATTATACTTTAATCTTAATGAAGCGGCGTCAGCGCTTGCAGGATTAAAAAATGATATAATAAACACTATTGTTAAAAGTGAAAAAAACAGTTTAATAAAACGTCCGGATAAATTATTCATAATGCAGCGACCTCTTCCTAAAGTAATATCTACATTAGAATATTAGGTATCTAACTTGTTAAAATTGTGTCATATAATTATCTATATTGTTACATTATGAAATAAAATGTATTATCTACAAATAAATCAGTTCGTATAATAAGGAACGATAATATAATTACCCGCCTGAATAGTGTCAGATTTAAGATTATTGGCTTTTTTAATTGAGTCAACATAATCAGCGATATCTCTGTATTCGTCCGAATAATACTCTTCTGCTATACTCCAAAGCGTATCATTCTTCTCTATCTTAACAGACTGGCATATAAACTTTCTGTCTGCAGAATCACCTGACGATGCCTTTACTTCCTTGAATATTCCAAAAATAACAATCAGAAAAAATATAACAACTGATACCTTGACTATCATACTGAAATTAAACGCTTTTGTATTCATAAAATAATCCTCCTCAATCTGCATACATATGTTCCGCACGTACGTTCTCGAACATCTGTTTAAAGATTACCACATGAACACATGTTTGTCAACAATAAAATAAAAAAAGACCACAGGGATAATTGGCAGCCCAATTCTCTCCATGCGGTCTTAAATAATTTCCACCAAAAAATTCTATGATTTCCTTACAGCCCTGATAATAGAACCTATCTTCGGCGTTGTACCGTAAAGCAGAACGCCTACGCGATAGATTTTTGCAGAAACAAAGCCTATGCCGATAACTGTGCCTGTTAAAACAGCTGTTGAAATAACAATTTCATACCACATTACATTACTCATTGCTATGCGGGTAAACATTGCCATAGGCGATGTAAACGGCACAAAAGAGCATACTCTCATCAGAATATTATCTACATCTCCCACGCTTAACGAATATATTACTACAAAGAAAGCAATGATAAACAGCATTGTAACCGGCATAACTGAAGTATTAATATCCTCCAGCTTGGATGCAGTAGAGCCGATAGCTCCGTAAAGAAAAGCATAGGTAAAGAAACCAAGCACAAAGAATATCAACATAAATCCAAGCAAAGACGGAGGCATATCAAAAATAGATTTGACTATCATATTATCTTCCCAATAAGATTTATTGAGGTTGAAACAAAGAAATGCCGTGCCAAATACCGCAAAAAGCTGAATCAGACCCGCAATACAGGAAGCTATAACCTTGCCAAACATCATTGAAACAGGCCTGGCGCTTGTAATCAGTACCTCCATAGTACGGGAGCTCTTTTCAGTTGCCACGTTAGTGGCTACCATCTGTCCATAAAGAAGAATCACCATATACAATGCAAAAACCATAATATATGTGTACCAATAATTCTGCATTTGGTCCACACCCAGACTCTCAGTTGTTCCATTAATCTGTAATGCCATGATATCCTGCGCCTGTTCGGCCGTCATTCCGCCGTTAATCATAGCATTCATTTGATAAACACTCTTCAGAACTTCATCTGCAATACCTGTATTCGTGTCATATATAGAGAGGTTATTGACATAATATGTATATGAATCTGTTTCATTTATTACAAAAGCGCATTCTGCCTCTCCCGAAACAACTTTATCCTTAATAGTATCTATATCTTCTTCGGTAATACAAACCTCATAATCAGCAAAAGCGGAGGCAAAAGCTTCTTTCAGCATCTCAGACTGTTCTGATGCATCAGCTTTCACGAGCATTACAGACGAATCAGATACAGCATTATCAGTTCCGCTATCAGATTTAAAAGCATCCATTATGCGAGGGAAAAACATTACAACTGCAATAAGAAGTACAAGAAACAGAGTAATACCGACAAACACCTTGTTCTTTAAATAATATTTGAGTTCAAATCTAAATATCTTTTCAAACTGCTTCATCCTTTAGTCCTCCTATCTCAAATCACTCGCATACTCAACAAAGATATCGTTAAGCGAAGGCTCAAAAACCTTAACGCCATCAATATCATATGTCTCTACAAGACGTTTCATCATCATTTTCTTTTCGTCTGCAGATGCAAGCTGAATCATTATATCCCCATTTTCCATAACAGTACAGGAACTTCCAAAGTCTGATTTGATTGGTTTAGCGTACTCAGTGCGTACAACAAGCCGGTCCCTTACATAGTTACGTTTAATATCATGAAGGTCGCCAGACAAAGCGGTTTTACCAGCATTAAGTATAGCAATACTGTCACAAAATTCTTCAATATAGCTCATCTGATGGCTTGAAAACAAAACGATTTTCCCTTTTGAAATCTGTTCTTTAACAACATCCTTTAATAACATTGCATTTACTGGGTCGAGTCCTGAAAAAGGTTCGTCTAAGATTACAATATCCGGATTATGTGCAATAGCGGTAATAAGCTGTATTTTCTGCTGATTACCTTTTGAAAGAGTGTCAAGACGCTTATTGCGGTATTCGCTCATACCAAGCCTGTCAAGCCAATAGTCTGCAGCCTTTACTGCATTTTTATGGCTCATTCCCTTTAATTCCGTAAAATATGTAAGCTGGTCAATAATTTTTTTCTTAGGATACATACCTCGTTCTTCAGGAAGATAACCAATACTGACTTTACTATAATCAATAGGCTGTCCGTCTATTAAAACCTCTCCGCTATCTGCAGGAAAAACGTTCATAAGAATACGTATAGCAGTAGTTTTACCTACGCCGTTTCTGCCTAACAGGCCAAAAGCCTTTCCACTCCCGGCTTTCACAGACACTCCTGTAAGAACATGCTTGTCTCCAAAGGATTTGTGAATGTCCTTTAATTCCAAAACCATATTATAATATACCTCCGTAAAATATGTGTAACCAAAAACGGTTACACATAAAAAATTCAGTATGAACAACTTATTTGTTAGTCATAGGGCCAAATCGATTAAACGGGTAAATTCTGAATACTACCTGTCCGGATATATTCTTTTTATCCACAGCGCCAAACACACGGCTGTCCTCACTTACTTCCCTGTTATCGCCAAGAACAAAATACTCATTGTCGCCAAGCGTAATTGTTTCCCGTGCCACACCAGGGTCAGTTATCGGATCCTTTCCGTAATTTTCCTCAAGAATTTCTCCGTTTATGTATATGTCTGCGCCTATGATTTGGACTTTTTCGCCCGGAAGTCCTATAATTCTTTTAACATAATAATCATCCGGATCTTCCTCTTTGCCATAAGGATAGAATACAATAATATCGAATCTGTCAGGATTCTTAAAGTTATATGTAACTTTTTCAACAAGAAGATTATCACCTTCATACATTGTATTTTCCATTGAAGAACCAATGACCTTGGTACGCTGAATAACATATCTTGGTATAATAAATACACATACCAGTATTAATGCAAGATATAATATAATCTCGATAATAAGCCTTTTCATTGAAAAATCTTCTTTACTTTCCATAATATCCTCCATACATTATTTATCATTTAACAACCCAAACTGCTTAAACGGATAAATTCTTAACACGGCGCGCCCTGCTATCTTGTCCTCTGATACAGGTCCTATCTCCGGATAACGGCTGTCAAAGCTTTCAAGCCGGTTATCACCCATAAGAAAATATTCGTCTTCGCCAAGAGTAATTCCATCAGCGGCTATGCCCGCATACCTTATCGGCGCCTTTCCATAGTTCTCCTTTAATTCTTCTCCGTCAATATATATTGTGCTGTCTTTAATACATACATATTCACCCGGAAGCCCTATGACCCGCTTAATATAATACTCCTTTTCTTTCTTTCCAAACGGATAAAATACTACGATATCAAATCTGTCAGGTTCAGAAAATCTGTAAGATAATTTTTCAACAATAAGATTATCGCCATCATTAAGCGTATTCATCATTGATTCGCCGTCCACAACTGTTCTTTGCGCAATATATTTTGGTACAAAAACCACCGAAAGAACAACAACAATCACATATATGAGCATTTCATACCTGTATTTCTTTTTATTCTTAAAATCATCTGAATCGGATGTGTCTTTTACATCCTCATCATCTATATCGTTCATGCAGACCTCCGATTATTAAACGTCGTCATCTTCAGATAATATTCTGATTTGTGAGTCATAAAGCTCTGAAATAGCAATTGATAACGGCTTTTCATTGCTTCCAAAGCCTCCTACGAGCGGTTCTGAGCCATCGATAATCTGTCTTGCTCTTTTTGCTGTTGCAAGCACAATCGAATATCTGCTGTTCACTACCGGCTCTTCTCCCGGCTCAACCTCACTGTTCACTACTGACATTAAATCATTATAAGATGGATGTAACATAATTACTGTCTCCTTTCAAATCTTTTATAATCATTAATAATAACATCTAAAACGTTATTATTATGTACCAGCTTCTTTTTTTCATTCTGAATTATGTCGTTAAGATTAGCTGCACATTCGTCAACATTATCATTGACAACAGCATAACTATACTGACCTATATATTCTGTCTCTTCATATGCGCGGGCCAGTCGTTTTTCTATAGTATCGATATCTTCCGTACCCCGGCTTATAAGTCTTCTTTTAAGCTCGTCAGCTGACGGCGGAACAAGAAAAATCATAACCGCATCAGGTCTTTTTTCCTTAACCAAAAGTCCCCCGCATACTTCTATCTCAAGTATCACATCATTTCCTTTGGAAAGCTCGCTGTCAACATATTCGGCAGGCGTTCCATAATAATTATCAACGTACCCCGCATACTCCAAAAAGCCCCCTGCCTGTATACGCGATTCAAACTCTTCTTTTGTTATGAAAAAATATTCTCTGCCATCTCGTTCGCCTTCTCTCGGCTCTCTGGTTGTAGCCGAAACGGATACCTTATATCCGTAATCACTGACTAATTTTTTAACAACAGTGCCTTTTCCTGCTCCTGAAAATCCGGATATTACTGTAAGTATCCCTTTTTTAGTCATTAAAATCACCTCTTATACCACTGTTATTGTTAATACGCTGGGCAATAGTCTCAGGCAGAAGAGCCGAAAGCACAATCATATCATTTTCGATAACTATTACGGACTTGGTTTTACGCCCACAGGTTGCATCAACAGCGCTTCCTGTATCCTTTGCATGCTGAATCATCCTTTTAACAGGCGCCGCCTCAGGTTTAATTATACCGACAACCTTATCGGCGTTCACCATATTACCATAACCAACATTAACAATATTCCCCATAAAAACTCCTCTGATTATTCAATATTCTGAATCTGTTCTCTTACCTTTTCAATCTCAGTCTTTAACTCAATAGCTTTGCCGGATACCTGTACGTCGGAAGATTTGGATAATGTTGTATTAGCCTCTCTGTTAAGCTCCTGTGCAATAAAATCAAGCTTTCGTCCTATACTTTCATCACTGTCAAGAACATTTTTCATACTTTCAATATGGCTTTTTAACCTTACCATCTCTTCATCAACGCATATCTTATCAGCATATACCACAAGTTCAGTTGCAAGAACTGACTGGTCTATCTGAGCGTTTCCTATTACTTCTGAAACTTTTTCATAAAGCTTCTGTCTGTAATCCTCAATTATTTCAGGCGAACGCTCAACAATATAATCTACGCATTCAGATATAAAATCAAGCTTTGCAAGTATATCTTTTTTCAGATTGGCTCCCTCTGCCGTACGTGCGGCAACAAATGACTCGCACGCTTCCCTTACCGCCTGACTTATACGTACGAAAAGCATACCGTCGTCAATACGATTCTCCTCAAGCGTTAAAATCTCCGGATATCTTGACAGCACAGATGCAGTAAGGTCAAACGGAATATCAAAATCTTTTGAAAGCTCCTTTATACAATTAACATAATCTGCCGCTATATCTTTGTTATACATAAGAGACATGCCTGAAGAAGTATAATCCTCATAATTGATATATACGTCAATCTTGCCTCTGGTAATATATTCCTTAAGTATATTCCTTATATCTGCTTCAAAAGCATTGAGCTTTCTCGGCAGCTTAATACTTATATCACAATATCTGTGATTAACCGATTTGATTTCTACACTGACTTTATAATCTTTTGTTATCTTTTCACACCGACCAAATCCGGTCATGCTTTTAATCATCACAAGTACCCCTTCATTATTAGTACATCAGTTTATTATAGTTTATTAAATGAATATCGTCAAGAATAATTCACTAAGTATACATCTTGTGGTATACTTAGAATCAAATAACCTAAAGGAGTATAAACTAATGGCATTTGACGGAACTACAATAGCTTCTATTGTATATGAACTTAATAATACAATCAAAGACGGACGTATATCAAAAATAGCCCAGCCTGAAAACGATGAAATTATATTAACTATAAAAGGAGCGGACAGACAGACATACAGATTACTTATCTCCGCCAACGCAAGTCTTCCTCTTATATACCTTACGGATACCGCAAAGACTTCTCCTCTTTCCGCGCCTAATTTCTGCATGCTGTTAAGAAAACATGCAGGCTGCGCCAGAATAATAAATGTATCCCAGTTTGGACTTGAGCGTGTCATATGTATCGAAATGGAACATCTTGATGAACTTGGAGACTATTGCCGCAGATACCTGATTGTAGAAATGATGGGCAAACACAGCAATATTATCTTCTGTGAAAAGAACAATGATGAAAAAATGATTATAATAGACAGCATTAAACGTATATCAGGACTTGTAAGCTCCGTACGCGAAGTCCTTCCTGCGCGCGAATATTTTATACCTAATACTATGGACAAGCATGATCCTTTGTCATTTTCCGACGAATTAATGAACATTATTATCGGCAGGCCGCTTCCTGTATTCAAAGCAATATATTCCACCCTTACCGGAATAAGCAGCGTTACCGCCATAGAATTATGCGTTCGCGCAGGAATTGACGCAGACACGCCCGCCGCAGCTTTAGACAGTGAAGATACTGTAAGACTTAAAGAAAGTATTTTTACATTTATATCTGATATCAAAAACGAATCATTTACTCCAAATATCGTATTTGATAATAATACGCCCGCAGAATATGCCGTATATGAGCTGACTTCATATCTTGATTTAAGAAAAGAATATTATGATTCTGTCAGTAAGATGTTATCCGATTATTATGAGAAAAAAGCTAACGCTACACGTATACACCAAAAATCTTATGATTTAAGAAAAATTGTATCCACAGCGCTTGACAGATGCCGCAAAAAGCTTGATATCCAGAACAAGCAGTTTGCAAGCACTATGAACCGTGATAAATACAGAGTATACGGCGAGCTTTTAACGACTTACGGATATCAGGCTGAAAAAGGCGATAAGTCTCTTGTCTGCAATAATTATTACACTGGTGAAGATATAACAATTCCTCTTGATAAAGACATGACGCCGATTGAAAATGCAAAAAGGTATTTTGAACGCTATAATAAGCTTAAAAGAACCTACGACGCTCTTTTAATCCAGCGTAATGAAACTACCGAAAACATCAATCACCTTGAATCAATAAGCAATTCGCTTGATATTGCCGCAAATGACGCGGATCTTGATTTAATAAAAAAAGAACTTGTGGAATCCGGATATATTAAAAAGAAAGCCAATGGGAAAAAGAACAAAAAAAGCAATACGCCTAAGAGTACATGCATGCATTATATATCAAGCGATGGATTTGATATATACGTTGGCAAGAACAATTTCCAAAACGATGAGCTTACATTCGGCAACAGAGCGCCCGGCGACTGGTGGTTCCACTCAAAAGGAATTGCCGGCTCACATGTAGTACTGAAAGGAAACGGCTCTGAAGTTCCTGACAGGGCGTTTGAGGAAGCGGGCGCTCTTGCGGCATATTATTCAAAGGGAAGGGAATCCGGAAAAGTTGAGATTGATTATACAGAAATCCAAAATGTCAAAAAGCCAAAAAACAGCAAGCCGGGATTTGTAGTATATTATACCAATTACTCGCTTGTTGCAGATACAGACATAAGCAGACTCACTCTTGTAAATGATTAGGAGGATATTTGAAAATGATAAAATCTGACTGCCATATGCATTCCAGCTTCTCATCAGATTCTACTGAACATATGGAAACAATGATTAACAGCGCTATCAGTAAAGGACTTGATTACATTTGTTTTACCGAGCATATGGACCTCGAATTTCCTGAAAAATATGCGCTTTCGTTTGTATTTGATGTTGATGAATACATGAACTGCATAACAGGACTTTCAGAAAAATACCGTGACAGAATCAGGATATTTAAAGGAATTGAAATCGGTTTAAAGCCTGATCTGTCCAGCAGATATGACAAAATTTTAAATTCATATGACTGGGACTTTGTTATAGGTTCTACGCATCTTATAGATAATATTGACCCATATTACAGCGAATATTGGGATAATAAGGATGAAAAAGCATGTATATACAGATATTTTGAATGCATATACGAAAATATAACTGCCTGCAGTAATTATGACAGCCTTGGTCATCTTGATTATGTTTTAAGGTACTCACCGTCAAAAGGCGCAGGTTTCTTATATAATGATTTTGAAGATATCCTTAACTGTATTTTGCAGCACATCATTCAAAATAACAAATCTCTTGAAATTAACAGCTCAGGATATAAAGCGGGACTCTCCTCTCCCAATCCGTCCGAAGCCATAATAAAAAAATATATTGAGCTTGGGGGCACGGCATTTACAATAGGTTCAGACGCTCATACCGCGCCTCATATAGCCTATGAATTTAACAGACTGGAAAAGCTTCTTTCCTCGCTCGGCATTACTTTCTACAATATATATTCATGCAGAAAACCCAAAATAAAGAAAATATTATAAATAAATGCAATAAATTGCTTGATTATTTCCATAATATGTATATAATATGTTCTATAAAACAATAATTTATTACCGGGTATAAATTATTGTTTTATAGAAATGGAGAGAGGGGGGTGGATTTATATGCTCCGTTACATACCTGTCCAAAAAAAGTTTAAATCGGACGAGCTTGGAGAATATATTTCCTTCGACATAAAAATCATTAATGAAAATAATGATATACTGCTTTCAGTTCCTGACGTTTCTACCGACGGCAAGCTGGTATCTGATTTATGCAGCTTATGTACTGCAGGAAAATTAGATCCGATTCATATTTATGATGTAATCGAAGATAATATTTAATGCTGTAAATGAGCTATTGCATGAAAAACCCTGATTTACAGGGCTGCAGGCAACAAAAGCCTTCGGACTGATATATATCATAACTACAGTCAGGAGGCTTTTTAAACATTTTTTTAACCCTTTTCCTTTCGTCAAAACATTCACAAACAATTATGATAATGATATAATTTTTATGAGAGTGAGGCCTCCGTGATTTTTGTACTGATAAATTCCAGTGTTCAAGTCATTGTGGCACGGAAACTTCACTCTATAAAAAATGGTGTAACCCCATATTGCAGAGGTTACACCATTTTTCAGCTGCCTTTTCTCTTAAACGCTTTATATTCTATTGACATATCCCTTAACTTATCTACAATCTCCTTTAGGCGATTGATTGTATAATCTATCTCTGATAGTGTATTAAACTCTGAAATCGTAAATCTGACTGACCCATGTATATATTCGTCAGGCACTTTAATCTGTGACAGCACGTGTGAAACGCCCTTTAGACCCGCATTACATGCCGAACCTGTAGAACAGCATATATTATAAAGGTCCAGCTGTATCTGTATTGCCTCGCCGTCCAAAAATGCAAATCCAAAATTAACATTTCCGGGCAGCCGTGAGTCTATATCTCCATTAAGCCTTACATATTCGATTTCATTCATAACTCTGCTTATAAAATGATTACGAAGGTTAGTGATATAGTTTATATTATATTCCATACGCTTATCCGCTATCTCACAGGCTGCCCCGAATCCGACAATACCCGGTACATTTTCAGTACCGGCACGCATTGCCCTTTCCTGCTTTCCTCCATTACAAAACGGAGTAATCTTTATGCCGTTTTTTATATACAGGAAGCCAATTCCTTTAGGGCCATGACATTTGTGTGAGCTTGCGCTAAGCATATCGATATTCATCTGCTTAACGTCAATCGGTATATGGGTAAACGCCTGCACCGAATCCGTATGAAACAGAATATTGTGCCTGTGTGCCGCTTCCCCTATTTCTTTAATATTCTGTATTGTTCCAATCTCATTATTGGCAGCCATTACCGTAATAAGGACAGTATCTTTTCTTATAAACTTTTCAATCATTTCAGGATGAATAATACCGTTTTCATCAGGCGGAATATAAGTTACGCTTACTCCGTTCTTTTCATGCTGCCTGCATGAATTGAGTATTGCATGGTGTTCTATCCCTGACGTTATAATGTGTCTGCCTTTATTTTTATATGCAGAAAGAACTCCGTAAAGCGCCCAGTTATCAGATTCTGTTCCTCCGGAAGTAAAATATATCTCTTCCGGACTTGCATTAATAATCTGGGCTATCTGCTTTCTGGCTTTATTTACCGCCTTTCTTGCATCTGCTGCAAAAGCATATATTTCTGATGGATTGGAATATATATTATTAAAATAAGGAAGCATGGCTGTGGCGGCTTCGCTATACATCTTTGTTGTAGCCGCATTATCAAGATATATCATTATATTCACCATTCTCTGTAATATTCCTCAAGAATATTATATGCACGTTTTAATCATTCAGATACTCTTTTACAATAAAGCGCGGTCTGTGCTTTGACTCAAGATAAATCTTTCCGATATATTCTCCGATAATTCCTATTGATAATATCTGAAGCCCTCCAAGAGCCCATACAGATACCATTATACTGCTCCAGCCAAGCGCAGTATATCCAAGGAAATGACGGATAACCGAATATAACAGTATACATATACTAAGCAGAAATATGAACATACCAAGCGTTGTAATAAGCCTTATTGGTTTTATGCTGAGCGAAGTAACTCCGTCAAATGCAAAATGAAGCATTTTCTTAAGAGGATATTTTGATTCGCCGGCATATCTCTCATGTCTTTCATAATACACATTAGTTGACGGAAATCCTATCATAGGCACAATTCCGCGAAGGAAAAGATTAACCTCTTTATAATTCTCAAGATTATCAAGCACACGCTTACTCATAAGCCTGAAATCAGCATGATTATATACAATATCGACACCCAGCTTAAGAAGCAGCCTGTAATATGCCTGAGCGGTAAATCTCTTAAAAAACGTATCGGTTTCACGCTTGTTGCGAACACCGTATACAACCTCATACCCCTCGTTATATTTATCGACCATTTCATCAATTGCATCAATATCATCCTGAAGGTCGGCATCCATAGAAATAACCATGTCAGCCTCTTCCTTTGCCTGCATAAGCCCCGCCAGCACAGCGTTCTGATGACCTCTGTTTCGCGACAGACACAATCCTCTGAACATTTTATCGTTATTATGAATGTCTCTGATCATCTCCCACGTTTTGTCCTTTGAGCCGTCATTTACATACAAAACCTTACTTTCAGGCGATATTTTACCCTTTTCAATAAGCGCTTCATATTTTTCTTTAAGACGCCTCGTTGTTTCGGTAATAACCTCCTGCTCGTTATAACAAGGCACAACCATAAATAATATTTTAGCCATAATTCTCCTCCCATATTAATGTTTATTATTAAGCGCCGCCTTACTTTCTGCTCTTTCCTTTTTCCTTGTAAGAGCCGCTCTTAAGTTCTCGTCAATGTTACTTTTATATTCGTCGGCATGTCTGATTACACACCCTGATTCATCCGCATCGCTTCCGTATGCATATACAGGAACCGGAAGCATATCGCATGAAGAATCATCTGAATTAATGCTTTCCGTATTGGACCCGTCAGTAATATTACCTGCTTCTTTATAGTGTGTCTCTGTAATATGCGAATATACGCTCTGCAGAAAATATGACGCCATAAGAATATACACAAACGTTATCAGAGTAAATGAACCTGCGCCCATATCTATCTGCAACATAAGCCCGATAACAATAACTGAAACATAGCATATAAGAATCTGTATACTCTTTCTCTTTTGAGCAAACATCATTATTACCGCCGCTGCTGCAAACGCATATATTACAATATAAAACAGCCTGTCCATACTGTAGAAATATCTTCCTGCGCTGCATATATCCGTATAAGGCAGGTATTCATATGCAAACCGCAGTTTAAGAATAGCTGCTATCGTGCTTCTGTCAAAGGCAGACGCATATTCAAACGCTGTAAAAAATAAAGCCGGAAAAGCACAAAACATATACAAAAACGCAGGCTTCCAATGTCTGAAAAGCATAAACATTATAGTAATTACAATCAAAAGCAGCGCCGTCCGGTTTATAAAATACAATACATTGGATGCAGTTCCCAGCAGCACTATTGTAATATATCCTGCTTTCATATTGTGATTTTTTTTCTGGTAAACCTTCCAAAATATTGCAAACCACAAAAACAGCGCCCATATTACTGCATTAGATAATAATATCTCCTCCGAAGAATACGCCGCGCCGGCTTCTACAGGCATAAAAGCAGACATAACCAGCGAAACAAACGCCGCTATCTGTCCGCATGATACGCGCATCGAAAAATAAAATAAAACAAGTCCTGTAAGCGATAAAAATGCAGTAAATTCTGTATACTGATATATTTTAAGGGCTGCGGCGGCTGCAAATACCAATATAGTAATAATTACCTCCGCAATACGCAGGCCTTTTTTTGTTTTATGAAATAACGCTGCACACAAACGGCACAAAAGTATGCAGATAACCGCTGCGGCGGCTACAACCCACGCTCCGGAAGCAATCTTAATATAATCCGGCGATTCCGGCACGCCAAAGCATCTGCCCAAAAGCAGCACAGTACATACAATAAATAATATATAACACAAATATGTAAAAAAATTTCTGTTAGAAGCCATGCTTTAAACTCCGTTATCCTGTTACTGTCAATACTAACAGTTTAACACATATATAATTTTTTTTAAAGCATTTTAGTTTATAACCTATCATATAATTTATAAACATTACGAAAAAGTGGGCAATATGATAAAAACTCTCATTAAAGGTACTGCTATCCTTACGATAACAGGATTTATAACCCGTATAATCGGATTTGCATATAAAATATATCTGTCAAATGTCATGGATGCAAAAATGTTAGGAATATACCAGCTTGTATTTCCGGTGTTCAGTATATGCTTTACAATATATGCCGCTGGTATACAGACTGCAATTTCACAGATGATTGCAGCAAAAAAAGACGATTCGGAATATGTCAGGGCAACCGTATTAAAGTCAGGCGTCATTTCATTGTTTCTTGCCATTCTTTTATCTGTTACCGTATATACAGCATCAGATACCATCGCCTCAAAATTTCTTGGCGAACCAAACAGCAGTATGGCTATTCGTATACTTGTACTGTCATTTCCGGTAAGCGCAGTAACTTCATGCATTAACGGCTGCTATTACGGTCTTCAGAAAACTTCTGTTCCGGCGGTAACACAGCTTCTTGAACAAATAACAAGAGTTATATTTGTATTTTTAATTACATCAAACATTGCATACGGCAATAATGAAATGATATGCCTTGTGGCCGTAGCAGGACTTACGGCAGGTGAATTTTTTTCAATGCTATACAGCATAGTACGGATTTTTCTGTTATTTAAGGGAATAAGCCATGAAAAACATATTAACACCAGATACTCTATTACAAAAAAGCTTTTAAAGCTTAGTATTCCTCTTACCGGCAATAAATTGATTATTGCACTTCTTCACGGAATAGAGACGGTACTTATACCGGTAATGTTAAAATGCTCAGGCGTAGATTCAGAGACCGCGCTGAGCATATACGGAGTACTTACAGGAATGGCGATGCCCTTCATCCTGTTCCCGTCAACAATTACTAATTCTCTGTCTGTTCTTCTGCTTCCTGCAATATCCGAAGCAAATACAAAGAACAAAGGGGTTAAAAACATTTCGGATATAAGTATTGCCGCAAGTATGATACTTGGACTGATATCTACCGCTGTATTTTATTTTTTTGGCGGAAATCTTGCTGGTATTGTATTTAATAATGACACAGTAGGCACGTATATTGAAGTTCTTTCATTTTTATGCCCGTTTTTATTTACGTCAACTACCTTAACAAGCATTATTAACGGCATGGGATATACACATGTTACATTTTTTATCACAATCATAGGATTATCAGTACGTATACTTCTTACAATAAAGCTGATTCCTATTCAGGGAATAAACGGTTATCTTGTAAGCCTTCTGATAAGCCAGCTTGCAGTAACGGTAATAAGTTATGGTTACTACAGAAAAATGCTTGAAAAAAAAGCGTCCTGCAGTTCGGTATAAAGCACCAGAGCTTACATGACGCTTTTTATATTAATTCTTATTACTCACAGCAAAGCTGTTTATTTGACGTCTTTGATGCTGAAGCTTATACGTCCCATTCTGTCCTGTCCAAGGCATACGACCCTGACTTTATCTCCAAGGGTAAGAACGTCTTCAACATGATTGATTCTATGATTAGCTATCTTAGAAATATGAACCATGCCTTCTTTGCCAGGTGCAAATTCTATAAATGCGCCGAAATCTTTAATGCTCACAACAACACCTTCAAGAATCTGTCCTTCTTCAAAGTCAGTAACAATTATATTGATAAGTCTTACAGCTTCTTCAATACCGGCCTTATCGGTACCGCATACTGATACGTAGCCTTCTTCATCAATATCAATCTTAACATTGCATTTATCTATGATAGCATTGATAGTCTTGCCACGCTGTCCTACAACCTCGCCAATTTTGGCAGGGTCTATCTTAATCTGAACAATCTTTGGTGAATATGGTCCAACCTCAGCTCTTGGTTCAGCAATACACTTAGTAAGCACTTCATCTATGATATACGTTCTTGCTTCCTTTGTACGGGCTATAGCCTTCTCGATAATTTCTCTTGTAAGGCCATGAATCTTAATGTCCATCTGAATAGCAGTAATACCCTTATGAGTTCCTGCAACCTTAAAGTCCATATCTCCAAAGAAATCTTCAAGTCCCTGAATGTCGGTAAGTATAATATAATCATCATCAGTTTCACCGGTAACAAGACCTACTGAAATTCCGGCTACAGGAGCCTTAATAGGTACGCCGGCTGCCATAAGCGAAAGTGTTGAAGCACATATACTGCCCTGAGATGTTGAACCGTTTGACTCAAGAACCTCAGATACCGTACGTATAGCATATGGAAATTCCTGCTCATTCGGAAGCACAGGAACAAGCGCTCTCTCAGCCAAAGCTCCGTGTCCGATTTCTCTTCTTCCCGGACCTCTTGAAGGCTTAGTCTCACCTACAGAGTAAGACGGGAAGTTATAATGATGCATATATCTCTTAGTAGTTTCATTAGTATCAAGTCCGTCAAGCTTCTGAATATCAGCAAGAGGCCCAAGCGTTGTAACAGTAAGAACCTGCGTCTGTCCTCTCTTAAACATTCCTGAGCCATGAGTTCTTGGCAGTACGTCTACTTCAGCTGATAAAGGACGGATTTCTGTAATCTGTCTTCCGTCAGGACGCTTATGGTCCTTAAGAATCATCTTACGCACAGTCTTTTTCTGGAATTTGTATACTGCGTCGTCAATAAGCTCTACCCATTCAGGATTGCTTTCTTCATAACGCTCTGCGAGCTTGTCCTTAATCTGACGAATATTTTCTTCACGAACCTGCTTAACATCTGTAAATACGGCTTCCTCCATTGCTTCAGGAGTTATGAACTCTACCATATCGTTATACATATCTTCAGGCGTGTCAATGTGTATATAATCATGCTTTGGCTTACCGCATTCGGCAACAATTGTATCGATAAACTCAATAACCTTCTGATTAACCTCGTGTGCGGCAAATATTGCCTCAATCATCTTATCCTCAGGCACTTCATTGGCGCCCGCTTCAATCATTATAACCTTATCTCTTGTTGAAGCAACTGTAAGGGCAAGGTCTGATACCTCTCTTTGCGCGCTGGTAGGATTAAATACCAGCTCTCCGTCAACAAGGCCAACCTGAGTAGACGCAGTAGGTCCGTCAAACGGGATGTCTGATATAGCGGTTGCTATTGCAGAACCAAGCATTGCCGTAAGTTCAGGGCTGCAGTCCTGATCAACACATAATACAAGATTATCAAGCGTTACATCATTTCTGTAATCCTTTGGAAAGAGCGGTCTCATAGGCCTGTCTATAACACGTGAAGTAAGCACGGCATTCTCAGAAGCCTTTCCTTCCCTCTTAATAAATCCTCCAGGAATTTTTCCCACAGAATACAGCTTTTCCTCATATTCAACGCTCAATGGGAAGAAATCAATTCCGTCCCTTGGTTTTTCTGAAGCTGTTGCGGTAGACAATACAACAGTATCGCCGTAATGCATAAGAGCGGCTCCATTAGCCTGTGCAGCAACACGTCCTACGTCAACTGTAAGCGTTCTTCCTGCAAGTTCCATTGTAAATGATTTGTACATATTATTTCTCCCTTCAATAAAAATACTGCGCGGGATATGCCGAAACCACTTCAAAACACACTGATTCAGCATGCTTTGAAGAAGTCTCGGAATAAATATCCCGCATTAAACTACGTTATTATATGATAAAAAACTGTGCACAATGCTTTGATTGCATCGTGCAGCAGTTAATTAGTATCAATTATTTACGTAATCCGAGTCTGTTAATAAGCACACGGTATCTTTCAATATCATTCTTCTTAAGATACTCTAAAAGGTTTCTTCTCTGTCCTACCATTTTAAGAAGTCCTCTTCTTGAATGATGGTCCTTCTGATTAACCTTAAGATGCTCTGTAAGGTCTCTGATTCTTTCAGTAAGAAGCGCTACCTGTACCTCAGGTGAACCTGTATCTCCCTCTGACTTTCCAAACTCTTTGATAATCTCTGCTTTTCTTTCTTTAGTTGTCATTTTCATTCTCCTTTTTAATTTTATACACCATCACCCGGAACCGGCTGGAGTATCCAGATTCTACGTGACAGTAAAAAATGGCTTTTTTATCAAAACCTCATATATAATATCATGATTACATAATATTGTAAAGTAAAATTTGTACTGTAAAAATCATTTTTTTCTTGCTTTTTTACTATAAGTATAATATAATGTATATACAAACAATAATATTAGATATTCTAAACAACACAGTGCTCTACTTTGTAAAAAGTATATAAAAATAAATATATCAGTCAGTATGAGCACATCCTAATTTAGAATAATATTTACGACTGGGGTGATGTTAATAAAAAGAGAATTTAAAAATCTTGATTTTTACTGGACAAATGTTTATGATGGATGATTTATACGAGGAGGGTTATTATGAAAAAAATTTTTAAAATTATTTGTTTATGTGGAATCACATTCTTTTTATTCGGATTTTTTTGTTATCCAACAAATGTCTCCGCACAAACATACGCATTAACTAAAACATATGATAATACATATTTGTTTGCTGTACCTGAAGGAGGATGGTCTTCAATAACTGTCAATATGAATTATACTGAAAGATATACAAAATATGATTCTATAACCAATAAATTTTATAGTCGTGAATGTTTTTTTGCTTACAAAAGCGCATACGCAACATCAATGCCCGTTGGTAATGTTGTCTCAATAAAACACTATACCAATTCAGGAGGTGAACTTCATCATTTCACAAAATGGAATGACTTAGCAGTAGTCGTTCAACCTGGTTATAATGGTATATGGTCTAAACAAAATGGAAAAAACAAATTTTACCAAAACACTACAGATAATTATGCACATGTAGCATTTCAAGTATCCTGTAACGGAGCAGTGCCTCCTATCCAAACAGGCGGATTAAAATTAGTGTTAAAAACAAAATAAATAACATTTCCACCCAAATTTTTATATTATTTTAATTTTTGCAAAATTCAATTTTATATATTACAAAAAGGAGGTTTATACTATGAAAAAGAAATATTTATTAATTACAATTTCAGCGCTCGCTATAGTTATGGCTGCATATTACCCTGTGAAAAAAATAATTGGAAAAACTGATTTTATGTCAAATTGGGGAAAAATATTAAGCGATGACTCTAAAGACAAAACATCTGTCTCACAAAAACAAAGCAGTACCAAATACAAATTATTTATAAATGCTGACAACTCCGATAATATCATATCCGCCGAAGATATATTTGAGGCCGGAAATGATGTGCTGATAACAAATCAGGAAATACAGATTGCAAAAGATTTTTTTGTTCTGCAGGGTCAGAGTGAAACAGACGCCACACAGGCAGCTGTCAAATATGTTGAAGAATACAATGCAATGTATGTTGAAGCTGTAAATAAAGGCTATGATGTTACCGAAAAAGAAATTGACGAATATATCTCTGATTTAAAAGCCATGACAATGCAGGCAGAGAATGCTGAGGATGTTAAAAAAGTTATTGCACAATTTGACTCTGAAGATGAGTATTGGAATTATCAGAAAATTATATGCCAAAAACAGCTCCCGGTACAAAAATACGTCAAATCACTTGAAGAGAAATACTTGAACAATGAAGATATTGCTGCGTGGAATGATGAATTAAACAAAATAAAAGAAGATGCATCAAAAAAACAGCAATATAAAAAGGTTGATTCCATAAATAAGATAGATAAAAAATTTATCTATTAATAAGGAAGTTTTTATGTAGGGTACGGTGTGGCTCTATCTCCAGGGTCGGGTTTTACCAAACCACCCCTGTTGTGACCAATACTTCCCATCAAGATATTCCGGGTCGTTTTTATGTAATGATTTCTGCATAGCACGGCAAAAATAAAACTTGATTTTTGTAACTAAATTTGTGTGTGCCGGTTTCGTATAATCTATCTGTGCGAACTTTTGAGAAAGCTTTTTCACTTTTCTTGTGAGTTCATTTTGTTTCCGTTCGGATAGTTTATCCCAAACAATATCACTCATTAATGCGCCTGTGAATATCCCGATCTTGGAGATACCCCACCAAGATAAACTGTGTCTGATGTCCTTTGCAGCAGATTTTGCTCCCGCGCCCAGGCATTGTGTCAGGATAATCGCTCGTTTTCCAAACATTTCAGGAGCAGGGCGGTGCGGCAGCCAACGGTAAGCAAAATGATCAAGAAATGCTTTCATAGCGCCTGTAGCGTGATACACATAAGCCGGGGAAGTCATCACAATCAAGTCCGCTTCTAAAAGCGATTTTTCAATTTTTCCGATTTTATCTGCGTCTTTGCAGGTGCTTTCGCCCTTTAATATGCAGCTTATGCAGCCGGTACAGAAATTGAGGCAATCCTTTGGAAGATAGTATTCCGTAATACTCGCCTTATTCTTGAACCCGGATAAAAAAATCTCTTTCAGACGATAGGTAACACCGTGCTTTTCTGTTCCGTTTATGACAGTAATATTCACCCTCTACACCTCCAAAATATCGTGAAGAATTTGCGTATGCCACGCTTTGCGGTTTTCTTTTTTCGTCAAATCAATTTCCAACATCTTTGATACTGTGTCATACCGCAAAAACATCTGCTGCATAACCGTAATCAGACAAAAAGTTTTTCTTCTGACGCCCGATTCATCAAGGTCAGGGCGGCAGGCTTCAACAAGAGGCAAATATGCCACATAAGTTCTACATGTATTGTCATTATCTTTTGGCGTCTGCATATCAGTAAGAACAGAAATTTTAGATACAGCATAATGTTCAAATAGAAAGTCAAGCGTCATATTACCAAGATACTCTAGTTTTTCAAAGGGTGTAAGCCCCTCTGTTTTCTCGCGTATATTCTGAAACTGTTCAACAATTCCATTTATCATACGCTCAACACATTGCTCAATCAGTTTATCCTTATTTCCAAAATGATAATTCACAAGACCTAATCCAACACCTGCTCTTTTGCATATCTCACGAACTGTAATTTCTTCCAAATGCTCGCCGTTTTCTTCAATGAGTTCCATAGTTGCCTGTATTATTGCTTCTTTATTATCCACATAATACCTCCTTCTGAACAATGTTCAAATTCATTATATTGAACATTGTTCAGAAAGTCAAGGATAAATTGTAATCCCTACCCGTACAGATACCCATTCTGTAATTTTTTTTAATAAAAGGTTGATTCCATAAATAAGATAGATAAAAAATTTATCTATTAGAATGGATGCTTATTCTGGTATTCATCTTTAATAATTTGGAATAGTTCTTCAGGTTCTAAATCACAGTTGTTATTCAGCCATTTTTTAATAATTGCTGTAATTCCCGCTTTAAAATAATCTATATGATATTCAATATGCTTATTGTCATAATAGTATTTTGCAAGCTTTACATCATAACGAAACGCGTTAAAATGGCTATCCATCCCCAGTTTAAAATACGTTTTATAAAACAACTGATTTTCCCTGATATGACAAAACAGTTTCAAAAAATCATGAGAATTATACTGCTTTGTTTCTTCCTCTTCGTATAAAGCGTAGAAATCATTAATCATTCTTTCCCCTATTTTATCTATCAAATCGAATATATCTAAATAATTTGCATAAAATGTGCTTCTGTTCACGTTCGCCAATTTACAGATTTCCGTGACAGAAATCTCATTTACTTCTTTTCCGTAAAGCAATAACAATTCCACAAATGCATTCTCGATTTTATTTTTGGACTCTTTTCTTCTTTTGTTATCTTTTGTATTCATATAATCTCCTTATTATCCCAACAAATGTCGACAAATTGATGATTGAACTCAACAATTGTTGTTATTATACTATAAATGTATTAAAACAACAACTGTTGCCGATATGAAAATTTAAATCTCAGGAGGTATAAAAATGGCTAAATCAAAGCTTTTAAAGGCAAATAAGAAAATTGAAGAAAAGGTAGTTAGTGGATACAAAAAAATCGAAAATGCCGTTGTGGGCGGATATAAAAATATTGAAGATAAATTTGTAGACCATTATCTTACCAAAGACGGAGAAACCATTGAAGAAGCTAAAGAACGCTTAAAAAAAGAAAAATTATAAAGAAAAGACTCAGTAATTTACAGGCGGCCAAACTGACCGCCTGTTTTGTATTTTATACCGCATGAAGATTTTTAAGCGAAATATCAAGTATTGGAGCCGAATGTGTCAGCGCTCCGCTGGAAATATAATCTACGCCGATTGCTGCCAGCTTCTCAATGTTCTCTTTCGTTACATTTCCCGAACATTCTGTTTCTGCACGGCCGTTTATATATTCAACCGCTTCCTTCATATCATCAGGCGTCATATTGTCTAACATTATAATATCTGCTCCGGCTGCTACCGCTTCTTTAACCATATCCATATTTTCTGCTTCGACTTCAATTTTACGGACAAACGGAGCATATTCCTTTGCCATCTGAACGGCTTTGGTTACGCTTCCTGCCGCACCTATATGATTATCCTTAAGCAGTACGCCGTCGGACAGATTGTAACGATGATTATATCCGCCGCCGACACGAACTGCATATTTTTCAAAAATACGCATATTAGGCGTTGTTTTTCTTGTGTCTAAAAGCTTTGTTTTAGAACCTGCAAGGAGCTTTGCGGCCTGATTAGTATATGTTGCAATTCCGCTCATGCGCTGAAGATAATTAAGCGCAACCCTTTCGCCTGACAGAAGCACTCTTATATCGCCCCTCACCTTTCCAAGGAGCTGTCCGTTTTTAACCTCGTCTCCATCCTTGCAGTAAATCTCTGCCTCTACATTATTATCCAAAAGCTCAAATACTCTTTTAAAAACATCAAGACCTGCAATTATTCCGTCCTGCTTGCATATAAGCTCTACTTCGCCCTCTACAGCTTCTTTCATAACTGAATTAGTAGTCACGTCCTCGCTTGATATATCTTCTCTTAAAGCCTCTAAAATAAGGCGGTCTGCCTGAAGTGTCTGCGTAATCTTATTCATGTGAATTATCTCCTGTCTTAGTTTTATTATATATTCTCTATATCCGCTGCCGCACGTTCGGCAAATACAAGTGTTTCAAGCAGTGAATTGCTTGCAAGGCGATTAGCGCCGTGTACGCCGTTGCAGCTTGTTTCTCCAACCGCATAAAGCTTTGGCATAGAAGTATGACTGTTTTTGTCTACCCATATGCCTCCCATAAAATAATGCTGGGCAGGAACTACCGGTATACATTCCTTTGTTACATCATACCCCTCTTTTAAGCAATGGTGGTATATATTAGGAAAATGATTCAGAATAATTTCTTTAGATATATTCTCCATTGATAACCATACATAATCTGTCTTATCTTTGTCCATCTGTCTGTATATTGCTTCGGTAACAACGTCTCTGGGAAGCAGCTCGTCTACGAACCGTTCTTTACTGCTGTTATACAGCACGGCTCCTTCTCCCCTGACAGATTCGGATATCAAAAATCGTCTTCCGGGTTTTGTGGAATAAAGCGTTGTCGGATGAATCTGTACATAATCAAGATTCTGAAGACGTATTCCATATTTTTTTGCAACATCAATTGCGTCTCCAGTCAAATGAGGAAAATTAGTAGAGTGCTTATATCTTCCTCCGATTCCTCCGCTTGCCAGAATAACAGCGCTTGCAAATATATTGAGCGTACCCTGTTCATTTTCAGAAACAACTCCCGAACATACTCCATCGTTTACTATCAAATCTGTCATAGTGGTGTATTCATATATATGAACATTGGGAAGCTCTTTTACTTTTGCAAGAAGTTTTTCTGTGATTTCTTTTCCGGTCACATCTTTATGGAACATAATTCTGGGTTTTGAGTGTCCGCCTTCCCTCGTATATAAAAAGCCGTCCTTATCCTGCTCAAATTCAACTCCGTAATCTATAAGCTTATTAATAATTTTACGGGAGCTTCTTATCATAATATCCACAGATTCCCTGCGGTTTTCATAATGACCTGCTTTCATCGTATCTTCAAAATAACTGTCATAGTCGTCCTCGTCCCTAAGTACGCAGATACCTCCCTGGGCCAAAAAGGAATCGCTGCTTTTTTCGTCTGACTTTGTAAGCATTATAATATCCTTATCCCTGGATAAGTTAAGTGCGGAAAATAACCCTCCTACGCCTGTACCTACGATTACAACATCCGTATCTATTCTCATATATACTCCTCTTACTTTGCAAGCTCTAACATATTATTGAGCGGTTTTACAGCTTCTGTCCTAAGCGTTTGTGATATCTTAACCTCGTTTTCACCGCTCTTTAGCACATGCAGAATCTTTTCAAGCGTTATTAATTTCATATCATGGCATACAGGCTCTGTTTCAGTAAAATAAAACTTCTTTCCGGGATTGTTCTTTTGAAGCTCATAGAATACTCCGTTTTCAGTACATACAATAAACTCTTCTTTATCGCTTTTTCCTGCATAATCAATGATTCCCGATGTGCTTCCGATATAGTCAGACATATCGCGTATCTTTGCCGGACATTCCGGGTGTGTAAGTATTGCTGCACACGGATGAGCTTCCTTTGCTTTTTTTAATTCCTCAAGCTGCATATTCTCATGCACAGGACAATATCCTTCGTTAAATACAAAATTCTTTTCAGGAATCTGCTCTGCAACAAAATGTGCAAGATTTCTGTCAGGAATAAAAAATATATTCTTATTAGGAAGCGCCTTAACAATATCTACTGCATTGGCTGATGTAACGCACACGTCAGAATATCTTTTAAGCTCAGCTGTGGAATTAATGTAGCATACAACCGCCAAATCATCATATGTATCACGCATTTGTTGTATTGTGGAAACGTCCGCCATATGCGCCATTGCACAATCAGCAGACATATCTGGAAGAAGAACCGTCTTATCAGGATTCAGTATCTTAGCGCTTTCGCCCATAAACGACACTCCGCAAAATACTATTGTACGCTCACTAAGTCCAACGGCTATCTTGCTCAGATAAAAAGAGTCTCCAATATAGTCGGCTATTTGCTGGACCTCCGGCGCTACGTAATAATGTGCAAGTATAACAGCATCTTTTTCCTTTTTAAGTTCATTAATCCTTTTAGTAATATCCATGATAATTCCCTCATCCAACAGAATTTTACATATTATATCACTGTTTTTTACATATTACAAGACACATGTTTACTGCAGCTTTGCAATATCTATCACTGATAAATGCGATTTGTCAGCGCTTTCAAGGCTTGTTAAGAGTGCATTCGCCGTATCAAGAGAAGTAATGCATGTAACCCCTGTTTCAATAGATACTCTTCTTATAAGAAAGCCGTCCCTTGAATGCTCGCCCTGTCCCGGAATATCTATTACAAGGTCAATTTCATGGCCTAAAATAAGGTCCATAAGCGTCGGCGCCTCCTGTTCAATCTTATTAACGCCTATAACGTCTATACCTTTTGTCTTTAAGAACTTTGCAGTTCCTTTCGTAGCGTATATCTCATAACCAAGACGTATAAAACGCTCTGCAACGCTTACACTATCTTCCTTTTCCGTATCCTTTACTGTAAGAATCATCTTTTTGTGCTTCGGAAGATTGATTCCCGCCCCTAAAAACGCTTTATATAACGCCTCGTTAAAGTTCTTTGCAATACCAAGACATTCTCCGGTTGATTTCATTTCAGGTCCAAGGCTTATTTCTGCGCCGCGAAGCTTTTCAAATGAGAATACCGGCATTTTTACCGCAATATAATCAGCAGATTCAGAAAGTCCATAACTGTAACCAAGCTTATCTATCTTTTTACCGAGAATAACATTGGATGCAAGATTCACAATCGGAATACCCGTCACTTTACTTATATATGGAACGGTACGGCTTGAACGCGGATTTACTTCTATCACATATACGTCTTCACCGCATACTATGAACTGAATATTAATGAGCCCTATTACATGAAGTGAAGCTGCAAGCTTTCCAGTATAATCTACGATAGTTTCAACGACCTTATCAGAAAGACTCTGCGCCGGATATACTGATATACTGTCGCCCGAATGTATTCCCGCTCTTTCAACGTGCTCCATTATTCCCGGAATTAATATTCCGTCTCCGTCACATACAGCGTCAACCTCAACTTCTTTACCAATAAGATATTTATCTACAAGAATCGGATGTTCCTGCTCATAACGGTTAATTACTTTCATAAACTGCACTATGTCATCATCTGATATCGCTATCTGCATGCCTTGCCCGCCAAGCACGTAAGATGGTCTTACAAGCACCGGATAACCAAGCTCATTTGCTGCATGGAGAGCTTCTTTTGTTGTAAATACTGTCTTTCCCTGAGGCCTTGGAATATTACACTTTTCAAGTATCTCATCAAAAAGCTCACGATCTTCCGCCGCGTCGACATTTTCAGCGCTGGTTCCAAGTATTTTAACACCCATATCAAGAAGCGCAGATGTAAGCTTAATCGCAGTCTGTCCTCCGAACTGTACTACGGCTCCGTCCGGTTTTTCCATATTAACAATATTTTCAACATCCTCCGGGGTAAGCGGCTCAAAATACAACCTGTCGGCTATATCAAAATCCGTACTTACAGTCTCGGGATTATTGTTAACGATTATAGTTTCATATCCATTTTCAGCAAGCGACCATACGCTGTGTACGCTGCAGTAATCAAACTCTATGCCTTGTCCTATTCTTATAGGGCCGGAACCGAGTACCAAAATCTTCTTTTTACTGCTGCTGCAGGAAAGCTCATTTTCACTGCCGTAGCAGCTGTAATAATATGGCGTGGAGGCCTCAAATTCAGCCGCACACGTATCTACAATCTTAAATGAAGCAGTGATATTGTTGTCCATTCTTATATTTTTGACATCACGTTCACTGACAGAAGCAAATTTTGCAATTACATTGTCGGGAAATTCAAGTCTTTTTGCTTCCTTAACAAGCTCAGGAGTAAGCTTTTCCCTGGACAGTCTTTTTTCCATCTCTACAAGGACTGCGATTTTATCAATAAACCATATATCGACTTTTGTTATACTATGTATCTTATCGTATGAAATTCCTCTTCTTACGGCTTCTGCAATAACAAATATTCTTCTGTCGTCCACATCGCCTAATTTTTCAAATAATTCATCGTCTGAAAGCTCTTTATATTCTTCCGTGTACAGGGAGTCTATATGCTGCTCTAACGACCTGAGAGCCTTCATTAACGCGCCTTCAAAATTTGTACAGATGCTCATAACCTCGCCGGTAGCTTTCATCTGTGTTGTAAGCTTGTGGCTTGCGCTTACAAACTTGTCAAAAGGAAGTCTTGGTATTTTAACAACCACATAATCAAGAGCCGGTTCAAAGCTCGCGTATGTTTTCTTTGTTATGGCATTCGGAATCTCGTCAAGCGTATAACCGATAGCTATCTTTGCGGCGACCTTTGCTATAGGGTATCCGGTTGCCTTTGACGCAAGCGCTGACGAACGGCTGACACGTGGATTGACTTCTATTACACAGTATTCAAACGAGTCAGGATGCAGGGCAAACTGTACGTTACATCCGCCTGTAATGTTAAGCTCATTGATAATATTAAGAGCTGAGCTTCTTAACATCTGATATTCTTTATCAGATAACGTCTGAGAAGGCGCCGTTACTATACTGTCGCCAGTATGCACTCCAACAGGGTCAAGATTTTCCATGTTGCATACGGTAATGCAGTTGCCGTTCTTATCTCGCATTACTTCATACTCAATTTCTTTCCAGCCAGCTATGCATCTTTCTATAAGACACTGTGTCACACGGCTGAGTCTGAGTCCATTCTCACATATATCCCTTAATTCTTCTTCATTATATGCAATTCCGCCGCCGCTTCCTCCGAGCGTGTATGCCGGTCTTATAACAACAGGATAGCCTATCGTATTAGTAAACCTTACGGCGTCCTCTACTGTATTTACAACCTCGCTTGCAGCGCATGGCTCGCCTATTTTTTTCATGGTTTTCTTAAATTCCAGACGGTCCTCTGCTTTCTTTATAGTCTCTGCTGTTGTTCCTATAAGCGCAACGTTATTCTCTGCAAGAAAACCGGATTCATCAAGCTCCATTGCTATATTAAGAGCAGCCTGGCCTCCGAGCGTAGGAAGTATGCTGTCCGGCCTTTCCTTAAGAATTACCTTTTTAACCATCTCAGACGTAAGCGGTTCTATATAAACTATATCCGCTATGTCTTTATCCGTCATAATAGTTGCCGGATTTGAATTAATAAGTACGACCGATACTCCTTCTTCCTTTAAAGACCTGCACGCCTGAGTACCGGCATAATCAAATTCTGCAGCTTGTCCGATTACAATCGGACCTGAACCGATAACAAGAACTTTTTTTATAAAATCAAGCTTAGGCATTATTTTTTCCCTCCATCATGTTTATAAAACGTTCAAATAACACTTCCGAATCCTTTGGTCCCGCACATGCCTCGGGATGGAACTGTACGGTAAAAATATTTTTCCCGATATATCTCAGGCCTTCGATTGTACCGTCATTTACATTGATAAATGCCGGCTCGCATACTAAAGGATTAAGGCTATGTTCATCTACTACATATCCGTGATTCTGAGACGATATATATACCCTGTCAGTAAGAATATCCTTAACCGGATGATTCGCTCCTCTATGTCCGTACTTCATTTTATGCGTGTCCGCACCTGTGGCCAGCGCCATAAGCTGGTGACCAAGGCATATCGCAAAAACAGGAATGTCAGAATCATACAGCTTCTTTATCTCAGCTATAATTTCCACACATTCCTTAGGGTCTCCGGGACCGTTAGTTATCATTATTCCGTCAGGCTTTACCGATATAATATCCGATGCTTTCGTATCGCACGGAAATACCGTTACTTTACAGTTTCTGTTTAACAGCGACCTTATAATATTATTTTTAGTTCCAACATCAAGAACTGCTGCATGTCTTTTAACTGCTATATCTTTATCTGTGCCAAGGTCGCCCGGAACATATTCCTGTACGGATTGTCTGGATACCTTTTTCACGACCCCTTTCACGGAATATTCTTTAATTTTACGAACAGCTTCATCAATATTACGTTCTGCGTTAACGGTTATCATGCCGTTCATCGTACCGTTCTCCCTTAATACCTTAACAAGAGCCCTTGTATCAATTCCGGCAATGGCAGGTATTTCATGTTCGGCAAGGAAATCCTGTATACTGCATTCATTTCTGAAATTACTGGCCAAACGTGATAATTCCCTGACTATGAACGCATCCGGCCAGGGTTTTTGTGATTCCATATCTTTTTTACATATTCCGTAATTACCAATTAATGGATAAGTCATAACAACCGCCTGCCCTGCATAGCTTGGGTCAGTCAGAACTTCGAGATATCCCGTCATGGACGTATTAAAAACTATCTCGCTTATGACTTCTTTTTCCGCTCCAAAACTGTTTCCCTCAAAAACCATTCCATTCTCAAGGATCAGATAACCCTTCATCTCTAAACCTCCTGTATATCAGCTGTTAAGCATTATTATCATTTCGGCAGTTTCATTCATTGAATTACCGCTGTCCATACTGATTTTCTGGATATATCTGTGAGCTTCCTCCTCACTCATATTATTATTGTTCATAAGAAGCTTTTTTGCCTCATTTATGACTTTCTTTTCTTCATCAGTTCTTATTTTAGGTCTGTTATTTTTTTTACGCTTTTTCCTGTAAATATACATGACAGATTCCATAGCCCTCATAAGCTCATTAATCTTAAGAGGCATGGAAACCTTTAATATATCTTCTTCATAGCACTCAACCAGTTTGTTTGGCGAGGCAAGAAGCATCATTGAAAAACCACCGGGCAGGCAATGATACAAATCAATATACGGCATGTCGCAAAGCCTGTAACCGCATATAACGATGCCGCCCTCAAGCTTATTTGCCAGATTAATAACCTGAGCGGCATTGTTACAGCTTAACACCACTTCATATCCGTTTCTGACCAGTATATTTCGTATTCTGCCTGCATCATCAATTTTAGGAAATGCAACAATTATACTTAACAAGCATTACCCTCCTTTGTATGATGTAAGATTATATTCTGTCCAGATACCGGTCTATCTCCCATGAAGAAACCTGTCTGCAATATTCCTTCCACTCCTTATTTTTACGGCTTATTATTTTTTCAGACAGGCAATTACCTATAACATTCTGTATAAAAGTATCTGCCTTAAACGCCTTTATAGCCTCTTCCATTGTACGCGGAAGTTTCTTTATATATTCATCATCATTTACAAGTTCCATATTATTTTTAATTCCGTCAAGTCCTGCGGAAAGAACGCACGCAAGCATAAGATAAGGATTACATGCCGCATCAGGACTTCTCAGAACAATTCCGGCGCCCATTCTGCCTATGTCGGTCATCTGCAGAAGCGCATATCTTTCACCCTCGGTACAGTCATAGGCAATCATTTTGTCAAATAAACCATATAATCTTTTGTATGAGTTGACAACAGTATTATTAATAAGCATCATACCCGGAAGATGTGCAAGAAGTCCCGCCATAAACGAGTAACCCTCTTTGCTGCAGTCGCCGTCCTTATCTCCTGCGAATATATTGCTGCCGTCCTTATACACCGTTATATGAATATACATTCCTGAACCGTTAAGCTCCGCTCTTGGTTTTGGCATGAATGTTGCATGAAGCCCGTGCATCCTTGCAACCGTATGGACAGCAAGCTTAAATGTAAGTATATTATCCGCAGTATGAAGAGGAGAATCATACTTAAAATCTATCTGATGCTGCGCGCATTCGTCAGAATGATATGAAGTCTCTATCTCAAATCCCATATCAGATAAAGAAAGCACCATATCTCTTCTTGCATTCTCACCCTTATCGGCCGGCCCCACGTCAAAATATGAGCCCTTTTCTTTTGTGTTGGTCGTAGGATTGCCCTGCTCGTCAAGATCAAACAGGAAAAATTCACATTCAGGACCCACATTGAAATAATAACCTTCTTTAGCGGCGTCTTTCAGGACCTTTTTAAGAATATATCTGGAATCATTAGCAAATGGAGTTCCGTCAACGTTCTTTACGTCACATATAAATCTTCCGACTCTGTCGCTCTGAGGTCTCCATGGAAAAATTGCAAAAGTATCGATGTCTGGAGCAAATACAAGCTTTGAAAGATTATTATTCTCAAACCCCTCTATTGCTCCACAGTCAAACGTAAGCTCATTATCAAGCACCCTTTTAAGCTGGCTTGCCGTTACGGCGACATTTTTTAATATTCCATAAATATCAACAAACTGAAGCCTTATAAATTCAACATCTTCCTCAGAAACCATCGTAAATATATCCTGCTTAGTATATTTTCCCATTATAATCTCCCTTCTACCAGATATACCTCTTACAGATTAGTATAACCCATAAGATAATTGTCAACCTGCCTTGCCGCGTCTCTTCCTTCTCTTATCGCCCATACGATGAGAGACTGTCCTCTGTGCATATCTCCTGCTGTAAACACACTGTCCTCGCTTGTTTTAAAGCTTCCGGCATCAGTCTTAACATTAGTCCTTTCTGTAACTTCCACTTTAAAATCCTTGTATACGTATTCCTGCGAGCCCAAAAATCCCGCCGCAATAAGTACAATATCTGCTGGAAGCTCTTTTTCACTTCCGGGAATCTCTTTGTGGTTCTTATCAAGCATTATAGTCCTTACTGCTTTCAGACTGCCCTTATCATCAGATATAAATTCTTTTACTGTTGTCTCATATATTCTTGGGTCATGGCCAAATAACGCAATTGCTTCCTCCTGACCGTAATCAGTCTTGCATACCTTAGGCCATTCAGGCCAGGGATTGTCAGAAGTACGTTCTGTTGGAGCTTTAGGCATCATCTCAAGCTGTGTTACAGAGCTGCAGCCCTGTCTTATAGCCGTACCGACACAGTCGTTGCCTGTGTCGCCTCCACCTATTACCACGACATTCTTTCCTTTAGCATTATAATAATCTTTATACGATGTGTCCAGTAAATTCTTAGTAACTCTCTTAAGATAGTCCACCGCAAAATATATTCCCGAAGCTTCTCTGCCCAAAGCTTTAATATCTCTGGGATTTGACGCTCCGCAGCATAATACCACGCAGTCATAATCTTTCTTAAGCTGTGACGCCTTAATATCCTTTCCAACGTCAACACCGGTCTTAAATTCAACGCCTTCCTCTTTCATTATATCGATACGTCTTTTAATTACACTTTTTTCAAGCTTCATATTAGGAATTCCATACATCAAAAGCCCGCCCGGCCTGTCTTCACGCTCGAAGACGGTGACTTTATGGCCTCTTTTGTTAAGCTGGTCGGCGCATGCAAGACCGGAAGCGCCGGAGCCTACTATTGCAACGTTTTTTCCGGTGCGTACCTTAGGCGGATTAGCCTTAATAAGCCCATTTTCAAAGCCGTATTCTATTATTCCATTTTCATTTTCCTTAATCGTAACCGGCAAATCGTTCAGTCCGCATGTACAGGCGGCTTCGCACGGAGCAGGGCATACCCTTGAAGTAAATTCAGGAAAATTATTAGTCTTTAAAAGCCTTTCAAGCGCCTGCTTTATATTGCCCGTATACAGTAAATCATTCCATTCCGGAATAAGGTTATTAAGCGGACAGCCGGACACCATTCCCCTGATCATCATTCCCGACTGGCAGAACGGTACTCCGCAGTCCATACATCTTGCTCCCTGTATACGCCTTTCTTCGTCTGAAAGCGGAATATGAAATTCATCAAAATCTTTAATTCGTTTAGCCGGCGCCGCAGCCACATTATTTACTCTGTTATAGTCCAAAAAACCTGTTGGTTTACCCATAATAATTCCTCGCTTTCTTTACCTGTTTTCTTTTCTTCTCTTGTTCTCATAAAATGCTTCTATCTGTGACTGCTCGTTACTTAGTCCTCTTTCCTCCATCATTGCAATTGTCTGAAGCATTGTATGATAGTCATGAGGTATTATTTTTTTGAATTCAGGAAGATAAGTCGAGAAATTATCAAGTATATCTCTTCCTCTTTCTGAATTAGTGGCGTTAACATGCTCTTCTATCATGCTTTTAAGCTCAAGAACGTCATATTTGTCAGTTACAGGTTCCATAGATACCAGTTCCTTGTTAAGCTTAAGATACAGATTTCTGTCTTCGTCAAGCACATATGCGATTCCGCCGCTCATTCCTGCAGCGAAGTTCTTGCCTGTGCGTCCAAGTATTACGACGCGTCCGCCTGTCATATATTCACAGCCGTGATCTCCTATTCCTTCGACTACTGCATATGCTCCTGAGTTACGTACACAGAACCTTTCTCCCGCTATACCGTTTATGAATGCCTTGCCGCTTGTGGCGCCGTACAGAGCTACGTTTCCGATTATTATATTTTCTTCTGCTTTAAAATTACTCTTAGGCGATTTGTACACAATAAGCTTTCCGCCTGAAAGTCCCTTGCCGAAATAATCGTTGCTGTCTCCGCAGAGCCTGATAGTCATTCCTTTAGGTATAAATGCGCCGAAGCTTTGTCCGCCGGAACCCAGGGCGTTTACGACGTATGTATCGTCGTCTAAAGTATCGCCATATTTCTTAGTTATCTCCGAACCGAATATAGTACCGAACGTTCTGTCAATATTGGTTACGTCTACGCTTACTTCAGCGCTTTCTCCTTTATCAAACGCTTTCTTAAACTTTTTCATAAGGACTTTCATATCCTTTGTCTGCTCAAGCTTAAAGTCGTATATATTTTTAGGCGATGATATTTTTTCTTTTTCATCTGCAAATTCAGCGCATAATATTTTAGACAAATCAAGCTGTCCATGCTTTCCGTTAATACTGTTAAGAGTTGTATTATCCTTAATCTTTATAAGGTCTGTACGTCCTACCAGCTCGTTTACCGTCCTGATTCCAAGCTTAGCCATGTATTCTCTTAATTCCATTGCAATAAATCTCATAAAGTTCTCAACATACTCCGGCTTTCCTGTAAATCTTTTTCTGAGCTTTGGATTCTGTGTCGCTATACCTACAGGACATGTGTCAAGATTACATACCCTCATCATCACGCAGCCCATTGTAACAAGAGGAGCTGTTGCAAAGCCGTATTCTTCTGCACCAAGCAGAGCTGCGACAAGAACGTCTCTTCCGGTCATAAGCTTACCGTCTGTCTCAATAACAACTCTTGAACGAAGCCCGTTCATTATAAGAGTCTGCTGAGTCTCGCAAAGTCCAAGCTCCCATGGCAGCCCGGCGTTACATATCGAGCTTCTAGGCGCCGCGCCTGTTCCTCCGTCATAACCGGATATAAGTATTACTCGCGCTCCGGCTTTTGCAACACCGGCCGCTACTGTTCCTACTCCTGCCTCCGATACAAGCTTTACTGATATTCTTGCGTCTCTGTTCGCATTTTTAAGGTCATATATAAGCTGTGCAAGGTCCTCAATAGAATAAATATCATGGTGAGGCGGCGGTGATATAAGGCTTACTCCCGGAGTTGAGTGCCTTGTTTTTGCTATCCATGGATACACCTTTCCTCCCGGAAGATGGCCTCCTTCACCCGGCTTAGCGCCCTGAGCCATCTTTATCTGAATTTCTTTTGCACTGACAAGATATTTTGACGTTACGCCAAATCTTCCCGAAGCCACCTGCTTGATTGCTGAACATCTGTCATTTTCAGTACCGGCTGTCTCAAGCCTTTCAAGGCTTTCTCCGCCCTCGCCGCTGTTAGATTTTCCATGAAGCCTGTTCATTGCAACGGCAAGACATTCATGCGCTTCCTCCGAAATTGAGCCGTAAGACATCGCTCCTGTCTTAAATCTTTTAACAATCTCATCCACACTTTCAACTTCATCAAGAGGAACAGGTTTATCAGCCCATTTAAAATCAAACATACTTCTTAAATGTACATGCTTATCCTCAGCTGTTATAAGAGACGAATACTGCTTAAACAGCTCATAATCACCATTTCTTGTCGCCATTTGCAGCGTATGGATTGTCTGCGGGTTATACAGATGCTCTTCCTTTCCGCTTCTGACCTTATGAATCCCTATGCTGTCAAGCGAATTGTCCGTCTCAAGCCCAAGCGGGTCAAAAGCTTTGGTGTGAAGCTTCTCAACCTGATTCTGTATATCAATAATATCAATCCCGCCTACTCTGCTTACGGTATGTGTAAAGAATTTATCAATAAGACTCTGTGAGAGGCCTATCGCTTCAAATATTTTTGAGCCCTGATATGACTGAATTGTTGAAATGCCCATTTTTGAAGCAATTTTTACAATTCCGTCAAGAACCGCAAGATTATAATCATCTACCGCAGCGTAATAATCCTTATCAAGAAGGTTATTATCTATAAGCTCTTTTATTGATTCCTGTGCAAGATAAGGATTAACTGCACAGGCTCCGTAACCCAGTATGGCGGCAAAATGATGCACCGACCTTGGCTCGGCGCTTTCAAGTATCATTGCTACCGACGTACGCTTTTTCGTCTTTACAAGATGCTGCTGCATGGCGGCAACGGCAAGCAGCGACGGAATAGCCACATGATTCTCATCAACGCCTCTGTCAGAAAGAATAATTATATTAACTCCATCCTTATAAGCCCTGTCGGCTTCAAGATAAAGTCTCTCAATTGCTTTTTCAATAGACGTATTCTTATAATAAATAATAGGAATAACCGCTACCTTAAAACCTTCCTTGTTCATATATTTGATTTTAAGAAGGTCCGTATTTGTAAGAATCGGATTATTTACTCTGAGGACATTACAGTTGCTTTCTTTTTCTTCCAAAAGGTTTCCGTCTGTTCCGATATATACTGACGTAGCCGTTATAATTTTCTCCCTTATGGCGTCTATAGGAGGATTAGTGACCTGTGCAAACAGCTGCTTAAAATACCCAAACAGATTGTTCGGCTGCTTATCAAGTACGTTAAGAGGTCTGTCTATACCCATTGAACCAATCGGCTCCGCTCCGTTTCTTGCCATAGGAAGTATTGTATTCTTAACCTCTTCATAAGTATATCCAAATGCTTTTTGAAGCTGCGTACGCTGCTCTTTATCATAAGTTTCAACCCTGTGGTTAGGAATATGAAGGTCCTTTAACATTACAAGATTACTGTCAAGCCACTCGCCGTACGGCTGTCTTGCAGCATATTTCATTTTAATCTCGTCATCATCTCTTATGCATCCCAAAACGGTATCTACAAGAAGCATTTTACCCGGACGAAGGCGGTCCTTTTTGATTATTTTTTCTTCAGGAATATCAAGCACGCCCACTTCGGATGAAAGAATTAATTCGTCATCTGACGTGACATAATATCTGGATGGTCTGAGTCCGTTTCTATCAAGCACCGCTCCCATAATATCTCCGTCACTGAAAAGTATGGATGCAGGTCCGTCCCATGGCTCCATCATAGTTGCGTAATACTGGTAAAAATCCTTCTTTGCCGGATGAATACCTTTATCGTTCATCCAGGGTTCAGGAATTGTTATCATAACCGCAAGAGGCAGCTCCATACCGTTCATAACAAGGAACTCTAAAGTATTATCAAGCATTGCCGAATCAGAACCCTCGGCATTAACAACCGGAAGCACCTTATGAAGCTGTCCTTTCAGATATTCTGACTCCATATTTTCCTCACGTGCAAGCATTTTATCCACATTGCCGCGTATTGTGTTAATCTCGCCGTTATGCACGATTAATCTGTTAGGATGGGCGCGAAGCCAGCTTGGATTAGTGTTGGTGCTGAATCTTGAATGTACAATTGCTATTGCTGATTTATATAATGGATTCTGAAGATCCATAAAGAAAGATTCAAGCTGGGACACAAGAAACATTCCTTTATATACGATAGTCCTGCTTGATAAAGATACTACATATGTATCTTCGTTACTTTGCTCAAAAACTCTTCTTGCTATATAAAGCTTGCGGTCAAAATCAAGCCCCTTATTAACCTTCTTAGGCCTTTTTACAAATCCCTGCATTATATGCGGCATGCATTCAAGCGCTTTATTGCCAAGAATATCCGGATAGATAGGTACTTCTCTCCATCCCAGAAATTCCATTTCTTCCTTATCCACGATAGTTTCAAACATCTTCATCGCCTGACGCCTTACAAGCTCATCCTGCGGGAAGAAAAACATTCCGATTCCGTAGTCTCTTTCTCCTTCAAGCTCTATTCCCAGTTTTTTTACTTCTTTTTTAAAGAACTCATGTCCTATCTGAAGCATGATACCTACCCCGTCGCCGGTCTTGCCTTCCCCGTCTTTTCCAGCGCGGTGTTCCAGATTGCATACAATGTCAAGCGCCCTTTTAACTGTATCGTGAGTCTTCCTGCCTTTGATGTTGACAACAGCTCCGATTCCACAGTTATCATGCTCAAATCCTGGGTCATACAATCCACGTTTTACTTGCTTTACTTCCTCAATTTGTTCCATAAAAACGCCTCCTTAGGGTATTTTTGGGTATACTAAAGTGGAAACCCGCCGCGCCCTTGCAGCTAATTTCCACTGTATTCGTATCGATATTAATTTTAAATCCACATACATTATAGCATCATAAATTTAAATGTCAAGCTTTAACTGTTCCATCCCCAAAGCTTCTTCATAAGCCTCTTTTTTAAGCTCCTCATAAACATCAGCGTCAAGCTCCGGAAGCTCCTCTGTAGATTCAATTCCAAAGCTTCTGAGAAATTCCTCGGTAGTGGCGAACAGTATCGGCCGGCCCGGAGCATCCTTTCTGCCAGCTTCGCATATAAGGTTGTATTCTACCAGCTTGTTAATCGTGTGGTCGGAATTAACGCCTCGTATACGCTCAACCTCAAGCCTTGTAACAGGCTGCTTATAGGCTATGATTGATAATGTCTCAAGCATAACGTCTGTAAGCTCCTTTGGCTTTGGAACATGTGCAATTTTTATAAGATAATCGTACATTTCCTTCTTCGTACATAACTGATATGCACCGTCAATCATTGTAAGCATTATGCCGCGACTTGCGTCGCAATACTTATCCATCATTTTTGTAAGAATATTTTCTGCCGTCTCTACGCTGACTTCAAGAGCCTGTGCAATATGAACGGCCTCGACTGCGTCTCCCATTGAAAACAGTATGGCCTCGCATGCTGCCATAAGCTCATCTTCATTAATAATTTCATTATCCATTAATCTTCTCCTATGTCTGAAAGGATTATATCTCCATAAGTCTCGTTCTGCGTCACATGTATAATCCCTGTTTTCATAAGCTCTAAAACCGCAAGAAAAGATACAATAACATATCTGACGCTGGGCGCCTGCGACAATATCGTCCTAAAGCTTACATTCTTCTTTCCTTTTATATATTCTTTTATATCAGTAATTCTGTCTGAGATGCTTATCTCTTCCTTTTCTATTCGTCCGAACCGGCTCCTTATCGGGTCTACCTTATCCTCTTTACGCTTAAGCATCATTTCAAAAATATCCTGAAGCTTTTTCATTGTCACCCCGCCAAGCAGCTCGGTAGTATTAATCTCTTCCTCATAATATGTAACTTCATCAGGCATATCCTGCTTTTTATATATAACCTTCGCAGCGGCGGCGTGCCTGTCCTTTAATTCATATGAAGCATATTTGTACATTTTGTACTCTAAAAGCCTCTCTACAAGCTCTGTCCTTGGGTCTGCGGCAGTTTCACCCTCCTCAGCCTCCGCATCAGGCGGCAGAAGCATTTTGGACTTGATTCTTATAAGAGTCGCAGCCATTACAAGAAATTCACTCAGCGTGTCCATATCTTCCATATGCATCTTTTCAATATACTCAAGATACTGTTCTGTAATCAGCACGATAGGTATATCATATATATCAATTTTGTGCTTTTCTATAAGATGAAGCAAAAGATCAAGCGGACCTTCAAACACTTCAAGTTTTACAGGTATTGCCATTGCTCCTCCTCCTTAGCGTTATAGACATAATCTCCGGCGGATTAAATATCCTGACCGGTATTGTATGCGAACCAAGTCCCCGGCTCAGATACATTGTTGAATGCTTCTTTTTATATTCTCCGAAATCATAATATGGAAAAAGCTTTAAAGACGGAGAAATCACTCCCCCGATATACGGCAAAACTACCATTCCTCCATGCACATGTCCTGATATAACAATATCGGCCTGCCAGTTGGCATACATATTAAAATATTCGGGATTATGTGCCAAAAGTATGTTAAATTCCTCTTCATTCGCTTTTCCAATCAGCCGTCTGATATAATTCTCAGGCATAACTGCCTTATGCATCCGCATTTTTTTATAATATATCCTTTTTATATTAAGCCCTGCAATTCTAAGCTTTTCATTACCACGCGTTATATATGCAGACTTATTATTAAGGTAATTAACTCCCAAACTCCCAAGGCGTCTTCTGTATCTTCTGTACAGTGAATGTGTTCTTTTATTAATTCCAAGCTTCAGCTCATGGTTTCCGCATGAGTAATATATATCAAATTCTTTTGAAAGCCTTTCAAACAGCCTTATAACAACATCCATATTCTTAGAATGGTCCGTAACCATATCTCCGGCGCATAAAATTATATCAGGCTTAAGCTCTTTTATTCTGTTAATAAGAATCTCATTGTCTTTTCCAATTTCATTGCAGTGCAGATCAGAAACGGCCGCAATCCTAAATCCGTCAAACGATAAAGGAACCCTGTCCGACAAGTATTCATATTCAGTTACGGATATTTTATTACCCACAGACATCCGCTCCTTATATATATTTTCTTATTAAATATAATAACATAAATTGAAACGGATAAAAAGCATACATAAGATATTTGACGCCAATACCCCGTTTACCGTTGTATAATTCCGTAAACACAAGAGAAAACGCGCCTGCAGGCTGGCCATAAAACACATTTAATGCGGCAATGGATATAATTCTGCCGGCCCTGAAATTTCTGAAAATATAAAACAATAATATCTGAATAATACCAAATATACTGTAATCAGTCCTAAGCCCATATGCGATAAGGCATGCGGCTCCTATTGCAGCCAACTTCATAACGGGCGCAGTCGCTTCATTATCCACCATATATACCATACAAAGCCCTATGCACAATGTAAAAAATACATTTTGATGATTGAACCAGATTATTTTTCCAAATCCGACTGCCAGGTCAAATGGAATTTCTGAAATAACAGCAAATATAAACAGCCTAAAAATATATTTTCTAACATCAGAAGTATGATAATAGCCCTCAATTATACAAAAACAGAATACAGGAAATGCAATTCTTCCTATATTTCTCATAATCATATATACATCCTGATACTTCCATATATAAGGAATACACAATGCAATATGGTCAATAAGCATTGCGGCCATTGCAATAATTTTAATCGTTGAGCCTGATAACATACCAGTTCTTAATAGTTTTGACATTTCGTTCTCCGCTTGCTAAACTAACTATACACTAACTCTGTCAATTTTAAACGCAAAATGAAAGGAAGTCAAATATGTATTATAAATTACCTACTGTTCTGTATTGCGAAAAGGACTGTATAAGCCGCCATTCTTCAGATATATCCCTTTATGGACAATACGCATATATCATAACCGGCAGACATTCTTCAAAAACGAACGCATCTCTTTCCGATACTATAAACGCACTGAAAGCACACGGCATAAGGTATCAGATATACGACGGCGTCAACGAGAATCCGTCAATAGAAAATATTATGGAAGCCGTAGCTTTTTCAGATAAAAAATGCGACTTTGTTATAGGTATCGGAGGCGGTTCTGCTCTTGACGCATCAAAAGCTATAGCAATGCTTCTTGCCAATCCCGGAAAAAATGAAAGCTGCCTTTATGACAGCAGCGAAAAGCTGTCTCATCTGCCAATTATCACAATACCGACTACATGCGGAACAGGTTCAGAGATAACTCCTTATTCAATACTTACGATACATAAGGAAAGGACCAAAAGGAGTCTTCCGCACAAAATATATCCGGCGCTTGCACTTATTGACCCTGCGTATCTCAACAGCGCATCAGATGCACTTATAAGAAATACTGCGGTTGATGCTCTCGGACATCTTATTGAAAGCTTTATTAACACCAGCGCAACACCCATAAGCCGTATGTTCTGCATACAGGGGCTTAACGGCTGGCAGAATATATTCCGTATACTGACAGAGAAAAAAAGAGATTATGAATCATACGAAAAACTTATGATGACGTCCGCCTTTGCAGGAATGGCAATATCTCACACCGGCACCTGCCTTCCGCACAAAATGAGCTACAGCATAACCTATGAACATAATGTTGCTCACGGAAAAGCTGTCGGAACATTCTTAGGAGCATTTGTTGACAACGCGGAGCACAATATGCGCGATGAAGTTCTTTCATTATGCGGATTTGGCGACGGCCATACGCTTCATAAAGCTGTTACAGAGCTGTGCGGTACAATCTCTCTTACTCATGAGGAAATTAACACAGGCATAACTGACATGCTTTCAAATACGCAGAAGCTTAAAAGCTGCCCGTATACCGTTAATGAACATATGCTTAGGGATATGTATACAAGAAGCGTTATTACTGTATAACCTGTATTTCGTCATTTTTGATTATAAGCCGCTCGTAAAGCGGCTTTCTTTGTTTCATTCTTGTCATTTCAACAAGTCCAAGAGCCGTTATATCAAGCACATTTGTATTAACCTTATCTTTTCTGGCAAGCTCGCGAAGCTCCTCTAAAAGAGCTTCGTTATGCTCCCTGTCCTTCATATCAATAAAATCTATTATAATAATTCCCGAAAGATTTCTAAGCCTCAGCTGACGCATTATTTCTTTTGCTGCTTCGATATTTATATTAAAAAATGTTTCTTCGGAATCATTCCTTTTAGTTACTGCCTTTCCGGAATTAACGTCAATAACAACGCACGCCTCCGTAACATCTATTACAAGATATGCCCCGCAGTCAAGCCATACCTTTCTCATAAGGGCTTTCTTTAATTTGAAAGACAGACCGAAAAGTGCGTCAAGCGGATAACTCTTATCATCATAAAAAGATATGATATCCAAACATTCAGGTTCTGTATTTCTGACATACTCGTTAATTTCATCATATACATGTGGAATATCAGTAACAATACGCGTAAGCTGGCCCAAATAACTGTCTTTTACAGCATCAATATACTCAGGCGTCGCCGCATACAGTCTGGTATACACATTACTGCCCACCGCCTTTTTTAATATCCCTGCATAAAGCTTCTCAAGATATTTTTTCTCTGCCAAAATCCTCTCATCAGGCGCATATGCCGCATTAGTTCGGACTATAAAGCCATGTTCTTCACCCACATCCGAAAAGAGCTCCTTAAGCTCTTTTCTTCTTTTTATATCTGTTATTTTTTTAGAAATATTTACTCCATTCTTTTTAGTAAGAACAAGATATCTTCCCGGCAGAGAAATCGAAGACGTCACAGCCTGATTTTTGGTTTTCATGCTGTCCTTTGTTATCTGCACAATTATATCCTGTTCTCTTTTCAATACCTTTTCACAGCCTATATCTCCACCCTTAATAACAAACGGAGCCTCATACGGCCTGCACTGCAAAAAGCACAGATTGGTATTTCCTATATCGACAAATGAAGCGTTGATATTATTAACAATATTTTTTATTTTGCCGATATAGATATCGTCTATATTATATTCTGTCCTATTATTACATACCAAAACGTCTGACAGCACATTGCCGCAAAACCATGCGCACACAACATGCTCTGCAATTTTTGTAATAACAAGTTCCATACCGTCCTCCATTATTTAACAGACATTGAAACATATTTATCAGAACAGGTATACATGTCCATTCTCATAATCTGATAATTCACGCATCTGATGCCATTATGCGAACAAAATGCATCGATAATCATCTCAGGCTTTATATTCAGAGCGCTTCCTGCAGTACACATAATATAAAAACAGCCTGTATCGTCATTTATGTACTGTTTTTCATATTCATAATCAAATACGGCAAATGAAGACAATTCTTTTGCAAATGATTCATATGCTGTATCAAAAGCCTGTATGTTTAACGCCAAATCAATGTCTTTTTTTGACTTTTTTGTCTCTTTTGTATATATAATTTCATTATTGTCTTTTAAATAATCATATATCTGTCCCGGAATGCCAGCCTCGTTAAACTCAATACGGTAAGAAGCCGCCAAAAGAAGCGACATAGACGGTTTTGAATCATCAGGCATTATACGAAATCCCGTAACATTAATAAGACCGTTAGAATTTGCATTGATAATATCAATCCATTCGTCTTCCCGATAGCTTGCTTTTCCTGCAATACTTTTGTCAAATCCATTATAGTCAAGCGATTCCAGCGAAATATCAAGATACTCTCCTATACTTGTAAGTCCTATTCCGAGCGGAGATGCAAACGACATAATCTGATGTGGATTAAAACCTTTTGAATATGACACGTCAAGACCGCATCTTCTGAAAAGCTTCTGAAAATATCTCATCAGGTCAAGATGTCCTATATACATCATTGACCCCAATTTATTAAACCGTAATCTTGCTTTCATTAAAATCTGCAGCCTCCTTCAAGATAAGCTCCCGCACCGCATCCCGAACATGCCTCTCTGCAGTTAGGGGTTACGACACCTTTTTTTGCTCTCTCGTATTCTCGTATTAAAAATGACTTGGTAACTCCGATATCTATGAAATCCCAGGGAAGAATTTCATCCGTATCTCTTTCTCTTTCTGTGTAGAACGCAGGGTCTATATTATTCTCGGCAAACGCTTCATCCCACATATCAGGCTTAAAATATTCGCTCCATGCATCAAATATGCAGCCCTTTTTATACGCGGAATATATTACTGCCGAAAGCCTCCTGTCTCCTCTTGCAAATACCCCTTCAAGTACGGAAAGCTCTGAATCATGGCAGTTGTATTTGATACTCTTTTGGTTAAGCTGCTCTCTTATTTTTCCTAAAAGGAAGTTTTTCTTGTCAGTAAATTCCTCTGCTTTATTCATCGACGCCCATTGGAACGGAGTAAACGGCTTCGGTACAAAAAGCGATGTGCTCACTACTATGTTCACCTTTCCGCATCTTTCCTCTTTCGGAATCGTATAGTATGCGGAAGCAATCTCATTGGCAAGCTTTGCTATCTCTTCTATATCATCAAACTCCTCCATTGGAAGTCCAAGCATAAAATACAGCTTTACTCTGTTCCAGCCTCCGTTAAACGCCTGCATAGCTCCGTCAAGTATTATTTCTTTTGTGAGACCTTTATTAATTACGTCTCTCATACGCTGCGAACCGGCCTCGGGAGCAAATGTCAGACTGCTCTTTCTGATATCCTGTACTTTACTCATTACGTCAAGCGAAAAAGCGTCTATTCTCAGTGAAGGAAGCGATATATTGACTTTCTTGTCCTTAAATTCATCTATAAGATAATAAACAATATCTTTGATATTAGTACAGTCGCTTGAACTCAATGAACTAAGCGATATCTCCTCATGGCCTGTGGAACTTAACATGTCATATGCCGTATGTTTAAGATAATCAAGCTCTCTTTCCCTCAGAGGCCTGTATATCATTCCTGCCTGACAGAAACGGCAGCCCCTTATGCATCCGCGCATTATCTCAAGCACCGCCCTGTCCTGCGTGACTTTTATATATGGAACAAGCGGCTTCTTAGGATAATATTCCTCAAGGTCAGTTGCAACCTGTTTGATTATTTTTTCAGGAATATCATTATACATAGGAGTAAATGATTCTATAAGCATGTCCTCATTATAAGTAACCTTATAAAGCGAAGGAACATACAGCCCTTCAATTTTGGCCGCTTCTTTTAAAAATGCTTTACGGGAATATCCGTTCTTTCTCATGGACTTATACAAATCAAGAAACTTATAATATACAGTTTCGCCCTCGCCTATATAAAAAATATCAAAGAAATCACTTAACGGCTCCGGATTATATGAGCAAGGCCCTCCACCTATTACGATAGGCGAATCATCATCTCTGTCCTTTGCATATACCGGTATCTGCGAAAGTTCAAGTATCTGAAGAATATTAGTATAACACATCTCATACTGAAGTGTAATTCCAAGAAAATCAAAATTCTTTACCGGCTGCTGGCTTTCAAGCGCAAATAACGGTATCTTCTTTTCTCTGAGTATCTTATCAAGGTCCATCCAGGGAGAATAAACCCTTTCACAATATGTATCTTCACGTTTATTAAATAAATCATATAAAATCTGTATTCCAAGATGCGACATACCTATCTCATACACATCCGGAAAACACATACAGAATCTGATATCAACCTCATCAGGATTCTTTTTTACCATATTAATCTCATTACCAATGTATCTTGCAGGCTTTTCAACAGACATAAGAATGTCCTTACCAAGCGCCAGTTTAGTATCCAAACAATTATCCTCCGAATCTTATTAATTCTACTGCCTTATTTGATATATAGTAGCACATAAGAGGCCGCTCTTGCAATATTATCCTCAATTCTGTGGACAAGAATACTGTCTTTAATTAATTCTGCCGCCCTTCCCCATATATATGTATCGCCGATATCCGTATACCTGTATATAACAGCTGCTCCAATCAGCATCACGCAACAGGCCGCCTGCAAAAGAAATATTTTCTTCATAAAAGCTCCAATCAATGTTTTTATATAGTATATTCTTTACTTTGCAGATTTATTATGATAACATCAGATAGAATGTATAAATATATGAAAGGAAGGATAATATCATGTCACAGAATGTATACGATGTACTTATGGAACGTGGCTTTATAGAACAGGCAACTCACGAAAACGAGATTCGCGAGATGCTTGGAAAGGAGTCCGTTACATTTTATATAGGCTTTGATGCTACTGCTGACAGTCTGACAGCAGGTCATTTTCTTACAATAATGGCAATGATGCATATGCAGCGTGCAGGTCATCGTCCTATCGCGCTTTTAGGAGGCGGTACAACAATGATTGGCGACCCTTCGGGCAAATCAGATATGCGTAAAGTCATGACAAAAGAGACCATAGACCATAATGCCAGAAGATTTGCCGAACAATTATCAAGATTCATATCCTTTGATAATGACGGCGCAATTATTGCCAATAATGCGGACTGGCTGCTGGACCTTAATTATGTAGAATTCTTACGTGAAGTCGGAGTACATTTTTCGGTAAATAAGATGCTTACTGCTGAATGTTACAAGCAGAGAATGGAGAAAGGACTTACTTTCTTTGAATTCAATTATATGCTTATGCAGTCATATGATTTTCTCAAACTTAATCAGATGTATGACTGCAAGCTCGAGCTTGGCGGAAACGACCAGTGGTCAAATATTCTCGGAGGCGTTGACCTTATAAGAAGAAAAGAAGGCAAACCGGCATACGGTCTTACATTCAAGCTTCTTACAACAAGCGAAGGCATTAAGATGGGCAAGACAATGAAGGGAGCGGTATGGCTTGACCCTGAAAAGACAAGTCCTTATGAATTTTTCCAGTACTGGCGTAATATCGAGGATGTAAAGGTTGAAGAATGTCTCGGACTTCTTACATTCCTTCCAATGGACGAAGTAAGAAGGCTTGGCGCGCTTCCTGGCTCTGAGATTAATTATGCAAAAGAAGTTCTTGCATACGAAATTACTAAGATTGTACACGGCGAAGCAGAGGCTGATAAAGCGCGTAAGGCTTCAAAAGCATTATTTGGCGGAGCAATGGATACTGACGACATTCCTACTACAACATATCCTAAAAGTGTATTTGATGAAGGAATCGACCTTATTACTCTTCTGTGCGATGGCGGATTATGCCAAAGCCGCGGCGACGCCAGAAGAAATATTACACAGGGCGGCGTAACTGTTAATGATGTCAAATGTACAGACTTTGCCAAAACATTCAGCTCTGCCGATTTAAATTCAGACGGCGCGCTGTTAATCAAACGCGGCAAAAAAGCTTTTCATCTGTATAAACCGAAATAAAGGAGGATTACCCTATGCCTTGGTGTCCAATATGTAAAAATGAGTACCGCGAAGGGATATCAGAGTGTGCTGACTGTAAAGCGCCTCTTGTGGAATCACTTAGCGATATTGTAGAAGCTGCTGACGTCTTACTGTTCTCAACAGAGAATTCAGATTTGGCAGAAAAATTTATAACATATCTGGATTATTCAGATATCAATACACACGAAATTAAGCATGACGAAGAAAACGGTCTAATCCACGTATATGTAACTCAGAATGATTATGAGACTGCCAAAAAACTTTTCCGGGGATTTGCAATGACCGAAAACGGCCTAAAGTCCTGTCAGGATATTGATGAAGCAGATGACGACGCATCTGTTCCTGCCGAATCTGATAAAGACGTTTTATCAGAAAATGAAGAGAATACATATGCTTTACCTGAGGATGAAGAATTTGAAGAACCGAATCTCAGAGTATCAGATTCAGGCGGCTCATTTGTTAAAAAAGCTGATCAATACCAGGATTACCGCTTCAGCGCATTATCGTGCATGATAGTCGGACTTGCCGGAATCATATTCTGCATACTTAATATATACGGTACTCTAAGCATTGTTTCCGCGCTGTTCAGTCAGATTGTAATGATTGCCGTATTCGCAGTGTTCTTCATAGGCGGTATAGCATTGTATATAAAATCAGGCTCAATTAAAACACAGATTGATTCAGAGACAGCGTCTATTAATGCAATTACCACATGGTTAAACGCATATGTAACACAGGAAACATTAAATGAATTGAAAGATGAAAATGTATCCGAAGAAATTAATTATTTTAATTATGTAGAAGCAATAAAAGAAAAACTGTTACATGAATTTCCTGATATTAACGACACAATGGCAGAATCATTAATTGATGAACATATGAACAATCTGCTTTAATACATTAAAATATAATATCAATGGAACTAAAAACTGCCAGCAGGTTTAACCTGCTGGCAGTAATATTATGCTTAAAAAATGTATGTTATTATTGGTTATCCTTTAATACTGCAATAACTTTATTAAATGCCTCTTTCTCACGAAGCTCTTCTGTAAAGAGTCCTGAATGAGTTCCGTATACGCCATAATCATAGTGACGGTCAGCCTCATCCTTGTCAGCTTCGCTCATAAGGTCAGGACGGTCTGTAAGAGCCCATATACTTACGTTAGTAAGCTTTCCAGGGTTGCTCTTGGCAAATTCGCAGTATACCTTAAACATGTCCTCACATTTCTGTGCATGAGCTTCGATATCTGCGTCTGTAACCTGCTTGCCATCACTTGAATACTGAGGGCTCAGACGTACGCAAAGCTCATTAATACCAACTTTAAGTCCCTTATTAACAAACTTCTGCATAGCGCTCTTAACATCGCTAGGGCTTGGCCAGTAAGTAAGTACATAACCTTCCATTCCCATGCATTCAATTAATGGATTCTCTGCATCTGCATTAAGGTAATCAATAAGGTCTAAAATGTACTGTGTCTTTGGCGACTGGAAGCAGTTGAAGTCATTATAGAAAAGGTCGATATCCTTTCCTGTAGCCTTTACAGCATCATTAGCACACTGGAATGCATACTTGATGTATTCTCCGCTTCCAAATATCTGATAGAATTTACCTGTTGTATAAAGATGAAGTCCTGTTTCAGCATCAGCTTCTGTTGCATTAGCATCAATAGCCTCATTAACAACATCCCATGCTATAACAGTGTCAGGAAATGCTTCATTGAAATGTGAGATAACCTGATCTGCATAACTCTTCATACGCTGCTGTAATGTCTCTTTATCTACAAGCTCTCCGTCTGTATTGTAATTCTTATAGAAAAATGCGTCAGCCATTGAATTCTCCCAGAACAATACATGTCCACGTACCTTAAGGTTGTTATCAATTGCCCACTGTACCATCTCGTCTGCAGTACCGAACTGACATACAACAACACCGTCGTCGCCAGCCTCTGTAGCAGTCTGTGACGCTGCAACGTCTATAAGTGAATAACCCTTCATTTCATTCTCGAATGAAACAACATCAAACTGCTGTGATGCAAGAGCTGTAAAATTCTTATCAAGAGTCTTGTCACGGTTAACAACAGTACCTACATTGAATGCATCAGTATTATCTTTAAGTGATTCCTCAGGAAGCACATAAGGAGTAGCTGTCGGTCTTGGTGTATTTGTAGGTGTTGGAGCCGGAGTATCTGTAGCTGCAGGAGTCTGTGTCTGTGTTCCCTGTGTAGGAACCTGAGTAGCCTGATTATTAACAGGAGCTGTTGGCTGTACAGCTGAAGCGGCTTTAACAGTTACATTACATACAGCCTTTACCTTTTTATTAGTCTTTGATGTTGCAGTAATCTTAGCTGTACCCTCAGCCTTTGCTTTTACAACACCCTTCTTTGTTACGGATGCAACTGTTTTTTTGCTGGACTTCCATGTTACTTTCTTACTTGCTTTTTTAGGAGCAGTTTTCTTAACTTTAAGAGTATACTTGCTTCCTACTGTCAATGTAAGCTTCTTCTTATTCAAAGTAATCTTCTTAGCCTTTGGAGCTGCTGATGCAGAAGGAGCAACAGTAGCTATAGAAGCGCACATTGCAACTGACAATGCGATTGCCAATACTTTTTTTAACGTTTTTTTCATTTTCGTATCTGCACAATAGCCTATACGCTTATCATGCTTTCTCCTTTCTAAATTTTTACGCTAATATTATAACAGAATTAGATAAACAATACAATAACAATTTTTATTTTCCATTTAACTAATATGATTTTATTTTAGTAATTTTAACTTCCGTCCAAGCCTTACAATCCTTACGCCCATTGGAAATTCATATATTTCTTCATTGTCCGCTCCACGAAACAGAAGATACAGCGCAAAATATACAATCACAGCCACAGATATTGCAATCAGCATTACGATAGTGTTGTGCGGCCATATTTTATATATGACATGATATATAACAAACGATACCGCGCCCATAATTACCGACGCTGCAAGCGGCACGCCGAATGTTCTTTTAATCTCCTGCCTGTACGACGTATATCTGTATATCGAATACATATTAAGAAGCGCTGTAACCAAAGGAAATATAATATTACCGGCAACCAAAGCAAAAACTCCTGCGTCAGTGCATATAAGAAGCGCTGCAACTAAAGCGATATGTACAGCAAGAGCTATAGCCGAATGAATCACAGGAAGTCTCATTTTATTAATACCCTGCAAAACTGCGCCTGTTATATTGGATACAGCATATAATACTACTGCAGAACTTCCTGCAAGCAGCAGCTTACCTCCCGTAACATAATCCTGCGAAGGATACAGCATCATAAGAATCTGTGTTCCAAATATAGTCAGTCCTACAAAACACGGAAAAGCAATCATCATATTGAATTTAATTCCCGTGCTGATTTTTTTGTTCAGTTCCTCTCCGTCGTTTCTTGAAAATGATGCTGCAACGCTTGGAAGAATTGATGAGGACATAGATGTTGCTATTGCTATAGGAACGCTGAGCAGCAGCCTGTACTTGGTGCTGTAAAGTCCTGTAGCCGTCTTGACTGCCAGATCATCCCATCCTTTTTTTGCCTGTATGGCTCCAAGCACAGAATAATCGATAATTCCGCTTATCTGATATACTGTCTGACTTAAAATAATCGGAACTGCCGTAAGTATAATGAGTTTATATATATATCCTGAACTGTCGGCAGTACTGTGTCTGTCTCTTTTGGCAGATTTTAAAAGCACCGGCCTGTATATAACAAATATGAGCGTCAGTATAATACAGCCTGATAACGCGCCAAAAAGAGTTCCCATTGTTCCGCCAGCCGCGCCGTATCCCGCAAGATTGACTGACAGATTATGCGCGCTCATAAGAGAATACGCTGCGTAAATACTTACAACCGCATTGACAATCTGCTCAATAATCTGCGATACAGCCGTCGGAATCATTGTTCCTTTTCCCTGAAAAAGCCCTCGCAGCACACCCATTACCGCAACTATAAATACAGTAGGAGCAAGCACTCTGAGCGGCAGATAAAGACCCGTATATTTTCCTCCCGCTATTGTCCTTTCAAATAACGACGCGCCAAAGAACAGCACGCACGCTGCTATACCGCCGGAAACAAGCGCAAATATCATAGAGCACCTGAATATTTTTAAAATATTTTTATGCTCTTTTTTTGCGCGCTTTTCCGATATCATTTTTGATATTGCAAGCGGCAGGCTGTAGGAAGATATTATAAGCATTATATCATATATTTCAAAGGCAACAGAATAAAGACCGTTTCCTTCCTCTCCGATTATATTGGACATCGGGAAGCGGTACAGCATTCCTATAATACGTACAAGCAGGGAAGCACCTGCAAGTATGCTGCCCTGCTTTATATAATTATCTGAAGATTTCCTCTGTTGTGACATATTATATAGTCCTTCCACTTAATGGATTATTAATTCTTCTTTGCCGATATAGTAAGCTTTGAATTTTCATCAGGGAGCAATGCAATATATGTTTTGCCCGGATTAATCGTAATCTCTGAGCCGTCCTTTGCATAATACTTCATAATTCCCTTAGATTCATTCTTTTCCCATGTAATATTAACGGCTTTGCCGTTAGTAATATACTTACCTTTGCCCTTTGCATTTTCAAAATTAATAGTTCTGTAATCCTTTGCATGTCCGGGAACTATCGGCTCATCATCCACATACTGAATAATAAGATTCTTGAACGTAAGCTGCTTATTATTAGCCGTATCAATATGAGCTTTTCCGTACTGGTATCTCTTATATACCTTTTTCTTTGCGTCGTATATAAAATATGGAGACGCATACCCTGAAAACTGGACAGTTACTTTCTTTGCTTCCTTTCCATCGGCAATATCGCTGTCCGTCTCGTTAAATTTAAAATGTCCTTCATAATTCTTTTTGTAATTTTTACGGTACTTGAGCGCTTTCATACCTGCTTCAAGTCCATCTGTACTTGTAAATGCATTATGCGGTGCAGAAATATTTTTATCTCTATAGAAGACCTTCCCTCCTATTCCGGAAAGTCCGCTTATATTATCCACTTTAAGCTTATCTATTTTGGACAGGGCAAATTTGGTATGACCGAAATGTACAAATACCGCATCGTATTCCGAAGCAACGCTTACATAATAATGTCTTGCGCTTCTTACTGAACCGATTTTCGCACTTTTTACATTCTCAAAAATACCCATAAGCCTTGTAATTCCGCCCTCAACCTTTGCTTCATATAGTATCTGGGCTTTAGATATACCGCTATGATGCTTTGCAGCATATTCAATATTATTAATCATTACTGCATATGGACGCTTTTTTGCTTTCTTTTCAGATACGTACTGTCCTGTAAGAAGGCTCTTAACTTTTCCTTCATTCGGGTCAGCGGTAGGAACAGGCGAAGGCGCAGGTTCCTCTGTAGGCTGGGATACTTCCTCAGTAACCTCCGGCTCCGCAGAAGGCTTTGGCGTATCGTTCTTTTCTTTGCATCCTGCGAAACACATGCATAATAATGCACACAAAAACACTATAAATATTTTCTTTCTCATAATGTCCTCCTCTTATCTATCTTGTAATTCCCATCTCATCAAGGATAGCTTTCTGAACCTCTTCCATAGCATGCCTGTCCTCATCATCTATATGGTCGTATCCAAACAGATGAAGTATACTGTGTAAAATAAGAAACGATAATTCTCTCTTAACAGTATGTCCAAATTCCTGAGCCTGCCTTATGACATGTTCATAAGAAATAACTATATCTCCAAGCATAAGCATTCCTGTGTCCGGATTAAACTGGGTAAAATCATTCTCATCAAGTATATCATATCCGCAAGGCGTGTCAAAATCTATTGCAGGAAAAGAAAGCACGTCGGTCTGAGAATCAATATTCCTGTTCTCTCTGTTATACTCCCTTATAGTCTCTCCGTCAGTTATCAAAAGGCTGCATTCTGCTTCATATTCGCATTTAAGGTAATCAAGAGCTTTATCAAGAAGCATCTTACATAATTCTTTTGTATCTGTTCCAATATCAAATTCCCTGTTAAATTCATTTTCATAATAAATAATGCTCATATATATTGTCCTGTATTATTAACTATGTTTCCGTCGATTCTTTGCATTCAGTTTTGTTTCAAAATCATCATAAGCTTTTACAATTTTCTGTACTAACGGATGCCTTACAACGTCCTTTGACGTAAGATAAGAATAACCAATCTCGTCCACGCCTTTAAGAACCTTCAGGGCATGCTCAAGTCCTGATACCGCTCCATAAGAAAGATCCTTCTGCGTAAGGTCTCCGGTAATAACAACCTTTGAGCCGTATCCTATACGTGTAAGAAACATCTTCATCTGTGCCGGAGTTGTATTCTGCGCTTCGTCAAGTATTATATATGCATTATCAAGAGTTCGTCCTCTCATATATGCAAGAGGAGCAACCTCAATAGCGCCCTTCTCCATATTTTTCATAAAGCTTTCAGCTCCCATTATCTGATAAAGAGCATCATATAACGGTCTCAGGTATGGGTCAACCTTGCTCTGTAAGTCTCCCGGAAGAAATCCAAGCTTCTCACCCGCTTCAATTGCAGGCCTGGTAAGAATAATTCTGCTTACCTCGTCCTTTTTAAACGCGTTAATAGCCATTGCCATTGCAAGATAAGTCTTACCGGTACCGGCAGGACCTATTCCAAAAACAATCATACGCTCTTTCATATTATTAATATATTTTTCCTGTCCGAGCGTCTTTGGCTTAACAGGCTTTCCAAGCACTGTACGGCAGACTATATTGGAATCCAGCTCAGATAAAGAGGAGTGGTCGTTCTCCATTGCAAGAGATATCGCATAATTAACCGTCTGGTCCGTAATCTGCGTATCAGCCGCCGCAAGCTCTGAAAGCTGCCTTATAACACTTTCACAATTATCTATTCCTGTCTTTTCTCCGATTATCTTCATTCTGCCGTCACGTTCAATAACCGTTACATCAAACGCTTTTTCTATAATCCTCAGATATGAATCAAATTCTCCGAATATATTCTTTTCCTGACTGTCAGGAATATCAACTATCTTCTCTGTCCTGCTCATTAGGGTTATCTACACTCCAGTCATTTTCAGTTATCGGTATTCTTTCACTTTGGGGTTCGCACACATTAATCAATCCGCTGGTAATACATTTTCCGTCCCTTATACCCGCCGTAATACTCTTAGAACCTATAATAATTCCCTTATCAGCAAGGCCGTTAAGATAAAGCCTCAGATTGTATCTTGCTTTCTGAACAGCCTCTTTATTATTATACGTTCTATAGACCGTTTCATACTCAGATGCAGCAATGATGCTGAATGAAAAGTTATCTGAGATAATGTCAGGTCCGTTTATGTGTATAACCTTTGACATTATATCATACTTTTCATAAGATTTAAATCTGTTTAATGGATTTTCAAGGAAAAATATTCTGTCCATTATATTTAGCCTTATTTTTTCTTTGCTGCCTCCTGTATACTGTCTGTCAGGATAAATCATTGAAAACTCGTCCGTGTAATTATACGTTGTCTTTATATATATATCGGCGTCTGCGTATACCGGACATTTTTTTATTACCCCGCCTCCGTCATCATATAATTCGACAATGCCTGATACAAGCACCTGTCCTTTTTCTACCTCGTCTCCCGGCCTTACAAGCGGAGTTCCGCTTCTTGTCATTATTTTGTCTACAACTCCGGAGGATGACGCGGTTATACTTGAATACCCTTCATTTTTATTACTTTTGTCCTCCATTATGTCTGCCTCTAAAAGCTTTATATGTATATTACATCCGGATAACTCTACCGAAACCCAGCTTATATCGTTAAATGTATTTCTTATATTTTTCTCTATGGCGTCGCCATCTACATTTTTCGTTATCATCCCTTCATAAACGCCTATGTTTTTAAGATATTCTCGTATTTCTTCATCAGTATGCCTCATTTCACCCGTTATATCTATATCCCATACGATAAACGACAGAAAATATATCATTAGTATAAATAAAACAAATGACGGAAGAAGTGATTTGCGGTATAAAAGCTTTCTGATTTTGAATATAAGTCCGTGTCTGCTTATTATATGCGGATACGTACCCGTTTTTAAAAATATATTATTTATTTTTTTATAATCGCCCGCATACATATACAAAACATAGCCCGCGTCTGTTCTTCTTACTTTCCACGTATATATTTTATTATTTCGGCACAGATTAAGAAATCTTTCAGGAGACCTTCCAACTAAAGACACATAAAGATATCCCCTGAGAAATCGAAGAATATATTTTAACACTTATAAACCTCCCGGACTAATCAATCAGACTTACTTCCTTTATGTCCCCGTCTATTCTCATATCGTTGTCGGTATAATAATTGATACAAAGCGATTTGCCTTTCACTAATACGCGGCAGTTTTTTCCCTGAATCTTAATAAGCTCAGAGGTGTATTCTATAATTCCTTTATAATTTTCTATATATATGTGCCTTCTGCCATATGCCGTAACAATACATGAACCGCATGCAATATCAGACGGCAGATTAAGATGTTCTGAAACATAATTAAGAGGTCTTTTCTTCATGAACAATCCCCTTATATATCTATCTTTAAAATATATGTAGATGAAACAGATTTATACGTCGCCGGCTGCATTTCTTATCAAATGAAAAAAGAGGCACCCGCATATGGATATAAGCCATTAATGCGTTTACCTCTAAATCAGCACAATTATTTATACTTACGTTTACGAGCAGCTTCAGACTTCTTTTTACGTCTAACACTTGGCTTTTCGTAATGCTCCCTCTTACGAATCTCCTGTTGGATACCAGCTTTTGCACAGTTTCTTTTAAAGCGGCGTAAAGCGCTATCCAATGTCTCGTTTTCTTTTACAACTACATTTGACATAGTATCACACCTAACCTCCCTCCAGTTGCAGATTGTGCTTAATACAACTGTTTGGGTTTATTTAGCACAAAACTTATTATAACATATAATTTGTATACGTCAAGAAAAATATTCCACAATAAACTATGATTTTTATTACTCACAGCTTATTATTCTATTTGATTTGGCTTTCAAGCGCTTTTTTTGCCTCTGCAAGCGCGTTATCCACTCCCGCCGGGTTCTTTCCGCCTGCCTGAGCCATATTAGGCCTTCCGCCTCCGCCTCCGCCTACACAGGCTGCGGCTGCTTTAATAATATTGCCTGCATGCGCTCCAAGCTTTACAGCTTCATCAGACGCCATCGCAATAAGATTAACCTTACCTCCATTCACTGCGGCAAGCACAACCACTGCGTTATCAAGCTTTTCTTTAAGCGAATCTCCAAGATTCCTGAGCGCATCCATATCAGTATCTTCCAGTCTTACTGTAAGCAGACTTACGTCTTTAACTTTTATTACGTTATTAAGAACATCGCCTAAAGAATCTTTTGCAAGCTTATTTTTAAGCTTATCATTCTCAAGCTTAAGGCCCTTAATCTCATTAGTCATGGATTCAATCTTTTTAACAAGCTGCGCTGGCTCTGCTTTGGCATGCCTGGCGGCTGAAATAAGATTCTTTTCAATATTTTCATAATAATCAAATACAGCCTTTGAAGTAAGAGCCTCTATTCTTCTGACGCCTGCGGCAACTCCGCCTTCAGAAATTATCTTAAACGCACGTATTACTCCTGTATGAGAAACATGGGTTCCTCCGCATAATTCCATACTGAAACCGCCCATTTTAACCACTCTTACGGATTCTCCGTATTTTTCACCAAAAAGCGCCATAGCTCCAGTCTTTTTAGCTTCATCAAGAGACATTATCTGTGTATCGACTGTTAAGTCAGCCTCTATCTCTTCATTTACAATATTTTCAATCTTTTCAATTTCATCTCCGGTAAGGGCAGAAAAATGTGTAAAGTCAAATCTGAGCTTTTCTTCATCCACCATAGAACCAGCCTGCTCTACATGGTTTCCAAGAACAATTCTTAAAGCCTTCTGAAGAAGATGCGTAGCGCTGTGATTCTTCTCTGTTGAATGTCTCTTGCTCTCATCCACAGTAAGCGTAACTTTATCAGCTTTGCTAATGCTTCCTTTCTTCATTATGCCGACATGTCCGATTTTACCGCCCTGAAGCTTAATTGTATCTTCTACGGCAAATAAGCCGCCCTCGGCTTCAATCACGCCTGTATCTGCCATCTGTCCGCCCATTGTTGCATAAAACGGAGTTTCAGATACGATTATCGTTCCATGCTCTCCTTCATCTAATCTGTCAGTAATTTCAGTATCAGTAGTAAGTACAAGAACATCTGATATGTGGCTGAGCCTGTCATAGCCTACAAAGGAAGATGTAATATCAGCGTCTATCTGCTGATATACAGTCTCCTTAGCCCCCATGAAATTACTTTCTTCTCTTGCGTTCCTTGCAGTATTTCTCTGAATCTCCATAGACGCCGCAAATCCGTCCTCGTCTACTGTAAAGCCTTTTTCAAAGAGTATCTCTTTTGTAAGATCAAGCGGGAAACCATATGTGTCATATAATTTGAAAGCGTCGTCGCCTGAAAGCATATTTTTCCCTTCAGCGGCAAGCTTTTCTTCCATACCGGTCAGGATTATAAGCCCCTGATCTATTGTTTTATAGAAATTATCTTCCTCTGTTGTAAGAACCTTAAATATATAATCCTTTTTTTCAACAAGCTCAGGATAGCCTCCGCCCGATTCATTAATAACGGTCTCACTGACCTTAGTAAGGAACTTATCCTTGATTCCAAGAAGCCTTCCATGTCTTGCCGCCCTTCTCAAAAGCCTTCTGAGAACATAACCGCGTCCTTCGTTTGAAGGCATAATTCCATCAGAAATCATAAATGTAACTGAACGAATATGATCTGTAATAAGCCTGATGGAGACGTCCTTCTTAAGGTCTTCATTGTATTTTACTCCTGCAATTTCACATACTTTATCTCTGATTGCCTTTATTGTGTCAACGTCAAATATGGATTCAACATCCTGAACCACCGTTGCAAGTCTTTCAAGACCCATTCCCGTATCTATATTCTTCTGCACAAGGTCTGAATAATTACCGTTGCCATCGTTGTCAAACTGTGAAAATACGTTATTCCATACTTCAATATAACGGTCGCAGTCACAGCCTACAGTACAGTCAGGCTTTCCACAGCCGTACTTTTCTCCCCTGTCATAATATATCTCTGAGCACGGACCGCACGGGCCTGAGCCATGCTCCCAGAAATTATCTTCCTTTCCGAATTTAAATATCCTGTCTTTTGCAATTCCTATCTCGTTATGCCATATATCAAACGCCTCGTCATCATCCACATACACCGACGGATACAGCCTGTCTGCGGAAAGTCCTACTACCTCTGTAAGAAACTCCCATGACCACGCTATCGCTTCATGTTTAAAGTAGTCTCCAAATGAAAAGTTGCCAAGCATCTCAAAAAATGTTCCATGACGCGCAGTTTTGCCGACGTTCTCTATATCTCCGGTCCTTATGCACTTCTGGCATGTTGTCACCCTTCTTCTCGGCGGTATCTCCTGACCTGTGAAATATGGCTTTAACGGAGCCATACCGGAGTTAATAAGAAGCAGACTGTTATCATTATACGGTACCAAAGAAAAGCTCTTCATACGAAGATGCCCCTTTTCTTCAAAAAATCTCAAAAACATTTCCCTTAATTCATTAAGTCCATACGGCTTCATGACTTTTCCTCCTTGTAATAACGCTTTTCCATATTTTTAAAAGTATATGAGGTTAAAACACATTTGTCAATTTTTAATGCGGACAGTTTTTTTAAGTCCACTCTTCTTTAGAAGCTTCTTATAAGTCTTATTCTTCGACTTAGGAATCTTTATAACGGCTTTTTTATTAATATCCTTAAATGCGTTCTTGCCTATTTTTTTAATTTTAACGCTTTTAATTGTAACTTTCTTAAGCCTGCTGCATCCTGCAAACGCATTTTTAGCTATAACCTGAACATTCTTTCCAATTACTACAGACCTCAGGTTTTTGCAGTTTTTAAATGCGGACGCGCTAATACCAGTCACCTTGTACGATACTCCGTTTATGGTAACTGCCGCCGCCATTTTTAAAGACGCTGCATTGTTATTGACTGTATTTATTAATACGGCGTTGTTATCAACAATATTATATTCAAAGTTACCTACAGTATAACCTTCTGTATCGGTGTTTCCGTTACCGCCTGATTGCAAACCAGTAATTTGTCCGGGCTCAGACGATGCAGACGGTACATCAGGGGTATTCTGCTGTGCAGGAGTATCCGGTGTAACCGTAGGTGCGGCAGTAGGATTAGAAGGCTCCTTAGTTGGTGTGGCTGTAGGCTCAGGAGTAGGCTCATTCCAATCCCACCAGCCGCCTCCACCCCAAGGATTCTTTGTAGGCGCAGGAGTTGCCGTAGGTACCGGCGACGCTGAAGGTACTGGTATATTGCCTTGTCCGTCTTTATATACAGCCTGTACTGTGGCGTTTCCCGAAGTAAGTGTAATAGCTGCGCTGGCTGATTGGTCATCTGATACCGAAGCCCCCGTTACATTCCAGTGGTCAAATGTATATCCTTCAACTGTGCGTGCGCTTACTTTGACAGGATAATTCTTATAATACACGGCATTCCATGTTGATGAAATATCAGGCACGACAGAATTTACCTTTATATAGTCTGAGCCGCTTATATTAGCAGATACATTTACATTAACCCTTGCTGATGATTTAAGGGCGCTTATATTGTCTTCAAGCATCTCAAATACATAGTCTTCTCTGTCTCTTAAGAAATTCTTCATAGTTCTTACGCCGGAAGACACATTGCCGACATTCCATCTTACACTGTTCTTTGACATAAGAGGTGTATAAATTTCGGCAAATTCGTCAATAGCCTTAGACGCACGCTCATATTCAAAATTCCAGTTTCTTATATCGAGTATTGCGTTTGTAAGCCTTTCCTGAAAATCAGTATTCTTTATAAGAGCACGAAATACAGGGTCGCCGTTATAATTATTATCCGCACCGATTGCATGGTTCTTTATTGAATCGTATCTTGCGCCTGCTTCATTGGAATTATATATTCCCATCGACCATTCCGTATCATACAGCATATATCTCCATCTGCCGTCCGCATACGGATTAGAGGCGCTTTCTGCCGACGTGTCGGCGACCTTCCAAAACTGAATATTATTATGCGGAGTATCTTCATTGCATCCGCTCCACCAGTCGTTGTTATTTATGTACAGCTCCGCAGCATAATAATCAACATAGCTGTCAATATCAACCATATCCTGAAACTTCTGATAATTAGCTGCCTGCGTCATATCAAGACTGCCGAGCGCCATAAGGTCCGCAAGCTCTTTTCCATCAGGGTCAAGCGCCTCTCCCTCGTCAATCTCAAGGTCCTTATATACAATTACGTTATTATTGTCTACTCCAAATTTTTCTTCAAGATATTTGTCGCTGTACTTTTCTGTCAGGTTATATAAACCCCAGTATTCTCCGTTCAAATATAGCATACACGGTCTTGAATATTGTGTTGTAAAATTCTTATCCGTAAGCATGCTCTGTATAAATATATCCTGAAATTTGGTTATATCGACATCATTGCCTCCATTTCTAAGCATTACGTTAGCATACTTGGTTATCGGAACACTTTCTTCAGACTTGTCCGAATATATCGTATTGGAGCCTGGAATAAGCTCATAACCTTTAAGATTCTTGGTTCCGTAATCATAATCTGCCCTGAAATATATGTTAAAGCTCTTCTGCTGATTACGTCTGGAATAACCTCCGTGTATTCGTATGCCGACTCCCTGAGAGATATCGGCTGTATTATCTCCGTTAAAAAATTCCATATATGCCGGACGCTCCCAGTCTCTGCCCTTCTGCATGAAATTAGCGTCTTTAATATCATAGCTGTTATAATAATTGTCTCCAAGCACATATATGCCGTTACTGCCATCCAGCAGATTGGCCGAATCCGTCACGATAGACATTACCGCACATCCGTTATATGAGGACTTAATATTATTGCCAACGAAATAAGTTCTTGTCGATATCTGAGACGCTTCTCCTGTAGCGTCTGATACAGCTACAGCCCTTATAACCGAAGCGCGGTCCAGTTCAGACTCGGACGGCACGTTTGCATATCCGCTGTCAGTATATTTCCCCGAATTAGATGAGCTGGAAAGAACCATTTTGGTATTCTTCTTATTCGCTATACTTATTGCGCCGCTGTATTTCTTAGTATTCGTACTGCCTGGAACCGGATTGCTGCAGTCTGTAGTATAATATACCGTATAACCTGACGGTGCGGCAAGCGTAAGCGAAAAAGACTGGCTGTAATAGCCGGATTCTTTTGAAAATGTAACCAGCTGGCCTTCACCGGCCGCACTTGCCCTGCGCATTGTAAGCCCGCTCACATTCTGCAGTGTTACAATCATAACAAAGCAAAGAAGCCATGCTGTAATCTGTTTAGTAAACCTGATTTTTCTGTGCATAATATACACCCCTTTTTAAGCGTAACATCAGCTGCTATAAAAGACCTTCCGCATTATGATAAACTTCCTGTACATCATCATCTTCATCAAGAAGATCTATTATTCTATTCATCATCTTAAGATCATTTTCATCTGTAAGATTAACATAGGTCTGAGGAATCATCGTAACCTCTGCCTGAACCATTGTAATACCTTCATTTTCAAGAGCCTCTCTTACTGCGCTGAAATCTGCCGGAGCCGTAAGAATCTCAAAGCTGTCGTCCTCTTCGTTAAAATCTTCCGCACCAGCATCCAAAGCCAGCATCATAAGGTCATCTGCTTCGGCGTCGCATTCCTCACGGTCAATAATAATCTGTCCTCTTTCGTCAAACATATAAGAGACACAGCCTGTCGTTCCTACATTGCCGCCGCCCTTTGTAAAGGCGTTACGTACGTTTGAGGCCGTTCTGTTCTTATTGTCTGTAAGAGTTCTTACAATAATTGCTGTTCCATTCGGTCCATAGCCTTCATATGTAATATTCTCATAATTGGCTGCGTTGCCGTCTCCGGCTGCTTTTTTAATACCGCGCTCTATAGTATCGTTTGGCATATTATTGGCCTTCGCCTTGGCAATAACATCACGAAGCTTACTGTTATTAGCAGGGTCTGCCCCGCCTTCCTTTACGGCTACCGCAATTTCCCTTCCGATAATTGTAAATATCTTTCCTTTTTTTGCATCATTCTTCTCTTTCTTATGCTTAATATTAGCAAATTTTGAATGTCCTGACATTGTTCTTCCTCCAATTATACATAATTAAATTAATTTTAACATGATATAAAATAATTATCAATATGCTCTGACAACTCTTTAATAACTCCGTCAATCAAATCTGTCTTTCTTACTGCACACATAATTGTATCGTCTCCGGCTATACTCCCTGCAATCTCAGGGATATTAAGCGCGTCTATCGCAGCGGCCACTGCCATTGCCATACCGGAGACAGTCTTTATTACAAGAATATTTTCTGCCTTATCCACTGAAACAACAGCATCTTTAAGGGCGTGAATATATTTTCTGTCAATAACAGGATTTTTACCATGACCGGAGACAGAATATTTCTGCTTACCGTCTATGCCTGCGACCTTAACAAGACCCAGCTCCCTTATATCCCTTGATACCGTTGCCTGCGTAACGTCATAACCGCTTTCACGCAGATAACCCGCAAGCTCTTCCTGTGTCTCTATGTTATATACTGTAATCAGCTCAACTATTCTGTTATGTCTGTCTGTTTTCATATATATCTCCCTTAATTAAGCTTACTTCTTACCCTTCTGTAAAAGTTGGTTTCTTCCTTTAAAATAATCTTAGTATAGCATTCTGATTTTTTAACCAGAACCTCTTCGCCCGTAACAATATCCGCAACACACCGTCCGTCTGATACGACAATTGCAGAATCCATATCTGAATTTTTACCTTTTGTAAGCTTAATAGACACCGAATCATTGCCGCTTATTACAAAGCTCCTGTCATTAAGCGAATGCGGACATATAGGCGTAACGCATATGGATTCTATCTGCGGCGACATTACAGGTCCTCCCGCCGACAGATTATAACCAGTAGAGCCGGTAGGGGTTGAGACTATAATTCCGTCTGCCAGAAACGAATCTAAAAGCACGTCGTTTACATATACTTCACATCCTATAAGCTTCCCTATATCATGTTTATTTACAACAAAATCATTAAGCGCCATGCACGTATAAATATCTTTTCCTGTCCTGATGCTCCCGTCAAGCATCATTCTTTTTTCTATGCGGTAATCATCCTCTATAAGCCTGTCAATATCGCTCCACATATTATCGGGATCAGATTCCGTAAGATAACCAAGACCTCCGAGATTAATTCCGAATATCGGAATATCACTTGCCGCAATATCATGCGCCGCCTGAATCATAGTACCGTCGCCTCCAAGCACTATAACACATTCCGTATCCTCCATAATACTGCCGCAGTCAGTATAATAAATGTGATTATTTTTCTCATGCATACGGTTCTCAATAATATCGCAGCGCAGCCCTTTGCCTGAAATATACCGGGAAATCTGTTCTGCACAAATACATGCATTATTCTTATCCGTATTAACTACAACGCAGAATTTTTTCATGTAAAACCTCCTAAAGTGCAGAATTAGCTTTATCTACAATTTCACTGGCTGTCTTAATCCAGTAATCCGTATCACCTGCTTCATCGCTTTTTTTCATGTAAATAAGATATTCTATATTGCCCTCCGGCCCTCTTACAGGCGAATATTCAAGTCCGAGTATATGAAACCCAAGTCCATCCACATAATTTATAATATCTGCCACAACCTCAAGGTGCACTGTCTTATCCCTGACAACTCCTTTTTTTCCGACTTTTTCACGTCCTGCCTCAAACTGCGGTTTTATAAGACATACTATCGTACTGCCTTCATGCATAAGCCTATAGACCGGTAAAAGCACCTTTTTCAGCGATATAAACGCGACGTCAATCGATACAAAATCTGCTTTTTCATCTATATCGTCCTCCGTAACATAACGTATATTGGTCTTTTCCATGCACACAACGCGTTCATCCTGACGGAGGCTGTATGCAAGCTGGTTAGTTCCAACGTCTATTGCATATACTTTCTGCGCTCCGTTTTGAAGCATACAATCGGTAAATCCCCCTGTCGAAGCCCCGACGTCCATACATATTTTCCCTTCTATATCAGGCTTCCATACTTCTACAGCCTTTTCAAGCTTTAATCCGCCCCGGCTGACATATTTTAATTTTTTACCTTTTATTTCAATAGCATCGCCGGCGTTTATTAATGTGCCCGCTTTATCCTCACGCTGTCCTTTGACATAAACATTTCCCGCCATTATAAGAGCTTTTGCCTTTTCTCTCGAAGGTGCAAGTCCTTTGCTAACCAAAACAACGTCAAGCCTCTCCTTCATAAAGCATTCTCCTTATCCTTCCTGCTATGCCTTCTGCATCTATTCCGTATTTCTCTTTTAATATGTCAGGCGCGCCGTGCTCAATATATGAATCCGGCAGATGTATTGGCATACATTTTACATTATTAAAGCCGCTCCATTGCAAATGCGCCGCAATATGCTCTGAAATTCCTCCTGACATAACGTTTTCTTCAAGAGTTACTATTATATCATGCGTCCTCGCAATCTCGTCTATCAGCTCATAATCAAGAGGCTTTGCAAATCTAAGATTAATAATCGTCGCAGAAACATTATCATTCAAAAGCTCATAATATACGCTTTCAGCAACGCTTACCATGCTGCCGAAAGCCAAAAGCGCAAGCTTTGACCCATGATGTATTACCTCGGCCTTTCCGTACTCAATCTTCTCATTATACCCAAAAAGACCTGTATACGCCTCGCCGCGCGGATATCTTATTGCAATGGGTCCGTCATAATCCAATAATGCATAGCTAAGCATACTTTCAAGCTCATTTACATTTTTGGGAGCCATAACTGTAAGATTCGGTATGCTTGTAAGGTAAGATATATCAAATATACCCTGATGTGTTTCTCCGTCGTTTCCTACTATGCCTCCTCTGTCCACAGCAAAGACAACATGCATTCCTCCAATACATACATCCTGTATAATCTGATCGTACGAGCGCTGTAAAAATGTTGAATATATTGCAACAACAGGCTTCATACCGTCTGCTGCAAGCGCGCCGGCAAATGTTACCGCATGCTCCTCCGCTATTCCCACATCAAAAAATCTATCCTTAAATTCATCCGCAAATTCCGTAAGACCAGTTCCCTGAGGCATTGCCGCACATACCGCAGTTATTTTGTCGTCATTTTCTGCAAGCTCGCAGAGCTTTGTCCCAAATACTTTTGTATATGTTATTCCGTCAGTTTTTTTCTTCTGTAATTCGCCTGTTTTTATATCAAACGGTTCAATTCCATGAAAATATGACGGATTATTCTCGGCAATCCTGTATCCTTTGCCCTTTTTAGTCTTAACGTGTACAATAACAGGCGCGTTAAGCCTTAACGCGTCTCTGAACGTATTAACAAGCTCGTCGACATTATGACCGTCGACAGGACCTATATAAGTAAGGCCCATATCTTCAAAAATCATTCCCGGAATCATAAGATGCTTTAATGAACTTTTCGACCTTTTTACTTTCTCCACAACGGCATTGCCTATACCAGGTATATTTTTGATAGCGTCTTTTGTATTCTCTTTTAGCTGTATATATCTGTTATCGGTACGAAGCTTTGTCAGATAGCTTGACATTCCTCCGACATTTCTTGAAATAGACATATTGTTATCATTAAGTACAATAACTATATTAGATTTAACCGATGCCGCGTTATTAAGCGCCTCATAAAATAACCCCCCGGTCATTGAGCCGTCGCCTATAACGGCAAACACTTTATTGTCCTTGCCCTGTATCTGTCTTGACATTGCATATCCTAAGGCTGCAGATAATGAGGTTGATGCATGACCAGAGTTAACTGCGTCTGTTTCGCTTTCATTAATTCTCGTAAAGCCGCTTATTCCTCCAAACTGCCTTATTGTACCAAGCCTGTCACGTCTCCCTGTAAGAATTTTATGGACATAAGACTGATGACCGACGTCCCATATAAGCTTGTCCTCAGGGAAATCCATACACAGATGAATAGCCATTGTAAGTTCAACAACTCCAAGGTTAGACGCAAGATGCCCTCCGGTATTACTCACATTTCTAATCAGACATTCACGAATCTCCTTAGCAAGCTTCTTGTATTCACTGCGTTCGATATTCTTTATATCATTTGGTTCATTAATTTTATTGAGTATATCATACATTTTTCATTCCACCTATTATGTATTCCATAGTATATCCGACAGTTATTATTTTTTCCTGTATATCAGCCCGTCAATCATTGCGCTTACGATTCTTTTGTCACCTGCAATATTCATTTCCGACAAAATTTTTTCTGCTTCTTTTGAATATTTTTTTACGGCTTCTTTTGCCGCTTCAAGACCATAAAATGAAGGATATGTCGTCTTCTCATTTTTCTCGTCGCTGTTCACAGGCTTGCCGAGCGCCTCAGTTGTGCTTGTTATATCAAGTATATCATCCTGTATCTGGAATGCAATTCCAACTTTTTTTGCAACAGCTTCAAGCTTTGACACATCTTCATCAGATGCTTTCGCAAGTATTCCGCCTATCATAAACGACGCTTCCAAAAGCGCGGCGGTCTTGCACTCATATATGAACATAAGAGTATCCATGTCAGGAACCTGACCGTTCATTTTAACGTCTACAGCCTGACCGCCTACCATTCCGAATATACCGGCTTTTTTTGCAAGCACACTAAGCGCTTTCGCGGCATAATAAGGCTCGTCCGTATATGAAAACACACTGCACGCCGTCTCATACGCATAATTAAGCAGAGCGTCTCCTGCAAGTATTCCCATCGCTTCTCCGTATACAACATGGGTAGTTTTCTTTCCGCGCCTGTAATCATCATCATCCATTGCAGGAAGGTCGTCATGTACAAGCGAATATGTGTGTATCATTTCTATAGCCGCCATAAACGGCTCAATAATTTTACTGTCTTTTCCGCCAAACATAGTATATACTTCATACATAAATGAAGGCCTGAGTCTTTTGCCTCCTGCTAAAAGCGAGTATTCCATTGCGTCGGCTATTATACGCTGGTATGTACATTCCTTTGGAAGATACCCGCATATTACTTTTTCAATATAATCGTTTCTGTTACTCATTTTCTGTCTCCTGATTCTTTTCATTGAGTATTATAAGCTGCTTTTCAACTTTATCTATCTGTTCATTGCAGCTAAGTACGATACGCATTCCCTCTTCATATGCCTTAAACGAATCTTCAAGCGACAAATCTTCATGTTCCATGCGCTCAATAATCTCTTCAAGTTTTTTAAAATCATCTTCAAGCTTTGCCATATCATTTTCCATCCTTTACTTCGTATACGTTAGCGCTGATCTTACCGTCAGAAATGTTAATAACAACATCATCGCCGCAGTTAATCTGTGAAACACTTTTAATCGGCGCGCCGTTTTTATCGGCAACATACGCATATCCGCCCGAAAGCCTGTTGAGCGGCGACAGCATATTAAGCTTATCTGAAAGCGTTACAAGCCTGGTTTTTCTTCTCTCAAGCGCCAGATAAATAATGCCGTCCAGCTTGTCCCACATATCAGACACAAACTGTCTCTTCTGTTTTAACATCTCATCAGGCCTGTGATACTTCATATGCGTCTCGTAAAATTCAAGCTTACTGCGCGAAAAGTCAAGTTTTTTCTCCATAAGCCTTGTAAGAGTTCTTTTATAATCGTCTATCTTATCAAACACATTCCCTATTTCACACACTGCAAGCTCCGCCGCCGCCGAAGGAGTAGGCGCGCGAAGGTCCGCCGCAAGGTCTGAAAGCGCCGTATCCACCTCATGTCCTACTGCAGAAATTATAGGAGTCCTGCATTCATATACAGCTCTTACAACAGCCTCTTCATTAAACGCAAACAAATCCTCAAACGAGCCGCCTCCACGACCTGCAATAATAACATCAGGCGAAAGCTTATCAAGCTCTTTAATCGCATGGGCTATCTCTTCTGCCGCCGTCACACCCTGCACATGCACCGGATACAGAATAAGCTTTACGTATGGATTGCGCCTTTTGGCTATATTAACAATATCCCTAACCGCCGCGCCCGTAGCCGCCGTAACAATACCTACGGTGTCCGAATAAAACGGCACAGGCTTTTTATGGGTATCATTAAAAAGCCCTTCCTTAGAGAGCTTTTCTTTCAACTTTTCAAGTCTGTCATATAATATTCCGACGCCGTCTTTTTCTATATTGTTCACATAAAGCTGGTACTTACCGTCACGCTCGTATACGCCTATGGAACCAAAAGCTACAACGCTCATACCGTCTTCCAGCGTAAATGTCAGGCCTCTTTTGCTGCCCGCAAACATTACGCAGGCAATTCTGCTGCCCGCATCCTTAAGCGTGAAATATATATGACCTGAAGAATGATATTTACAATTAGATATCTCTCCCCTGATTATAATACTGCCCAGCGCGTAATCACGCGCAATAATGCTTTTTATATAACTGTTTACCTGAGAGACAGTATATATCTGCTCCATAAATCAGCCTTCCTCATTCAACTTAACAATATTAGCAAGGATTCCGTTAATAAATCCCGGAGAATGTTCCGTTCCATATACCTTTGCCAGCTCAACGGCTTCATTAATGGCAACCCTTAACGGAACATCATCATCCCAATTAATCTCATATACGGCTATTCTAAGTATATTAATATCTGCACCGCCTATTCTGTTAATCTTCCAGCCTTTTGAATTTTTTTCAATTAATTCGTCTATCTGTGGAAGCTTTTCTAATATAGCCTCCCACTTATTATATATCTCATCATATTCTTCTTTGGAAGGTTCGCACTCCTGCTGCTCCCAGTATAATTCATATTGGGCGTCACGCTCTTCTTCACTGTAAAAACCTGATTCAAACAAAATACAGAACAGATGCTTTCTTACTTCTCTTCTAGTCATATTATTAATTCCCTTTCAGTAAAGGACTGCCGCAAACATATCAAAGACCCGCTTTTGCGAGTCCTGATGTTTTATCTGCCGTCTGCGGCAGTTATAAATTTATTCTTTATCTACTGCTACACCTGAAATATAAATATTAACATGCTTTACAGAAAGACCGGTCATACTTTCAACAGCCTGCTTAACCTTTTCCTGTACCTGACTGCATGTTTTCAGAATGTTATATCCGTACTTCATATTAACATTCATATCTACCGTTACTTCTTCGTCTTCAATATACGCTTTGACGCCTTTTCCAAAATTCCTGACGCCTAATCTCCCTGCAAGCTCCGTTGCCATTGAACCTATTGTGGACTGTATTCCATTCACCTCAAGCGCAGCGAGACCGGCAATGCTTGCAACAACTTCTCCTGAAATCTGTACTTCGCCAAATCCGTCTTTCTCTAACTGGAGTGTCTTATATACCTGCTTTACATCCTGTTCTTTCATAACCAAAATGACCTCCTTATAATTCACATAATGTCAATAATGGTTATTATACCAAAAAACATCTAATTTGAAAACAATTTTTATAATTATTGTTCTTCGCCGCTTACTCCAACCGGAGTAATAACAATATCAGAAGCTTTGGCGTCTGTCTTTCTCTTTACGATATCCTCAATCTGTGCAATCTCTTTATCCGTAATATTATTGGCGTTTACAATAACGTCTACGCTGCCGTCTACTATACTTACCATACACTCTCCAAAGCCCTTTGCTTCAAGCATGGCTTCCGCTGCGTTTTCCTTTTCGGAATCTGACGTAAGGTTAATTACCTCTGTCACTGCCTGCTCCTTTTGGGCGTCGGTTGCAACCGCACTGTTAATAAGCTCCATAAGAATTTCCTTGTTTTTAGAACGGGTCTGCTCTCTCTGAAGCTTTGCAGAATCAAAATATTCGGAGCCGATTGTACTTGAGACCAAAACGGCTTCTCCTACATTTTGAGACGTTTCGGAAGCATCCGACGTTTTAACAGGCTCTGCCGTAGCGGAAGGCTCCTGTCCGGAGCTGTTTTCTGCCGGTCCTGAAACAGGCTCTGCGGTCGCATTATCAGAAGGCGCATCCGTTGCCAGAGCTTTTTGTATTATATCACCCGTATCCGTGAGCTCATAGCTGTCGCTGTTATTAGTATCCTCATCCGAAATATCGAATATCGCATCATTTTCCGCACTTTCACCGTCATTTGTAATATTAGCTGTCTTTTGAGTCTTATCCTGAGTAATAGATAAATATCCGGCTACAGCAATCATTATTGCAAGAGCTGATATAATCACCTGATTTTTTCCAAAGATTTTTTTCAACGCTTATCCTCCTACAATTAATATTCGAGTTTCATTACTTTAATCTTATGAGACTCAAGGCCAAATAATACCTCTGCGGCAGACGTAATTTCTTTTTTTACCGAATCATTATCACCACCTTCACATACCACAAGCACGCCTTTTATAACAGGCTCTATTTCTTTTACGACATATGGGTCTCGTGTATCGTCTTTTTCCGAAAAAACCGTCTGCGGGCTGCTCTCGCTGCTACTCTGGCTGCGCACGCTTCCGTCGGATTCGGTTTCATTTACCGAATCATTTTTATATACAGGGTCTGAAAGCGTAACCTTTTCTGATGATGTGTCAAGAGTAATCATAACCTTTACCCTGCCGACGCCGCTTACATTCGCAAGCACGTTTTCAAACTGCTTTGCAATCTTCTTTGTATATTCATCCTCCGTATCGGAAACTTCATTCACAATAACATCCTCATCCTTAGGCGTTTCTTTCTTTCGCGGAGACATGTCTCCCCATGACAGGACTATAAGTACGACTCCTGCCGCAAGCACAAGCAAAAGCTTTGGTATGCCCAGACTGTCTATAATTTTTTTGCTTATATCGTTTATCTTCATATATGAACCACCTCACGGATAAATATCTGCCTCAATCTTTTCCTCATCTACCGCAAGCCTTTCTGCAATAGCCTTTCTTAAATTATCGCTTCTTAAGTTTAATGAATTATTATGTATCTTTCCTTCACCGTCTATCTTTATATCATTTATATCAGGCGTATCGGACATATATGCTTTAACATAGATATGTTCAACTTCGCCGCACGTATCAGATTTTGCATCAGTATCTATATCTACTTTATATTCGGACATAACAAGTCCTTCTCTGTCTGCAATATCGGCGATAATTTCTCCTGTTATTTCATTATACTGTTCTTCAATAATTTCTCCCGCGTCCTCCTCATACAGCCTAAGCCCGTCCTTTAGTTCATCGCTTTTTATTATCATTTCGTTTACTCTTATTTCATCAAACAGACTTTCTCCTGACGAAATAAGCTTTACCACAGGATTAATAATGATTGCCATTAACACCATTCCCGTAAAAAAACGTATATATTTTCTGTATGTGCTTTCTGTAAGAAGATTATTAATCAGCGTAGTCAGTATAATAAATACGCTTATACTTTTCATAGCGTCATTAAGTGCGTCCATATTGCCTCCTTTATAACGGTGTAGTCGACATAACTACAATTGCTATTGTCAGCATAAACAGTACGGCGGTCATTGCAAGAATCGACAAAAGCAGCCTGAATGCCTTAGAAGCCATCGACATACAATTAATTAATCTTTTATCATTTGATGCGGGCTGCGCGACAGCCGCTCCGGCCTGTATAACAATCGAATACACAAAAAGCCTTATTACCGGCGCCGCGCATATCGAAACTATAACTATAAGTCCAGCCGTTCCGACTGCATTTTTTATAAGGTTTGCCGCCCCGTATACTGATTCAAACATCTGGCCCATCGTGTTGCCCGCTCCCGGAACTGACGACAGCGCCCTTCCAAGTATCGTACGTTTTACGTTTCCTGCCGCCGGAATAATCATACCCTGTATAACCGTTACTCCCGCCACCAGTGCAAATATCATCTTTAGTCCCCACATTATCAGCTTTTCTATAAGTTCAATAAGCTTTGAGAACATGTCCTCACCAAATATCGGATTTAACATGGAAAAAACAAAATATATATTGATTGCCGGAAGAAATATTTTTAAAAGAAGCGCCTCCGCAAGACTTATTATAACAAGCGCGGTCTGATAAAAAATTACAGCCGTACTGCTTCCCGAAACATATGTAACAGTTACAAAAAATGTCGGCACCAGCGCTTCCATAAACGACAGCAGATTGTTCATGCTTTCAAACGCTATATCCTGAAGCTTTGAAAATGTCACCGTAATAAGCATGAATAAAAGCATATATGCAACATAAAACCCGGTTTCCGAAACCTGCCTGCTCTTTAATGTTTTTGACAGATTAATAAATATGGACGCAATAATAACTATCGCCATAATTTGTACAAACAGCTCTTTTACAGCGCCAAGTTCTCCGGTTAATACGTCTTTTATTACGGTAAATATTTTTTCAAATGATATCGGCGTTCCTCCCTCTGTAAGCAGATCTATGTAATCCTCAAAGCTGTCGCCGTTACCTAATATTTCATCCATTACCCTGTCAATGCCGCTGAAATCTACATCGTAATTATCCAATCTTTTTCCCTCTTTACCCAATAAATGTAAATACTGTATCAAGCAGCGCCTCGACAATCGGAGCGCTTATAAGGAGAATGCTTAGCTTTCCGATAAGCTCAATCTGTGCGGCAACCGACGAATAACCGACGTCCTTGCAAAGGTTTGAGGAAAACTCTGCCGTAAATGCAATGCCGAGCATTTTTACAAGTATAAGCACATACCCGGAATCCGCGTCTATATATCTTTTGAAACCTGATATAATATCTATAATTCCCGAAAATTTCGTGACTGCTATGTATACAAGAATTATACTTCCGCATATACCCGCACATACCCCATATTCAGCTTTTACACCCTTTAAAAATACAGCTGCCAGCACTGTAATGATACCGATAATGCCTACTTTAATCATAATGAAAACAGCTCCTCAATCGTTTCAAACAATTCCGCTATATACGGCACTATCCAGAAAAGCACTAAAACAAGTCCTGCAAGGCTCGTAATAAACGCCTGCTCCTCACGTCCGGAATGCTTTAACACCTGGCTTAACACAGACACAAGAATGCCGACCGCCGCAATTTTGAATATTAAGCTTACTCCCATATTTTTTTAACCTCATAGAATAAGTATTGTTATAAATAAACCTGCTGTTACGCCCAAAACCCTAAAAAGCTTTACTTTATCTGCTTCCTCCTTTGAAAGAGCCTCAATCCTTCCCCGTATATATTCCGTATATAGCTTTATTCTTCCAAGCTCGCTTTCCATATCGCTTTTCCCAAGCCCGCCAAAAAACCGGACGAACTCCCGTCTGTCGCAGCTTCCCATATTACGTGAAACCGTATTGCCGGAAAGAACGTCGTCCCATATAACGGTCACTCTCTCATGCCCGTTATCATTCAGTTTATCTGACACACCGCCAAAAAAATCACTCCATAACTCGCCTGTGCCCGCAATTAACCTGAATATTTCTTTAACGGGCGTGCCGGCATATCTTATTTCAGATTCTATAGTCTTTATACATCTTAACAGAGACTTCATAATATCAATCTCTCTTTTTGTCCGTTCACCGTACATATATCCGATAAATGCGCTTGCGGCAATTATCATGATGCTTCCGCATATTTTAAGATACATTCCCTATCACGCTCCTTTCTTTGTCATATATCACAGCAGTTCTCTTATCTGCTTTGTTCCTGTTAAGCACAACTATTCTGTCAAATGCATTTTCAATATAAAATCCCTTATTAATATCCTCGATACCGCTTCCATGTATAGTTGCAATAACCTTGCAGCCACATGTCATTGAATAGAGCACGGCCTTCATATCCTTATCCGTTCCTATCTCATCAACAGCAATTATTTCAGGAGACATGGACCTTACAAGCATCATTATTCCGTCTGCTTTCGGGCATGCGTCTATAACGTCTGTTCTTATACCCACGTTATTTTGCGGAATACCGTGATAACACGCGCATATTTCTGAACGCTCGTCCACAACTCCGACATTTTTTCCCTGATAACCTTCATATCCTGATGAAAGCAGCCTTATAATATCACGCAGCAGAGTTGTCTTTCCGCCTCCTGGCTCAGAAACAATAAGAGTATTTAATGCATTGCCATACGGCGCAACGAAGCTCATCATATGTTCTGCACAGCCAATACATTCATGTGCAACTCTTATATTAATAAATGAAATATAGCGCATATTCTTTATTTTCCCTTCTGAAACAACCGCTTTTCCGGCTATTCCTACTCTGTGCCCTCCGGCTATTGTAATATATCCGCATTTCATTTCCTCCTCAAATGCATATACGGAAAAATCACTTAAAAAAACAAATGTTTCCTTTATATCTTCAGGCGAAACTCTGTATGCATTTTTTTCCTGCATATCAGGCCTTCCCTCCGGTGTAATAAACAGGTCTGTTCCGTCATATCTTATAATAAGCGGCATAAAGCTTCTCAGCCTTATTTCTGAAAGCCTTGTTATATCAATGTCTGCTTTTGTAATTATGCTCCTTATATTTTTTCCAAGAATCCTTAAAATCTCTTCAAGTTTGTCCATATACTTTCCTCCGATACTCTAATATATGATTGATACAAAAATATATGACTACTTGCATATAAATGAATCAGGCTGTAAAATATAAAGGGCGGTTTATCAGAAATCAGCATGATTATTACAAAAAGGATTGGAGATACATTATATGAAATACGGACTTATAGGCGAGAAGCTGACTCACAGCTATTCTAAAGAAATACACGAAAGCATCGCAGATTACATATATGAAATACACCCTGTTGCAGAAAAAGATTTTGATTCATTTATGAGCCGGAAACCATTTACTGCAATTAATGTTACCATTCCGTATAAAGAAAAGGTTATCCCTTATCTTGACGGACTTGACGATAATGCACGCGCTATAGGCGCCGTCAATACAATAGTAAATGAAAACGGAAAATATATTGGACATAACACAGATTTTGCCGGATTTTTATATATGATTAAAAAGCATAATATTAAGATAACAGGAAATAAAGTTTTGGTTCTTGGAAAAGGCGGCGCTGCAAAAGCCGTAACAGCCGTACTGAAAAAGCTTTCTGCTTCAGATATTATTACCGTATACTATAAAGAAGCCTCAGGATGCGTTACATATGAGGAATGCCTTAAAAACCATACTGACGCTTCAGTTATAGTCAATACAACACCCGTTGGAATGTATCCGTCGACAGACTCCACTCCTATGGATATTACCCCTTACACATCATGTAAGGCTGTTATCGACCTTATATATAATCCTCTTGAGACAAAGCTTCTCAAACAGGCGGGGGAATTGAACATGACGTCCGTATGCGGCCTTGAAATGCTTGTCGCACAGGCTGTATACGCTTCGGAATATTTTCGTGGAATAAAAATATGCGATACTGAAAACCAGTATATAGAACTGATTGACAGTATCGCAGTTAGAATCAGAAATATGATGACGTCACAGCTTTGATATAATCATCTGTTCTGCAACACGTCCTGAGAATCCGCCGTTAGCTAAGCTCCATTTGTTTGCTTCAAGTAGCAGCTCCTCCTCGCTAAGGCCAAGCTCAGGATGTTTTTTTGCTATTCCCCTTACAATATCATCAAATTCCTTCTTTGCAGGCCTTCCATAATATATTGTAAGTCCAAACCTTGATGCAAGCGACAGCTTTTCCTGCATGGTATCGCTTACATGAAGCTCATCATCCATATCCGAACGGTCTTTCCATGTCTCTTTTATAAGATGACGTCTGTTGGATGTGGCGTATATAAGAACGTTATCAGGCTTTGACTCAAGCCCTCCTTCGATTATAGCTTTAAGATATTTGTATTCAATCTCAAATTCTTCAAATGAAAGGTCGTCCATATATATAATAAATCTGTAATTTCTGTCCTTTATCATTTCTATGACGGCAGACAAATCCTTAAACTGATGCTTATATATCTCAATCATACGAAGCCCCATCGGATAATACTGGTTAAGAATTGCTTTAATGCTTGTAGACTTTCCGGTACCGCTGTCTCCACATAAAAGAACATTATTGGCACGTCTTCCGGCTACAAACGCCTCCGTATTATCAATAAGCTTTTTCTTCTGCGTCTCATATCCGATAATATCCGATAAAACAACATCTGACGTATTGGTTATCGGCGCAAGCGTCACCTGATTATTAATATTTTTAATACGGAAAGCCTTATTAAGGCCTAAAAGGCCTACGCCATATTCCCTGTAGAAATCCGTCACAAAGGTATAAAGCTCTTCTGCCGTAAGCGTTCCCGAAAGCTCGTTTGCAAGAAGCTTCACCTTATCGCTCACGCTCTTGTTAAATCTTCTTTCCGGCTTTATAAGCGACTTATAATGCGTAATGCGGCTAAAGCAGTCAATTCCAAGCTCATCTTCGATTTCCGAAAAATCATAATTAAGTATATTATAAAAATGCACAAGGTCCTCTTTCACAAAATCATTGACTGTTCCGGTTTGGGCTTCTGCTTTCTCGCATGTAATTGTAAATGGATTCTCGCTTATACAAAGCACATACGCAATATAATTCTTCCACAGATTTCCGTCAAAACCATAATCGGTCGCAACATCCAGAAGATTATTAATCTGAGTATATATTCTGCCTGTAAGCTTATCCTTATCATACTCCTTATTATCAAATTCATAAAATATATCCCGCATCTCTTTAAGTATTTCCTGCAGGGCGCTTTTACGATATATAATCAAACTATCTATATCTCTGTACATAACACCAGCTCCATTTCATTACATTTTTTCGGGCGCATCAAATCCAAGCAAATCGATACACTGTGTAAGTATGTCCTTAACAAGAGAAAGAAGCGCTATATATGATTCCTTTCTTTCTTCATCCTCGCACGCAAGGATTTTGTTTTCATGGTAAAATGTATTAAAGGCATCCGACAATTCATAAATATACTGGCATATTTTGTGAGGCGCGTTCTCCCTGTATGCCTGCATGATACAGTCGGTAAATTTTACAAGACACAGCATTACGTCTGTCTCGCTCTTATTCTGCGCCGGAAGAATTTTCTTTTTGTTATCTAAGCTTCCTCCCATATCTGCATATTTTGCAAGAACAGATTTGATACGTACAATTGAATACAGTATATATGGTCCGGTATTGCCTTCAAAGGATGTAAACCTGTCCACGTCAAATACATAATCCTTTGACGCCTGATTAGACAAATCTCCATACTTGAGCGCGGCAAGTCCGACCGTTGCTGCAATCTGCCTTGCTTCATCTTCTGGCATCTGCCTGTTCTGTACTATCCTGTCATATACCGCGCCGTTTATTTCATCAATAAGCCTCTCAAGCCTTAAAACTCCGCCGTCTCTTGTTTTGAACGGCTTTCCGTCCTTGCCGTTCATAGTACCGAAGCCTACGAATACAAGGTCTGTATCATCATTTACAAGCCCGGTCTTTCTTGCACACCTGAATATCTGCTCAAAATGAAGCGACTGCCTCTTGTCAACGACGTAAATTATTCTTTCTGCATTAAACAGCTTTATTCGCTCAATGATAGTTGCAAGGTCTGTAGTATCATAATTGGTAGCGCCGTTTGACTTCATGATAATGCATGGCGGAATCTCTTTCGTATCGCTGTCCTCTTTAACATCAACAACTAAAGCTCCGTCGCTTTCATGTGCATAACCCTTATCCTTCATCATCTGAATCATATCGGCTATATAACACTGTGCGTCGCTTTCTTTTTTCCACAAATCAAATTCTACATTAAGTCTTTCATAATTCTTCTTAATATCAGCTACCGAAACATTGATTATATGCTGCCACAAAGCGCGGTATCCACGTTTTCCATTCTGAAAGTCAGCCGTAGCCTGCTGTGCTTCTTTAAGATATTCAGGATTTTCTTTTGAATATCCGCTTGCATAAGGATATATTTCTTCCAGCTCGTTCATATCAAAAGGAGGCATGTCTGGATACTCGCCTTCATAGGATTCATCAAAATATACTAATTCAGGTTTTCTTTTACTAAGCTCAGTAATAATAAGTCCAATCTGAAGACCCCAGTCGCCAAGATGAACGTCTCCGATAACATCATGTCCTGCGAATCGTGCGATTCTCTTAATGCTCTCACCAATAATTGCCGCGCGCAGATGTCCGACATGAAGAGGCTTTGCAACGTTAGGTCCGCCATAATCAATAACAATCTTCTGTACTTTTTCAGGAGGATTAAGGCCAAATTTATCAGCCTCCTTCATCTCATTTACATACTCAGAAAGAAATGAAGGATTGATTATTATATTAATAAATCCCGGCTTTACCGACTCGATTTTTTCAAACATCACATTGCCATTAAGCGCAGCTGCAACCTCGTCGGCAATCACAAACGGCGCTTTATGGTACTTCTTTGCCGCCGCCATTGCGCCGTTACATTGATACTGGCACAAATCGGGCCTGTTGGAAATCCCGACCTTTCCGTACCCGGCGTCATATCCGGCGTCTGCAAACGCACTCTTTACCTGTTCTTCAATAATGTCCTGTATTCTTTTCATAACAACCTCCTGTATTCTATGAACAAAGCCCGTCAAGTATATCAAAATATTCTGTAAATGTTTTGCTGCAGCACTCCGGGTTATCTATACGCATTCCCGGTGCTTTAAGACCACACAGCGAAAATGCCATTGCAACTCTGTGGTCATTATATGTATCGACAAGACATGGCTTTACCGTACCCGGCATAATTCTTATTCCATCATCATACTGCGTACATTCGATACCCATTTTTGTCAGCTCGTTGTACATAGCCTGTATTCTGTCCGACTCTTGATTTCTTATATGGCCTATACCTCTTATAGTAACGCCCGTATCAGTAAACGGCGCTATCGCGGCAAGCGTTAAAGCCTGATCAGAAAAATCACTCATATCAACTTCTACGCCTTTAAGAAGCTTGGGTCCTGATACCATAACTCCGTAATCCGTATCACTGACAGTACATCCCATATCACGAAGTACTAAAAGAAACGCCGCGTCGCCCTGCATACTATCCATATGAACGCCAAAAACTGCTCCCGTAACATTACACACAGCCGCCATCGCATAAAAATAACAAGCTGCCGACACATCTGGTTCACATCTGTATGCCCGCGCCTTATAAAATAAATTTTTTCCAATTATATACTCATCATCTGAATTATGCAATACCTTCACACCGAACGATTCCATAACCTTCTCGGTGATGCGTACATATGATTTTGCTGTTCTTTTGCCTGTCAGAGTTATAGTTATTTTCTTTTTTGTCATAGGAGCCGCCATAAGAATCGCGCTTAAAAACTGACTGCTTTTGTCTATGTTAATATCAAAGTGCAGTTCGTCTTTTTCGCATGCAGACATCGCGCCTTTTACCGTAAACGGCAGTGCGTATTCTTTCTCATGAAATATGAACTCTGCCCCAGCGTCCATAAGCGCTGAAATCAATTCCTTCATCGGTCTGCTCTTCATCTGCTCAGAGGCGTTTATCGTATATTCTCCGTCAGAAAAAGCAAGCATTGCTGTAAGAAATCTTGCCGCAGTGCCGGCAGAACCCACATATATTTCAGCCTTTTTTTCAGGAATCCTGCCGCCCGCACCTTTAACAATAACATTATCATCTTTTACATCTACAAAAAAACCAAGATTAATCAGGCATTCTATAAAATACCTTGAATCCTTGCTTGTCTGTATGCCGTTAATATACGATGTCCCTTCTGAAAGCGAAGCAATCATAAGCGCCCTGTTGGTTATGCTTTTTGACCCTGGCACATGTACCCTTATATCTTTTGTTGTAAGCGGTTTAACCGTATATTCAGACATATTTACCTCTCGTTTATCATATAATCTTCGGCGTCATTAAGAACATCATCCAAATCATCACCGACATCAATTACCTTAGGCTGCTTTCTGTACAGCAGGTCGTACATAATCGGAACTATAAGGAGCGTCATAATTGTTGAATAAATCAGTCCTCCCGATATAACTATCGCCATTCCCTTTGCCATTACTGAACCGGTGTCATTTGAAAATACCATATTGCTCATTGCAAGAACTGTAGTGAGCGCAGTCATAATAATAGGCCTCAATCGGGTCTTTCCTGTCGCAATCAGCGCATTTCTCTTATCAAGTCCCTGAATTCTTAACTGATTCGTATAATCAACAAATACAATACCATTATTAACTACCGTTCCCATAAGCACCATGAATCCCATAAGAGCCATTGCGCTTATTTCCTCGCCAAATATCAGAAGTCCAATAAACCCTCCTGTAAATGCAAGCGGTATTGTAAATATAACGATAAACGGCGACAAAAGGCTTTGGAACTGCGCTACCATAACAAGATATATAAGCAGGAAGCCAAGCAGTATTGCAAGAAGCATCTGATTTAACATCTCGGCAACCTCTTCAGACTCCCCGGTAATCTCAACGCTGTATCCCTCAGGCGCTTCATATTCCTTAATAAGCGGTTCAAGCTCTCTTGACGCTAAAGTTGCATTGACGCCCTTTTCCATCTCTGATGAAACAGTCATATACTGCGTCTGATTTTCTCGTTGTATTACCGACGCGCTGTCAACCATTTCTGTCTCTGCAAAATCGGACAGCTTATATGTCTTAGTTTTTTCTTCTCCATTATCGTCGCGCACGGAAGCTTCAATCTCCAAATCCATCAGATTATCATAATTAAGCGTATCTGTCTCGTCAATTATGTCGATATTCATCTTTTCTCCGTCAATAGATACTGTATCTGCCGTTTTTTCAGTAGTAATCTTTTCGCTTATTTCACTATATATCTGTGCAACTGTAAGCCCCTTCTTAGCAGCCTTATCTTTGTCTATTACAAGGTGAATTGTTTTGTCGACGTCTTCAAGACCATTTGTAACGTTAGTAACGCCGTCAATACCTTCCATAATATCCATGATATCATTACTTATACTTATAAGCGTATCTGTATCTTCACCATATATATTTACCGAAAGACCCGACGCCATAAGTTCAGATGTGGCCTCATCCGAGCCGACAGTTATATCACATTTAATATCTTTAACTGCGCTTTTTATATTATTAACAAGCGTACTCATCTCATCAACAGTATTAACATCTTCATCAGGTATTATATAATAAATAAATCCCGAAAACGAACTTTCTGATTCTGCCGAAACAGCGCCTCCGACAACCATATTGGTCATTCCCATATTATCCATAGCGCACATTTCTTTAACGCCTTCAACTGAAATCACTGAGTCAATAATCTCATCTGCAAGCGATACCGCAGTTTCTTTATCCGTATCGTCAGGCATCTCTGCCATTATATTAATCGTATCAGACGACATTTCAGGTATCATAACGATTCCCATACGGAATACAGTAACAATACTGAATATCAAAAGTACTACGGCTGTAAGAAGAGCCACAATCTTATATTTCAGGCACCACTTAAGTATCTTTGCATAACCATTCTGCACCTTTTCATATATTGGCTGCTTTTTGTGCTTTATCTTCTTAAGCGCAACGGAAGCCATTGTAGGAACAATAGTCAGAGCGACGATAAGAGACGCCGTAAGCGTATAGGTTATCGTAAATGCAAACGGTATCATAAGGTCGCGTACCAGTCCGGTTGTAAATACCATAGGAAGGAATACGCATATTGTTGTTACCGTAGATGCGATAATAGCAGACGACACCTGCTTTGCACCCTGAACAGCCGCCCTTGCCGGCGCAACTCCTTTACTTCTTAAACGGAATATATTCTCTATAACTACGATAGAATTATCCACAAGCATTCCTATTGCAAGAGCCAGTCCCGCAAGTGACATAACATTAATATTAATTCCTGTAAAATACATAATTATAATTGCAAACAGAACACTGAAAGGTATACTGAATGCAACGATAATAGTAGGGCGTACGCTCTTTAAAAACAATGCAAGCACAATAATTGCAAGCGCAGCGCCTATAAGCATACTGTACAATACGCTGTCCAAAAACATTGAAATATACGTAGACTGGTCTGAAAACGGCACAATACTTACACCCGGATATTTTTCCTCAAGATAATCGATAGCATCACGGCAATTGTCTGATACTTCGCTTGTATTTGCCGTACTTGCCTTAAATATCGCAAGCAGAACCGTATCGTCTTTATTATACTTTGCATATACGCTGTCTGCATTATTGACAATCGTTACGTCAGACACGTCCTTAAGCCTTATGCTGCCAATGCCTTGAACCTTACATAAAACCATATTTTTAATATCGTCAAGACTTTCGTATGCATTACCGACTTTAAGAAGCCATTGATTATCCTCTTTATCATCTATATAACCGGCGGGCATAGAGAAATTCTGCGCATATATAAGACCCGAAAGAGCTTCAAGCGATAACAGTTCGTCAAGATTGGCGTTCTCAAGCGCTGCTTTCTTAGATTTTTTAAATGTCTTTTCAGCTTCATCAAGCTCTTTTTTAGCATCCTTAATACTTGTCTTTCCTGATTCTATCTGCGAGCCAGCCGATGCAAATCCGGAAGTTGCGGACAACGCTCCTGACATCGCCTTCTTATAATTACTTTCAAGGTCTTTCATCTGCCCCAAAAGCGTCTCGTTAACGGCTTCAAGCGTTTTTATCTCAATTGCAAGATTGACAAGCTCAGTATCAATCTGCGGAATCCTTACATTTACAATATCATATACGCTCTTTAAAGTATCATACGAAAGCGCCGAAACCTGCTCTCCATATCCAAGCGAGCCCATCCAGTCAGTAAATGCGGCAAGTTTGTCCGGGTTATCTACGGCGTCCTTAATATCCTTTGGAATCTCTATATCTGCCATAGACGCGGCATTGCCAAGCGTTTGAGTAAAGCCTGCAAACATTCCGTCAAGCGACTTATAACTGTCTTCTATTTTATTGTCCTGATATGCTTTTTTCTCACCCTCAAGCGCACTTTTACCTGCGTTAAGGCTTGCAAGAGACGCTTCATAAGCGGCTTTCGTTGCTTTTGCATCATCCAGTTTGCTTAAAACTTCCGTAAGCTCGTCGTTGGTGTCTTCCTGCTTTTTATTAAGACTGTCGCTGCTGTCAGAAAGCTTTGCGTCTGCTTTTTCAAGCTTATTTTTAGCCTTTGTAATATCTTTTTTTGCATCGGAAAGCTTATCGTTAGTGTACAAAAGCAGTTCTTCATTCAGGTCGTTTATTTTATCTTCGTTAAGCCTTACCTCCATCGTTTCATTAACAGAACCGATTTGAGTAATACTTGCAACTCCCTCCTGTCTTTGAAAATAAGGCACGGCAATTTCATCAGTAAACTTCGTAAGCTCAGTTATATCTTTACCCTCATAGCTTACTGTTGCGTACATTGTCGCCATCATATCCATGCTTATTTCCATAATATTAGGCGAACCGCATATGTCAGGAAGAGTTACCATGTTAAGGGCAGAGGATACCTTTACCATTGCCGAATCCATGTTGGTATTGCTGGCAAATTCAAGCATCACCAGACTGTAATTCTCAGCAGAGTTGCTTACAACATCCTTTACTCCGCTTATTTTACCAACCGCACTTTCAATAGGCTTTGTTACGTCTTCCTGTACCTTTTCCGGACTTGCGCCCGGTTCAGTTGTAATAACCATAAGATACGGAAGCCCTATCTCCGGCAATAGGTCTGTCTTCATTTTACTCATACTTACCGCACCTAAAACAAGTACGATAATAACCGCCACTACTGTAATATAAGGTTTTTTAACGCTGAATCTTATCATTATATTTCTCCTTTTCGGTTAATCAAGCTCTAACATTCCTGTATAAAGCTTATAATACCTTCCCTTTTTGGAAAGAAGCTCTTCATGCGTCCCTCTTTCAATAATTTCCCCATTTTCAAGAACCATAATAGCATTGGCATTACGTACTGTAGACAGTCTGTGTGCAATAACAAATGTTGTTCTGCTCTTCATAAGTCTGTCCATTCCATGCTCGATATGCTTCTCTGTCCTCGTATCGACAGATGAAGTTGCCTCGTCAAGAACAAGTATAGGTGCTTTTGAGATTGCCGCTCTTGCTATATTAAGAAGCTGCCTCTGACCCTGGCTTAAATTATCACCGTCACCTTCAATCATTGTATCATAACCATTTTCCAATCGCATAATGAAAGAATGTGCGCTTGCAGTCCTTGCAGCCGCCTCAACCTCTTCGTCAGTCGCATCAAGTCTTCCGTACCTGATATTCTCTCTTACAGTACCTGTAAACAAATGCGTATCCTGAAGAACCATAGCTATATTCTGCCTTAACGAATTTCTCGAATAATCGTTAATATCATGTCCGTCTATAGATATAGTACCTTCTTCAATATCATAGAATCTGTTAAGAAGATTAGTAATAGTAGTTTTACCCGCTCCAGTCGAACCTACAAACGCTATCTTCTGTCCCGGCTTTGCATATAATGAAAGATTTTTAAGAACAGTCTTGCCCGGATTATATCCGAATGTAACATTATCAAATACAACCGTTCCTTTTATATCCTTATCATTCATATCAATCGCATCATAAACGTCTGCTTTTTCAGGGTCCAAATCAAGAACTGAAAACACCCTCTCTGCACCTGCAAGCGCTGAGAATATAGTATTTATCTGCATTGAAAGCTCGTTAATAGGTCTTGAAAACTGTCTGGAAAAATTAGCAAATACCGTAACTCCGCCGATATCAAAATTACTGACAAAGCAGAGTATACCGCCGACAGCTCCCACTACAGCATAGCTTATCTGGCTTAAATTACCCATTACAGGACCCATAATACTTCCAAAGAACTGCGCCTTAATCTGCTTATTTCTAAGGTCGGTATTAAGAGCGCCAAATTCCTCAACAGCCTTTTTCTCATGACAAAATACTTTTACCACCTTTTGTCCGGTTACTGTCTCTTCTATATAACCGTTAAGCGCGCCCAGCGCCGCCTGCTGCGCCCTGAAAAACTTTCTGCTTCTCTTTGCTATAGTAGCTCCTGCTTTAAGCATCAGAGGTATAAAAATAACAGTAATAATTGTAAGAATCCAGTTCGTATATATCATAAGAGCCAGTGTTCCTACAATTGTAATCGTACCGCTGATAAGCTGGGTTATCGAATTATTGAGCATCTCACCGACAGAATCTATATCGTTGGTAAAACGGCTCATTATCTCACCAGTATTTCTTTCATCAAAAAACCTTATCGGCAGCGACTGTATTTTATTAAACAAGTCGCTTCTTATATTACGAATCGCTTTCTGAGAAATACCTATCATAATCCGCGCCTGAGTATATGTTGCAATCACTCCTACTGCATATACTATAACCATCTTTAAAATTCCGGCAGCAAGATGCGAAACACATAGTCCAAACGCTTCGTTATACTGCTCTGTATTGCCAAGCTTTACTATATTCATAAAATCTTCGGAAAGCGTATTGACAATAGGTCTTAGAAGGTAAGAACCTATAAGCGTTGTTGCCGAGCTTAATATTACGCATATAACAACTATTAAAAGCGCTGCTTTTTCATGGCTGATATACGCAAATAATCTTTTAATTGAGCTTTTTATGGAGTCGGGCTTTGAAATTTCTTTCATATTATCTCGTCCCGGCCCTGATTTTCCCGGACCTCTCATACTGCCTCCTCCTTATCCATCTGTGAATAATATATCTCTTTATATGTCTCACAGTTATTAATCAATTCGCTGTGCGTACCCTCGCCAACTATACGTCCTTCATCCATTACAAGTATCTTATCCGCATCTATTACTGAGGATATTCTCTGTGCAATAATAATCTTCGTTGTATCAGGGATCTCTTTTAGGAAATTAGACCTTATTGCCGCCTCAGTGGCTGTATCTACAGCACTTGTACTATCATCCAGAATAAGTATCTTTGGATGTGCAAGAAGAGCCCTCGCTATACAAAGTCTCTGCTTCTGTCCTCCTGATACGTTTACGCCGCCCTGTTCAATATGTGTGTTGTATCCATCCGTAAATGAATTAATAAATCCGTCCGCCTGTGCATATCCCGCTACTCTTTTAATATCTTCTATTGAAGCATTTTCATCACCCCATCTGAGATTGTCTTCAATACTGCCTGAGAACAATACATTTTTCTGAAGAACCATTGCAACGCTTCCACGCAAATCGTCAAGAAGATAATCCTTAACATCTACTCCATCAATAAGCACGCTTCCGTCACACGTATCATAAAGCCTCGGAATAAGCTGTACAAGACTTGTTTTTCCCGAACCTGTAGAGCCGATTATGCCTATAAACTTTCCGGGTTCCGCCGTAAAGTTAATATTATGTAAAACATTATTTTTGTTATTCTTATAATATCTGAAGCTTACATTCTTAAATTCTATTTTTCCTTCTTTAACCTTCGGCGCCTGGCCGCCGTCTGCTATTCTTTCTCTCACGTTATCATCATTCAAATCAACATCCGTATTAAGGACTTCCTTTACACGCTTTGAAGAGGCGAGAGCTCTGGAGCCGCCAATCATAATCATCGAAACCATCATAAGCGACATAAGAATCTGTACCGTATATGTTGTAAATGCAGATATCTGTCCGACCGGCATACCGCCGGCAAGAACCTGCTTTCCGCCAAACCATACAATCGCTATTGTCGTAATGTTCATTGCGATTGTCATAATCGGCTGGGTAAGTATTACGAGTGAAAATGCACGCATACTGTTCTTCCTTAAATCATCATTAACGCCGTAAAACTTATTTTTTTCATAATCTTCACGCACAAACGACTTAACTACTCTTGCATTCGTAATATTTTCCTGTACAACCGAATTAAGTCTGTCAATCTTGGTCTGCATTATATTGAATCTGGGAAATGCATTTTTCATAACAAGCGCAATTGCAATAGTAAGAAGCGGAATAACGATAAGAATTACAAGCGCAAGCCTCGCATTCATTATAAAAGCCATAATAAGAGCGCCTATAAGCATTCCAGGTGCGCGAAGAAGCATTCTTAAAGCCATTGCAACAACATTCTGAAGATTCGTTATATCATTTGTGAGCCTTGTTACAAGAGAACCTGTAGAAAACTTTTCAATATTTGCAAATGAAAATTTCTGTATCTTATTAAATACATCCTGTCTCAAATCACCCGCAAAATTAACTGACGCCTTAATAGCAAAATAGGCGCCTCCCACGCCTCCTAAAAGCATCAGAACCGCCGTAAGTACCATGAGCAGTCCGATTTTTACAATATAGCCTGTTCCCGCACCTGCATTAACTCCGTTATCTATAATAAGCTGTAAAAGCTTTGGCATAACCACTTCGCCAACTACCTCTACAATCATAAGAATAGGGCCGAGTATAAAAGCATACAGGTACGGTTTTACATACTTTCCATATGTTTTCATTCATCAAACCTCCTTTGTGTTTAGTAATATATATTATCACAAAGAAAATATAAAGTCTATACATATTCTGCAATTCTGCTGACGCCAACATATATTTCAGATATTTTATACCATGTCGGAAAATCTGTCACGCCCGTCTCAGGAAGGTCGAATATTCCCTGAAATACCCTGACTGCATTTGCAGTTGCTTCACCGTATATTCCATCAGCTGCAATTACAGGTATTAGCGGGTAACCTCCTGCTATTACATTCAGATGATTTTGAAGCTGTCTTACCTTATCTCCCCTGCTTCCTATGTCAAGATCAGTTCCCGGCCATGAAGATGGTATTCCGGAAATAGTCTCCGTACTGTTAATATATATTGTATTACCATAATAGTTTTGAAGTATTCCAATTGCAGAATACCCCTGGTCTCCCAAAGCTTTTGAACCCCACTGTGACATAACGCCCGGACATGTAACGCGTTTTCCGTCGCAATACTGCGTAAGTATAGGCTGCGATACATTCGGTCTTGACAAAAAATTAGTAAATACACTGTCAACTACTTCAGATATGCTTTCAAAAACATTTCTTCCAGGTATCCATTTGTGGTCAAATGCGGTTGATGAAGTTATTGTAAAGTCATATCCTCTGTTTCTGTAAAACTCTGTATATACTCTGTTTAATGTAAATGATTGTATTGCAAGTATGTTTGCTATTATAGTTTCACGCGGCCATGTGGCATATATCTCGCTGCTTGCAACATTTTTAATATAATCCTTATATCCAACATAGTAATTCTCAGCCGAAGAATCACTTGGCGGACCATCATGTACAACTACATACTCAGGTATTACAACCCTGCTTAAAACTATTTCTCCGCTTTCATTTACAGGCTTTATTTCAGGCTCTATTATTTTAGGCGGATAATCTCCCCATAATGTATGATCCGGAATTACGAATAATTCAGCGCTGTTTTCTTCCTGCGGAAGAGTCGGAAGCAATCCTTTATTCTGTATTGCAATTTCACCCGACATTATTTCTGCGCCGCTTATCTCTACCGTTTCATAACCCGGCGCTTCTATATATATTGTATACTCTGCATACGGCTTATTAGCTCCCGGTTCCATTGAATATTCTAACGGAGGCGCTATAAGCTCTATATCCGCTGTTTTCCCGCTGGAGTCAGTTACAGTCTGCTCTATAGTATTTTCAGGCTCATTTTCATTAGTAATTCTGACAACTGCGCCTTCTATCGGACGGCTTTCCCTCTCTGTCGTTACAAATACCCTAAGCTTACCATATTCCATAATTTCTCCTTATACATTAAGCGGCTGCACATAATATGTTATTATTATATGCAGTGCATAGCAGATATGTTACCTGACCCGCCACTGATATATACGGCTTCTTTCATTAATAGTGCCAAATTCATACCCTGCATCCTTATACATCTTTATTATTTCAGGCAGAGCAGAAACAGTTGCTTTATTTCCTGCAGAATCATGCAGAAGCACAACCGGCTCGTTATACCTTGAATAATTAGATTTTACGTTAGCTATAATTTTTGATACAGAAGGATTGCCTATGGAATCTTCCCCGCTTACATTCCAGTCACAATAATTAAGCCCTGCATTTTTTAGTTTTTTAATAACACTTTTCCTGTATTTCATAACGTAACAATTATTACTGCCATACGGAAACCTGTATACGAGCGGAACTACTCCCGTTCTTTTTATAATTGCCTGTTCAGCCTTTAAAATATCATCATAATAGGCATCTGCGCTTGCATATATTTCAGAAGCGTTATGCGAGTATGTATGCACGCCAATCTGATGCCCTTCATCCGCTATTCTTTTAACTGTATCTGCTGTTCTGTCATTAATCTGATTACCAATAAGAAAAAATGTAGCATGAACTTCATTTTCTTTAAGAATATCTAAAACTTTATCAGTAAGAACGCTTGGACCATCGTCAAAAGTCATATATACAACTTTTTTTTCATCCATAGACTTGTTGAATGCGTTAATTCCATGTGCAAAAATACTAAAAACGCATAAGACAAATATGCCATTAAGAATAAACAGAATTCTCTTATTCATACATATTTACCACACAATATTTTTGTATATGATATGATATACTGCATGGCAATATAACTAATTTCAAATAATATATATATCATTCGGAATCATAGCCTTAACAAATATACCTTCCTCCGTATATTCTTCATATAATAACCGACCCCGGCTTCGGATATTCTGAATTTTACCCGCCTCCGAATACGGTACAACCTTTTCAACATAAACCATTCTGTTATTAAGAAGGTTCTTAATTTCATTAAGAAGCGTGTCAAAGCCCTCGTGATTTCTGGCTGAAATACGAATCGTAACATCGCTTTTCGCATCTTTTCCATTGGTAATATCGTCCGAAAGCTTATCAACTTTATTATATACCGTAATTACCGGCTTATCTTTAACATCAAGAAGATTAAGCGTATCATAAACTACGTCCATGTGATGCGCGTAATCAGGATTACTTATATCAACCACATGAAGAATAATATCCGCATATTTTGCTTCTTCAAGCGTGCTTCTGAAAGCATCTATCAAATGATGGGGAAGCTTATTAATAAATCCAACCGTATCAGTTAATAAAATCTCCTGCCCGTCCTCATACTCATACACACGCGTAGTAGCATCAAGCGTTGCAAACAGCTTGTCCTCTGACAGAACTCCGGCGCCTGTAAGCTCGTTAAGAAGCGTTGACTTTCCTGCATTGGTATAACCGACTATACATGCAAGAGGCATTTTACTTTCAAGTCTCTTCTTTCTTGCAACAGATCTGCTCTTTTTAATTCCCTCAAGCTCCCTGTTGAGTGCAGAAATACGTTCCCGTATTATTCTTCGGTCCATTTCAAGCTTTTTCTCACCCGGACCTCTTGTTCCGATTCCGCCTCCGAGTCTTGAAAGCGAGCTTCTTAATCCTACAAGTCTTGAAGACCGGTATTTTAACTGGGCAAGCTCAACCTGAATCTTTCCTTCGCTTGTACGGGCTCTCATTGCAAATATATCCAGTATCATTATCGTACGGTCTAAAACTTTAATATCCAGATATTCATTAAGATTACGAAGCTGCGCAGGCGAAAGCTCGTCGTCGCACACTACTGCGTCTATATTATCTTCTTCGATAATATGCTTAATCTCCGAAAGCTTTCCTTTACCTACGTAAGTTCCCGGATGTATCTGCTCTCTGTTCTGCCAGACTGTTCTGACTACTTCGCCTCCGGCTGTCTTTGTAAGCTCTGCAAGCTCCGAAAGCGATTCAATAGTTTCTTCTTCATTCCCTAATGAAACGCCCGCTAAAAGAATACGCTCCAAATCTGTTCTCCTTTTCTTAACCGCTACCTGGTTTTGGTATATCTTGTCTTAATATACTCATACTCGTTTTCCATATCTTCATCCTGATACTTTTCAAGATATGCTGCGGCAAGTTCTTCCGCAGTCTTATAATTACCAAGTTTTTCGTATATTATTACTTCATTGAAAAGTATTCTCTGTCCTACGGTCCCTGCCGCCATCTGCTTGCCTTTTGTAATCAACTCAAGAGCTTCGTCATATTTTTCAAGCTCTGTAAGACAACCGGCATACTGGTTATAAAAATCAGCGCCCAGCTCATCAGGGCATTCTGTCTGATATATCTCATAATATGAGGCTGCTGTTTCGTAATCAAGCGTATCCTCCGCAATTCTTCCCAAATAATATACAGCCTTCTTCTCTCCATTATCATAAAGCGACTGAAAGCCTGCTTTAGCGTTATCAATATCTTTGTTATAGTATAAAAGAATATAATACTCTACCGATTCTTTCTGCTTATCTCCAAATGCTTTCATTGCCGCTTCAAGAGTATCTGCCGCGCCCTGCTCATCACCGCTGTCAGTCTGCATGAGGTACAGTCCAAGATATGCCGCGTAGCATTTCTTATCAAGAGATACACATTTACGATAATCCTCGGCCGCTTTATCTGCATTGCCAGTCACTGCATAAAGCTTAGCCCTTCCAAGATAATATGAGCCGTAGCTTTCCTTATTTTTGCCGTCCAGACCGTCGATAAGCTCATTCCATACTTTCAAAGACTTTTCATAATCTCCAAGATACATCTCGCATTCCGCAAGATATGCGTTAAGATCCCGATTGACAGACGTCAATTCCTTATTCTTAAGCGCAAGCTCCAAATATGCTTTCGCCTGGTCATAAGTTCCTTCTGCATAATAAGCTAAAGCAATTCCCCTGTATGCTTTTTTATTGTTCTCGCGCACAATCTTATTATCCGTATCTCTTATTACGCTAAGAAATTGTTCGCGTGCGCTGTCATATTCGCCCATATTAATAAGCGCAGTACCATAATTTATATAGTATTCCGCTTTATCAGGGTTAATCTCTATCGCTTGCTTAAAGCTGTCCGCAGCCTCAGAATATTTACCGGCTGCAAACTGCTTATTGCCATTATCATAAAAGCTGTCTGCTTTGCCTGCACATCCGCCGGCAAAGCAGACAGCCATAGATAAACATATTATACAAATAATTTTAACATTTAACTTCATGTATCCATCCTTCAGGCGCATCTATTCTTCCCATCTGAATTCCCGTAAGAGTATCATATAACTGCTTTGTAACAGGTCCCATATCTTCCATTCCGCTTGGCAGACATATTTCCCTGCCATGATCAACAATCTTTCCTACAGGAGAAATAACTGCGGCAGTTCCGCACAAACCGCACTCGGCAAAATCAGGAATCTCTGAAAGGCGTACCGGTCTCTGCGTAACCTTAAGTCCAAGATATTTGTCGGCAACATACATAAGCGACCTTCTTGTAACAGACGGAAGAATACTGTCAGACATAGGAGTTACAACTTCATTATCCTTCGTAATAAACAGGAAATTAGCTCCGCCGGTCTCTTCAACAAAAGTACGGGTTCCCGGATCAAGGTACAGATTCTCGTCATATCCTTCGTTATGCGCCGTAACAATTGCATGCAGACTCATTGCATAGTTAAGCCCCGCTTTAATATGTCCGGTTCCGTGAGGAGCTGCTCTGTCAAAATCACTTACTTTAATTGTAATAGGCTTTGCGCCGCCCTTAAAGTATGGACCAACAGGGGTCGAAAACATTCTGAACTGATAATCTTCTGCCGGTCTGACTCCTATAACAGGCGATATACCAAACATATAAGGTCTTATATATAAAGTCGCACCCGAACCATATGGCGGAACAAATTCCCTGTTAGCGCTTACTACTTTATCAAGGGCTTCAATAAACCTGTCTTTAGGAAATACAGGCATCTCAAGACGCTCTGCAGAATCCCTAAGCCTGTCAGCATTAAGGTCAGGCCTGAATGTTACAATCCTTCCATCCTCTGTAGTATATGCCTTAAGTCCCTCAAATACTGTCTGTGCATACTGAAGAACGCCAGCACATTCGCTCATGGTAATAGTATCATCCTCTGTCATAATACCAGAATCCCACGCTCCGTTCGTATAATTGGACACATACCTCATGTTAGTCTTTCTGTAATTAAAATCCAAATTGGACCAGTCAAAACTATTGTTTTCCATCGTATACCTCCATCTGCCGGCATTCTTTTGTCAGCCTGTAATTTTTCTATGTATATCTTACACCCACATAAAAATGTAGTCAAGGATATATTGTACTGCATATCCTCTTTCTGCCGCCGCATTATCCACAACATAAATTTGAACGACAATCTACCCCATTTATGCCACAAATTCTCTTTATGCTGTCAGTAGTTTTTCTGTACGCCAAAGCAGAATGCAGACAGCCTGCGTACAGATAAGAATCAACTAATTATATCAAAGGGGTACATACTAATGCTTAAAAAATGTATATATATATTAACATTAATGCTTCTTCCGTTTTTAATACCAAAGAACAGCGGACATGCAGCCGCAGGCACAGCTGATAACATGGAAGTAAGAGGGATATGGATAAGCTATGTGGATTTTGAAGACGCCGGATTATATAACAAATCCGAAGCAGATTTTAAAGCGAATACCCAAAAAATGTTCAACAATATCAGCAGACGCGGTTTTAATACAGTATACTTCCATGTAAGACCCTTTGACGACGCAATATATCCGAACAGCTCGTTTAACTGGTGTAAATATATTTCAAAAAAGCCCCTGAACTACGATGCTCTGTCAATACTTATAGATACGGCGCACCAGTACAATATACAATTCCACGCATGGATTAACCCTTACAGGATAACACTTAACAAAATATATAATCCCGCGAAAAAAAGCACAACCAGGCGCATAACTGCCGGCGTACGTGAAATAATTGAAAACTATGACGTTGACGGAATACATTTCGACGACTATTTTTATCCTTCCAAATCAAAAGGCAATAAGTACTATAAGGTTTCTGTCAAAAAACGTATGAAAAATGTCAACCGTATGATAACAACCGTATACTCAGCCATAAAAGAATATGATAAAAATATTCAATTCGGCATCAGTCCCGCCGGAAATGTTGAATACGCAAAAAGCATTGGCTGCGATTTGGATACATGGCTTACTTACGACGGTTACGTAGACTACATTATTCCTCAGATATACTGGTCTGACAATTATATTTTAAACGGCCGTAAGAAAACAATGTATTCCGACACTCTCGACGAATGGGCGGATATCGGTCTTGGAAACGTGCCTGTATATACAGGTCTTGCATTATATAAAGCAGGCACAAAAAGCAGCGTCGATCGCGGCTGGCGGCGTTCCTTTAACAATCTTAAAAAGCAGATTAAGCTGGCTGACATATACGGCTGCCAGGGTTACGTTATGTTCAGTTACAAATATTTATTTACACGTGCCGGAAAGAAAGAAATCAAAAAGATATAATAATCATTTTCCAATTATGCACATAAAATACAGCGCATACGCCAAAAGCATAATTATTCCGCTTATACGGCCAAGCTTTTTCTTTCCTGCCGCAAGTATAAGCAGTAATAAAGCGCTGATAACAGCGACGCTTATATCAAAAGCAAATCCTTGATTACAGTACACGGGCGTTATTACGGCGCTTGCGCCTATTACTGCAAGTATATTAAAAATGTTGCTTCCAACTATATTGCCTATCGCAATATCTGCCTTGCCTCTTACAGCGGCTAATACAGATGTAAATAATTCAGGCAGCGAGGTTCCGAGCGCAACTATGGTCAGCCCAATGAACCGCTCGCTCATTCCCGCTGCATATGCAATGCTTTTTGCGGAATTTACGGTAATTTTACTTCCAATTATAACTACCGCAAGTCCGACTGCTGCTAAAGTCCACATTTTCCATACTGCCATCTCTTTTACTTCATTTTTTTCACTGTCGTTATTTTTCTTTGACTGCTTAAAAAGATACAGCATATATAATACAAATATAATCAAAAACACAATGCCTTCAAATATATTAATAACATTCCCTGTAACCGAAAAAACCAAAAACAAAAGAGTAATAATTATAAGAAACGGTATATCCTTACGGATGGTGTCTCTGTTAATACATATCGGTGCGGCTAATGCAGTGATTCCAAGTATTATCAATATGTTCAGTATATTACTTCCTACAATATTACCTAACGTTATATCAGCGCTGTTATTAAGCGCCGCCGTGATACTTACTGAAGCCTCCGGCGCGCTTGTCCCCATTGCAACAACCGTAAGACCGATAACAAGCTGAGATATCCCATACCTTGCGGCAACCTGCGACGTACCGCACACAAACCAGTCAGCGCCTTTCACCAGCATTGCAATTCCTGCAATAAGAAGAATAATTTCCAAAGCTATCATATATATGACCTCCTTAAAATGACTGCAGCAAAAAAGCGAGGCTTTTGCCGCAATATAAATAATTACAACAAAAGTCTCGCTGCTTAGTCATATACCGGATTATCAGACTGTATGCCTATCAAATCGTACTGACGGAAATATGAACATCATATGATGCCAGCTACTCCCTTTTACTATTCAGACTATAACATATTTACATACAAAATGTAAATATTTATTTTACACTAACGGTCTTCTTTTTGCTCCATTTGCTATAATACTTTTCTGCGCCTGACTTTTTCACTGACCTTACCTGCACATAATACTTTTTGCCGCTCTTAAGCTTCTTAATGCTCTTCTTAAGAACTGCCGCCTTATTAATCTTTACCCGCCTGGAAGCCTTCATATTCTTCTTAAGCGAGTACCTTATTTCATACCCTGTTGCTCCGGCTGCTTTTTTCTTTAATTTAATGGTTATAGTTCTCTTCTTTGTACTCTTAATACTCTTAATAACCGGTTTCTTAAGATTAGCCTTTGAAGAAGCGTTATCAGTTTCGATTGTTACGCTGCCGTTATTGCCATCAGACGGAGCATTTGTAACAACAGGCGTGCTGCCAGCCGGTTCGTCGGGCTTTATAAGCTCTGAAGGAATATCACAGGCAATCATGTACTCGCTGCCGGCTTCGGTTGCAAAGGATATTGTATCATCATCAATTTTTGACGTCTGAACATATTTTCCGGTTGTTATATTGGCAACCTTATATCCGCTTAATCCTAAAAGCCTGATTTTACATTCGTTTCCGCTTCCGGATACAATCTTTAATTCATCAACCATACCGTCCTTCCATTCTGCGCTGACGTCAAAATCTCCTCTTGCCCGAAGACCCGTATAACTTCCGTCAGCCCAGTCCCAGGGGAGCGCTGCAAGCGGCTCTATATAATCGCCCTGGCTCTGAAGAAGCATCTCTGCAACGCCTGACGTTGCTCCAAAGTTACCGTCAATCTGAAACGGCGCATGTGTATCGAACAGATTTGAAAGGGTAGAACCTTTAAGCTGTTCTCCGTAAAGCTTAAGAGCTCTGTCACCATCGCGAAGACGCGCCCACATATTAATTTTCCATGCTTTGCTCCAGCCGGTACCTCCGTCGCCGCGTTTCTCAAGCGTCACTCTGGCTGCTTCTAATATAGCGTCGTCCTCTTCACTTCTTCCTGCTACAGCATAAGTTCCCGGATGAAGAACATACAGCTGGTTCTGATGTCTGTGGCCGTCAGAGTTAGTTATCTCAAGAGTAGTTTCATCCTTCCATTCTCTGTACTGTCCTCCAAGCGTATCAGCCTCAGGCATATACAGCTTTTCTTTAGCCGCTTTAATCTCGGCAATCTCAGAATCTCCGCTCCTTGAAAGAACCTCTGAAGCCTTAATAACTTCATCAAACAACTCCCATATTATAGCCTGGTCACATGTAGCGCCTATTGAGTATACTCCATGCTCAGGCGAATACGAAGGATTGGCGACAAGCGTACCGTCACGCTCATCTACCCACAGGTTATCTACCCAGAATAACGCTGCCGAAAGCATTGTATCATAGTATTTTGCAAGAAGCTCTTTATCACTGTTAAACTGATATGCTTCCCATATATCCTGACACTGCCATGCGGCTGCTGCCGGAAAATAAAATGCAGTTGTATAAAAGCTTGGGTTTGTATTGCCCCATATATTGTTTTCATGGTGTATAACCCAGCCGCGCACGTCTGAACCATCCTGCTTACAATAATATTTCTGTGCCGTAACCTTTCCCTTTTCAACCATATCGTTTATATAATCTATAACTACATTATGGCATTCCGAAAGCCCTGTCTGCTCAGCAAGCCAGTAATTCATCTGCAGGTTAATATTCGTATGATAGTCGGAATTCCAGGGCGGTGTAAGCCCCTGAGCCCATATGCCCTGAAGATTGGCCGGAAGCTTTGAATTCTCTCTCGAGCTTGATATAAGAAGATATCTGCCATACTGGAAAAACAACGTCTCAAGATATCTGTCTTCTTCCACTGAATTATTCTTTCCATAATCTGAAAGAAGGTCGTCAGTCATCTTATCAGGAACATATTCAGCTCCGATATTAATAGAACATCTGTCAAACAGTCTCTTATAATCAGCTACATGCTCATTATAGAGTGTGTCATAACCCTTTTCTACAGCCGCATAAACCCAGTTTTCTACTTTATTTATCGGCTCATAAACTTCAAAATAATTATATTCCGTAGTAGCGTCGCTCTTATAATTGGTGCCGACGCTCATAATAATTATTATAGAATCGGCATTTTGAACTAAAAGAGCGTCGCCGCCTGCTTTTGTAATTGTACCGCCATCTGCAATAACCTTAAGATAACCCGCAAATTTAAGTCCGTCCTCACTTTGGTCTGACGGACGCCCTTCCATTGTAATAGAAGCATCTGCTTCATTAACTGTTATGGTTTTCTTTGTCTGTTCCGAGCTTAACGATATATTACGCGTAAGCTTTCCAGCTTCGCTTGCAGTAAATTTTGCAGCCAGAACATTATTCGGATTATTAGCAAAATATTCTCTTTTGTAATCCACACCATCCTTCGTATATGAAACAGTCTGTACTGCACTATCAATATCCGAAGTCCTTAGATAATTACTGTATTCAGATGAATTTCCGCCATCTTGAGCCGGGTCTGTAATTAAAAGATTGCCAAACGTCTGATACGTTCCAAAATTATCCTTTTCACCCTTTAATCTTTCAAGATTGGCGCTAAACACAGAATCGCCTAACAAATCCGTATATTCATTAGAAATAATCCTTCCTGAGCTATCTATATAAGCCGCCTTATTTTCGGCAAAATCAGTTACCATATCCTGAAGGCTCTGCCTTACATTCTGCAGAGCCTCATGCACCTGTTCAGCAGATAATTCATTATCTCCGCCGTCATAATCCGCGCTTGCTTTTGGTCCTCCGCTCCATATCGAATTTTCGTTAATCTGAATTTTCTCGGAATCAACCCCGCCAAATATCATTGCGCCTATATTACCGTTTCCTATAGGCAGCGCTTCTGATTCCCAGTCATCAGCCGGTTCGTCATAACGCAGTATCATAGAAACATCCTCATCTCTTAGTTTTTTAGTAAAAGTGTATAATATATACAGTTTATATACAATGATTTATGTTATTAAATAATTAACGTATTCTATTAACCATTTCTAATTAACTGTAATATTTCGGTACAATACAAATATTGAACAAAATGCTAGACACTTAATCCGAAACATGATAGGGTATTATTATAAATATATAATGATTGGAGAGTACATATATGAAGATTACAAAATTCATGGCAAAGTCTGTATCAATACTGCTTCTTGTATGTCTTATAATAACATCAGGAAACGGATATACGTCTGCAAAAGCAAAAAAAGCTCCAAAGCTTTCAGCCTCTAAAATTATCAATCTTAAGCCGGGAGCTTCAAAAAAGCTTTCCGTAAAAAAGAACGGCGTAAAAAAATTAGTAAAAGTTACATGGAAATCATCTAAGAAAAAATGCGCCGCTCTTAACAAGACAAAAGGAACATCCGTCAAAATTAAGGGTAAAGCCGAAGGCAGGGCTACAATTACTGCTACGGTAAAATATAAAACAGACAGCAGCGCAAAGATTTCTTCCAAAAAACTGAAATGTAAGGTGACTGTATCAAAAGCCTCAGAAGATCTTACGCCCGCTCCTGCTGCTGAAACGCCTTCAACCCAGCCTACAGAAACCGCGTCTCCAGGGCGTACTCCCGGACCAGCCAACCTTCTTTCCGCCTTATCATGCTTTGTTGAAAATGTCGGCACATGCATTTCCTACAGCGGCGGCTGGGGTACGGATTCATCTGCCGTTGCCGATTCAGATACAACAGCATACATAAAAGAGAATTTCAACAGTCTTACAGCTGAAAACGAAATGAAACCAAGCAGCGTACTTGGCTTTATGCCAACAATGCTTACAGTTGATGAAGCTAAAAATCAAGGCTATATTATACCTGACAGCTATAAGGAAGCATCTGTTCCGCAGATTAATTATACCAATATCGATAAGCTGTTAAAATATGCTTCCGATAATGGCATACGCGTAAGATATCACGGACTTTTATGGCACGAACAGTCTCCAAACTGGTTTTTCAGAACAAACTTTGACTATTCTTCTGACTATGTAACCCCTGAAATTATGGACGCGCGTAATGAATTTTTTATTACGAATATAATGAACCATGTATACAGCGGTCCATATAAAGACGTCGTTTACTGCTGGGATGTTATAAATGAATACTTCCATATGACAGAATGTATATCACGTATACGCACTGAAGAAAATCCTGACGGAGACAAGAACGAAGATGTAAAATGCTACTACGAAATATACGGGGATAAAATATTTGAAGATGCATCAGACCCTGCTAATTCACCCCTCAAAACCAACCCTGAGTATATAAAGAAAGCATTTAAAACCGCGCATGATGTTCTTAAAAGCTATGGACTTGAGAATAAGGTTGAGCTTGTATATAACGACTATGACACTAACACAACGGATGTCCGCAACTTTACAATTGAAGTAGCCAATTATATTAATTCTAAGGATGAGCTTAATCCTGACGGCGAAAAGCTTCTTACTACCATAGGAATGCAGGCGCATGACAAGATTGGCAAGCATAGTGTCACAGGACACGTAAGGACAATAGACGCAGTCAAAGATGCCGGATACAATATCCAGTTCACAGAATTTGACCTTGCCCTTAACGGTCACAGCGAAGCCGAACAGCTTCAGTATCTTGAAGACCTTTTTACAATCATTGCTTTAGAAAGCGCTGAAGGAGCACGCTTTACATGCTTCTCATGGTGGGGAATGACTGATTCGTCATCATGGCTTGGAGCAGACCAAAAGCCTCTTCTCTGCGGCACGTCGGTGAAAGATAAAAAACAGGCTTACTATACTGTAATTAATACGGCTTACAAATTCTAATACGTAATTAACTCATATATAAAAGCAGGCGCCGAACAAATGTTTTCATACGTTTGTCCGGCGCCTGCTTTTATATATTTTATAATGCATGCGTTTCAATAAACTTCCGTATGCATTGCGGTATACTTAAAACAATTATGTCGCACTTAATATATTTATCTCCGCATTTTACAGTTACCGCCGTACTCCCAGGCATTACAGCTCTTATTACTGCTTTCTGTCCATTTTTGCCTTTAATTTTACTTATAAAGGCTACATCGTTATTATCTGTATCCCACAGGGCTTCCCCATCATAGTCTATAACACTAAGTTCTCTCTGGCTTCCGATATACATTATAATCTTCTTATATGTAAGACATGCGTTGTCTTCATTCAAAACATCCCTCACCGTCTTATATATCAGCCTGTTCGTTGCTTCAGTATAATGCAGTCCGTCTATAGTTTTAAAGCCCCGGCGTCTCATTACCGAATAAGTATCAATATATTCAACTTTCTTGTTTTCTTCTGAAAAAGCTTTAAGTTTATTATTAAAATACGGAATACCGCCATATTTTGCAGCAGCCCGCCCATTAACCGGATTAACTGACATAAGGTATAATCTGCAGCCTTTCCATTCGTTTTGCAACAGCCTTTTGTATTGTTTTATATAAGTCTCAGAATTCCACAGGTCGTTTACGCCCCAGCCTGACACTATCACCCAGTTATCAATTTGTTTTTCATTCTCAATTATATCGTTAATCTGCGGCAGCCCCTCATTTACAAACCACGAATATCCCATGCCGCTTTTACACACGACCCATGTATCGTCCAGCTTATCCATTCTGACAGTAAGATTAAGCCTTCTTATCCTTGAATCGCCTGTGTATATATATCCAGTATGAGACGACAGCTCATCGTAAAAGACGGTATCCTCTGCATATACGTCCTTCGGAATAAAAATAATAACAAACAAAGCCAAAATAATTGGCAGATATCTTCTCACAGCCACCTGTATCCTTTCATAAAATTATGCTGAGATATGTATAAAAAAATATTATACACATCTCAGCATATCAGTGTACAAGTCAAATGCCTAAAGCATTTATCCTCAATAGTTCACAATCTTTCCAAAATCTGCTTTAAGAGAAGCTCCTCCTACAAGCCCTCCGTCGATATCAGGCTGTGCAAAAAGCTCTGCAGCATTACCTGCATTAACGCTTCCGCCATACTGTATGCGTACAGCTTCTGCCGTAGCTTCATCATACATCTCTGCTATGCAGTCGCGGATACCCTTGCAGACTTCTTCAGCCTGACCGATAGTTGCAGTCTTTCCAGTACCAATAGCCCATATCGGCTCATAAGCAATAACCATCGTCTTAACCTGATCAGCTGTAATACCAACAAGGTCTGACTTAATCTGGAACCTTATAAAGTCCATAGTTACGCCCATTTCTCTCTGCTCAAGTGTCTCTCCACAGCAAAGAATCGGTGTAAGGCCTGCTTCAAAAGCCTTCTTTACTTTCTTATTAAGAAGCGCGTCATCCTCTTTGAAATAATCTCTGCGCTCTGAATGACCGATTATGACATATTTAACGCCTGCGTCTACTAACATCTCAGCAGATATCTCGCCTGTATATGCACCTTTCTCCTCAAAGTACATATTTTCTGCGCCAACTTCTACATTAGTACCTTTAACTGCTTCTACAACAGGTACTATATCGATAGCCGGAACACAATATACAACGTCAACGCTGTCACTTTTAACAAGCTCTTTAAGCTCTTCGCATAATGCAACAGCCTCGCTTGGAGTTTTATTCATTTTCCAGTTGCCTGCGACAATTTTCTTACGCATAATATATAAAACCTCTACTTTCTTAGTATTATTTGTTATTAGCTGCTGCAACGCCCGGAAGCTCTTTTCCTTCAAGAAATTCAAGTGAAGCTCCGCCGCCTGTTGAAATATGGCTCATTTTATCGCCAAATCCAAGCTGGTTTACTGCCGCTGCTGAATCTCCACCACCAATAATTGTAGTAGCTTCTGCATCTGCCATAGCCTGTGCAACTGCCAAAGTTCCCTTTGCAAGCGTAGGATTCTCAAACACGCCCATAGGTCCGTTCCAAACAACAGTCTTAGCAGAACGTACTGCATCAGCAAAAAGCTCCGCTGTCTTAGAACCAATATCAAGGCCCTGCATATCGGCAGGAATAGAATCTGACGAAACAATCTGTACGTCAACAGGCGCGTCTATAGGACTTGGGAAATTCTTTGCAATAGTTGTATCAATTGGAAGAAGCAGCTTCTTTCCAAGCTTTTCAGCCTTTTCCATCATTTCCTTACAGTAATCTATCTTCTCATCATCAACAAGAGAAGTACCTATCTCATATCCTTTAGCCTTAAGGAATGTATAAGCCATACCTCCGCCGATAATAAGCGTATCGCATTTCTCAAGAAGATTATTAATAACATTAAGCTTGTCAGCAACCTTTGCTCCACCAAGAATAGCAACAAATGGTCTTTCAGGATTCTCTACTGCATTACCAAGGAAATCAATCTCCTTCTGCATAAGATAACCAACAACAGCCGTATCTACAAGCGCGCTTACGCCGACATTAGAGCAGTGAGCTCTATGGGCAGTACCAAACGCGTCATTAACAAATACATCGCAAAGAGACGCCAGGTCTTTAGAAAATGCCTCTCCATTCTTTGTCTCTTCAACACGATAACGTGTATTTTCAAGAAGAACAACATCTCCATCGTTCATAGCCTCTACAGCTGCTCTTGCATTAGGTCCTACAACCTCAGGGTCTGCGGCAAATTTAACATCTTTGTCAAGGAGCTCGGAAAGCCTCTTTGCAACAGGTGCAAGCGAAAGCTCCGGCTTTGGTTCTCCCTTAGGTTTACCAAGATGTGAGCAGAGAATGATTTTGCCTCCGTCACCAATTAACTTCTTGATTGTCGGAAGTGCGGCTACAAGTCGATTCTCGTCTGTAATCTGACCATCCTTAAGCGGTACGTTAAAATCACAGCGGACAAGAACCCTCTTGCCTTTTACATTAATGTCATCAACAGTCTTTTTGTTTAACATTATAAAATACTCCTTTCAGTTTATCAAAATAACAAGGGTCCGGTCCATTCAGACCGGACCCTTAAGGATCGTATTAATCCATATACTTTATATTATGCTTCAGGGTCAAATCAACCTAACTCAGCAAAATACTTAATTGTTCTAACCATCTGGCTTGTATATGAATTCTCATTATCATACCATGAAACTACCTGAACAAGGTTGTCCTCTCCAACCATTGTCTGAGTAGCGTCAAAGAGTGAACCATATCTCATACCAACGATATCTGATGATACGATTTCTTCCTCATTATAACCATATGACTCATTAGCTGCTGCCTTCATAGCTGCATTAATCTCTTCTTTAGTTACTGACTTCTCTACTGTAGCAACAAGAATTGTTGTTGAACCTGTAGGAGTAGGGATACGCTGAGCTGAACCAATGAGCTTTCCGTTAAGCTCCGGAATAACAAGACCGATTGCTTTAGCAGCTCCTGTTGAGTTAGGAACGATATTAACAGCGCCTGCACGTGATCTTCTTAAGTCGCCCTTTCTCTGAGGACCGTCAAGAATCATCTGATCACCTGTATATGCATGGATTGTTGACATAATACCTGACTTGATTCCTGCAAGATCGTTAAGAGCCTTAGCCATAGGTGCAAGGCAGTTAGTTGTACATGATGCAGCAGAAATAATCTTGTCATCCTTTGTCAATGTCTCATGGTTTACATTATATACAATAGTCTTAAGGTCATTACCTGCCGGTGCTGAAATAACAACTTTCTTTGCGCCTGCATTAATATGAGCCTGAGCCTTAGCCTTAGATGTATAGAATCCTGAACACTCTAATACAACGTCTACGCCAATCTCTCCCCATGGGCAGTTATTAGCGTCTGGCTCTTTGTAAATCTTAATTGTCTTACCCTTAACAGTGATTGTACCAGCTTCATCATCAGCTGTTACCTGATCTTCCTCACCGATACCAACGTATCTTCCCTGTGAAGAATCATACTTTAACAGATGAGCAAGCATCTTAGGACTTGTCAAATCATTGATAGCTACTACTTCATAACCATCAGCTCCAAACATCTGTCTGAAAGCAAGACGACCGATACGTCCAAAACCATTAATTGCAACTTTTACTGACATTTCAAATTCCTCCTATAAAGTGTTTTGCATAGATAGTTTGATAGGTTGATAAATTACCACAAACTGTGTCTTCATTTTACATAACATATCCATAAATTTCAAGAGCAAAATGCAAGGCTTTACAAAATTATTATAATTTACCAGCCTAAAAGCTCATTATAAAGCTTTTCGTATTCCCTTGCGGACGACGTCCATGAGAAATCTTTAGCCATTCCTCTGTCAATTATTTTATTCCACTCTCTTTTTCTGTTATAATATACACTCTTTGCATAATTAATCGTTCCAAGCATCTCATGTGCATTATAATTACAGAATGAAAATCCTGTTCCGGTACTCTCATATTCATTATAAGGCTCTACGGTATCCTTCAGTCCGCCGGTCTCACGCACAATAGGTACAGTGCCGTATCTAAGGCTCATAAGCTGGCTGAGACCGCAAGGTTCAAATAACGACGGCATTAAAAATGCATCACATGCGGCATATATCCTGTGGGAACGTTCATTATTATAATAAATACTTGCAGAAACCCTTCCGTGATATTTCCATTCATAATGCCTGAACAGATTCTCATACTTAGCATCTCCCGTTCCAAGTATAACAAACTGGGTATCTTCACTACATATCTCTTCTATTACATATTCAACAAGGTCAAGGCCCTTCTGGTCTGTAAGTCTGGATACGATACCAAGCATAAATACCTTATCATCCTGCTTTAAATCAAGCTCTTTCTGAAGCGCACGCTTATTCTTTATCTTTTCTTTTCTGAAATTGCTGCTGTCATAATTGTTGTAAATAAGCGGGTCAGTTGCAGGATTGTACTCATCGTAATCAATACCGTTGACTATTCCGCGCAGACAATTAGACCTGGCGTTCATAAGTCCGTCAAGCTTCTCACCGTAGAACGGCGTCTTAATCTCCTCCGCATATGTGCGGCTTACTGTAGTGACATAATCCGCATATACGATTCCGCCCTTGAGATAATTAGCGTCACCATAAGCCTCAAGCTTGTCAGGGGCAAAATAATAAGAACTGAGGCCTGTTATATCTTTAATTGTCTTCGTATCCCATACGCCCTGAAATTTAAGATTATGAATAGTCATAATAGACTTAATTCCACGATAAAAATCACCGAGGCTGAAAGTATCCTTAAGATATACCGGCACAAGTCCCGTCTGCCAGTCATGACAATGAATAATATCAGGTCTGAAATCAATCAGAGGCAGCGCGGAAAGCGACGCTTTACAGAAAAATGCAAACTTTTCAACATCTTCATAAATATTACCGTAAGGCTTATCACCTGCAAAATAAAACTCATTATCGACAAAATAAAATGTGACTCCCTCATACTCCAGCTGCATAATACCCACATACTGCTTGCGCCACGCAAGTTCAAGGTAAAAATGCGTTACATACTGCATCTGGTCCTTATACTCCTGAGATATAGCCATATACTTGGGAATCATAACCCGGACATCAAATTCTTCCTTATTAAACATCTTGGGAAGCGCACCGACAACATCTGCAAGACCGCCTGTTTTAATAAACGGAACTGCTTCAGACGCTAAAAATAATATCTTCTTCATAAGCCATAACCTCCACACATTAATGCATAATCCATTACATATCCTTTTATTTCATAATATGATAAAATTGTACAATAATCAATAATATTTGGGGAGATTTTAACTATTATTTTTCAGCCAAATGCAAAATCCATACCCCGTTTATGCCCTAAGCTTATATTCAAGTCTTATTTTATCTGCTATAAGCGCTACAAATTCAGAATTAGTTGGTTTTCCTTTGCCATTATTGACAGTATATCCAAATAATTCGTCAATAGTATCCATCTTGCCTCTGCTCCATGCAACCTCAATAGCATGTCTTATAGCACGCTCCACTCTGCTCGGCGTTGTCTTATGCCGCTTTGCTATCGACGGATACAAAAGCTTAGTAATTGAATTTAACATTTCTCCGTCGTTCACCGACATCATAATCGCATCACGCAGATACTGATATCCTTTAATATGTGCAGGAACTCCGATTTCATGTATGATATTAGTAACATCAGATTCAAGGTCATGCTCTTTTCTTGTAAATATATTATCATATACTCCGACGCCCGATGCAACAAATTTGCCTTTCAGACTTGTACGAAGCTTTCTTATTCTTGAAAGAACAACTTCATTTTCAAAAGGCTTTAATATATAATATGCCGCGCCAAGCTCAAATGCATTTTCTGTCACAACATCCTGTCCAATACCTGAAATGACAATAAACTCCGGCGTTTTTTCCGCCTTATCTGCCTTTTTTATCTTTTCAATAACACCAAGGCCGTCAATCTTCGGCATTATTATATCCAAAAGAACAACATCCGGCTTATATTTTCCTATCTTTTCAATAGCCTCGGCGCCGTCGTTAGCTGTGGCGCATACTTCCATGTCGTCTTCACCGGAAATAAGATCTTTAAGACTTTGTACCATTCTTTCGTTATCATCTGCGATTAAAATTCTAGTTTTCGTCATAGTGCATATCCTCCTATACAATAAACAGTGGTAATAATTGGAAATTTTTACTTCTTTTACACTATAACCAATATTTGTCATTTTTTCAAGCATTTTATGTAAAATTATTTCGACATAATCTGCATTATCTATTTCATACCTGTCGAGCCGAAGCCTCCGGCTCCTCTGACAGTATCAGACAGTTCTTCACATTCTTCGTATTCTCCATACAGATAAGGAGTTATAACCATCTGCGCTATTCTGTCATCAGGTTCGATACTTACCGGCTTGTCCGAATGATTATGAAGCGCAACTATTATCTCTCCTCTGTAATCACAGTCGATAACTCCTACCTTATTTGCCGGCGCAAGCCCTTTTTTGCATGCCAGTCCGCTTCGTGCGTACACAAGTCCGACCGTATACTTCGGAAGCTCTACTGCTATGCCTGTATGAACAAATTCTGTTTTTCCGGGTTCAATTACAAGAGTTTCCTGTATACATGCAAACAAATCTGCGCCGGCTGCATACTCGCTTCCATAACACGGCATAACGGCATTTTCATTAAGTTTTTTGTAATATATCCTGACTGATTCCATGTCATTCTCCTTTTCCTGCGTCTTTTCCGTCTCCGGTTTCAATTGTATTGCCCGCAAACTTGATTATATCCTCTATCTCATTTATCGAAATTCTGGTATATTCTGAAAGCTCAGATATGCTTGCGGCTCTTCCGTTTTCAGAAGCCAGCTGCTTTGCCGCCTCATATACAAGCCCTGCTTTGGCAACAGCTGCTCCAAATTCACTAATACTGTTATTTTCCCGGTCAATCATCTCTATCATGCACTGTCTTATTCTGTTCCGTATAAATGTATCGCATGCCGCTCTTATATTTTTATTATTAACAATATCCTCAGGGGCGGCTTCTCTGAGTTCATCTACAGCAAGAACAAGCGCAAGATTCCCTTCCTGTATAAGCTCGTCGGACAAAACTCCTCTGTTAGCATATTTTGCCGACATATTAACAATCATAGAAAGATATTCATGTATTATTAATTCTCTTTCATATTCACTGCTTCTTCTGTCAACATGTTTTTTAAGCACTTCGGCAAATCTCTCGTCTCCAATTGTCTCCATACTTTTTACATTCTTCCTGTAACTGCTGGTGTAACCGCTCTGTCCGTCCATATAATGCCTCCAAAACTTTAAACTAAACGTCCATGAAAATATATTTCATGGACGTTTATATTAAATCACTTCAATTCAAAATCCACTTTGGCAGATTCAGATATTGTATTAGTTGTTAATAAGCTTATCCTCGCCGTTCCAGCTGTAAAGCTTACGGATTTCTTCTCCTACTTTCTCAGAAGGATGCTCCGCAGCAAGCTTTCTCATGGCTGTGAAATGAGCCTTTCCTCCTGCATTTGACATATCTAACAGGAAATCCTTTGCAAATGTTCCGTCCTGAATGTCTTTAAGAATCTTCTTCATCGTTTTCTTAGTTTCATCTGTAATAATCTTAGGACCTGTAATATAATCTCCATATTCAGCTGTATTGGATATAGAATATCTCATTCCTGCAAATCCACTCTGATAGATAAGGTCTACAATAAGCTTCATCTCATGGATACATTCAAAATATGCGTTACGAGGATCATATCCCGCTTCACAAAGAGTCTCAAAACCAGCCTGCATAAGCGCGCAGACACCGCCGCAAAGCACAGCCTGCTCTCCAAAAAGGTCAGTCTCTGTCTCTGTTCTGAATGTTGTCTCAAGTACTCCTGCTCTTGCACCGCCTATAGCAAGCGCGTATGCAAGCGCCTTATCAAGAGCCTGTCCGGTAGCATCCTGATGTACAGCTACAAGACAAGGAACGCCTTTGCCAGCCTGATATTCGCTTCTTACTGTATGTCCAGGACCCTTAGGCGCTATCATTGTTACATCAACGTCTGCAGGCGGAACAATCTGTCCGAAATGAATATTGAAGCCATGAGCGAACATAAGCATATTGCCCGGTTCAAGGTTTGGCTCAATATCCTTCTTATACATTGCAGCCTGAAGCTCATCATTAATGAGAATCATAATAATGTCTGCCTTCTTTGCAGCTTCTGCAGCTGTATATACTTTAAATCCCTGAGCCTCAGCCTTAGCCCATGACTTGGAGCCTTCATATAATCCGATGATAACGTCGCATCCTGACTCCTTAGCGTTAAGCGCATGAGCATGTCCCTGACTTCCGTAGCCGATAACTGCAATAGTCTTTCCTTCTAACATTGACAGATTACAGTCTTCCTGATAATAAATCTTTGCCATTTTTTAATCCTCCTAAATTTTTCATATATGTAGTCGCCTATCGAACAAATCCTCTTGTAAGCCCGGTAATTCCCGTACGAACAAGTTCATCTATTTCGAAGCCGTCTAACAGCTTAATAAATGCGTCAATCTTGCTTATAGTTCCTGTAAGCTCTATCATCATATGCTCCGCAGATACGTCGACAACATTAGCCCTGAATATGCTGGCGATAGTATTAAGGCTTGTCCTCTCCTGAGCAGTTGCGCGGACCTTTATAAGTATAAGCTCTCTGCAAACCGAAGAATCCGGCGTAAGCTCAACTATCTCTTTCACATCTTCAAGCTTTGATACCTGCTTTTTAATCTGCTCAAGTATCCCTTCATCTCCTGTCGCTACAACAGTCATCCTTGAAATAAGAGGATTCTCCGTCTCGCCGACAGTAAGACTGTCAATATTATAACCTCTTCTGCTGAAAAGGCCCGAAACTCTGCTGAGAACACCTGAAGTATTATCAACAAGTATAGATAACACCATTATCTTATTACCATTTTCCATATTCTGATACCAACTTTCTGCCTTTAATATCAAACTTCATTGTAGCAATCAGTACTTTTTTTGTCAACTGCAAATTAATATATAAGACGCTCTTTTCTAAAAAATGGCTGCTGCCTTCTCCAATTCGGCATAGGAACACAATCCATCATACTCCTACTTCACTGTAATTCTGCCTTCAATATCCGAATAGGCAAAAAGATTCCCGTTCAGGCTTTTCTGAATATACGTAGCCAGCATTTGGTAATCTGTCATACCCTCATCAATCAACAGAGCATTATCAGCAAACATATTGTACCCGTCCCCACAGTCCTTGATGATATAATTGGTGGAGGCTAAAGTATAGGTTTCCTCCGGATTCAGAGGGGAATAACTGCCGTCTGCGTTCTGCACCTCCACTTCTGACACACGATATGCCCCTGCCACAGAAGCAAACAACTCATTTTCATCTGTTTCCACAGTAGAATCTACTTTGGTATCTATACAAAACCGAAGTCCCGACACCTGTAGAAAACCTCCGTTTTCACCCAACGCATCCTGCCCAAAAGCATACTCAGCCTCCACAAACCGGGAACCAAATTCCAATGCATCAAGTATTTCTTTTCCGCTTGCCTCTACCATACACAAAGTATTTGCCCAGGGATGTACCGCAAGCAAGTCTGCATAAGTAATATCGCCTTTCGGCAAATCCGCACGGATTCCTCCTCCCTGAATAAAAGCAATATCCGCACCGGATACAAAACGATAAGCATCGGCACAGAAATTGCCAATAGTAGTTTCACGATTTCGTACCAATCTTACACCGTTCTCATCACTGCAGGACAGATATGTATCGCTTACCGCCAATACCTCTTTCATTTCTTCCTCGTAGGATTTCTTAATGTCCAAAACATATTCTTCCATTTCCGCATTCCTGTTCCCATAAGAGGATATCAGCCCGGTAGATATCACGCCATTTTGAGTTATCACAAGCTGTCCAATATTGGTAAGTCCGGTTCCGGTGGATGATAGCAGTACTTCCCCACCGTCCTGATTTTCCACAACAGCAGAACTTATGACACTATGGGAGTGGCCATCTAAAACTACATCCACATCTGTCGTATTTGCAATCAACTCTACAGAACTGTATGGAGAAAATTCTTCACCGTCTCCCAGATGCGTTAACAGTATCACATAATCAGCGCCAGCCTCCACACACTCGTCCACATACCCCTGCACACAGGAATAGAAGCTCTCAGCAGAGTTATTATAAAAATCGTAGACCAAATTCCCGTTCTCATCCATAAAATACTTTGGCGTAGAGGTAGTAATACTGTATGGTGTAGATACGCCGATAAACGCTACTGTGATCTCTCCATATTCTTTTAAAGCATACGGTTCTACTGTGTCCAACAGATTTTCTCCGCTTCCTGTATAGGATATATTGCAGCCAAGATAAGGAAAAGCTGCGCTTTCCATCAGATACCTCAACTGTTCCATGCCGTAATCAAACTCGTGATTGCCCAAAACGGCATAATCATATCCTGTCTCGTTCATCAAATCAATTATGTATTCTCCTTGAGATACTGTTCCCAGCAGTTCGCCCTGTATGGCGTCGCCACAGTCAACAAGCGCGACATACTTTGTCTGCTCCAGCATCTTTTCTTTATACGACAGAAGTCCGGCATACCCTATTCCTTCATCAATGCTGCAATGGACATCATTGGTGTACAATATCACAACATCCGAACCAATGGGCTTTTGTGTCTGACATCCCGTAAGCCATACAAATGCAAAACAAAAAACAAAAATACATACATGAGATAATCTCTTAAAAATTGGTTTGCTCATTATCCTGATTCCTCACTCTCTGCCAGCGCAATGCCCTTGTATACAATTCATCATCATTTGTCCCCCTGTTTACCAGCTCTTCTTCAGAGTCAATCTGTTAACTCCCACCGAATACTCGTACGTCACATCATCCATCGTCTTTTTTACCATAAAAATGCCAAGTCCGCCGATTTCCCGTTCCTCTGCTGAAAGAGTTGTGTCAGGGTCTTCCTTATCCAGCGGATTGTAAGGACTTCCATTGTCTGTGAATGCCAACATAATCCTTTTGTCTTCCACCGCACATTCCACAGTGGCTTTCGTCGCGCCGCTGTAAAGCTGAATATTAGAATAAACCTCATCTACCGCAACGCTCATCTTTATGGCAATCTTTATGGGCACTTCTGCCTGTACCAGTGTTTCCTCTACAAAGGATACCACTGTTTGCATGGTATCTGCTCTCGGATCAACCGTAATCATATGTTTTGGTGTCAAACGAAGACATAGCATCGTCATATCATCAAACTGAGGGGCTTCTCCTACAAAAGCATCTACATCCTGTTTTACGCCCATGCATATTTCTTTTGCGCTTGCTGAGGCCATCCTGTTTAAGACAACTTTCAGTCTGTCATCACCATAAAGCTGATTATGTGCATCCGTCGCCTCGGTCACACCGTCTGTATAGAGAAAGATTTCATCTCCAGGCATAAGTTTTAATTCGCTGCTCCTATATTTAACACCATCCATGCCTGCCAGTACAAAACCGGGATGAGTCTTAAAGTATTCATAACTGCCATTCTGATGTCTGACAAGCGGCGGATTATGACCTGCATTGGCAAAATGCACCGTATGTGTCTTAAAATCCAAAATTCCCATCCAACAAGTTACGAACATTTCCGCCTCGTTATTTTCGCATAAATCTGCATTGGCTTTTGTCAGAATCTTTGCTACATCGCTCTCCTTATCAGCATGGCTCTTAATCAATGTTTTCGCTTTCATCATAAACATTGCTGCGGATATTCCCTTACCGGACACATCCGCCATTAAAAAGGCAAGGCGGTATTCGTCCAGCAGATAGAAGTCGTAAAAATCTCCTCCCACTTCTTTTGCCGTATACATAGCTGCGTAGATGTCAAAATCCGTCCTGTCCGGATAAGGAGGGAATACGCAGGGGAGCGTGGAAAACTGGATCGTTTTTGCAAACTCCAGTTCCTTGTCTATCCTCGCAGCCGCCTCTGCAATATAGCCTTTCAATGTATGTACTGTGGAGTTAATGTCGTCGGACAATGACACAAATTCCTCGTTGGTCCACACGTCCACGGATACATTTAAGTTTCCTCCTGTAATCTCTTCTAAAGATCGATTAATCTTCTGAATGTTCTCTACCACCAGCTTTTTTAACAGGAAATATATCAGTACAAAGAGCATAGCGAACACCAAAATCTCAATAAATACTGTGATATACAGAGATATATTACGTCCAAAGACGACCTCTGTCTTTGGCAATACCCCGATAATATAATATCCTTCCGCAACGCCATACATCACATAGCAGTTTTTTTCATAGACCGTTTCCATGAGCAGCTGCCCTTCTCCCTCTAAACTTCCGTCAGGCCCATTATAACCCTCTTTATCTGATTGCAGCCGGATTCCCGTTACATCCAGCTTCATCCCTTCATGTCCGTCCGGGTCGCTTACCAGATTAAGATTTTCATTAACTATAAGCATGAATCCATTTTCACCCACATGACGGTTTCTTGTGAGGCCCACCACCTGTTTATCAATATCTGCCTGAAATCTTTGGGAATTATACCCCACCTGAACAAAGCCGCTGCTTTCTAAAACTGCTCCTGCATATTTCATGGAAACACCGGCATTATGGGAAACGGTCTGATAGCGCTGCACAAGCTCCTTTTCCCCAGTCAGCAGCGCCATAAATTCTTTCGACTGCTCACCGCTTGTCATGTCAAAGCCCATATATGCAGGTGTTGTGCTTGCAACAATCATACCGTTTTCATCAATGATATTGATTTCTGACACATCATTTGCTTCAAGGAGAGTCAAAAGCGTCGTGTTCTCATAGCTTCCAGTCTGTTCCAAATCATCTCGAATCTTTCGTGTCAGTGCCAGCAGATTTTCGTCCGAAGCATCGTTAATATCATCTCTGACGTCTTCGATATAGAGGGAAAGCATCTTCTCCGCATCATCCACCGCAAGTCTTGTCTGCAGCACATAAATAAACAGGCTGGATACCAAAAAGGCCAAAACGACGCAAAGCAACAGCCAGCGTGAAAATGTTTGCGCCAGCTGAAGCCTGTATTTTTTTCTTCTGGCTTGTGTAAGCTCGCCTGCAAGAAAAGACACCACCAGCATGGCAAACGTTACTGCGCCTACATTCAGTACTATCATGGGCAATGCACATTTTTCCACCAAAGTAAATGCCTGATGTACATCCTCCATGTTGCCGGAAAATACCAAAAGCATATTTACCACTTCCAGTACAAAGCCCGCCGCCAGACCGTAGTACCAGGCAGGGCGTTTGCCGTCAAACATCCATTTTCGCAGAGCTGCGCCCAAAAATCCCGCAAAAAGGGTAGTGAGACTTGCTCCAATCCTTGTGTATGTACCCGCGCCCCACAGCACAGCAAAGTATCTTTCGATACCGCCGATAAGTCCTGCAAAAATGCCTGCCGGCGCGCCAAAAATCAGTCCTGCACATAAGGGAGCCGCATCTCTTGCACTGATTAAAGCCCCGTCCACATAGACGCCAAACTCTGTGCCCAAAACGGCAAACAGTCCAAATACAAGTCCATAAACACCCTGTTTGCCTTTTTCCGGCAAAACCGAAAATTTTGTTTTTTTATTGCACCAGTAAAGCAGGACAGAGCCAATAGCAGGGCACAAAGCTACCAGCCCAAGCTGTATGTATAACATAAAATATCTCCTATCCAAAGAGGTTTTACTCAATACTTAAAATATCCACAAATCCCGTAACCTCAAGCACTTCCATAACAGTTTCGTTCACATTTTTAAGCAGCATCCCGCCCTGCCTGTTCATAATTTTCTGCATTGCCAAAAGCACGCGCAGACCGGCAGAGGAAATGTATTCCAGCTTCTTACAATCAATAATAAGGCTTGTTATTCCGTCGATACTGCTTCTAAGCTCTTCCTCCAGTTTCGGAGAAGTTGTGGTGTCCAATCTACCATCCAGCTCAACTACTAAAGCGGTTCCGTTTACAGTTTTTTGAATGTTCATATTGTACCTCCATATTCTAATAATTTCTTATAATCAATCCCTAAGCGCGGCAGTCATCCAGTCACATGACGGCATCCAGCTTTTGTCTGTGTACGCATCTTCCGCCACATCCGAAAGATTCTTTATTGTAATATTCTCCCTGGACATGACTTGCTCTTGCGTTACCACCACCGATGGAATCTCCATCCACATTCCTAAATTTTCATAGTAGCAGGACGCAGCCTTAATATCATCATACTGTTCTGCCATTTCTAACGCCAATACCCGACATGCAAACTCTCCGTTCAATGTCCAATTGGTAGTTGCGCAAGCCTTCCAGTTCTGTCCTTCTGCCATGAGTTTAATATCCTCGTCACAGATATCTACCGATACCATTGGAATTGCGCTGTCCAATTCCTTCAGCGCCTGATATACCCCCTGGGCATAGGTATCATAGCAGCACCATATTGCATCAATTTCACCAGCTGCGTACATGGCTATCGCTTTTTTCGCTTCTTCTTTCATAGACTGTACCGGATTCAGATGATCCTTTGGAGCCATCTGCTTTAACGTACTGATTTGTCCTACTGTCTCATAAAGCTGATAGCCTGCCTGACGGCGGTCAAAAGCGATAATATAGTCCTCCTCCTGTACTTGCAGAATGTTAACCGGTTCGCCATTTTTCACCTTTTCCGGGTACATGGCCAGTATTTCCTCAACCAAAGCTGCCGCAAGACCGGAATCCTGCTGGAACAGTTGAACAACGCCGTCAATCTTTTGCGCGTCTTTGTTTTCATCCTGAAAAGAGGTGTCGAAAGTTGCAATTTTCAAATTCGGATATTCTTCCAAAACTCCCGTCAGAAATTCCCATGCATAATCCACTCCGCCATGCGATACCAACAGGCCGTCATAGCCATCTTCGGCACATTGCAAAATTCTGTTTTTCCATTCCTCGTCGCTATCCTCACAGAAAAAAGTATCCGCCTCCATGCCAAGAGCTTCTGCCGTCTTAGTAAAGGCCTCCGACCATATATCAAAAATGGCAGAAGAAGACATATACATGATATATGCTACTTTTTTCCCTTTTACGGGACTTTCTGTTTTTTGGGAACAACCTGTTACACAGGTAAATATCAAGGCCGTTACCAAAAATAATGTCATGATTTTTCGCATTTTTATCTCCTTTTTATGATTCCTTCAAATATTCTACAAACTCCTCTGTTGTATAGCTAAAAACTATCTCCGTCTGCGATGGGTCTCGAACCAAAAATTCCGTCAGTCCATATTCCTGTGTTCCACCCCAGTCGTAGGTGTAACCCAGCCTTGTCCACGGGTAATCGCTTTCAAAATAAGAATAAAGAATATTGGAATCAAACCATTCCTTCCATTCTCCCGTAACAAGACTGTAATCATTTTCCATTTGCTTCGTCACATCAGTAATAAAAGCCGGACGTACCACATCCTGCGGCGATACCCAAAAAGCAGTAAATCTGGTGTATCCCTCGTTCTCATGTACACCAAGTATCTGTGAAAATCTAAGCTCCCAATCCGTTGTTCGTTCTTCGTTTTCTAAAAACCAACGCTTCATTTCTCCGAGAGAGGTTGCCCAAATATCGCCGTATTCTCCGATGGCTGTCCCAGGACTGCACGCATCCGGATAATTGTGCCATGTTACCAACAGTACCTTGTCCTCAGTGTCATTCCAAATCACCCGGTTATCTTCAAGTGTCAGGGTAACAAGAGGATATATTTCCTCGTCCTCAGCAAACACCGCATCCGTCATAGCCATTTCCCACCTAGAAGCCGTTGTGGTATCTGTTTTCTGTCCGCAGGAAGTCAATAACATAAACAGCATTATCAGAACCGCTGATAACCTATATTGTTTTCTCATTTTTGTCAGCCTCCTGTTCCAATAGCATCTGATCAGTTTTCTGCCTCAGAAGCAGCAACATGTCCAGTTGCTCGGCATTGATATCCAAACCCTGCTCTCGAAATAACAGCAGGAGCTTCTTGCGATATTCTTTTTTATTTAACTTTGTATATTGCTTTGCCAGTTCATCTAACTTTTGCCGCAGTTCGGCATTGGTATCCGATTCCCAGTTAAATTTTGCGGCGTCAGTAAATGAAATCTTTTTCTTTTTCCAAGGCCAGTCCATAGAAAATGTCCTTTCCATTATTTTTTGACTTATTGTTTGTCCATTGCCTCTAAAATTCTGTTCATGTCAAAAGACTTTGTCACATAGAAAACATTGTCGGTATAATAGTAATCCGTAATCAGTAAGTCGTCTCTTTCCGTCTCGTATCCCTGCACATTACCGTACCAGAAAATCACATCAATTTTTCCACTGCTAAGAGCAGATAACCGGGCATCTGCATCAACCTGCACAAAGGTGAAGGATACGTTCATCGCTTCTGTAAGCGCATTCATTAACGCCACATTAAAGCCTGCGGGCAATCCATCCGCAGCCACGTAATCCATCGGCGGTAAATCCCCGGTCACTCCTACCACATAGGATTTGCCATCTTCCTTTTGCGAGCTGTCAGAAGCTGTGTTTACCGAAACGTTTGTGATATAGGTATCAATGAGCGTATCAAGGCTTCCATCATCTCTGAGTGTTTTAATTCCATCCTGTAAGAGCTGATGAAGTTCTGTATCTTCCGAACGAACTGCCATCCGTATCTCTGTAGGGACGCCGGCGCCGCCCGGAGCAATCGTCAGCGAATCGTCCTGAGCTTTTAAATAATTTGCCACTGAAGACGGCACAAGCAAATATTCAACATTTCCGGCATTCAAGTCCAAAACCATCGATGTCAGATTGCTATATTCTTTCCATTCACCCAGCGCAGGCTTTGGAAAGATTTCCAGATCTGAAGGCTCCTGCCAGTTCATGATACCGCACTGAATATTTTCTTTCTCTGCCACGTTGTTCTGTCCGCCGCATCCCGCCATTGTTAAAGCCATTACCAAAAGCGTACCAATACTTATGATTCTAAGCGTTTTTTTCATGTTGTTTTACCTCCTATAATTCAATTTCCAAATAATTATTTTCACCGTCAAACCGATAATCCAGTCGCTTTGCGGTATTTTTCAAAATCGTAACGCCAAGATGAAGCTCATCCTCCGACTCTATTGCAAAGGGATTGTATTTATCTCCCTTACAGCGAAGCCCGATGACCGTACATCTGTAGCGCTCGTCAAAGGAAATCTGTATCTGCATATCCACAACAGCATCCGATTGGCCATAGTCCAGCATTTCATAAATCAGCTCCTCCGTACAGAGCTGGAGGCGGTTGGCTTTTTTTTCATCCAGCCCATACCGCCCGGCGAAGCTGCGGATATTACCCTGAAGCTGCATTAAATCAAAATTCCGACTTTCAATCTGCCAGGAAAAATATTTCATTTTATGGATAAAATCCCTGGTTTTCTTTTTCTTCGGCGCATCGAAAATTGCCTGGGGCGTTCCCTCCTCGTAAATGCCCTGTTCATCTATGTATAGAATCCTTGTTGCAATCTCCCTGGCAAATTCCATTTCATGGGTGACAATTACCATAGTCATCCCCTGTTTTGCCAGCAGCCGCAGGGTTGCCAACACCTCGCCAACCATAGTAGGGTCAAGCGCCGAGGTCGGTTCATCAAACAGCATGACCTCCGGTTCCATAGCAAGGCAGCGAACAATGGCAATTCTCTGCTTCTGTCCGCCGGACAGCACCTCCGGCATAGTATATTTCTTACTTTCCAGACCTACCATATCCAAAAGCATCTCTGCTTTTTTCTCCGCCTCTGTCCGTGACAGTCCAAGAAGTTTAATCGGCGCCAGTGTAATGTTGTCCAATACATTCATGTGCGAAAACAAATGAAACCCCTGATAGACCATTCCTACCTTACGCCGAATGCGATTCAAATCCGCACTTCGGGATGTCAGTTCATCTTCTCCGATAAAGACTTTTCCCTCGTCCGGCAATTCCAGCAAATCCATACAACGCAGAAATACGCTTTTCCCACAGCCCGAGCCGCCGATAATAACTATCCGTTCCCCTTTGTCAACCGTCAGATTCACATTTTTTAATACCTGTAAGGAACCGAAGGATTTGGATAATTTTTCCACTCGAATCATACTCATACCTTCCGCCTCCTTTTCTTTTGCAGCGCCGACAGCTTATCCGCCAGGGCAAACACACCATAGCAAATATAGGCCATACCAAGATAGAGCAGCAGACCTACCAGAATCATAAAGAGGGGCTGCATGGTACGGCTGCCGATGTTATTTATGACCCTTGTTAAATCTGTAATGGTAACGTAACCTGCTACACTCGTCCATTGAATCAATGTAACAATGGTAGACTGATAGGTTCCTTTTGCTATTTTTGCCGCTTGCGGCAATGTAATCAGGGTAAATGCCTGATATCTGGAAAATCCCAGTGTTCTTGCCGCCTCCACCTGCATGGCGTCCGTCGCATTGATTGCGGAATAAAAGCATGCTGCTGTATAAGCGCTCATGTGGAGAGAAAAGGCTGCTACCGCCACTATGGACGCAGACACATTGCTCCCGGCAAACACCACATAGTACATCAACATCAAAAGCAGCACTACAGGGCTTCCCCGCACGACTGCTATGTATACTGCAGCAATGGTGCGGATAACCCCAAACCTGCTTCTTCGCAGAGCACAGATTACCATCCCTAACAGCGTTCCAAGCGTTACTGACAGCAAGGAAATCTGTAAGGTCACTCTCAGGCCTTCCAACAGAGTTTTGTAAGAATCCCCGTCAATCAGGGTTTTGTAAATAATTTCTTCTATGTTCACTTGGCTTAGATTCTCCTGATATATAAGTTTTAGGGATTAAGATACCTGACAGCCAGTTAGGACTTTTCCCTTTCATTGCTAAAGCTTATCATTTGCAGCTTTCAATATAAAAATAATAGCCTGGTTGTATTGCTGATTGGAGGAAATTCCAAAATTGGTCGTTTTGATTCCAAAATTGGTCACTGGTTGAAAAAAACCGCCCGAAGGCGGTTTGAAATTTGAAGTGTCTATGGATTGAGGATGACGCAGGCGGTACAAAAACCATCTTGTATTTTGTAGTTAATCTCTCCCTGATACCGAACGGCAGAGGAAACAATGCTGTCTATTCCAATGCTTCGAGCAACAGGCAGACCGTTTTCCAGTTTCAAACCGGCTCCGCATGGATTACTCACCGCAATCACCGTTTTTGCACCTACATTCTTGATGTGGATTCGGATAGGACCGTGACTGTGTATCTCAACGCAGGCATTCAGGGCATTCTCCAAAAGATTCGCAAGTATGGCTACAAAGTCTACGTCCGCCACCTCTGATTGTGCCGGGGTATCAGCCTGGGCTATGTATTCCACACCCGCCTCTTTTGCCTTCCCTGCATAGGAGCTTAGGATTCCATTGACCATGATATGCGGACACCATACAGGAAAGCTCTCTGTTTTTTCTCTGTCCTGTCCAAGATAGTTTAAGATTCCTCTGGTATCTCCCTTCCGTGCCATTGCGGCAATGCATTCATCATGGTGACGCTTATCGTGGCGAATACGACGGCTCTCCTGCTCAGCCTTGCTGACATTTTCCACATAGGCCGTCAGATATTCCACATTTTGCTTTACCAATTTATTCATTGCTTCCTTTCGCATATGGTAGATGTTACTGATACTGAGTACATTTACAGCGGCAAAGGTACACACTATAATCAAAAAAGCAAACAGAGTATCTGAGTTGATTCCGTTTTCCAGTCTGATTTTTGTCATAAGCGCCGCAAATATACAAAAATAAAATGCCGAAATACCGCTTAATGTCATCCAATTTTGCCTGTGAAATCCGCTGACTTCACGGATAAGTGGTCTGAGATATTTTCGATAGGCTAACAGAAGCGGCAAAGCTGTGGCGATATGGGCGAGCGTACGCACAAGATACCTTACAGCTTCTGTGCTGTCCGGCAAAAAGAAATATAACAAAAAAAGACCTCCTGACCATGAAATGCAGCAGACGCAGACGTATGTGATTAACAGATAGAATTTTTTCCAGAAGCCGTCTGCGGATACATAAATAAATACTCCCATATAACAGAGAAGCCCAATTATCATAGAAACCGGCAGCTGCAACGGCTTTGGCAAAAGGCCAAAACAGAAATACAGATCCAGCAAAATCACAATTCCTGTCAATCCCCACAACAGCGCCGTTTTTTTTACAGAATATTTTCTTTCCTGCATCAAAAGCGCTGCTGCTAAAAGCGCGGCAAAAATTGCCAATCCAATATAGAGTACTGTTCCTATATATTGGGGTTCCAGCATCAGCTTCTTGCCTCCTTTAGATAAAACTCAAAATATGCCTGCTTTACCTGAGAGCGCAGGCGTCGGGGAATGGGAATGATAGCGTCATTATCTATTATCAGGCCCGAGCCAGAAAAGCATCGAACGTGACGCAGATTCACAACATAAGAAGCCCCGCAGGCCACCATGTCCTTACCTCCCAAAAGACATTCCTGCAGCTGTGCAGCCGACAACCGTACGGCCAGTTTTTTCCCGGATGCCAAAAAAAATACGCGGTTCTTACCTTTGGTTTCTATGTATAAAATATCCTCAAGAGCTACCCGATGCACTTCCCCATCGCTGGAAAGAAGAATCCATGTTCTGTCTTGCCGCATGGCAATCACCCTATCTAAAGAGGCATTAAACTTTTCCTGCGTGTAAGGCTTTCGGATGTAATCAGCCGCGTGGATTGAAAACGCCTCTACCGCATAGTCCGAACTGGTAGTCAGAAATATAATGTCAGTATTTTCACTGCACCGAAGAATATCCCGTGCCAGCTCCGTCCCCAAAATACCAGGCATACAAATGTCCAACAGGGCAATGTCCGGACTACCGGTTTTCTCAAAGGCATCCAGCATTTCAAAAGCAGATGAATATATGTCAAATTCAATGCCGTGCTCGCAATGTGCCGCTATGTAAGCACGCAGATTATCTGCGATTTGTTGTCTGTCTTTAGCCTCATCATCACAAATAGATATTTTAAGCATTGCCTTGTTTCCTTTCAGTGGTCTTTTTCGGGTCAACAGGCTCATGGTCTGTATCCGGTATAGCCCTTGAGCGTCCGAAACGCTCCGCGTTTCGACCGACCCCGGTTCATGCCCTTCTAAACAGAGGCTATGTATCTTCCAAAGCTTTATGAAAAGCGGGTTTGCAGAAATCCTGCAAACCCGCTCAAACGCTGACCAAATTTGACATATATCTTTTTAGTCACTTTCTTTAGCTGGGCTACAAGGATTCGAACCTTGAAATGCTGGAGTCAGAGTCCAGTGCCTTACCGTTTGGCGATAGCCCAATATTCTCAACGAATGCTATTATAACAGAGCGATATGACTAATGCAAGTATTTTTTTTAAAATTTCAAAATCTTTTTTCCTTGACAAACTTTACCCAATACTTCAATATACAATATAGTATATTAACATATTTATTTGGGAGAATAAAATGGCAATACAGACTGACAACAAAAAAACTACTTTAGAAGACGACGCCTCCATATATTCAGAACATAAAGACCGTTCAGATAAAGAAATATGGAATAATATGAATAAAAAAGAACGCTCCGCATGGTTTAAGGACTACTATCTTGCGCCTATACTTGCAGGCATAGTTATTGCTGCCATTGCGGCATACCTTATATATGATGCAGTAAGCAGTTACAGAGATATCGCATTATTTACAACAGTTATTAACGACAGCTTTGATGCAGATTCGCGCGACAGCCTGTCAGGCAGTGTACTTGAATATCTTGGAGGCGACCCTTCCAAAGAAAAGGTTGATATAGAAGACAACTATATGCTCTCCGGTTCTTCAGGAAGCAATACGGCTGCGGCTGCACAGCGGATAACTTCGTATATATATGCGAAGCAGCTCGATATAATAATCGCCGACCCTGATTACTTTAACCACTATGCTTCTCTGGGATGCTTTTATGACTTAAGAGATATACTAAGCGAAGAACAGCTTGAAAAATATTCCGAATATATATATTATCCTGAATTAGAAGAAAATTCTGACACAAATGCTCCTGAAGAACTAACCACAATACGTCCTGATGAAACATATCCATGTGGCATAGTTCTGTCAGACAGCTCTGCATACTCATCTCTCGGCGGCGCGCAGACCAAGCCAGTAATGGGTATTGTAGTCACAAGCCAAAGAGTTTCCAATGCAGTAAAATTTCTTGATTACCTGTTCCAGTAGCCTACTTGCGATTATGCTTTTTTAAAGCCTTGTGCTTATACATGCGTACATCGCCAAGCTTCATATAATACTCAAGCGGATGGTTTTCGTGATTTTCAGTAACAATCACCATACCATAACTTGCATCAATAGTATATCCTGCTTCCTGCTTCTGATTATGCCGGTCAAGATACTCATACATCCTCTTAATGAATTGTTCAGCATCTTCTTTTGTGTATGCTCTTGCAAAAACATCAAATTCATCACCGCCGACACGGGCGCATATTTCATTTCCTTTAGACGCATATTCCATTGCATCTGCAAGTGTACATATAGCGATATCACCCTGCATATGTCCGTATGTATCGTTAATATATTTAAGACCATCCATATCTATAGTCATAAATGCAAATGGTACTTTATTAGAAATACATTCATCAAACAGCTGCTGTGCTTTAAATTCAAATCCTCTTCTGTTAAACAGCCCTGTAAGAGCGTCGCTTATGTATAATTCCTCAAGCTCTCTAAGCGTTCTTTCTAACGTCTGCTTTTTTGAAAGACTGACAAGGGCGTTTCCAAGATTGGTTGCAAAGGAATAATAATCATTCTGAAGCCCTTTATAATCATAAAAGCTTACGGCAGTATAGCCATATGCATTTTCAAGGTAATGTATTGACGAAAAATAATATATCTGCGGCTCATTTGTCGTATAACAGGATGGAATAAGCGTATCTGAGTCAAATAAAAACGGTTCTCTGTAAAGATTACCTCTGTCCAGCATGGAAAGCACGCATACCATATCGGTATCAGAACCTTTCAAATCCACATTTTCAGAATGAATACGGCTTATCTCATCCAAATTGAAATCCTTCTTAAGACAGAGGAAGAAATTATTATAATTACCATTGATATACATATGGTTATCTATAACGTATAATATATCGTCAAGGCTGTCTGCATCCTGCAGTGCAACACAAAAAAGCCTTATGTCTCTTGACAGAAGCCTCTCTTCCGTCTTGTCATCGCTCTTAATATACTTTAAAACCTTATTCCATTTATCATAATTAACGCATCCGCAGCTTTCGCCTTTTATCATCACAGCGTCAACATATGTATTCTTCTCATGAGAACGTCCGCAAAATATATCGTCAATTATATTGACAGCAGTCCTGCCAAGAACATCAAGCGGTACGTCGGCAGTCGTTAAGGAAGGCATATATTTTCTGTCGTTATTCAGATTATCAAAGCCGGACACCATTATATCGTCAGGCACCTTATATCCTCTGATAACAAGAGCATCCATAACAGAAAACGCCATATAGTCGTTGGCGCACACTATAACCTCCGGAACACCAAGAGGCGACGAAAGGAATTGTTCAACAGCTTCCTCTCCTTTATCCTTCCAGTAATCCCCATGAAATATATAGCTGTCGTCATAATCAATATTGTACTCAGCCATAACCTCTTTATATACTGCAAGCCTGAGCTTAGCGTCCCTCATGTCTTTTCTGCCTGACATATACGCTATCTTTCTTAAACCGTGATCTTCTATAAAATGCTTAATAATATTCCTTATTCCTTCTATATCATTAAGCAGTACATTATAATATCCTTCTATAGGAAATCTTATAGACACCTTGGGACCGTCTACATATTTTTCAAGCTTTTCTTCAATCCCGTTCTCAACATCTTCCTTATTAAATATATCCTTCATATATATAGCGGCGTCAATTAAAGAATAATCGAACATATCAAATATTGAAGCTTCTCTCTTTAGATATCCTTCGTTAGGCGTATACGGATTATTCCAGTGAAGTATTGCAACGTTATATCCCAGTTCTTTTGCCCTCAATTGTATATGATGACATACTGTACGGTTATAAATATCCTGCATATCAGAAGCAAAGACCACAATAGTCTTAAGATCATTATTGTACATATAGTCCTCCAATACATTGTTTCTGCCTAAAAATATATATAAATTTTATCACTTAACAAATATATTATCAAGATAAAAATGTTTAAACCTTTCATTTTTCTTGACATCAAATATATCATTTAATATAATTTTTTATATAACTCATAAAAAGGAGGTAAACAAATGAGAGGAATCGAAACATCCGTTTCAAAGATTCGTGGAAAAGTACTTGAAGAAGTTGCCCGCGCAGCATATGAATCAGAAAATGTTACACAGGCTCTCGAGGCTATTCCTTTTTCAATATCCCCTACAGACGAACCAAAGTACAGAGAAAGCGTTTGGAGGGAACGCGCCATAGCATCGGAGCGTATCCGACTTGCAATGGGTCTTTCATTAAGACCGTCTGACCATGCCGTACATATGACGTCAGGTTTTGAAGAAAGCAATATTACAGAGAAATATTACGAGCCGCCGCTTATGCAGGTTATACCTTCAGCGTGCGACAGATGCGAAGACAATGTTTACATGGCAACTAACGCATGTCGCGGCTGCGTTGCACATCCATGTATGGAAGTTTGTCCAAAGGGAGCAATTTCACGAGTAAACGGACGTGCTGTCATTGATCAGGATAAATGTATCAAATGCGGAAAATGTAAGGCAATATGTCCTTACGAGGCTATAGTTAAGAAAGAACGTCCATGTGCAAAGGCATGCGGCGTTAACGCTATCACTACAGATGAACTGGGGCGCGCCCGCATTAATTCAGAAATATGCGTATCATGCGGTCAGTGTATGGTAAGCTGTCCATTCGGCGCCATAGCTGACAAGTCGCAGATATATCAGATGATTAAATGTATCAAAGAGGGCGGACAGGTAATCGCTGCAGTTGCTCCTGCATTTGAGGGACAGTTCGGCGCTGACGTTACTCCAAAGCAGATACTTGGCGCTCTTAAGGACGTTGGCTTCAGCGAAGCATACGAAGTGGCTCTCGGCGCTGATATCGGCGCAATTGCAGAAGCACACCACTATGTTGAAGAGGTTGCAACAGGCAATCTTCCATTCCTTCTGACTTCATGCTGTCCTGCATGGGCAATGCTTGCAAAGAAACAGTTCCCTGAGAACATAGACAGCGTATCGTCAGAGCTGACTCCTATGGTTGCAACCGCAAGAAGTATTAAGAAAGAACATCCTGACTGCAAGGTTGTATTTATCGGGCCATGCGCCGCCAAGAAGCTGGAAGCATCCAGAAGAACTGTACGAAGCGATGTGGATTTTGTTATTACTTTTGAAGAGCTTGCCGCTATTTTCAGGGCCAAAAAAATTAATTTTGACAATTATGAAAAAGGCCGCGCAATGCATAATGCAACAGGCGCAGGAAGAGGCTATGCGGTATCCGGAGGCGTTGCGTCAGCCGTAACAGCTTGTATTAACGAATACTATCCTGGAGTTCCTGTACACGTTGAACATGCAGAAGGCTTAAGCGACTGTAAAAAAATTCTCATGCTTGCCAAAGCAGGAAAAATGGACGGCTGTCTTATCGAAGGCATGGGATGTCCTGGAGGCTGTATAGCAGGCGCGGGAACTATTGCTCCTATCAAGAGCGCTAAGACCGCTGTTGAAAAAACAGTCAAAGAATCCACAAAGAAATTACCTCCAAAGGATTTGGTAGATATAGTGCTGGATTAATAAATATAATAAGTTTCAAATCTAATGCCCCGCCAAAACCAGCGGGGCATTTAAGTTTTACAGAAACATATTAATTACTCTTCACCGACAGGCGCGGCGGATGGTTCTGCCGACGGTTCTATATCCGGAACTGCCGTCGTGCCTGTACTGCTTGCATTTACCTTAATTATATAAGGCTCGGATATTATAAACTCCTCAGGTACATTTTCATACTGAACTGAAACATAACTCACGCCTTCGCCAATGTCTGAAAGGTCAATATAGGCGCCTACGCTCTCATTAGTAAAATTTTTAATCTGCTCATCGGTACCCATAAGTTCCAAAAAGAACATATCGTTATCAGGAAAATATATCTCCATATCATCAGGCCTGTTCTTTATTGTTATATCGGTAGAAGAAATCTCCACCTGCGACCTTATAACAGGGCTCAGCTGTATTCTTACTGATATATTGTCCTCAGAACTAACAAGCTTAACTCCGTCAGGAAGGTAGTTCGTAATTACTACATTCGTTTCATACTGCTCTGAAGCGTCAGTAATATCAACAGGAATCTCTACGCTTTCTATATCAGAAAGCTTCTTTGATGGTCCGCCAACTGTAATAACCTCAGGCGTGAATTCATATTCATCATTATACACATATCCTTCCTTCGGCGTACCCTTTACATTAATTTTAACCGGAATTTCTTTGGTATTAAATATACTTACGCCTACATTTACTGTCTCAATAACGTCACCGTTATAAAGGAAGGTAAAAAATGAACTGTCAAGCTTATTACCATCTTCGTCATACGCCACAAGGACAGCGTCAGAAGAAAATCCCCTCTTTGCTCCGCTTACATCAACCTCTACCTTAATGGAATCAACGCGTTGAATCTTTGATACGCCTCCGGATATTGTAATTATATTAGGTTTTATTTCAAAATCATCTACATAATACCCGTCTGAAACATCACCCGTAGTATCTACAGTCACCTGCATATTCTTAGTGGCTATATCCTCAAGCTTGACAACAAGCATACGATTCTTAGTATCTATCTCAATATTCTCAGCTTTATCACATTTAACAACAATGTCGGCGGCAAAAACCGGCGAAAGCTTTGACAAATCTGCCGATGCGCTGAAATCGGATATACTCAGATTCTTGATAACGCTGGTTTTACCTCTTACAGTAAAATCTACAGTCTGCCCTTCAACAACTTCATACACCTGATTAATTGAAGTAATCGCCGACTGATTAATAATATTGACCTCAAGACCGCTGAAATTACGCGTAGTAACGGGGTCTGCAACGTTAATGATAATAAGCCATATCATAACCGCTATTCCAAGGGATAAAAGCTTATATAAAAAGTTGTTCATGAAAATATTCTTTACAAATTCCTTTGTTCTTTTCCATATTGTCGACATCATACTTTTTATTTATCCCCCTTCCTGTGCCAGAAGCTTCTTTTGGGATTGTCATTTTTTCCTGAAAATTCCAAAAGCTCCTGCTCTAATCTGTCAGAAGTAATATTACGTGTAAGATATCCAAATCTGGCTATAGAAATTGCACCAGTCTCTTCCGAAACAACAACTGTAAGACTGTCAGATATTTCACTAATGCCTACGGCCGCCCTGTGTCTGGTTCCAAGCTCTTTGCTAAGCTCAAGGTTATCAGACAGAGGAAGATAGCATGTTGCCGCCAAAATCCTGTCTTCCCTTATAATCACAGCGCCGTCATGAAGAGGAGTATTATGCTCAAATATATTAATAAGCAGCTGCGATGATATATCAGCATTAATTGAAATTCCGTTCTTTTCATTTTCCTTAAGATTAATCGCGTCCTCAATTACAATAAGCGCTCCGGTTTTTTCACGGCTCATAGTAATGCACGCCCTGACAATCTCGCCTATGGATTTATCTGAAAGATTCTGGTCCTCGTCATCCGATGAAAACAGATTGGCCAATACGTTCTTTCTTCCAAGCTGTTCAAGAGCGCTTCTAAGTTCCGGCTGAAATACAATAATGAGCGCAATAATTCCGACACTAATCGCATTCTTAAAAATCCAAAGAATGACATCCATCTGTAAAATCATTGCAGCTATAGAAAAAACAAGGAGAAAAATAATGCCCTTAACAAGCATCCATGCCCTTGTATTTTTAACCCACATTATTACCTGATATATGGCAAAAGCAATAATTATCATCTCCGCAATGTCTATTATAGTCATCTGCGGCAATGATAATCCGACAAGATATTGGCTTATAAACCTTTTTATCATATCCATTGGACATTACTCCTTATCCTTATCATATAAATCATGATTAATGATATCGGCAATATTGGCCGTATTTCCGGTTGGCTTTTGCGCGTTAATTCTTTTGACCTGCATCTGTGGCGCGGCAACTGTAAGCTTAGGAACAGCTTTTACATAATAATAATATTCATCATCCTCAAACTGAATATTCTTAGTACCGGCATAATCTAATGACATTCTGAAAAACTGCGCCGTATAAGCGATAATTCCGCTTACTACAGTTCCTGCAAGTATCCCGAATACACTGCTGTCATTCTCGACAAATGCAGATACTGACAAAAACGAAATAATATTAACCATTACTCCTATAATAATCGCAAAATCCGTTGCATGCTTAATCTTCTGTCTCCTGATAATATATACAATAAGAAATACAGCAGAGAAAATAATTGCAGATACAGCCATATATCTGTTATTACGAAGGTAGTCCACAAGCATATTAAAGAAATTAACCGTATTAGCAACACCTGTTCCGTCTGATATTCCCGCGATAACCGACACCGAATGAAACATATAATACAATACAACACCTATAATAACGGCTATAATTGAAACCGGACCCATGAAAATACCACATAAAAGAGGCACAGCATACGGAATATGCAAAACATATAATACAGGTACCGCAATTATAACATACGCCTGCTTCGTCTCATATCTTACAAATAATAAATATATTATAATATAAATCACTGCATATACTACGGCAAGCACGGGCGCAATATTGTATGCATTAACAACTGTCACCGATATTACAATCAGAAACAAGACTGCGTCAGGCGTAAGCACCGCTATAACCGACAATCCCGCTACTATAATTGTGTTCTTAAACAGGCTGCTGTAGCCCATCTCTGCATTAATAATTGTAAGCAGCAGAAATGTACAGACAAGCTTAAGCAGAATCCTGATATACACCCCGTATTTTTCATAAAAGCTTTTTATATGCTCCTTTATTTCCAAAAGCTTAAGAACCATCTGTTATCCCTCCACAGTTTCAGAATCATCTGTCTGATAGTTTTTATTAAGATACTTCAGGTATCTGAAATATCTTTTTACCCGTATCCATGCGGCATTATATTTTCTTGAATATATGAATATGGAAATAAATGCATATACAATAACAAGAAGCACATAAACTCCCGCAACCCATAATACAATCTCTTTGTAAGGAAGCTTAATTGCATTACTGATAATATTCTCCATATTATACATAATAATCAGAGCCAAAATGAGCACATACGCCAGAGTAACAGATACCATCGACTTTAAAAGCGAAAGCCTTATATAATCATTTTTATAAAAACGTACTATTCTAAGGTCCTTATGCCCTATTCCTTTTTCATATTCTGCCATGCAGAACATAATCTTAATCTTCTTTTTACTGAGCATTATTTCCTCCGCAATGTTGTAATACTTATACATTTTACCATGCACAAGTTAAGTAAGCAATTATTTTCTCACATTTTATAGACAAGATGTTCAACAAGTATCTTAATTCCAAGTATTATAAGAACCAGTCCTCCGGCAGTCTCTGCTTTTGATTTGTATTTCAGTCCAAATATACTTCCCGCCCACACCCCTGCTGAGGATATAACAAATGTAATAATTCCAATAATCAGAGCTGCAATAAGCGTGTTGATATGTACAGAAATTCCCGAAATAATATTCACCGGAACACATACGAATGTAATTCCTACGGCAAGCGCGTCTATGCTTGTAGCTATCGCCATCATAAACATTGTTTTGAATCCAAGCGAATCATCCGCCTCGTCCACACCCGACGACAGCGCCTCTCTAATCATATTGCCCCCGATTGCCAAAAGCAGAATAAACGCAATCCAATGGTCAAATTCTTCTATATAAGAAGCAAATCTTACTCCTGCAAAATAACCTATAACCGGCATCGCAGCCTGAAATGTTCCAAACCATACTCCGCATACAGACGCTTTACGCATATCGATGCTTTTCATCGCAAGTCCTTTACATACTGATACCGCAAACGCGTCCATTGCAAGACCTACAGACAGTATTATAAGCTCTAACAGACCCATATAAACGCTCCTTAAATATTAAATATAATAATTATAACACAAAGAATACATTAAAACCACCGTACAGATACATTTTATTTATTGTTAAACGTCTTGCTTTATTATATAATGACTTGTATCCGGAGGTGAGAATTTATGGACAATAATTCTGAATACTGTATAACAACCGGCGAATTTGCCAGACTCTGCAACACAACAAGGGATACACTCAGATACTATGATAAAATGGGTGTGTTAATACCAAAAAAAAATAATAATAACGGCTACAAATATTACAGTCTGAAGCAGGTCACATCTTTCTTTTTTATTAACCTGTTCAGTATGTTCGGCTGTCCTATAAAGGAACTCAAACACATTGTAGAAGGCGACGAAACCGCACATTTTGACTCTTTTTTAAATTCACAGTATGAAACTCTGTTAAAAACCCGTGAAGATCTTGAAAATAAAATCAGAATACTTCAAATAGGAATTGAAATGACAAAGCATGCTACCGCCAACCCTACAAATACGGTAATTTACGAGCAGCTGGATAAACCTGTACAGATTATACTTACAGACGTCAATTCCTCTCCCGCTACAACCTCAGGAGAAATAAGCGCCGATATAATGACGCATATTAAATACTGCAGGAATAACGGCTTCTTTTATCCATTTCCTATCGGGGCGGTTATTGATTATAATGATGTAAAAGCCGGTATATACAAATACAAACAGGTTTTCAGCATATTAAATATGCCTGTACCCAACGAAGCAATATATACGCTTCCTACTAAAAACGTTGTCAGCTGCGTACATAAAGATTCCGACGGAAGCATCAATAATGTATACAAATCAATATGCGATTATATCAGCGATAATAATATGCAGGCCAAATCTGATTTGTATTCGTTAAGCCTTGTCAATATTGTAGATACACACGAAGAACGCCGTTACCTTAAATATTTATTTGTATGTGTTTAAATTAATTTGACACATCAACAGTCAGATGTTAATATTTTACTAACTTTGTTGAAGCGAAAGGAGAATTTACATATGTTACAGTTAAATGAGAATTATTTGAACCTTAAACAGAACTATCTTTTTTCTGAGGTAGCGCACAGAACGAGCGCTTATATGGAAGCTAACCCTGACAAGCCTGTAATACGTCTTGGAATAGGCGACGTAACCAAGCCTCTTACAAAAAAGACTATCGAAGCGCTTCATACTGCCGTTGACCATATGAGCGATGCTGCTACGTTTAAAGGATATGGCCCTGAGCAGGGATATGATTTTCTTCGCAGCAGAGTAGTTGATTATTATAAAAAAAATGGCGTTGTTATTGATATTAAGGAAGTATTCATTTCTGACGGCGCAAAAAGCGATACCGGCAATATAACAGACCTCTTCGGCCCTGACAATGCTGTTCTTATTCCTGATCCGGTATATCCTGTATATATGGATACTAATATTATGAATGGACGCAATATCAAATTCATTAACGCTGACAAAGAGAATGGATTTACTCCGATGCCGGATAAGGACCTTAAGGCTGATATTATATATATCTGCTCTCCTAACAATCCGACAGGCGCGGCATATACAAGAGAGCAGCTTAAAGTATGGGTGGATTTTGCGCTTAACTGCGGCAGCCTTATTCTGTTCGACGCCGCTTACGAATGCTTTATTGAAGACGATATATATCCTCACAGCATTTTTGAAATCGAGGGCGCCAAAAAATGTGCAATTGAATTTTGCTCGCTTTCAAAGACCGCAGGCTTTACGGGAACCAGATGCGGATATACAATTGTTCCTTTAGACCTTGTAGTTACTGCTTCTAACGGACAGGAGATGTCTGTCAACTCAATGTGGACAAGAAGACAGACTACAAAGTTCAACGGCGTTCCGTACATTGTACAGTATGCCGCAGCGGCTACATTAAGCGATGAGGGAATTAAGGAATGCCTTGAAAATATATCTTATTACAAGGAAAATGCAAGAATAATATCTTCTGTATTTGATAAAAAGGGCATAACATACTTCGGCGGAAAAAATTCCCCTTACATATGGTTTGAATGCCCTGACGGAATGGAATCATGGGATTTCTTCGATTACATGTTAAATGAAATCCAGGTCGTAGGAACACCGGGAGCCGGATTTGGTATTAACGGAACGAACTTTTTCAGACTGACAGCATTCGGCAACAGAGAAAATACTATCGAAGCGGTAAGCCGTATAGATAAGCTGTTATAAATTATAACGCAAATGTAACACCGGGCTGCTAAAAGCGCCCATAAAAACCGCTGAGTTCATTGATATAAGACCTCAGCGGTTTTTGGTATAGCTGATTACTATAATTCATCTGTATTAACAGGTACACGTCCTATAGAAACCGTAAGATTACCATTACGGCATCTGATATCATCTATCAGCTTTTTTTCCTCATTAACATCCTTCATTTCGATAATATATGATATCTGATACATTGTTCCCATATTTACTGTCTTAGTTTTTTCCCTTGTGCATTTATTGAGGTATTTATCAAAAATATCGTCAAATACATGCGTATAATCAAGATTTTCAGGCATTGTAACACGCAGAAGCTTTTCCCTGTACTTTTTCTCGCCAAAGCGCGTCTTTGACAATACAACAAATACCGCTCCGGAAATAACTGTTATAACTACAGCATAGCCTAAAAAACCCATTCCGATTGCAAGGCCTATTGCAGTTGTAAGAAATACAGCCATAATTTCTTTTGAGCTTCCCGGCACCGAACGGAACCTTACCAGCGTAAATATTCCCATTACAGCCACGCTGGTTCCCAGATTACCGTTCACAAGTATCAGAACCGCCTGAACAATTGACGGTAAAACCGCGATTGTAATAGCAAAATTTTTAGTGTACGCCGGAGTTGTATACATATACACCAATGAAATAACAACTCCTAAAATTATTGCCGCCATAAAGCATATAAGCGCGTCTGTATCGGTAAGATTACCCGTATCCAATCGCAGTGTCGAATAAATCAGATTCCCCCAGCCCATGCCAACATCTGTCTCAGCCATTCGCTACACTCCTTTTAATCTTCTCTTGTAGTCGTTTCCATATTTTGAAAAAGAGTGCGGATATATATGCATATCTGACAAAATCCTGACAAGCCACATAGGCACTGCACCACTGCTCTTAATCTCCATAATATACAGTCTTTCATCTAACAGCGAAGTTCCGTAATCGCCTGCTGAAAGAGTAAGATTATCTCTTCTTGTTCTGATATTCGTATCGAACGTTATTCTAAGCTCTGGGTCGTCTATCCCTGAGAATGCAGTTCTGTCATAGGCAATGTATGTTTCCGGATATAATCTGTAATGATTTATTATGTATTCAATTTCATGCATAATCTGCATGTTCGAGCCGTAATTAAGAGCTTCAATACGCCTGTACATATCATCCTTACAGTCTATTGTATCATCTGTAATAACCTGAAGAAGACTTTTAACTACCGCGTACGAAGCGGGTATTCTTCTTTTGTATACAACGCCGCAGCATTTTTTCTTAATTTCAAGAAAAGCAAGATCATCAGAAGAAGGCACCCCATAGCTTCTGACTCTGAACTTTTCCTTGTATACAGGCTTTTCAATTGACGTTCTTATAAGTTCAAAATCCTTAGTATCATAATATACATTACATATCGTATATTTGTCATATATATCTTTCTGCATATATTCTGACATAAACCCCATAAGCTGATTAAACTGTTCGGATTCAAGCAGGTATTTTTTCTCAACACGCTGAAATACCTGTTTGACTGCCTCCGGCATCAGTTCACCTCCCCCAAAACACTATTTACTTGAAATACTCAACGCCTGATTCAAACAGCATCTGGTTCTGATTACCGTAAATATTAATGGCTACACCGTCTCCAATACGCTCTGAATGAGCCATCTTGCCAAGCACGCGTCCGTCAGGACTTGTTATTCCTTCAATTGCATAATAGGAACCATTTGGATTATATGCCTCGTCCATAGTACTCTTTCCGTCAAGGCCAACATACTGCGTTGCAACCTGTCCGTTTTCAAACAGCTTTTTAATCCATTTCTCATCTGCAACAAATCTTCCCTCTCCATGCGACGCCGGAATTACATACACATCGCCCAAAGCAGCTTTTCTAAGCCACGGAGACTTATCAGATACAACTTTTGTATATACAGATTTTGAAATATGGCGTCCGATGCTGTTAGTAGTAAGAGTCGGCGAGTCCTCCTTCTGCTCGCATATTTTTCCGTAAGGTACTAAGCCAAGCTTAATAAGCGCCTGAAAACCGTTGCATATTCCAAGTACAAGTCCGTCTCTGTTATCAAGCAGGTCATGTACTGCATCAGCTATTTTTTCATTTCTGAAAACCGAAGCTATGAATTTCGCCGAGCCGTCAGGTTCATCTCCGGCGCTGAATCCACCTGAAATCATAAGTATCTGCGACGACCTTATAGCCTTTTCAAACGCATCAACGGATTCTGTAATATCGCTTTCAGTCATATTACGGAATACAGCGCTTTTTACGGAAGCTCCCGCTTTTATGAAGGAAGCCGTCGTATCATATTCACAGTTAGTACCAGGAAATACAGGTACAAACACTTCAGGAACCGCTGTTTTATATTTTGATACATATATGTTCTTTTCAACATATACGTCATCATTTCTTCCAACGTCATTTGGCTCTGATGCGGTAGGGAATACTCTTTCAAGCGTTGCTCCCCATGCTCCCAGAGCCTCGTCTACAGTAAGCACGCACTCGTTATATACAAATACAGGCTCGTCCGTAATGCTTCCGACTTTAATATATGGAACATCAATAAGAGCCTCATCTGAAGGACTGACCTCACACACAAATCCGCCGTACATTGGCGCAAAGAATGCAGATTTATCAAGTGACGAATCGATTCTTACGCCAAGCTTATTACCAAACGCCATCTTGCTTACTGCCTCGCATATTCCACCGAAGCCTATAGCATATACTGACTTCAGCACGCCTTTTTTGATAAGATCTGAAACTTTGTCATATATATTCTTTGTATATTCATAATCCGGAAGGTCATACTCATCCTTCTTTATGTCTATAGCAATAATATTATTGCCTGCCATCTTAAATTCAGGAGTTACAATATCCGATATCTTAGCAACATCAACAGCAAACGAGCATAATGTAGGCGGAACGTTAATATCGTTAAATGTTCCGGACATACTGTCCTTACCTCCAATTGACGGAAGCGAAAGCTTCATCTGCGCGTCAAACGCTCCAAGAAGCGCCGCCATCGGCTCTCCCCAGTTCTTAGGATTATCACCAAGCCTTCTGAAATACTCCTGAAAAGTGAACCGTATCTTTCTGTAATCTCCTCCTGCCGCAACAATCTTTGCAACTGAAGATAATACAGAATATTCTGCGCCATGATATGGACTCCAGCTTGAAAGGAACGGGTCAAGTCCATAGCTCATCATAGTAACGGTATCACATTTTCCTGTCATTACAGGAAGCTTTGCTATCATTGTCTGTACAGGCGTAAGCTGGTATCTTCCGCCATAAGGCATTACAACGGTAGAAGCGCCTATTGAGCTGTCAAACATCTCTACAAGCCCCTTCTGGGAACATACATTAAGATCCTTTAACGTATTAATCCAGCTTTCTTTAATATCTCCGACTTCCTTTTCTGCAAAATAGCTCTTGTCTTTGTCAGGCATTGTAACAACTACGTCCGTCTCCTGATGAGCGCCGTTAGTATCTAAAAATGCTCTTGACAAATCTACTATTGTCTTGCCGCGCCATTTCATAACAAGCCTTGGCTCTTTTGTTACTACCGCCACTGCAACTGCTTCAAGATTTTCCTCTTTCGCATATTTAAGCATAGTATCTACATCAGAAGGGTCTACGACAACAGCCATTCTCTCCTGCGACTCTGATATCGCAAGCTCTGTGCCGTCAAGTCCGGCATATTTCTTAGGCACCTTATCAAGATCAATATCAAGTCCGGCTGCGAGCTCTCCGATAGCAACCGATACTCCGCCGGCGCCGAAATCGTTACATTTCTTAATGATACTGCTTACTTCTTCTCTTCTGAATAATCTCTGTATCTTTCTTTCTGTAGGAGGATTACCTTTCTGCACCTCCGCTCCACATGTATCAATTGAAGCTGTATTATGAGCTTTTGAAGAACCTGTTGCTCCTCCGCATCCGTCTCTTCCGGTACGTCCTCCGATAAGAATAATTATATCTCCCGGGTCTGAATTTTCCCTGATTACATTCTTTCTTGGAGCAGCTCCCATTACGGCTCCAATCTCCATACGCTTTGCAACATAATTTGGATGATAAACCTCATTTACAAGACCCGTAGCAAGTCCAATCTGATTACCATATGAACTGTATCCGCTTGCAGCCCCGGTTGTAATCTTTCTCTGAGGAAGCTTTCCGCCAAGCGTATCCTTAAGAGATACAGTCGGGTCAGCGGCTCCTGTTACACGCATTGCCTGATATACGTATCCGCGCCCTGAAAGAGGGTCTCTTATTGCGCCGCCAAGGCAAGTTGCAGCGCCTCCAAAGGGTTCAATTTCCGTAGGGTGGTTATGCGTCTCGTTCTTAAAGAATACAAGCCACTCCTCTTCTTTACCGTCAATCTCTACAGGTACGATTATTGAACATGCATTAATTTCGTCTGATTCTTCCATATCGGCAAGCTTGCCTTCTGCCCTAAGCTTTTTCATAGCCATAAGCGCAATGTCCATTAACGACACATATTTGTCGTCGCGGTCTGCATATATCTCGCTGTAAGCCTTTTTATATTCGTCAAAAGACTCCTTTACAGGCTTTGTATAATAACCGTCTTCAAATTCAATATTCTTAAGCTCAGTAAGAAATGTAGTATGACGGCAGTGGTCAGACCAGTATGTATCAAGAACCTTTATCTCTGTAAACGTAGGATTGCGTTTTTCTTCATTCTTATAATAGTTCTGAATATGGCAGAAATCTTTAAATGTCATTGCAAGCCCAAGAGACATATAAAGCTCATTAAGACTATCCATGTCCATATCAGTAAAGCCTTCAAATACAGATATATCTTCAGGTTCGTCAAATACAGTAACTAACGTCTTCGGCACAGCCTCATCAGTAAGTCTTGAATCAACCGGATTGATACAGTATGATTTGATTTTGTCAAAATCCTCTTCAGTAATATCTCCGCTTAACACATAAGTTGTCGCAGACTTTATGACCGGCTGCTCCGATTCGTTAAGCAGCTTAACGCACTGTTCAGCCGAGTCCGCTCTCTGGTCAAACTGACCCGGAAGATATTCTACGGAAAAAATTCTGTCAGAAGCCTCGTGAGGAAATTCATTTTCATATAAATAATCAACCGGAGGTTCTGAAAAAACCGTATGCGAAGCCTTCTTAAACGTCACATCCGATATATTCTCAACATCATATCTGACGAGTATTCTTACGTTTGTAAGCGCTTTTATATCAAGGTATCTGTTAATTTCTTTTTTAAGCTCCCTGCCCGCCACCTGATAATCTTCTTTCTTTTCAACATATACACGTCTTACTTTGCTCATTGTATATTCATCTCCTTATATTTATAAATAGCTCCGGCCAATCATAATAATTAGCCGAAGCCAATGTGTACTTAATGTCTTATCAATCACTTATAGTAACGCTTCCAAATTCAACCTTATCCCACTCATCGTCATTAAATTCAATCAGATATTTCTCGACTTCAAGATTCTCAATCTCTTCATCGAATTTTTCATTTTCTGCACTTGTTATAACAGATTCACATTCGGAATCATATCTTTCCGTGCTATTGTTATTAACCATTTTGATTATATAGCATCCCTTTGAATCCTGCACAACCTTGCTGCTTATTTCATCATTATTCATTTTCTTAATATCGGAAAGCAGCTCTGCGTCAAAATCAGTCTCATCTGTCTCAATAAAGCTCTTTGACGCATATTTTATATTACTTCCTTCAGGTGCGGTAGGTCCCGGCGCAGGAGTAGGCGTTGCCGTACCTTCTTCAGCAGAAGCTGCTCCCTGGGAATTACTAACATATGTTGTGAAGTCAGAAAGACCTGATATATCATCATATGAAGCTTTAAGCTCCTCAACTGCAGCGCTCTTTTCTTCATCAGTCATATCAACTGTATTACCGCTGTCGTCACTGCTTGAAAACGGAATATAATAATACTGAATGTCATACTGTCTGTACTGTGCAGGATCAATATCTGCCGTAAGCGCGGCGTCGTCTATATCAAAGGTGTCAATCCACGCGCTCTTGTAATTATTAGCAAGAATCTGCATCTCGTAGTAATCTACAACGTCCTGCCTGCTTATTCCTGTCTTATTCTTGGTAGTGCTTGTCATATTGTCAAACACATCCTTTGCCTGGCTTTCAGCAGTCTGCTTCTCCTCATCGGTAAGAGCATATCCGTTGTCAATTGCCTCATAATACATCATGTACTTCTGCATTATAGCATCAATTGCATTGTCCTTAAGAACCTCTGCATTAGTCATACCGTCTTCATTAACAATGCTCCAGTAATCAGAGCCATAATTCTGCTGATACAATGAATTCATATAAGCGCCTGTAGATTCGTTCATATATATATCAACCATTATATCGCTAAGATACACTTTTTCGCCGTTAATAGTAAATATAAGCTTTGGATGAAGATTCTCCCATAAAACAGCTATTATAAGAAAAAGTACGATAACACCGCATACTGCTGAAATAATTATACCCTTTTTATAGTTCTGCGGCGACGCTCCTTTATTATCCGCCTTTGAATTATTATTCTTAATAGATTGATTAGAAATACGTTTTGCCGAGTTCATTAATTTACATTCCTTTCTAGTATAAAAACCATATATATTCTACAAATTTATAGACGATAAGTCAAGCACAGATTATTATTCAGCTCCTCTTCCAAATATCACAACCCATATTGTCTTGATAAGTATTTTTATATCCTTTGCAATCGACCAGTTGTCTATGTACTCGCAGTCTAATTTTACTATATCGTCAAAGTTTGTAATCGAACTGCGTCCGCTTACCTGCCACATTCCGGTTATTCCCGGTTTTATACTAATACGTTTTCTCTGATATGGTTCATAATTATTGAACTCATCAACTGTAGGCGGCCTTGTTCCGACAAGGCTCATATCGCCTTTTAATACATTATAAAACTGAGGAAGCTCGTCAATGCTCGTCTTTCTGAGTATTTTTCCTATTCTCGTAATACGCGGGTCGTTTTTCATTTTAAACATCTGCCCCTGCATCTCGTTATGCTTCATAAGCTCCGCTTTACGTTCCTCAGCGTCAATATACATTGACCGAAACTTGTATATTTCAAATACACGGCCATTCTTTCCTATTCTCTGCTGTTTGAATAAAACAGGGCCCTTAGAATCAAGCTTTGTAAGCGGTCCGAATATAAGCATCGCAAGTCCGAAAAAGAACATTCCGACAAGGCCTCCTATTATATCCATAAACCGTTTGATTATAATCTGCACAAAGCTATATTCATATTTTCCATATGTAACAACGCCGAGAAGTCCTATATATTCAAGCTTCCTGCCTGCCGAAATTTTAATATCATACTCCGGCAGATTAAAATGGACTATTATTCCCATATCCACAAACTGAGATATTACTGTCTCCCAGTTCTTATATGAAAGCGACGGTTCATTAATCAGAACAGAATCAAAGGCTTTAAGCCTTACCGCCTTATAATAATCTGTTCCGTCTGCAATTACATCAATTCCTTCTATCTGTGTTCCTTTGAGATCTTTGTCAATTATCACAATACCTTTAATTCTGAAGTACCAGTTTTTAGTCATTCTTATTCGTTTAATTATATCCTCTGCGTAAGCCTGCTCTGTAATAAGCAGCACCCTTTCACAATAGCTTGTCTTTTTAAACAGCTTAATAATAGTATGTCTGAATAACATATGTACAACAAACATAAGAATAATATCAATAATAAAAAAGGATGCAAACTGAATTCTTGAATACATATCGCTCTGCTTAGTAACAAACATATATATAAGCACAAATGTTATCAAATACAGATGCTTTTCAAGAATATTGTATAATTCCGAACGCGCTGACAAATATACCCATTTACCCTGATAACTAGAAAAAGCTGTAATCAGAAGATAAACAGCTATAAAAAACCACAGGATACCAATATGCCCGGCCAGAACAGGCACTTCATTAAAGCCGCCAAACCTTATAAGACTCGCTAACAGAAATGAAGCGCCCATTGTTATAATATCAATAATGAAAATGACAAATGAAAGCTGGTTATTCATTTTATTATCCATTTTAAGTCCCGCCTCTATAAAAAATGTAATTAACTAGTTTTCAAAATTATTTATCAGAGGAATATTCCCCATAATTTCCATACCTGCCATACATACCATAGCCCTTATACTTTCTTTTTCTGTAGTATCCGCTATAGTAACCCTTATATTTACCTTTTCCGTAAATATCGTACTTATTCAGGATAACTCCTATAATCTTACAGTCGGTAAGCTCAAGCTGCTTCTTTACTCCCTGTGCAAAACGATAGCTGATTACATCATTCTCAATAACAAGTATACTGCCGTCGCATACTTTCGTCAGTATTGCGGCGTCTATCACAGAACCAAGAGGCGGAGCGTCTATAATAATATAGTCATACTGCTCTTTTAACGTATTTATCATATCTGCAAAATAGCTATTGCCTATAAGCTCCGTAGGATTAGGCACAGACGGCCCTGCAAATATTACATGCATGTTCTCTATGTTAGTTTCACACATAACGTCGTCAAGCTTGCTCTGTCCTGAAAGATAATGTGAAAGCCCTTCAATCTTATGCTCTCCTGTTACTCCGTAACGACCGATAAGTACAGACTTTCGTAAATCGGCATCAATTAGCATAACCTTTTTTCCATCCTCCGCCAATGCCTGAGACAATCTGAAAGCTATAGTAGATTTACCTTCATTGGGAGTACAGCTTGTAAGAAGTATCGTCTTGACATCGTCGCCGCAAAAGGACAGATTGGTCCTTAAAGTCTTATATGCCTCATTAATTCTGTATTCCAAATCATCTGACTTTCCGAATTCAACTTTATTCATAACAAATCTCCTTATTCTATGCTACTTTTCTTCCCCAAACGTTTACGTTCATCTATTCTTATCTGCTCAACCTTTCCCTCTTCTACAGGTATAGCTGCAAGCACATTAAGCTTAAGATATTTTTCAACATCCTCAGGCGAATGAATGCTGTCGTTCATAAGGTGAAGTATAATAAATATTGCTGCGGCTATAATCGCGCCTAACAATCCGGCAGCAAAAACATTCTTTTTAAGATTAGGACTAATCGGATTAGCCGCAATTCTTCCTGTTTCATATATATTCGGCTCCTCAACGTCCATTATTTCAGAAATTCTCTGAACAGACACCTGTGCAACCTCATCTACAATAGCCTTAGCGATTCTTGGGTCTTTGTTCACGGCTGTAATGTTAAGCATCCTTGTATCAGAAGGATTATTAATACTTACACTTGACCTTAACTCCTCAACCGTAACTTCATTTTCCAGTCCGAGATTCTTTATTACCCTTTCCATAACAGTACGGCTTTTAATCATTTCCATATAATCGCTTGTAAGAGATGAACCCACCATAAAATCCGAATATGAAACAACAGATTCCTTTGAAAGAACATAAATACTTGACGACGACGAATACATCGGCGTAATCATATAATGCGTAAATACACCCGCGCCAATTCCAAAAATCAACGCCGAAAGAATTATAAGCAGAAGCTTTGACCTTATAACATAAAATAATTCCATTATATTAATTTCAAATTCATCATTTGACTGTTCCATAACAACTCTCCTTGTATATATTTATTTACAAAAAATTATTCTTTTTCAGTATATAAGGATTAGTAAACAATAATTTATCCAATACATCATCAGATATTTTCTTCCTGAGTATATCAACCGCGTCCTTCATTACAGGCGCGCGCCAGCTGGCACAGTGGCAGTCGCTTCCCAGAAATTGTATATATCCTCCTTTAATAAGCTTCCTGCAAAAGGATGCTTCAGAGCTCATCCTTGCCATAACTGAATCAGCATTCACCTGTAAAGCAACGCCAAGCTCACGAAGCTGCCTTATTTCAGTCATATTGCGGTACAGACAGTAATATCTTTCAATATGTGCAAGTATTGGCCTGTAGCCTGCATTAACAAGATTCTGCAGAGCCTTATACATCTCATTATAGCCTATACCATAATTAAATTCCACTAAAACATACCGGGAATTTCCCATTGTAAATATTTCCTGCCTGTCAAGAAGGCTAATCGTACTGTGTCCGTAATATATCTCATTCCCTAAAATAAGTTCAATTCCGTCGCTTCCTGTCTTTGCCGCAACTTCCCTTAGCATCTCATATTGGTTTACAAGAAACTGCTTATCATATTTTTCTTTTCCCGAATTGTAATGAGGCGTCGCATACATCGTACGGATTCCCTGCTCATAAGCAATATTAAGCATTGCAATTGATTCTTCAAGGCTTTTTGAGCCGTCGTCCACTTCCGGAATTATATGAGAATGAATATCAACATATCCGGCATCGGCCATACCACGCACCTCCAAAAATCTATATAGCTTTCTTTCTAAATACATAAGTTATAAGTAAACTGATACAGCACAGCATTATACCCCCGAACGCTATAATATAACCCTGTGAAAACGCACTGGAAATATACATACGCATTACATCATAATATGTTCCGTCTCCGTCTATCAAACCCATAAATGTTCGTTTTGCATATAATGACGCAAAAACCGTTACAATACAGCCCGGCAATAAACCATATGTACAGAATCTTATTGCTCTGTATTTTCTTGCATGCAGTAAAAGCAGCAATACAGCACATATGATAATTACAGCTATTGAAGCAATTACCACAGGCTTTAACATATTATTATATTTAGCCGAAAACTCCATATATGGATTAATGAATTCAAAAGAAATATTGCTTTTATATATAGCCGCCGCCTCCGAAGCCATGCCGCTTATATAACGCTCAAGCTTTTCGTCCGGAGTAATTCCCTGTCCCCTAAGATACTCTGTAACATTATCCTTAAACTTTGTTTCAAGCATTTCCGTATCATACGATACTGGTTTGTTATTCAGGGTGTTAGATATATAACTGCTGGTATCTATACTCATCATACTGTCAGTCACAACACCTTCAGCCAGATTCTCTGGCAGTCCGGCTTCCGTAAGCAGATTCTCTATTCCATTATTAAGAATTTTTAATCTGTATTCATAATAATTACCTTTATGCATACTGCTTTCAATTACTGACGGATTAAATAATCCAAGCTTTAAGGTAACGCACATAAATATTAAAACCGTACAAATCATAATGAAAAAAGACATCAGATAACTTAGTACACTTTTAGTTCTGTGATGAATATGATGCTTTTTACTCAATATCATCACCTCCCACCTGCGGGCCGCTTATCTTTACACATGTATATAATATTTTTTCAGTACGTTTGCTTTCTGTCTGTCCAAAAGGATAACAGGTATATAACACAAGGCGTTCTTCACTATCCTCAGAATCGTCCAATTTATAGTCTGCACCTGATACAACGCTTATCTCTGAAATATTATATTCATATATGCCATAAGTACATTTTACAATAATACTGTCGCCAATCTGCGCGTTTGCAAGCGGCGAAAAAAATGTCGTATCATGTCCTCCGACCAAAACAACTCCTCCCTGGCCCGGAAACTCTGAGGAAACAGACTGGCACGCTCCTTTAAGAAGAAGCTTATCGTTATCTCCATAATACAATGGTACGGATAACCCTATTCTTTCACAGATTATTTCACCATATTTTTCTGAAAGCTCAGGTTCATACCAATCATTTGATTCTATCGTTCCGTCAGAAGTATCTGAAAATACTGTCTCAGAATCAGCATCATCTTCCTCTGTCAGAGAGTCCTCCTTATATTCTCCCGATACTACGGCATAAACAAAATCTGCGCTGAGACTGCCAAGCGCAAACCTTCCCGCCAAAGCATATATTGCAATACCTATGACAGAAAAAGAAAGTGATACTATAAAATACTTTAATACTCTTTGTTTTTTATGATTCATTAAGCTTCCTTCTTTCGGATACAATAAATACTACCGCAAAAAGCGCCGTACATACAAATACAGCTGCAAACGATAACAGACATATATTAATCTCCCAGTCAGATAAACCTGTATTCTTAAGCACTCCATCCATGCTTACAACAACCTCTCCCTGATTGTTATAAGCTTCGGCTTTGCCTTCTGTACCGTAGCTTACCGACCCAGGCGCAGGCGTAACCTTATTAATCTCAGATACATCGTTAATCCCCTGTCTTCTTTGCTCAGGCGATACTTCCGTTATCTCAATATCAGCTTCCTTATCAAGATCATCCTGCAAAGTTCCTGATTTTACAATATACCCTTCATTAACACCCGTTTCAATATTAGCATATATCGCACTTATGGCTTTATCAGCCTGGCTTTCGGTAAGATTAATATCAGATCTGCAAAGATATGCAATCAACTGATCTACATATTCCTGTCTTGCAGTATATAACTCGTTATTATATGAAAAGCCACCCGTTGCAACACTGATTACGCGCGCTTCGTTACTGTTAATGCCTCCATCCGCAGATACTTTCTCAGAGGAAAATATCATGCCGACAAAAACAGCACATATAACAAATATAAAATAATTTTTTTTATAAAGCTTTGCAAGCAATGCTCATTTCATCCTTTCGATAAAAACTATTGTCCTGCTATAACTATATGATCAAGTGTATTGCCTTCAGCTATCATTATTCCAAACTGCGAATTATATATATCATCATTGATTTTGCCCGAAAAATAATATACAACCCCTGTATCAATAAATGTCAGCTTCCAGCTGTCTTTTTTGTTTCTTCTCATTACATTAATTGTTCCTGCTGAATTTGTAACGCTTCCTGTCTCATTCTCAAGCCTGTTAAGGAATTCCATAACGCTTTTATCAGCTGAATATGAATACCCGTCTATAGAAGCGCTCATATGTCCTGAATACTGCTTATTAAACAGATAGACTGTTCTGTTCTCTCCGTCAGCATTTGATACGACAAAAGCAGCGGCAAGCGGATTAGCGGGATCCGGAACAACAGACTGGACATATTCCTCTATAGTCTGCGGAGGTTTTGGGGTTGCCGTAGGAACCATAGAAGGCTGTGCAGTGTAATCAGGAGTTTCTGTAACATCCGGCTCCTTAGTTATATCCGGAGCATCTGAAGGAGCTTTTGTCGGCGCTTCATCAGGTACAGGCGTCTTGATTACAACAATGTTATTAAAACCACCCATTCCGTCACTAAGATCGCCTACAACATTATCATTATTATCCTGTACTACAACAGTTACCTTAGCAGACATTTTTCTGCCGCCATTATCCGTAGCTTTGGTTACTGCCGATATAGTAGTAACACCCGGATTCTTTGGCGTTATTAACCCTTTATTGCTTACAGAAACAATATTATTATCCAAAACTGTGTATTCAATATCTTTGTACAATACATTTTTCGGCGATACATCTGCATTAATCGTTCCGGTCTGTCCCATCTTCAATAATATAGTTGCAGCGCCTGTAATCTTTATTCCCGTTACATGTTCTCCCACTTTAATTCTGCATACAGCTTTTGCCTTACTGTTCTTTTTCCTGATTGTTATTCTGACATTTCCTGCTTTTTTTGCTTTTACTTTACCTGTTTTACTAACCTTTGCAATCTTCTTGTCAGAAGACTTGTAAGTACATTTTTTTAGTTTAAATTTGTATGTATCCCCTACATACATTTCAAGCTTCTTAGCCTTAAGCTTAATTTTACTTTTGGCCTGCTGTATTGAATAATTGCATGAAAATGCCAACAGTATGCAAAAAGCACTTACAAAAAACAATATATACTGCTTTTTTAAATATTTGGCTGACATCTTAATCCGCACGTCCTTTCAGCAGAGTACTCCATATATACTCTCGCATATATGGAGTACTTAAATTATTATATTCTGTTATTTACTAACAGCTTATTCGTTGACAACATATTCAACCTTAATGCCTTTTGCATCAACGAAACTCTTTGTTGCAAGAACTGTGTATTCATCTACGTTCTTGCCAATCTCAAACACATTACCATATGGCGTTGTAAGCGTCACGTCATATCCGTCCGTACTCTTAACAAGCTTTACAACATATCCTGATACTCCGTTCTTTGTTCCGTATACTGTATTCTTATCGGAAGCATTAACAGAGAGGATAACGTCATATGCAGGCGAAACAACATGAGCCGTTATATTGTTCTCATCCTTGGTAAAGTCAACTGTTGCATTCTTAACTATATCACCGTTAACAAATTCGATTGCTCCTGTATTCTCTCCTGAAGCAGTATATGTGATTGAACCGTTGTCTCCAAGGAATTTGGTTATTGAGCCTCCTGTTTTATCAGAAACCTCTTTTGCAAAATCCCATATATACTCATATTCATCAATATACTGAGTCAAATCAGCAACATTGAATGATATTGCTCCATAAGGAGAATTATTGTCAACCGTAACGGTTATATTATCTGACGCTGCAGGAATTTTATATTCATATGCGTCAGTATCAGTAAGCAGCTTGATAGACTTAACATTAAGAGATGTAAATTTATCTGAATATGTTGCAGCCTTTACGAAAATATAAGTACAGTTATCGGTTGCTGTAACGGTTCCTGAAACAGCTCCTGCTGTAGGACCAAGTATATTAGTCTTGGCAGAATCTACAGGTCCGTTAATAAGATAGATTCTGGCGTCGCAGCCCATGCTTTCGTACAGCATCTCAATATCCATGCTTTCACCTGCTGCAAGCGTAAGCTCTTCAGGAATCGGAATCATAAAGCCTGAGAATCCACCGTCATTGGCATAAGAAACACTTCCGTCCTCAGCTTTATTTACAACAGCGCCATCCTGTCCTACTACTATAACTGATGAAGGATCAATATCTAAAGCATCACCTGTTTTTACAGTGGAATCCGTTGGTATAACAGGTATAGGGGTGCCGACTTCGGTTTTGTCAGAATAAAGCTTAATAGATTTGATTGTAATCTGTCCGCCGTTACTATTTCCTCCATCAAATGTCGGAGCATATATATCAAGGCGCGTCATAAACTCGTTCCAGTCTTCAAGGTCTGCAAACTTGACAATGCATACGCAGTCGCCTGCATATTCCGGAAGGTATTCCGGTCCCATGTCGTATTTGGTAGTATCTCCGGAATTCCAAGGCTCATCCCAGTTAATGTTCTTATCATATACCGAAAGTCCTCTGTTGCCGTCTGAGTTAGAATATACAATCTCAACATACTTATAATAATCAGTTATTCTGTCAGCTTCCGGAACTGTAAATGAAACGTCAGGATATGACCCGTCAAATGTAACGGTTATGCTTCCATCATCATTCACAACCCATGTAGAGCTTCCGGCTGTTGTTATTGTATCCTTAAGGTTAACGTCATAACTCTTTGCTCCGTTTGGCCAAGGTCTTTCAACCGGCGGCTGTGTATACGGAACATGCGTAGGCGTTGCCGTAGGAGTTGGAGTCGGAGGCTTAGGAGAATTGGTAACTCTAGGTGTCGGCGTAGCGTCAGAGCCCGGTACCGTAGGTGTAACTGTAGGTTCTGCAGTCTGTGTGGCCTGTGGAGCTGTCGGCTGTACCGGCGCCGTAGGCTGTACTGCTGCTGCAGGAACAACATTAATCTTACATTTAATTTTGGCAATCTTCTTGCCGAATCTGTATACCTTGGCTTTAAGAGTAGCCTTGCCAGGCGTAATACCCTTAACAACTGCATAAGACTTCTTTCCATTGGAACGCTTCTTTGAAATCTTTGCAACCTTCTTTTTATTAATACTCCATTTTACGGTATACTTATAAACTCTCTTACCGTTTTTACCTGTTAATGCAGGCGCTGCTGCGGCAGATTGTTTTGTCTTCTTAACTTTTTTAGCGTTCTTAAGACGTATCTTTACCGTTTTTCCTGCTTCAACAGTTGCTTTTTTCTTGCTCAGCACAGGCTTATACGGCTTTTCTTTGGCATCTGCGTTAGATACTGAAACAGAAGTCACAACCAAAGCAGCACAAAGAGCAATAGATAATGCTTTAAACTTTTTCATATAGCTTCTATGTATAATATATCAGTCAGGCACAATATACCATACATTTCTCCTTTCCATTACAATAATAATTGCATATTCAACAACAACTTCACTGCAATCAAAACAAAAGCCGCCTGACCAGCATATGTATTAATTATATTGCAGGATATCTTATTCAAACATGATACACTAAATAATCCGTTTAGTCAATACAAAATGCAATTCAGACAGCCAAAATACAATCTCGGTTATATAATATTATGTTATTCTATTCCTTTATCCCTGAGATAATTGATTACATCTGCAACCGTATCAAGCTCCTCGTAATCATCCATAGGAATCTCTATGGAATATTCTTCCTCCAAAGCCATAACAAGTTCAAACAAATCAAGTGAATCCGCTCCGAGATCATCTTTAAATGACGCAGATTCAGTCACTTCATCTTCACTGACATTAAGCTGTGAGGCTATTATCTCCTTCATTTTTTCCAACATGAATCTCTCTCCTTTAAATTTTATACCAAATTATAATTCAGAGTAATATAGTTCGTACTGTTTGTCAAGTATATATTAATGTCTTATTCACTATACAATATATTTGACATTTTTTCATGCTGATGATAGCATAAATCAGACCCCAAAAATACAGGAGGAGATTTCGTGTCATTACATATTGGTTTTATTGGATTTGGATTAATAGGCGGCGCCATAGCAAAATCACTTAAAATAGTTCACCCTGAATATAATATAACAGCATACAACAGATATTACCCTGACAAAAACCCTTCTCTTATTTTAGCTGAGAAAGAAAATGTTATAGATAATATCATCGGCTCTTTAAATGATTTATCCGGGTGCGACATTATATTTCTCTGCGCCCCGGTATTAAAAAATATATCCTACCTTAAGGAGCTTAAGGGAATAATTAAAAAAAGCTGTATTATTACAGATGTAGGCAGCGTTAAAAGCAATATACATTCAGCCGTAAACGAACTTAATATTAATTCCAATTTCGTCGGCGGCCATCCAATGACAGGTTCGGAGCGTACGGGCTACGAAAACTCATCGGCAAGAATTATGGAGAATGCGTACTATCTTCTGACTCCCGGCGAAGGCGTTCCAAAGCATATGACTGAGACAATGGTTTCACTTGTGTCTGATATGGGTTCCATACCTTATGTGCTTGATTACAGAGAACACGACCAGATAACGGCGGCAATCAGTCATCTTCCTCATATTATAGCAGCTTCACTTGTCAATATGGTTAAAGAAAACGACGGTAAAGACGAACATATGAAAACTTTTGCTGCGGGCGGATTTAAGGATATTACAAGAATAGCATCCTCTTCACCTGAAATGTGGCAGAACATTTGTTTGAGCAATCCTGACAACATCAGACATTTTCTTGACATATACAGAAATTCACTTACCAAAGTTGAAGACGCACTTCTAAAAGGAGACAGAGATTTTCTGTATAATACATTTGAAACTGCAAGAGACTACCGCAACAGCATACCAAACTCAGGCAGAGGAACGCTTCCGAAGGTCTATGAAATATACATAGATGTACCTGACGTTCCGGGAATTATTGCTATAATTGCAACAATTCTGTCCAGTAATTCAGTAAGCATTAAGAACATCGGCATCGTTCATAACAGGGAATACGAAGACGGGGTGCTTCGCATAGAATTTTATGACGAAGAAGCCATGACCGCCGCACGGACGGCGTTACAGAAATATCCGTATTCGGTGTACGACAGGTAAAATTACGCAGATAATAAAAAGGGCGTCGTAAAATCATCAAAACAGATGATTAAACGACGCCCTTTTTTCACATTATTAATAAACATACCATAACTTTGGTTCGCGGACATTATACTCTCTTCATATATTCTCCTGTACGGGTGTCAATCTGAATAATGTCTCCCTGATTGACAAAAAGAGGCACAAGCACGTTAGCGCCCGTCTCAACTGTAGACGGCTTTGTTGCTCCCGTAGCAGTATCGCCTTTAATGCCAGGCTCTGTCTCCGTAACCTCAAGCTCAACAAATAACGGCGGTTCAATGGCAAATACTTCTCCGTTATGCGACAGAATCTTAACCATCTCATTCTCTTTAACAAACTTAAGCGAATCGCCTATCTGGTCTTCAGATAATGCTATCTGGTCAAATGTCTCTGTATCCATAAAATTATACATACCGCTATCTGAGTAAAGATACTGCATGTCTTTTCTTTCTATATGTGCATTCTCGAATTTCTCAGTAGGCCTGAAGCTCTTCTCAACTACACCGCTGCTCTTAATATTCTTAAGCTTGGTTCTTACAAACGCAGCTCCTTTACCTGGCTTAACATGCTGGAATTCGATAACCTGATACACTCCGCCATCATACTCAATTGTCAGTCCATTTCTGAAATCTCCCGCTGAAACCATTCCAAATTCCTCCTAATATTCGTTTCGTAAATTTACTTAGTCTAGTTTATTACATAATCGAAAACATTTCAACCATATTTTTTCAATTATCCGATAATAATATCCATAATTTCATCAGTTATGACATAAGGGGATTTATTATCAACACATATTCTGCAGTCGCAGGCGCTGTTATATGCCGGCATTCTGGCATCCATCAGCTTTCTTATGTAATCAATATTCATATTGCCGTTAAGCAGCGGTCTGTGCGTACTTCTTCTTACTCTTTCAAATATAGTCTCCGCTGCCGCGTCAAGCATTACTACTATACCTTTTTCCTTCATAATACATACGTTTTTTTCATTAACAGCCATGCCTCCGCCGCATGCCACGACATAACCGGCGTCCGGCAAAAGATTATCAAGGAAATCTGTTTCGCACTTTCTGAAATACTCTTCACCGTATTTTTCAAACATATCGGATATCTTCATCTTCTGCTCATTTTCTATATATTCGTCGCTGTCTACCGCTTTAAGCCCAAGTCTTTCGGAAAGCATTTTTGATACTGTACTTTTTCCGCACCCCATAAATCCGATTAAGAATATATTAGTTTTATCTTTCATATTATGCTTCTCCCTTACACTCTAAGTATGTCAAGCATTTCTCTGACAGTATCTGCCTGAATCTGACCCGGAGCCGATTCGCCCGATACGCTTGCAAACGTCATTGCCGAGCCTGTAAGACCTCCGCAGACGCGTGTAATAAGTCCGGTTTTTCCCATTGACATCGTAATTACAGGTTCCTTGTATTCTGCTGAAGCCTGAACAGTAACTTCCATAAGCCTTAAAACATCCATACTGTTCTCTGGCATTACAGCAAGCTTAAGAATATCTGCGCCGCATTCATGCATGTATTTGAAAATATCCTTCATCTCGTCATTGGAAGGAGTATTATTGAAATGATGATTTGACGCCAGTGCATATACTTTCCTGTCCTTAATATACTGTATCAGCCCACGTACTTCCTCCTCCGTCAAAGCACATGCTTCTATATCAATAATATCGGCGCAGCCGCTGTCTGCGGATTGCTTCAGAAGATTAATATAATCCGCATCAGATATAAAGCTACATCCGTCTTCCAAAGCTTCTCCTCCTTCACGCGCCGTTCTGTATGTGAATATAACAGGAACGTCGCCGCAGTAATCTCTTATGCTTCTCAGCATATCAACAGACTTATCCGTATCAGACCTTCCATCATAAAAGTCGGCCCGCCATTCTATAATATCTACCTGCTTTTCTTTAATTGCTTTAACACTTTCTATTATATCGTCATCAGTACGTCCGATTACAGGCGCGCATATCAGAACCTTTCCGCCCAAAACTACATTTCTAACTTTAATACTCATAATATAAGCTCCATATCAATATTTTATATTTCAATAAGTGTTTTATCTGAATGTGTAATATTCTTCACACCATTTTCTTCTATAACAACTACGTCCTCTATTCTCACGCCGTAAAGCCCGTCTATATATATACCTGGTTCAACAGTAACGACCATACCCGGCTGTAATACCATATCCTCCGTTTTTGACAGTCTTGGCTGCTCATGTATATACAGGCCTACGCTGTGGCCAAGTCCATGTCCAAAATATTCTCCGTATCCGGCGTCTGCTATTATGTCTCTTGCATACGAATCTCCGGCGGCTCCTGTAATCCCAGGACCCAGCTTCTTTATTGCATTAGCCTGCGCCTCAAGCACGATATTATATATTGCCTTCTGCTTCTCGTCTGCCTTACCCATTACTACAGTTCTTGTCATATCAGAACAATATCCCCTGTAAACGCATCCGAAATCCATTGTAACAAAATCTCCCCGGCGCAGCTTTCTGTCTGTCGGCAATGCGTGCGGAGACGCTGAATTTGTTCCAGACGCTACTATAGTATCAAAACTTAATCTGTCCGCGCCGTTATTTCTCATGTACATTTCAAGCTTCATTGCAGCTTCCTTTTCCGTCATTCCACAGGCAAGCTCGTTAAGTATATAAGAAAACGCCGCGTCACCTATAGCCTCTGCCTCTGCTATAGCGGCAATTTCATATTTATCCTTTATCATTCTAAGTCTTGTGATTTCATCATTTAACGAAATCACTTCTCTGCATTTGAGCTTTTCTTTCATTCTCTCAAATTCATAATGACTCAGATGCCGTCCTTCAAGCGCAGTATTTTTTACACCGTCTTCTGATATATATCTGTTAAAATAATTGTAATAATCGTTTTTTACAGTAACAACATCAGTATCCGCACATTCAGAACAAGCCCATATAGTATACCTTGAATCAACAAGCAGGCATTGCCTTTTTCCGGATATATAAAGATATCCCTCGCCTCCGGAAAAACCGCACAGATATCTTATATTATATGGGTCGGAAATTATAACCGCATCTGCATCTTCAGATTCCATCATCAATAAAACTTCTGCAAGCTTTTTCAAAATATCTCTCCTTTACTTTAATCTTCCATGCTTCATGTACGAGCGAAAAACAATCTTCTCAAGCTTTCTTTTCAAAACAATCTGTATCTCTTCCGTATCAGATATACGATTGACATATATATTATCAATACCACATTTTTTTGCTCCGTATATATCGGTAAAAAGCTGGTCTCCGATAAATATAGTCGTATCCTTGTCAGTACCCATAAGCTCCATGCCCTTTATATATCCTCTGCCATTAGGCTTTCCTGCCTTGTATACATAATAAGTTCCAATATTTTTATTAAATCTTCTTACTCTTTCCTCATCATTGTTAGATATAAGACATGTTTTAAAGCCAAGCAAATGAAGCCGGGCAAACAAATCCTCTGCGGACTTGTCTGCGTCAGCTCCATGCATTACAAGAGTATTATCTATATCAAACAAAATACCTCTCTTGCCGTCATTGTACAATTTTTCAAAGTCTATACCGTATACTGACTGCTCTATTCTGTCCGGGTAAAAGCATGAAAACATAATATTATCCTCCATATACTTTTACATTATAGCCTAATCAGTATAACAAAACAACTATGCTCTTTTATTTTTGAATGTAAGGCTCGTTCTTATTATCAGTTTATCAAATACCATAAACATTGCGGGAAGTATGCATATTACAGAAACCATGCTTATAATTGCTCCTCTTGCCATAAGAGTACATAAAGAGCTTATCATATCAATACTTGAATATACTCCTACTCCAAATGTTGCGCCGAAAAAGCTTAACGCACTTGCAATTATCGATGGTATGGATGTGTAAAGCGCTATACCTACAGCTTCCTTTTTTCCCTTGCCTTCATTTCTCTCCTTCCTGTATCTGGTCGTCATTAAAATTGCATAGTCAACCGTTGCCCCAAGCTGTATCGTTCCGATTACAATAGATGCAATAAACGGAATCGTTGTTCCCGTATAACATGGTATCGCCATATTTACAAATATTGCAAATTCTATCAATGCAACAAGCAGCGCCGGAAGAAGAAGCGAGCCGTATATGACTGCAATTATTATAAATATAACTCCAATAGACACGGCGCTTACACGTTTAAAGTCCTCGTTTGTTATATCAATAAGGTCTCTTGTACATGCGGCTTCCCCAACAAGCATACCGTCTTTATCATATTTTTTAACCACATCTTCTATGCTGTTACACTGCTCATTTGCTTCGTCAGAGCCTGTTTTATATTCAGACGCAAGCAGTATCATTTCATAATTTTCACTGCGAAGCTCTCCTGACAGAGAAGCAGGCAGAAAATCCTTCGGCAAGTCCGCCCCTGTTATGGATTCCATTGCGATTACCTGCGACACGCCCTGAATATCATCTATTTCGTCAATCATATCAACAATGTTCTGCGTATCCATACTGCTGTTTACAAGAATCATATTGGCAGAGCTAAGATTGTATTTATCCTGCAGAACCTTTGTTGATACCACGCTGTCCAGATTCTCAGGAAGCGATAAAGTAAGGTCATAGTAAACGGATGTATGCGTATAACCGTATACGGCAGGCGCTGCAAGCGCAAGCATTATTACAAGAAACACCGGGAATCTCTTTATAATAAATTTTGATACTTTGCCCATATCCGGCACAAGCGATTTGTGGCGCAGACGGTTAATTGCCTTATCACAGCCTAATATCATAGCCGGAAGAATCGTAACGCAGCCGATTACTCCGAGAAGAACTCCCTTAGCCATGACAATACCAAGGTCAAGTCCAAGTGTAAAGCTCATAAAGCAAAGTGCGATAAAGCCTGCAATCGTTGTTATCGAGCTGCCTAATACAGATGTAACAGTTGACGCTATCGCCTTAGCCATTGCCTCTTCTTTTGTGTCATATATATTCCTGCATTCTTCATAGCTGTGCCACAAAAAAATTGAATAGTCCATAGTTACGCCCAGCTGCAGAACCGCCGCTAACGCCTTGGTAACATATGATATCTCTCCTACGATAATGTTGCTTCCAAGATTATACATTATTGCCATTCCTATACTCAGAAGAAACAGCACCGGTATCAAAAACGAATCCATAAGAAGTCCCATTACAATACAGGAAATTACCGAAGCCAGTACGACATATACCGGCGTCTCTGACTCCGCAAGATCTCTCGTGTCTGCAACTATAGCCGATATACCGCTGACAAAGCATTCCTTTTTCGCAAGCTTCTTTATATCGCCTATAGCTTTCATAGTTCCTTCGCCTGAACTTGAATCATTAAATATAACCATCATCAGTGTTGAATCCTCAGTATTAAATGCATCATACAAAGAATCAGGCAGTATCTGTGCCGGTACATCAGTGTCTAAAAAAGAATCATACCATATAACCTTTTCTACATATTCAACATTTTCTATCTTGTCCTTTAGCGCGGCAACATGCTCATAATCCATGTTTTCCAAAACAACCATTGAAAAAGCGCCTGCGCCAAATTCATCAAGCATTATATCCTGGCCCTTCATAGTATCTATATCGTCAGGAAGATAATACAGGAGGTCATAATTAACTTTAGTATTTACATAGCATATTCCGGCAGGAATCAGAAGAAGAACTGCCGCTGCAAGTATAATTCGTCTGAACTTTACAATGAATTTTCCGAACTTCTCCATAATCAGTCATCTCCTTCTTTATCTATCCCTGATATTCTGTATATAACCTTGTTACCAGTATATTCTGCCCCTTCATTAAGAATATCACATGCCGTATCGGAAGCGTCAGAGAATGCTTTAAGTACATCATTTAATTTATCTGTTTCTTCTCTCATTTCATCAGTTCCATCACTAAGCTTTTTGGCTCCGCCGCCCAGTTTGACTGTTCCTTTTTTAAGAGCGTTTGCGCCGCTTACTATATTTGCGCTTGCATTATCAAGTGAAGAAAGCCCGTCTGACAGCTCTTTCGTTCCACTCTTTAAATCTGAAGAACCCTTTTTCAGAGTCTTAGCGCCGTCACGGACCTTTTTGGTACCGTCATATAATTTTCCGACGCCTCCGTTAATTTTTGCCGAAGCATCCTTAAGGCTTGCCATTCCGGATGTAAGTGTCTGAATATCCTTCTTACTGTTCTCAATTCCCTGTGCAATACTGTCTTTTGCAGAGCTCAGCGCTATTATACTGTAGTTAGCTGACATAATGCTTTGATATGTGCTGTATGAAGTTATCTTCCCTTCAGTTGCCGCCGAAAGTATCTGTGCTGTCGGAATTGTATTCTCATTAGCCGCTATTGCTGAATTAATGCTTTCTACAGTTTTATTAAGTTCAGCAGCATCTTTAATGCCCGTAAGCGCAGTAACCCTGCCCATAATTTCATCTATACTTGCCTGAATGAGCTGCGGCGTTGCCTGCACCTGTGCCGCCATTTTATTCACTCCGTCATTACACGATGCAATACCCTGAGTAAGCGCTTCCATTCCATTTACAAGACCTTCATCACCTTCATATCCTGCTGCAACAGAATTCAGTCCACTAAGAAGCTCGCTGTTTCCCGAATCCAGCTCTTTAACGCCTGAATTTAATTGTTTTGCACCATCGGCCAATCTTCCTATAGCCTTATCCTCCTCCTTTATTCCTTTTGCAAGCTTTCCTGCGCCTGATTTAATATCATAAGTACCGTCATAAAGCTCCCGTGCTCCGTCTGAAAGCTCTCTTACGCCGTCTATAAGCTCGTCTGTCTTGTCATTCATTTCATCTGTTTTATCAGCAAGCTTATCCTTTAATTCATCATCCTTATAAGGCATTGCCACTACCAAAGACATCTCCTGGCAATAATCGGTTACATCAGCTTCTATTGTAAATGAATCCGGGACAAAATTCTCAATATCAAGCGCATCCCAGTCAAATCTGTCGCCAATATCAGGCAGCGCATATCCAAGTACAATTGAATTTCCTCCCTCATCTATTACCTTTCCGTTATCTATCCCGATATCTGAACACTTATCATCATCCATTACGACGGCCGCTGCAGCAATAAAAGGAGCGTCCGCTTTATTTGTAAAAGAATATATAATCTTTAAATGTCCTGTCTTTCCCGCCAGCGCGTCAGGCTCCGTCTTCTTTCCGTCAAGCTCATAACTGATACTGATTCCTATAGGATTATTAAAATCGTCTGCATTGTCATTCATTTCTTTAGAATTAAGATAAACCTTGTCTACAGAACCATCATTATTAAGAAAAACATATTGTTTTGCTTCCTTTTCATCATCAGCATCGGTAACATTACCAGCTGTCTGTTCATTTGAATAATCCGCGACGGAAGCTTCCTCGCCATCACCTGCACATCCGCATATACTTACTGCCATAAGAGAAGCTGCTGCTATTATGCTGGCAATTTTAATATTTTTTCTCTTCATAAAAATCGTCCCTTTCATATTAAAATGAATTATAATTCATAATAATATGACGGAACGATTTTTAAGTCACTAGACATTTTCATATACATGTATGGTTTTTAGGCATCTGACTGATTTTGTATATTTTTATATCGAATATACGCCGTTTTCTGTGAAGATTCCGCAAGCTGCAGAAGCTTCTCTGAAAATGCGTCTTCATCCTCAGTCATACCGCCTAACGCCCATTCAATAACAACACCGCACAGTCCATGCGAAAAGAATCTTGCAAGAAGCATTTTATCTTCTGCTTCAAGTCTGTCCAGATTACCAACGTCCTCTATGCCTTTTTCAAACAGCTGCTGAAAAATATCAAGCAGGTATTCTTCAAAATAATCATTAGAGCATTTTATGGTATTCATATAAAACATCTTATCCTTCTTAATAAGCTTAAGCAGATCCCTGAACCTTTCATTCCAGTTATCTAGATTAATATCCAGCGTAAGGACAAACGCCTCATTATCATATATCCAGTGAAGCAAATCCAGCTTGTCCTCAAAATGATAATAAAAGGTCTGCCTGTTAAGTCCGCACTCGTTAGTAATATCGGCTACGGTTATCTTATCAAAATTAATCCTGGCTGCCAGAGTTTTAAGCCCCTTTGCCAACGCCTGCTTAGTAATCAATGATTTAGACATTAATTCTCATCCTCATTCTGTGACAGCGCCGTTCTTCTCTTTACTGTTACCTGCTCTTCAAATACGTCAAAAAGCTTATCCATTTCATTGCTGTCAGGCTTCTTTGTAAAAATACTTACAACCGGAACAATGACAAGTCCCGCAAGCATTGTAAACGCGCCTGCATTAATTGGAGAAGCAAGCTGTCCTGCAAATAAAGGAAGCTTTAATATTCCAAGTGTATTAAAGAGATTAAGCGTCATAAATACAGCTCCGAATATAAAACTTACCCAGCAGGAAGCAGCCGTAGTTTTCTTCCAATACAAAGAATAAAGGAACGGCGCAAGAAACGCTCCAGCCAAAGCTCCCCATGATATTCCCATAAGCTGCGCGATAAACGTTACATTGCTCTTATACTGCACAACAGCAATAACAGCGGATATTGCAATAAAGACAACTACCAATATCCTCATTGTAATCATCTGCTTTTTTTCAGAGAAATTCTTTACAATGGTTCCTTTAATAAAGTCCAGCGTAAGAGTTGAGCTTGAAGTAAGTACAAGCGATGACAATGTCGACATACTTGCTGACAGAACAAGTATAACAACGACTGCAATAAGTATCTCAGGAAGATTCTCAATCATAGTAGGAATAACCGAATCATATATTATTGAACCGTCAGGCTTAGTCTCTACAGCCCCTGCGGTAAGTCTTCCAAAACCGCCCAGGAAATAACATCCGCCCGCAACAATAACAGCAAAAAACGTTGAAACAATGGTACCCGTCTTAACAGCTTTCTCGCTCTTAATTGCATAAAACTTCTGAACCATCTGAGGAAGTCCCCACGTACCAAGCGAGGTTAGTATTACCACGCATAAAAGGCTGAATGGGTCAGGTCCTAAAAACGATGCAAAAATACCCGGAACGTCGCCGTTTGGCGTGCTGGAATCAGAATAAACAGCAAGCTTAATAAGCGAGCCCATAAGCCCTCCGTTCTGTTCAAGGACAGCTACGATAACCGCTACAATTCCTACAAGCATAATAATGCCCTGAATAAAGTCATTAATAGCCGTAGCCATATATCCTCCAACAATAACATATATGCCTGTAAGCAAAGCCATAACTATAACGCATACTGTATAATCAACAGAAAACGCCATATTAAAAAGCCTTGAAAGTCCATTATACAGGGACGCAGTGTATGGAATAAGGAAAACGAAAATAATTGCCGATGCGGTTACTTTAAGTCCGTTACTTCCAAATCTTTTAGCAAAATAATCAGGCATCGTTGAAGAATCAAGCTTATGCGTAAGAACTCTGGTTCTTCTTCCAAGCAGCACCCACGCAATCAATGAACCGATTAGCGCATTTCCAATACCTATCCATGTAGAAGCTATACCGAATTTCCATCCGAACTGCCCCGCATAACCAACAAAGATAACTGCTGAAAAATATGATGTTCCATAAGCAAAAGCCGTAAGCCAGGGACCAACGCTTCTGCCTCCAAGTACAAATCCATTAACATCCGCAGCTGTTTTTCTTGAGTATATTCCTACTCCAATCATTACTGCAAAAAACAGAACTAATATTACAACCTTAATTGCCATCTTTTCCTCCGAATATCATATTTCCTTTTAAATTAAAGGAATATGTATTTTAAAATAAATAATACTGCAAGAACATACATAAGTACGCTTATCTTCTTCTCTTTTACCTTTCCTGCTATAAGGTTAATTGCAACATAAGAGATAACTCCTACTGCAATACCCTCTGAAATGCTGTATGTAAGCGGCATAGCAATAAGGCATAGATATGCAGGAATTGACTCCGTAAAGTCCTCAAAATCAATTTTGACAACTGCGCTTATCATAAGGAATCCTACAAATATAAGAGCCGGAGCAGTTGCAAATCCCGGAATTGCAATAAATACCGGCGAAAGAAGAATCGCAACAACAAATAACGCTCCGGTAACTACCGATGCAAGACCAGTTCTTCCTCCCTCAGCTACACCTGACGAGCTTTCAACAAATGTTGTAGTTGTCGATGTACCAAGCACAGCGCCAGCAGAGGTTGCAATAGCATCCGCAAGAAGCGCTTCTCTTATACGAGGAAGCTTTCCGTTCTCATCAAGCATGTCCGCTTTATTGGCAACACCAATAAGCGTTCCCAGTGTGTCAAACATATCTACAAATAAAAATGCAAAAACAATTACAATGAAATCAGCCATTGAAAAATCAAGTCCGGCAACATTGAAGCACTGACCGAACGTACTTCCTATAGCTGTAAGGTCAAATGTTGACCATGACGGAATGAGGCTTGCTCCCTGATAAAGACCAATAAGCTGGAATATTATGCCAAGTATCCAGGTGGCAAATATTCCTATAAGTATTGAGCCCTTTACATGCCTGATGTAAAGAACAGCAATGATAATAACTCCGATAACTGCAAGCAGGGCGCTTATACCAGTTGTCTTAAAATCACTCGTAAAATCAATAATAGTAACAAGCGTTGAATCGCTGTTAATTACGATTCCCGAATTTTGGAGACCAATAAACGCTATAAACAAGCCGATACCTACAGAAACTCCCCTCTTGAGCTGCATAGGAATTGCATTAAATATTGCTTCACGCGCATTGGTAACTGACAATACAATGAAGATAATTCCCTCTATAAATACTGCAAGCAGAGCAATTCTCCAATCGTATCCCATTTCACCGCATACGGTATAAGCAAAATAGGCATTAAGGCCAAGTCCCGGCGCCAGAGCAAACGGATAATTAGCAAGAAATGCCATACAAAAACATCCAATTGCCGCTGCTAATGCCGTAGCCATAAGTATTGCATTAGGGTCCATTCCGGACGCAGACAATATAGATGGATTGACTGCCAGTATGTACGCCATTGTCATAAACGTCGTAATACCAGCCATGACTTCAGTACCTACTGTAGTCTTGTTCTCTTTAAGTTTAAAAAACTTTTCCATACCTCTTTCCTTTCTTATAGTGAATGTTTAAACATGCTACCTGTTAATATTACTATATTTTAATAAATGTTTCAATATTTTTATATTAACTTGCATATCCGCGCGCCATGTGCAGGGATTAGCTGTGATACGATACCGTCTTTGATATCAACTTTGCCGCCGCTCCAAAGTTCAACAGCCTCAGACACGTCCTTATTGATTCCGCCATATGACACCTTCTGTTCTTCATCAGATGTGTTAAACATTGCAATATATACATTATTATCGTCGCCATTAATCCATATAACATGGTCTTTCGTACGCTCTGCCTGAAAAGCCTGATTTTTGAGTTTAAGAAGCCTAAGCACTTCCTTATTTGTTATAAGCTTTAACGTATCGCCGTCAAGAGACATAAGCTCTGCTCCAAGCATCATAGGCGAGCGGAATATACACCATAATGACATCATTGTAATCTGTTCATCCTTTGTAAAGCGTGTATCTCTTATATCTCCAAAGCCTTTGCCGACTTTACCAAGCGGAAGCATATCGCAGTCAGGATATGAACCGTCTTTTACATGATTCTGCCAGTGTTCGCATCTCTCAAACATATTAAGAAGAAGCGACCAGCTGTCCCAGAAATCATCCGTTATTCTCCACATATTGGCATATTTTTCATATACCCACGCCTTATCAAGACGCGCAGGTCCCGGCGACAGACTAAGCACTATATCACGTCCGCACTTTTCTATAGCTTTATGAAGCATTATTATCTCTGCTTCTGCCTGCGGCATATCCATACGGCATATATCGTCACACTTAATAAAATCAACTCCCCATTCGGCATATAATTCTAAAAGTGAATCATAGTAGAGCTGCGCTTCCTCTTTATCAGGCCTTACCCCATACATGTCAGGATTCCAAAAACAGATTGAGGATGGGTCTGCTATTTCAGAAGCATCTATATCCGTACCCTTAATTCTGGTATGCATATGAGCTGCAATTCTTGGTATGCCTCTCATTATATGTATTCCAAACTTAAGTCCAAGACTGTGCACATAATCTGCCAGAGGCTTAAATCCCCTGCCGTCCGTTGATGAAGGGAATCTGTCAGGACATGGAAACAGCCGCGAAAATTCATCCATCTCAACCTTTTCAAACGGAATATACTGATGCTCACTTCTTCTTGTACCTACATTATACGAATACCATTCAATATCAACGATTATATATTCCCATCCGTACTCTTTAAGATTCTCCGCCATATATTCCGCATTTGCACGTACTTCTTCCTCATTTACGGTTGTATCATAAAAATCATAACTATTCCACCCCATCGGCGGCGATGTTAAAAATACCTTATTATTCATTATTTTCCCTCCAAAACTCAAAATTAACGGAGTCACAATCGTGACTCCGTTATAAATGACTGTGAATAGCATCTGTTATTAAAGAAATGCTTTTACCTTTTGATAAATACTTGCTCCGTCAAGACCATATTTCTTGATAAGCTCTAAAGCAGGACCGGATTCTCCGAAGGTATCCTCAACGCCTATCTTAAGAACCTTAGTAGGAAGCTTCTCTGAAAGAAGATCGCATACGGCGCTTCCAAGTCCTCCTATAACTGAATGCTCCTCAATAGTTACTACCCTTCCTGTCTCTTTTGCAGCGGCAAGAATGAGCTCATCATCCAGCGGCTTAATTGTGTGTATATTAATAACCTTTGCATCAATGCCGTCTGCTTCAAGCATTTTTGCTGCTTCAAGCGTCTCTGCAACTTCAAGACCGGATGCAACGAGCGTAACATCCTTTCCTTCACGGAGTACGATTCCTTTACCTATCTCAAACTTATAATCGTCGTTATCATTAATTACAGGTACTGCAAGTCTTCCGAATCTCAGATAACATGGGCCCTCAAAATCCAAAGCTGCCTTAACAGCGGCTTTAGCCTCAATATCATCTGAAGGAACAATAACTGTCATACCCGGAATAGTTCTCATAAGCGCAACGTCTTCACAGCACTGATGGGAAGCTCCGTCCTCACCTACAGAAATTCCCGCATGAGTCGCTCCAATCTTAACGTTAAGATGAGGATATCCGATTGAGTTACGAACCTGCTCAAACGCACGTCCTGCCGCAAACATTGCAAATGAACTCATAAACGGAATCTTGCCTGTAGTAGCAAGTCCTGCCGCAATACCTGCCATATTACATTCTGCAATACCGCAATCAATATGTCTTTCAGGAAATGCCTTCTTAAATATACCTGTCTGTGTAGCTCCTGCAAGGTCCGCATCAAGAACTACAAGATCCTCATATTCTGCACCAAATTCAGCAAGCGCGTTACCATAACTGACTCTTGTTGCTATCTTCTTTACTTCTGACACAGTGCATCACCTACTTTCTCTAAATCTTCCATTGCAATCTTATATTCATCATCATTAGGAGCTTTACCATGCCATCCTGCCTGACCTTCCATATAGGATACGCCTTTACCTTTAGTTGTCTTTGCAATAATAGCCGTAGGCATTCCCTTTGTCTCTCTTGCCTCTTTAAATGCAGCGGCAATCTGCTCAAAATCATGTCCGTCAATATTAATTACATGGAAGTTAAATGCTTCAAACTTCTTATCAATAGGATAAGGCGAGCATACGTCTGCAATGTTACCGTCAATCTGCAAACCATTGTTGTCAACAATTACAACAAGATTGTCAAGCTTCCTGTGTCCTGCGAACATAGCGGCTTCCCATACCTGTCCTTCCTGAATCTCGCCATCGCCAAGAAGTGTATATACTCTGTATGGGTCGTCAGAAAGCTTTGCTGAAAGCGCCATTCCAACTGCTGATGATATTCCCTGTCCAAGCGAGCCGCTTGACATATCGACGCCAGGAATCTCATTCATATTAGGATGTCCCTGAAGATATGAGCCCGTATGACGAAGTGTAGTAAGATCTTCTACCGGAAAAAATCCTCTGTTAGCAAGAGTTGAGTAATATCCCGGTGCAGTATGTCCCTTTGACAGCACAAATCTGTCACGGTCTGGCTTACGCGGGTTCTCTGGATCAATATTCATCTCCGCAAAGTACAGATATGTATATATATCTGCTGCTGAAAGAGATCCGCCCGGATGTCCTGATTTTGCACTGTGGACTGCTGTTACAATGCCCTTGCGGACTTCATTAGCAGTCTTCATAAGTTCTAAATTATCCATTTCAATTCACCTTTCATATATATATTTCACATAAACAGACAGAATCAGTGCTCTTCGCCCTGTCCATAATATGCGTTAGGTCCATGCTTTCTGTAATAATGCTTGTCTAACATATACTGCGGTGCAGGCTGCACGCCCGGATTAATTGCATATGTAATATACGCCATCTCAGCGACCTTTTCCATAACTACTGAATTGTACACAGCTTCTGCCGGAGTCTTTCCCCATGCAAAAGGCCCATGATTCTTAACTACAACTCCCGGTATAGCCATAGGGTCTTTTCCTTCAAAGGTCTCTACTATAACGTTACCGGTATTAACCTCATATGCATCTTTTACTTCTTCTGCAGTAAGGCTTCTTGTACACGGAATATTACCGAAGAAATAATCGGCATGTGTAGTTCCGAGAGCAGTTATAGGCTTTCCCGCCTGTGCGAATGCAACTGCGTGAACCGAATGAGTATGAACGATTCCACCCATCTGTGGATAAGCTTTATACAAAACAATATGCGTAGGCGTATCTGACGAAGGACGAAGCTTTCCTTCAACAACATTACCGTTAAGGTCTACGACAACCATATCCTCCGGCTTCATCACGTCATAATCAACGCCGCTTGGCTTTATTACAACAAGTCCCTTGTCGCTGTCGATTCCACTGACATTGCCCCATGTATAGATAACCATACCCTTACGCCAGAGTTCCATATTGGCTTCATATACCTTTTCCTTTAATTCTGATAACATAATTCGTTAATTCCTTTCTTTTATTCATATGAATAACCGTTACCATACGGCAACAAATATAAAAATACAACTAAATACAGTATATCAAGTAAAGCAGTCTTTCACAAGTATTTTTTTACAACTACGACGGAAAAAGCGTACTGGCAAGCAAAACAAGCAGAAGCGCCGGCGCGACTATCTTAATCATTATTATATACAGCGCCTTTCTTCCCATTGTAAATCCACTTTTTTCAACCTCGTCAATAATTGTCTTAGGCTTAACAATCCATCCTATAAGTATACATGTTCCAAATGCTACAACAGGCATTAAAAGATTATTACTGATGTAATCCATAATATCAAGTATCTGTGCCGTCGCTCCGTTTGGCAGCTTAAATTCAAAGTACAGCTTATTATAGCCAAGGCATACGATAACGCCTCCTATAAGCGCTATCAGGCCCTCTATAATCCCCGCCTTTATTCTTGTCATATTAAATTTGTCCATAAAGCTCGATACTACTGCCTCCATGACTGATACTGCGCTCGTAATTGCAGCAAATAAAACCATTGCAAAAAATATGCATCCGATTACAGTACCTGCAGGTCCCATAGCTTTAAAGACTTTAGGGAGCGACACGAACATGAGGCTCGGCCCTGACGCCATACCTTCAGTTCCCATAAACACATACACAGCAGGCACAATCATTGCCCCTGCAAGAAATGCAACCACTGTATCAAATATTTCTATCTGATTAATAGATTTTCCAAGATTCGCATCATCCTTAACATACGAATCGTATGCAACCATTATACCCATCGCCACGCTGAGACTGAAGAAAAGCTGACCAAGAGCATCAATAAATACCGTAACAAATCCTTTAAGAGTCATTCCATTAAAATCAGGTATAAGATACACCTTTAATCCGTCCAGTCCGCTTCTTGTGACGCCTGACGCATCCGTACTCCTGATTGTAAATGAGAAAATTGCGATTCCAATAACCATCAGTAAAAGAATCGGCATAATAATCCTTGACGAAGATTCTATACCCTTGTTAACGCCTCTGAATACAATAAACGCAACTATCGCAAGGAATACAGCCATAAATATTATCGGCTGAGCTTCCTGAGTAATAAACCCTGAAAAATAATTGTCTTCAGCAGCGTTTGCAGCCTGTCCTGTTATAAATGATACAAAATATTTAATTACCCATCCGCCTATTACACAATAATACGGCATAATTATTACAGGTACAAGACATGAAATAACTCCAAGAAAGCCCCAGCCTTTCTTTAATTTTGAATAAGCTGTAAGCGGACTCTGCTTTGTCTTTCTTCCAATAGCAATCTCAGTTGTAAGAAGCGTAAAACCAAAAGTAAGCGCTAAAATAAGATACACGACGAGAAATATACCGCCTCCGTCTTTTGCCGCAAGATATGGAAATCTCCATATATTTCCCAATCCTACTGCGCTTCCCGCCGCAGCAAGCACAAATCCTATAGAACCCTTAAACGAATTTCTGTTATTCCCTTCCTTCATTAATACAAATCCTCCCTCAGAAAATAATTCCATGTTATTATACAATATTCTTCCTGTGAAATCATCACTAAAAATGGTCTGACATAAGATTTTTTAAAAGGTTATTCCTACACGCCTAAAAAAAGTTTTCTATGATTGCTATTTTTACAAAAGAACGATATAATATTGGTATAATTTTTAGCATGTTCTATTTATGCTGATGATTCGCTCAGGCAGTAATCTGAAATAAATACTTCTAACACTACCCTGTAAAGTAAGGAGGAATAATACATGCAGCAATCTATACGCAGGCTTGCAATTATATTTTTCTGTATATGTACGGCTGTATTTTTTGTATGCTCCTGTTTGTGGTATTACCGTCAGATTAATGACAAAATCTATCGCTCAATGATTGATAATATACAGGAACTGGCAAAGCATGACCTGAATGCAATAAAAACCAGCGTGAATAAAAACTGGAACCAGCTGGAGGCAATTCACGACAGAATGCTGTATTATGATTATTCCAGTATAGGCGACATGCAGGAAAGACTGCATGTGGAACAGATAACCAACGGTATTGAAAAGCTGTATTATATAACAGAGGACGGAAAACTGTACTCCGGCGATTACGTCATTGCAGAAGATTCGGATTTGAAATCCGAGTTTGAAAAAGAGGACGGACGGTTCGTTATCCGATATGACGACGTGAACACTAATATTCCAGAGCTTCAGAGGGAATACCTGCTGTATGGAATACAGATAGAGCCCTGGGAATTAGACGGCGTAGTGTTTACGGGTATTCTCAGTAAGACATTAACTGACAGTATGCAGACTGATTTAATTATTCAATCCTATAACGGACAGGGTTCTGCCAGTGTTGTGGATGCAAACGGATATTATATCATCAATTTGGACAAGTCTCTGAGTTTTCAGGAGCGGCAGAATTTTTATTCTGTTTTTAAGAAAGGGCGATTCCTGACAGGAAGCCAGGATATTGGAGATATTGAACAGAGACTAAAAGATGGGGAAAGCTTTACAACCATATATCGCGATGAAAACGGGGACGAAAAAATCATGACCTTCCAAAAGGCCGGAGCGATGGACTGGTACTTTATTATGGAGGTTTCCCGGGATGTATTTAAAAAGCAGACAAGCAGCATAATATATCTTTCTCTGATAGCCGGTATTCTTGTGGTGATTGCAGTGGTTGTCGCTTTGGGAATGTGGTATATAATGATGCGAAAATCTCTTCATGCAAAAACCCAGATTGAAGCAAGAAATGAATTTTTGTCCAACATGAGCCACGAGATTAGAACACCACTTAATGGACTCATAGGTCTGAATCATCTCATGCTTCAGCATATAGACGACAGCGAAAGGCTGAGGGGATATATGCAGAAGGCGTCTAATGCGGCTCAGTATCTTCTTGCCCTGGTAAACGATATTTTGGATATGTCCAAGCTGCAGGCCGGAAAAGTGGAGCTGCATATAGCTCCGGCTAATATAGAAATGATCCTTGATAATGTAATTTCCATGCAGCATGAGAATATAGAAGGCAGAGGGCTGAAGCTTTGTGTGGAATCGGATATAAAGGAACCCTGGATAGAATGCGACGAGGTGAGAATTAAGCAGGTGCTGATGAATCTGCTTAGCAACGCAGCGAAATTCACTCCCAAAGGCGGAATAATCACAGTAAGAATGCGCCAGGAAACGGAGGAAGCAATCGACGGACAACAGCTTGTAAAAAATTGCTTTGAGGTTGAGGATACCGGCTGTGGCATGAGCGAAGAATTTCAAAAGCATATTTTTGAAGCATTTACTCAGGAAAGAGAACACAATGCGGAGAGCCAAAAGGGAACGGGCCTTGGAATGTCTATCAGCTTTCTGATGATGAAGGCGATGGGCGGAAGTCTCTCTGTGCAAAGCAGGCTTGGAGAAGGAAGTATTTTTTATATGAATTTTCCTGCGGCTGCCACACAGGAACAAAACCTTATGACTGCGGAGCATGAAAAGAATATGGCTGCCCTTGATTTGGACAATCTGAATATTCTGATTGCAGAAGACAATGAGCTTAACATAGAAATTCTTACAGAGATTTTAGACGAGTTCAATATTACGTCGGAGGTAGCACGAAACGGCAGGGAAGCCGTTGAAAAGTTTGCCGCTTCAGCTTTCGGAACCTATCCGGTAATTCTGATGGATATACAGATGCCGGAAATGGATGGATATGAAGCTGCCAAAGCGATTCGGAACCTGAATCGTGCCGACGCCGGTACGGTAAGAATCCTTGCATGTACGGCAAATACATTTCAGGAGGATATTGACAGGGTAATGGAAAGCGGCATGAACGGCTTTATTGCAAAGCCTATTAACATTGAAGAGTTGTTTATTAAATTACAGGAGTAAAGGAGAAAAAGATGAAAAAAAGTTTTTTTGTGGCAACGGCGTTGCTGGGACTGGTATTTTTTCTGCCCGGCTGTGCAAAAAGCGAGGATATCAGCATTACAATCAAGGTTCCCGTACTGACTATGAACACTGTGGTGGATTCTGATATAGACAGCGCGGATAAATTCCTGCAAAAGGCCGCCGAAGCATTTGAAGCACAGCACGATAAAGTTACGGTACATATCAGCACTTTTGAACAGACAAAGGAAGACGAGGCAGTTACAGATTGCTTCGATACAGAGACTGCTGCTGATGTGCTGTATGAAGGCTATTTTAATATGGCCACTTATATTTATACAGGCAGGATGGTTCCTCTTGATGATATTATATCCGATGAGATGAAGGACGATATTGACGGCAGCCTGTGGGATATGAGCCAGGCTAAAGGAAGGACTTATATGATACCGTTTCTGAGCCTGCAGAACACCTATGTATACAATAAGGAGCTGTTTCGGCAGGCAGGGCTGGAAAAATACCTGTCAAAGCAGGATGTTATTCAGAACTGGAGCCTTGATGAATGGGAAGAAATTCTTGCCGCTCTGAAAGAAAATCTGCCGGAAAATATCTATGTTATGCCCATGTATGCAAAAAATAATCAGGGAGATACTCATACGATGACTTTAATCCGCAGTAAGGGAAGCAGCTTCTTTGATGAAAACGGGAAATTCCATCTTAACACAGAGGAGGGAATTGCCGGGCTTCAGTGGATTAAAGATAATGCCGATAAGGGATATTATCCGCCATACTGTGAGGATCTTGAGATATCCGATATAACAGAGCTGTTTTATAACGGTCAGAGTGTTTTCATGATAGGAAACAATGCAAACAATAGTGTAATCCCTTTTGATTATGGCGTGGTAAATTTCCCTGGCGGCGAAGGCGGATATGCTACCTCTTTTGTAACAGGCTTTTCTGTGTTTGATAATGGAGATGAAAAAAAGCTGGAAACAGCCAAAGAATTTGTGAAATATATCTATGAGACAGAAGCATGGACAGATTATTCTGCAGGGGCCATACCGGCAAGCAAAAAAACCGCAGATAAATACAGCAATCAGATTCATATGCTTAAGGAATACTATCAGAACAATGCCAACGTTGTAAATTTTACAGCAAATAATCCAAACTGGCGCGGCGTAAGGGAGGCTTTTTATCCCCATATACAAAAGCTCCTGCGAGGAGACGAATCCGCTTCAGAGGCAGCCGCAGGGATTGATAATGACTGTAATGCAGCCATCGAGGAGGGCTTACGTACCGGGCGCTTTCATGAGTAAAGGAAAGCGCCCGGTTGCAGATTATCATCCACTGCGGTTACGAAGCTTTCACATGAAGCTCCTAATTCTATATGGCTATCTCGCACCAATTTGGTACTTTTGGTATATTCTTTTTCCTGCAATAATCAGCAATATAATGATTACCAAATAAGTAATCGGTGCAATCTGGTAATTTGTCAGATATTTCCCAAACAAAGAAACCAATCTGTCATCCCAAAGCTCCCATGCTGTCAATAAATTTGTCGGTAACAAATCATATATTTGTGAAGCTGTTCTAAACTGATAAGGTATATCAATCATCATTGTTAATATCATAATTCCAACTGGAATAGCCATAACAGCAACGCTATTCTTTAATACTTCAGACAAAAACATAATTACAATGCTATATAGTACAGATATTATTAACAACGCAGCCAGTAGAATCAATACGGATTTGCCAATACTGATATTCCATGATGATAATGGAAAGGCAACCTGCAAAGCTGCATTCAAACCGTCTGAGCCATAAACACAAATACTGGAAATTACCGCAGTTCCAAAAAAAAGAATTGCTGTAACCACACCAAATGTTATTCCAGCCAATACTTTTGCCCAATATAAATGTTTTTTGCCAAATTGGCTGCATAAAATAATAGCGTCTGTTTTTCGCAAACATTCTACTGAAAACACATTGGAAAGACAGATTGCAATCATGAATAATATCATGTAATTAACTGTATACATATAAATAAACAAATTACTCCATCCTTCTGTATATTCGTAAGCAAACGGCGTTTCTATCTGTTTGTCCTTTTCTTCCCAATAGCTCATTTCTTTTTCTGTAAGCATCTGGTCTGTACGATTCTGCAAAATTGATTTTTCTCGTTCTTTATACAATTTATTGGAATCTATTTCCAATGTCAGATTACTATCTTCTGTAATTTCCTGCACATAAGAATAAATTGGCGTATATTCCTTTATGCCATTACCAATTTTTCCCTTTGAATAAGAATCCTGCATCTCGTAAAGCAACGTATCATCAAGCTTTCTACCCGCAAAACTTCTCGCATATTCTCGATTTATTTTCATTGCCTCATATCCACTGACTTCATCCTCTCCATAATAATCAGAAGAAATCAAATCACTAAAACTCAAAAAGGTGCATAGTAAAATCATGATTGCACCAACAATCCATACTATTTTTCGACTGGCAATTTTTTTAAGTTCATAGCCATATAACGTACTTATTCGTTTCATCTCAATCCTCCTCAAACTGTTTCAGATAAAATTGTTCTAAATTCCCCAACTTCTCCTGCCATGCTCCTTGATATATTAACTGCCCGTCTTTCATCATCAATATATTGTCTGCGATGTGTTCAATATCTGAAACAATGTGCGTTGACAGGATAACAATATTGTCCCTTCCAATTTCTGCTATTATATTACGAAAGCGTACACGCTCTTTCGGGTCAAGTCCTGCGGTTGGTTCGTCCAAAATAAGCAGGCTCGGATTATTCAATAATGCCTGTGCTATTCCTAATCTTTGTTTCATACCTCCAGAATAGTTCTTTATTTTTCTATTTGCGTCTGCTTTCAATGATACAACTTCTAAAAGTTCATCTGCTTTGTGCTTTGCCTGCCTTTTTGTCAGCCCCTTTAATGTCGCCATATATAGCAGGAAATCCATGCCCGTAAAATCCGGATAGTACCCAAAGTCCTGCGGCAGATATCCTAATTTTGCCCGATATTCTTCTGTTGCGACATCTATTCCATCAAACGTGACCGTTCCGCTATCTGGCCTTAAAACGCCGCAAAGCATTCTCATAAGCGTTGTTTTTCCTGCTCCATTCGCTCCCAATAAGCCATGTACTCCTTTTTGCAATTTCAGGGAGATACGGTCTACCGCTATTTTATTATGATACTGTTTCGTTAATCTGTCTAAGATAAGCTCCATGCTAATTCCTCCGTCTGTTCAATGCTTTTTTTCATTTCCTTTATTACTAACATAATTAAAATAACATAGCCAATTATCCAGATTGGCACATATTCCATTTCATATATTACCGAAAAAATACGCCGCATCAAAATATTCATTCCACTTACGCCGACCGCAATACCCATGCACACATACATAGATTCCATTCCATGTATTCTCCTTGTTACCCATAGTCCAATAAATACCGTCAGCATATATGGCACTAATATATAGAGGCCCACCTGAAAAACGGTTCCCATATTATACATTGCACAAAAAGGAATTAAAAACATCAGCAAAAAAAGATGAGATACTCCCAAAATCCCCATTCGGGCAAGTAAGACACTTTTTAATGAAAAACGGGCCGTCATTTCCAATTCTGCCATCAGATAGATACCAGAACGGGCGTTTTCTGTAAGAACAGACAAAGCGATGAACGGTATTAACGCCGAAATTATCCATAACACATCCTTTTTCATGACACATCCCCACACAATGGCTATTCCGAAAGTAAAACTAAAAATACCCCATACATATTTGGGAATATATCCAACCTGCGATATCATAAAGGATAGATTACTGATTTTAGTCTGTTGTATTTTTTTCAGAAATTCCTCTTTTCGTGTTGGTGCAGGCGCTTCAAAAGCTTTCCGTAATTCCCTTTTTAGATTTGGTTTCATGTAAAATCCTCCTCTCCTAATATGTCTTTAAGTTTTCTCAATATTTTCAGATTTTTTCGATAAAGAGCAAATCTGGATATTTTCAAAATACTACAAATATCGGATACCGGCACTTCATTTACATATCTTAAAAGCAACAATTCCTGTTCTTCTTTTGCCAGCCGAGATACAGCTTCTTTTACTGCAATACCTGTAAGTATTTCATCTTCTTTATCTTCTATCAAAAGCTCATCTTCCAATAGTTCTTCTTGTTTGGCACGGTATGTATCAACACACAGATTATGGGCGATTGTATATAAATATCTTATTTTCTGCCCTTTTTCACAATAATTGCTATTTTCCAGAAAACGAAGGAAGGTTTCTTGCGTAATGTCTTCTGCCATCTGCTGATGATGCAGCTTAAAATAACAGTAGCGGTATATTTTTTCATATTGCTCATCAAAATCCATATGTATATCTGAAACCTCCTTTCACTTTGATTAACGGCTTAACCGGTTATAATGTGCGGTTAATTTCCAAATTATCTGTTTTACCACATTCTACAGACAATATCCATTATAACTTTTATACACTCTGAATAATAAAAACCCCTGCAAATGGCACATTCACACCACTTACAAGGGTTTTCATTGCTGTCTCTATTTACCTGATTTTGACAAATTTCTACGCATTCATCTGAGCTGCAACCTCTGCTGCGAAGTCCTCATTCTTTTTCTCAAGTCCTTCGCCGGTCTCATAACGAACAAAATTAACAACCTTTAAGCTGCATCCCTCAGCCTTTGCAACAGATGCAACATACTTGCCAACGTTCTCCTTGTTCTCAGCCTTAACGTATTCCTGTTCAAGAAGACATACTTCCTTTAATTCCTTATTAAGTCTTCCGGTAACCATCTTCTCAAGAATATTCTCAGGCTTATTAGCGTTCTTAGGGTCATTCTTAGCCTGTGCAATAAGAATCTCAAGCTCATGCTTCTTGTATTCTTCTGAAACATCATCAGTTGAAACATACTTTGGAGACATAGCAGCAATCTGCATAGCTACGTTCTTAAGGCACTCTTTAACGCCTTCGCTGTCGCTGTCTGACTCTGCCTCAACCAAAACTCCTATCTTACCGCCAGCATGTATATAAGATACAATAATACCGCCATCCTGATTCAGCTTGACAAATCTGCGGATATTCATATTCTCACCGATTTTGGCAATCATTCCTGCAAGCTTCTCGCTTACCGTAATGCTGGTATCAGCTTTCCAAGGCTCAGCCATAAACGCATCAATATCTGCTGCTTCAGACTGTAATGCCTGTGCTGCGACCTCATCAACAAAATCACGGAATAAATCATTCTTTGCAACAAAGTCTGTCTCACTGTTAACCTCTACCATAGAAGCAGTCTTGCCGTCATCGCTTACATTAACAGATACAATACCTTCTGCTGCAATTCTTCCTGCTTTCTTAGCTGCTTTTGCAAGTCCATTCTCACGAAGGAACTCCATTGCCTTTTCAATATCACCGTCTGTATTAGTAAGCGCCTTCTTACAATCCATCATTCCGGCGCCTGATAATTCTCTTAATTCTTTTACCATAGCTGCTGTAATAGCCATCTCATTCACTCCTTAATATTCTAGTATATATTATTCTGCTTCTTCTGAAGCCTCTTCTGCTTCCGGCTCTTCTTCTGACGTCTCTGCTTCTTCTGCCATTGAAACACCTTCATTAGCCTCGATAACAGCATCAGCCATCTTAGATACAATAAGCTTTACGGCACGAATTGCATCATCATTACCAGGAATAACATAATCAAGCTCTTCAGGATCGCAGTTAGTATCAGCTATACCTATAAGCGGAATTCCAAGGATATGAGCTTCCTGAACACAGATTCTCTCCTTCTTAGGGTCTACGATAAATATAGCATCCGGAATATCCTTCATTTCTTTGATACCGCCGAGATTCTTCTCAAGCTTATCCCACTCTTTTTTAATCTCGATAACTTCCTTCTTAGGAAGAACATCAAATGTTCCATCCTCTGACATCTTCTCGATATCTTTAAGTCTCTTAATTCTTGTCTGAATTGTCTTAAAGTTGGTAAGCATACCGCCTAACCATCGCTCATTGACATAGTACATTCCGCAGCGTTCTGCTTCTGTCTTAATAGAATCCTGCGCCTGCTTCTTAGTACCCACGAAAAGAATCTTGCCGCCTTCTGCAACGATGTTCTTAACAGCATTATAAGCTTCATCAACCTTGCCTACTGACTTCTGAAGGTCGATAATATATATACCGTTTCTTTCAGTATATATATACTCTGCCATCTTAGGGTTCCATCTTCTTGTCTGATGTCCAAAATGAACACCTGCTTCGAGTAACTGTTTCATTGAAATAACGCTCATTTTCTTTACCTCCGTATGGTTATTATTCTTCCATATACATCAACCCATATAATATCCCTGATAATCCTTCGCGTAAAAAGGCTGACTGGGACACCGATTATACAGTCCGTATATGTGATTTCTACAAATACCAAAATATATTAGCACAACAGAACCAAAATAGCAAGTAAAAATCCTATGATTTTCTAATCCTGGCGAGTTCTGTAAATACTTCATCATTAAGAACCTTAATATATGTACCTTTCATTCCCGAAGAATGTGATTCAATAACACCCGCGCTCTCAAACTTTCTCAGCGCATTGACTATGACAGACCTTGTAATTCCTACCCTGTCGGCAATCTTGCTTGCTACCAGAACTCCTTCTTTGTTATCAAGCTCGTCAAACACATGCGTTATTGCTTCAATTTCTGAAAACGACAGCGTATTAATCGCTGACTTTACAATCTGCTGATTTCTTAAAATCTCAGCGTCTTCCTCTTTAACTGACCTAAGCATCTCAAGCCCAACAACAGTTGTTCCGTATTCGCTTAAAATTATATCGTCAATATCATATTTGTTATCAAGCCTGTACACAAATAAGGTTCCAAGCCTTTCTCCCGATATATCTATCGGAACAATAATAGCTTCGTAACCGTTATTACCGCCTTCCGTCAGTCCGAATGTCGTAAGACTTATATTCTCCATAGTCGACAGCACATTAAGAAATCTCTCATTGAGTGCAGAATCAACCATATCTCCTTTTTCATCAGGAAGAAGGCTGCTTAATCCCGGAATATCTGTACGTATTTTTATCCCAAGCACCTTTCCCTTTTTGCTTATAACAAGTGCATTAGAAGAAAGAACATCGCTTAAAACATCGCAGATATCATTAAACATGAATTTGACAGATGTATTATTATGAAGAAGCCTGTTAATCTTTCTTGTCTTATCAAGTAATTGAACGCTCATGACACATACTCCCATGTAATATAATCAAGACTCGCTCCTGCGAGTCCTGATACATAATGTAAAATGGATATATGTCAGATTATATCATAAATTATCTGATAAAAGCAATATCTATTCCTTTTCTTTATAGCCACATTTATTATCCATGCACACGAGCATATTGCCTTTTATCAAAAGCATCTGGCCACATTCAGGACAAAGCTTTCCGGACGGCATCTGCCATGTCATAAATCCGCATTCAGGATTATTAATGCATCCATAATACCGTCTGCCCTTCTGTGTCTTTTTAATTACAATATCTCCGCCGCATAAAGGGCATGTGATTCCGGTCTTTTCAAAATACGGTTTGGTGTTGCGGCACTCAGGGAAGCCAGGGCATGCAAGAAACTTACCGTGCGGCCCATATTTGATAACCATATTTCTTCCACAATGCTCGCATATCGTATCGGACACTTCATCTTCTATCTTAATTTTCTCAAGCTCTTCCTCAGCATTATCAACTGCCGCCTGAAGATCCGGATAAAAATTACTTACGACTGTTTTCCAATTAACAGTACCTTCCTCAACGCAGTCAAGAAGTCCTTCAAGATTAGCTGTGAAATTAACGTCAACTATGCTTGAAAAGCCCTTATTCATTATCTCGTTGACTATCTCTCCCAGCTCTGTGACATACAGATTTTTCTTCTCTTTTGCAACATATCTTCTTGCAATAATAGTAGTAATTGTAGGAGCATAGGTGCTTGGCCTTCCAATTCCAAGCTCTTCAAGCGTCTTTACAAGCGAAGCTTCTGTAAAATGAGCCGGCGGCTGTGTAAAATGCTGTGCAGCCTCTGTATCTGATGCCGTAAGCTTCATTCCAACTTCCAGCTTTGAAGAAATAATATCCGATATCTCTTTATCGTCCTCTGTCTGGTATACGCTCATGTATCCCGAAAAAACAGACTTGGACGCCGACGCCGTAAACCTGTAACCCGCTCCGTCAAGCTTTATACTTTTTGTCTCAAATTTTGCGGCTTCCATACGGCTCGCAACAAATCTTTTCCATATAAGCTGGTACAGCCTGAACTGGTCACGCGCAAGCTGGTCTTTTACCTGAGCCGGCGTGATGTCTACATATGTCGGACGTATTGCTTCATGTGCATCCTGAATCTTTCTTCCATCCGCAGACTTCATTTTACTCTTTATTACATACTCGCCGCCATAATTCTCCTCAATAAAACGCCTGCAGGAAACGTCTGCCTCTTCAGATATTCTTGTAGAATCAGTTCTAAGATATGTTATAAGACCTATCGTACCATGTCCTTTTACAGAAACGCCCTCATAAAGCTGCTGTGCAATACGCATTGTCTTTTGTGTTGAAAAATTAAGCGTCTTGGATGCTTCCTGCTGAAGCGTACTGGTAGTAAACGGAAGCGGAGCTTTCTTTGTACGTTCCGAAAGCTTAATATCCTTAACTTCAAATTCAGCTTTCTTTACCGCCTCAATAATCTTATCTGCACTTTCTTTATTGTCTATTGTACATTTACCGTCCTCAGTACCATAAAAATGAGCTACAAGAGGCTTTTTCTCTCCATCTACCTTAAATGATGCATCAATACTCCAATATTCCGACGGAATAAATGAATTAATCTCTCTTTCACGATCACATATAATACGAAGCGCTACTGACTGCACTCTTCCCGCGCTGAGACCTCTCTTAACCTTTGCCCAGAGAAGAGGGCTGATTTTATAACCGATAAGCCTGTCAAGCATTCTTCTGGCCTGCTGCGAATTAACAAGGTCCATGTCTATGTCGCGCGCCTGTTTTATCGACTGCTTAACAGCATTTTTAGTAATCTCATTGAATGTAATTCGTCTGGTCTTCTTAGGGTCAAGCTTAAGAGCCTCCATTAAATGCCATGAAATTGCTTCTCCTTCACGGTCCGGGTCGGTAGCAAGATATACTTTATCAGCTTTCTTTACCGCTTTTCTGAGAGACGCAAGCAGCTCTCCTTTTCCACGTATAGTAATGTATTTTGGTTCAAAATCATTCTCTACATCTATTCCGAGCGAGCTTTTTGGGAAATTCCTGATATGTCCGTTAGATGCAATTACTTCATAATTCTTTCCTAAAAATTTCTTAATTGTCTCTGCTTTGGCAGGCGACTCGACTATTACGAGATTATTAGCCATTACCTCATCTCCTGATTCATATTTTTACATAATAATTATTTGCAGTCTGTTTTATAATATGTCTCATCTCAAGGTGCAGTACAGCATGCATTATATCTTCAACAGGCATTTTGGTCTCCGCCGCAATCCTGCTTATATGCTTTGGCTCAAAACATAGACTAGCATACACTATTTTTTCATCTGTGGCAAGGAAATTATTTTTTTTGCATTCAGGCTCATTCTTACTGCGGTATTTTATTGAAAACATATCCAGTACTTCATCTATATTATCATATAGCGCCGCCCCGTTTTTTATGAGTGCATTACAGCCTGCGCTCATGCTGTCTGTTATACGTCCGGGCACGGCGTATACTTCTTTTCCCTGTTCCAGCGCGCAGTCAACTGTAATTAATGAACCGCTTTTTTCTCCTGCTTCTACTATTATAACTATATCTGAAAGACCCGATATTATTCTGTTCCTCTCCGGGAAAAAACCATGATTAGGCTTCGTATAAGGCGGATATTCGGATATTATACTTCCTGTCTTTTTAATCGTCATATATAGTTCGATATTGCTTTTTGGATAGCATACATTAACCCCGCATCCCAGTACGGCATGAGTTATTCCTTCTGCGTCAACACAGCCTCTGTGCGCCGCTCCGTCTATTCCACAGGCGAGCCCGCTTACTACATGTATACCGTATGAAGCCATCTCTTTTGCAATATTATACGCTGTGCTGCGTCCATAATCTGAACATTTCCTTGAACCTACTATCGCAGCCTGAGGACATCCGCCAATATACGGACTGCCGATATAATATAACGCGTGCGGCGAATCGGGTATATACAAAAGTCTTTCGGGATATCCTAAGCTTTTCGGATACAAAAATCCGACTCCCTGATTCTTAAGTCCTGCATATTCATCTTTAATTCTTCTCTCGTCTTTAACTAATATATTATTCTTCTGTACGGATGTAAGAAATACTAATTCCGAAAGCTCATAATCAGATGCATAATATACCGCCCTTGGGTCTTCAAATACATCAAGAAGCTTACTTCTTGTCTTTCTTCCTACCCGCTCTATATTCGTAAACCAGTACCAGTATTCAGCCTCTGTCAGTTCCATACGAACTCACCCGTCTTATTCCAGAGCCTGTACTCGGCCTTTCTGTAAAATGTCGCTTCCTCAATATGAGGAACCGCAATATCTTCACTTCCCTCATAATCCGCAATTGTTCTGGCTAACTTTAACAGCTTGTTATATGAGCGCAGGCTTAATCCCCAGCCATTATATATATCTTCTAAAAGCGAACGTCCCGCACCTGAAACCCTGCACCACTTCTTAATCTCATCAGACGACATACGCGCATTACATTTCACAGAGCTTTTTTCATATCTTTTATCCTGTATATGCTTTGCCGCATTTACCTTATCTAATATATATGCTGATGAATGCTCATATGTATCGTTATACAGATTATCATTAAATTCTACTGTCTCCGCCTCTATAATAATGTCTATCCTGTCAAGAAACGCATGGCTTATCCTTCCGAGATATGAACGGACCTGCTCAGGCGTGCATCTGCAGCGCGCGGCATCAGGATAATATCCGCACGGACATGGATTCATTGCAGCTACAAGCATAAAATCACACGGATATTCGACTGTTCTGTTCTTCCTTGCATGTATGACCTTTCCGGATTCCATAGGAGCGCGCAGCAGTTCAATCGTACTTCTTTTAAATTCAGCAAGCTCATCCAGAAAAAGAATACCGTTATGCGCTTTCGTAATCTCGCCCGGAACCGGATTGCATCCGCCTCCTATAAGTCCGGCAGGAGATATAGAATAATGCGGCGCGCGAAACGGTCTTACACGTATACTCCCTTCTTGTCCTTTGTTACCGCTGCATATGCTTCTTATCACAGCAGCTTCCATACTCTCTTCTTCTGTCATTTCGGGCATAATACCCGCAAGCCTTTCGGCAATCATAGTCTTTCCTGTTCCCGGCGAACCGACAATAAGCATGTTATGCCTTCCGGCTGCCGCAATCTGAGCCGCCCTTTTTAACTGCTCCTGTCCGCATATATCAGAGAAATCACCATATCCGGTATACGCATAATTGTTATCGCCAGCCGTCTCATAAGCATCGCTGACAATATGTGCGTTCAGATTATCTTCTTTAATTATGTCAACTGCTTCCGCCAAAGAAGATACTCCTATTATACTGATATCTCGTACCATACATGCCTCGGCGGCATTATATACGGGCACAAAACAATACCTAAGGCCATTCTCTCTGGCTGAAACTACGGCGGGAAAAATGCCCGTAACCGGATTAATCCTTCCGTTAAGGCTTAGTTCCCCCAAAAACATAATATCGTTATACCGTGTGGGATTAACATATCCGAATGCTGCAAAAAGAGCCATTGCAATAGAAAGATCGAATACCGTGCCTTCTTTTCTTATATCTGCGGGCGAGAGATTCACAGTCACCCTTTTAGGCTTAAATGCATAGCCGGCATTCTTAATTGAACTTCTTACCCTGTCGGAAGCTTCCTTTACTTCTGAGCCAAGATATCCTACCATACGGAATACAGGCAGCCCTTCCGTAACATCTGCTTCAACCTTTACGAGTACAGCTTTTACTCCCATTACTATAGCACAAAAAGACCTACAAAACATATAATCCTCCTTGTAAGTCCCACATAAGCCATATATAAATCAAACAGCCAAATTAACGTATTACTATAATATCATTTATGTAATTAAGAATCAAGTATTTTTTTGATTTCTTCCATAAACGTTCCTACGTCTTTAAATTCCCTGTATACCGAAGCAAATCTGACATATGCAACCGCGTCAAGCTCTTTAAGCTTTTCCATAACAATCTCTCCGATTGTATTACTTGGAACCTCCTTACATTCAAGATTAAATATAATATTCTCGATTGCATCTACAGTTTCATTTATTTTATCGACCGGAATAGGTCTTTTATGGCATGATTTAAAAATACCTTTTTCAATTTTTGTACGGTCGTAAGGTACCCTTGTCAGATCCTTCTTAACTACTACAAGCGGTATTGCCTCAACCTTCTCATAGGTAGTGAATCTTCTCGAACATTTATCACACTGCCTTCTTCTTCTTATAGAGCTATTATCATCGGCAGGCCTCGAATCAATAACTCTTGTACCGTCTTCGCCACAAAATGGACATTTCATTCGTTCAATCCCCCTCACAGCCATTTACATTTACAAATATACTTACTAAGGTCAGCTTCAATCAGTATAACGTCTGAACCAATCTGTTTTACGCAGCATACCGGAATTACAAATTCTTCCTCCCTGCCAAACATTCCAAACATTTTGCATGGTCCTGGTATAATCAGATGGGTAATACATCCGCTGCACAAATCAAATTCAATATCCGTTATGCATCCTATACGCTGCCCGTCACATATATTTATTACTTCTTTTTTTTTCAAATCACATATTCGCATATAATAAATCAATTCCGACATGATATTATTATTTATTATATGCAGCTATCTTTGTCTTAGATATTCTCTCATGTTTTTAAGAGCTGTTTTTTCAAGCCTCGACACCTGGGCCTGCGATATATGAATCTCATCCGCTACCTCCATCTGTGTTTTCCCATGAAAATAACGCAGATTAATTATGGATTTCTCTCTGTCGTTCAAATGGGATAAAGCTTCTTTAACAGAAAGCTCTTCAATCCAATTATCCTCTTTATTCTTCTTATCGCTTATCTGGTCCATAATATACAGCGTATCTCCGCCCTCCGAATACACCGGCTCATAAAGCGACACAGGATTCTGTATGGCGTCAAGCGCATATAATACTTCTTCCGGGGTAAGCTCAACAGCTTTTGCAATCTCTTCTATCGTAGGCTCCCTGTCCATTGTTTTTCTGAGATTCTCTTTTGCATACACTGCTTTATAAGCTGTATCTCTTATAGAACGGCTTACTCTGATAGAATTATTGTCACGAAGATATCTTCGTATCTCACCTATAATCATAGGTACGGCATAGGTTGAGAATTTAACATTCTGTGTTACGTCAAAGTGGTCTATTGCCTTCATAAGACCTATACAGCCTATCTGAAACAAATCGTCGATGTCTTCCGTGCTGTTAGAAAATCGCTGAATAATGCTTAGCACAAGCCTGAGATTTCCTTTGATATATTTTTCCCTTGCTTTTCTGTCACCCTCAAGAATTTTACTGAACAATTCTTCCTTCTCATCATTTTTAAGAAGCGGAAGCCGGGAAGTATTCACTCCACAAATCTCAACCTTATACTGTGCCATACATTTACATCCTCCTAATGTTTTTACATTAGAAATGATGTACAGTTTGCCACATATTTATACTGTATAATTAATAAATTGTTCTGCCAAGTTTATCGCTTACGCCGCTCATTCTGTAGAAATATGTATTAACTCTGTCTCTCCACTCGATTGCGTTACAAAGCTGTCTGTTCATCCTTTCTTTCACGCGTTCAAAAACAGCTTCATCAACAGTTCCGTAAAGCTCATTCCATATTTCAAGCATATTACGAACTTCTTCAACGCCTTCAAAATGCGAATCATAAATATGCTGTATAAGCGTTTTTCCTGTAGATAATATGTAATCATATCTTATATAATGGAAAAACAAAAGCAGCTCCTCCGGCGTTGTTTCTACCCTCTCATACATGCTTCTTAACGGCTCATTATACTGTGAAGTATATCCTGTTCCGAAACTAACCGTTCTGTCCTGTCCAATACCATCACGGTCTGCACGGTTATACGTTCCCCATTTGTCATATTCATACCCGTCGACAAATGGTCCATAATGTGTATTAGGATTGACCATCCAGCCTATACCTAACGGAGACGTATATTTTTCATAAGTCAGCCATGATTTGCTTATTATGCCGTATACTCTGCCATATACCTCTTTATCTGTACCGAAGGTACATTTTGCCCATTCAGTACCTATCTCCTCAGCGGACAAATCCGGATTCCAGCATAGCATTGCAAAACCGTAAAGGTTGGCTGCCGCCAAATCATGTCCTGTCCAGTTGGCGTCGTTACCTGTATTGGTTACTCCGGCAATTCCGCATATACTGTTGCCGTATTCCTTACCCGACACTATACGCTTTACCGAAGCCGTATCAGACGCATATGTATTAAAATCGAGTATCTCTTTCCACATAGGAACAAGATAGCATATATCAATCTGCTGTCCCGTATACTCCTGTGCAATCTGAAGCTCAAGAAATACATTAGTTTTCTTTAACGCTCCAAATAAAGGCGAAACGGGCTCGCGTACCTGAAAGTCCATAGGGCCGTTCTTAATCTGAAGAACAACATTATCTTCAAATTCACCATCCAGATGTGCAAAATTATCATATCCCGCTCTTGCCCGGTCGGTTTTTCTGTCGCGCCAGTCCTGCATACAGTTATATACAAAGCATCTCCATACTACAATACCGCCATACGGCTTTATTACCCTTGCAAGCATATTGGCGCCGTCCGCATGTGTTCTTCCATATGTGAACGGGCCTGGCCTTCCTTCTGAATCCGCTTTGACAAGATATCCTCCGAATGAAGGAATAACCTCATATAAATGCTTCGTAGTCCTCTCCCACCATTTAATAACGTCTTCACACAGCGGGTCGCAGTTATCCGTACCGCCAAGCTCTACAGGAGCCGCAAAATTAATGCTTAAATACAGCTTTATTCCATAAGAATTAAAGATATCGTTAATCTCTTTCACCTTACTCAGATATGTATCTGTAATAAGCCTTGTCTCAACTGCATGTACATTCACATTATTAATTGTTATGGCATTAATTCCAACCGAAGCCATAAGCCTTGCGTACATATAAGTCCTGTCATTTATAATAATATTATCATTATCATAGAAAAATGAGTTTCCAGAATATCCTCTTTCGATATCCCCCGCCATATTGTCCCAATGATTAATCATCCTTAACGGAGCGGCCGGATTCTCGCATACATTCACAGCCTCTATACTTAATCCGCACATAAGCATTCTCATAAGCCTGAACGTACCATACAATAATCCCCGGTCGCTTTTTGAACATACTGTAACAAGATTGCTCTTACCGCAGTAATATATACCGTATCCCTCTTCATCAGGAATAAAATCTCCTGTATACTGTGCATCATCAACGTCATAAATCTTTAAGACAATACCGTCCTCTGCATTATCTGCATTTGAAGCCTGCGAAAGCTCAATACCATACATTGCACCAAACGCAGTATTGATTTCTTTTACAGCATTGCTTATACAAACACTTTTAATACTGCAGTATATATGCGTCAGCTTTTTTATTTCATCAGAAGCCTTCGGAACAGACCGGTAATTAAGCCAGCCGTCTTCGTAATCCTTCATTATATAATCCTCCGACATTATTCAGGCACAACTGCTTCCGAAGCATTGGAAACCTTAATACATACAGGCGTTTTCCCTGTAAGAGCAATACTTCTTGAGTCAGGCTGAGCAGTTCCGACATATATCTCGTAATCTCCGCTGTTAAGAATCTTAATTCCATCTTCATTGTACAGTCCAAAGCTGTCCGGCGTCAGTGTAATTGAAACTGTCTTTGTCTCTCCTGAATTAAGCATAACCTTCTTAAGTCCTTTAAGTTGGCAGTTAGGCGCATCTTCTCCAATATATTTAACATATACCTGAACAGTTTCAGCTCCCGCACGCCCGCCTTTATTCGTAATTGATGCAGTAACTGTAATATCTGTATCCACAGAAAGCTTATCATTATCTACGCTTACGTCGCTTATCTCATAATCTGAATAGCTTAAGCCATAACCAAACGGATATAAAGCTTCATTCTCCATATACCTGTATGTCCTGCCCTTCATTGAATAATCCTTGAAATCAGGAAGCTCTTCTGTCGTACGGTAGAATGTAACAGGGAGCTTTCCTTCAGGATTGGCATTGCCAAATAAAATATCAGCAATCGCACGTCCGCCCTGAGCCCCAGGATACCATCCCTGAATTATCGCCGGAAGGTGTTCGTCTTCCCATGTAACTGCAAGCGCGCTTCCTGATAAAAGCACGAGTATTACCGGCGTACCTGTCTCATATATTGTCTTAAGAACCTCTGACTGGATTCCCGGCAGGTTGATATTAGGCTTATCTCCACTTGCAAATTCGTTTCCTTCGTCTCCTTCTTCACCCTCAAGACTCGGGTCCAGGCCAAAGCATGCAATAACGACGTCAGATGCTTTGGCAACAGCTCTTGCTTCAGCAATTCTGTCATTAGCAGCAGCAAGACCAGATACCCTGTCCTTGCAAAGATGGCATCCCTCAGAATACATAACACGCACATCATCTCCAAGGTATTCCTTAATGCCCTCAAGAACTGTTATATATTCTGAAGCAGTACCCTCGTAATTACCTACAAGAGCGCGCCTGTTATTAGCATTAGGCCCAATAACGCCGACTGTCTTAAGCGCGTTTTTATCAAGCGGAAGTATATTATCTGTATTCTTAAGAAGACATATACTCTTCTGTGCTGCTTCAAGATTCAAAAGCCTGTGTTCTTTGCAGTCGACTACATCATATGTAATATTACTGAACGGAACATGCTCAGGGTCGTCAAAAAGCCCTAATTTCATTCTCGTCGTATAAAGCCTTGCAACAGACTGTTCGATAACCTCCTCAGTTATAAGCCCTTCCTCACATGCTTTAATAAGATTTCCGTTAATATTGCCACAGTTAAGGTCGCATCCGTTATTCATTGCAAGCGCAACAGATTCAACAGGACCGTTAGTTACCATGTGATATTCATGGAAATCCTTTATTGCCCAGCAGTCTGAGGTAACATGCCCTCTAAACTGCCATTCTTTTCTAAGTATATCTACAAGCAGGGTTTTGCTTCCGCAGCAAGGTTCTCCGTTAGTTCTGTTATAAGCTCCCATAACCACTTCCACGTCAGCGTCTTTAACACACGCCTTAAATGCCGGCAGATATGTTTCGCGCATATCTTTTTTGGAAGCAATAGCATTGAAGCTGTGTCTTTCATCCTCAGGTCCTGAGTGAACGGCAAAATGCTTTGCACATGCAGCCGCTTTAAGATACTTCTTATCATGTCCCTGAATACCGTTAATAAACCTTATTCCAAGCCTTGACGTAAGATACGGGTCTTCGCCGAAAGTCTCATGACCACGCCCCCATCTTGGATCTCTGAATATATTTACATTAGGCGACCAGAAAGTAAGTCCTTTGTATATATCAGTATCGCCATATTCCTGCTGCATATTAAACTTTGCGCGTCCTTCTGTAGATATGCAGTCTGCAACCTTCTCAATAAAATCTTCATCAAATGTAGCTGCCAGTCCTATTGACTGCGGAAAAACAGTTGCAACACCGGCTCTTGCCACTCCGTGAAGCGCTTCATTCCAGTAGTTATATGCTTTAATACCAAGCCTGTCTATAGCAGGCGCGCCATGAAGCGTCTGATAAACCTTCTCCTCCAATGTAAGCCTGTGTGCAAGGTCTTTTGCACGTTCTTCAAATGATACTGATTCATCATTATATTTTTCCATAAAGCTTATCCTCCTATTGTTAAATCCGCATATGCGTGTTTTAATTAGTGTTTATATATCCATTATACTGTATAACGCAGGTTTTGCATCGCCGTTTTCATCGAACAAAAGCGGCCAGTTCTTTCTGTTCTTTACAGGGAAATCATCAAGCCATGTATATCTGTCAGAAACTCCCCATAATGTCACATTATCAATATAATCACTGTATTCCCTGAACACCTTAAAGTAATCCCCGTATGCCTTTGCATGTAACTTTTCAAGATGCGGGTCAGGCGATTCTAAAACCTGTGTATCATCAAATCTGAAATGTGATATATCCATTTCAGTAATATGTATTCTTAATCCAAGCGAAGCATACATTTCAATAGCTTCTTTTACAAGGTCAATAGTCGGATAATACAGATTAACATGACACTGCATTCCAACACCGTCAACCAGTTTTTCATCTTTATTAATATTTTTAATTAATTTGATAATCTTATCCCTTTTTTCCGGAATATATTCGTTATAATCATTATAAAACAGCTGCACATCGTCAGGTAATATGCTGCGTGCCAATGCAAACACCTTCCTGCAATAATCACTGCCAAACATATCAAGCCAGGGGCTCTTTCTCAAATAAGCGCTGCTTTTATCTTCTACCGCCTCGTTTATAACGTCCCAGCACTGAGTCTTATCGCCATATCTTTCATTCATAATTTTGATATGGTCAGTAAGAAGCTGCCATACTTCTTCCTTGCTTTTATTAAAAATGTGATACGGAGTCTGATTATGCCATACAAAATTATGTCCGCGTATATCAAGATTATTTGCTTTTGCAAAATTATAAAGCTCATCAGCGCCTGAAAAATTATATTCAAAATTATCATTGAATAAAACTCCGTATTTCATCTGATTTTCAAATGTTATGCTGTTAAAGTGCTTTTTTATAATATCAGTTTCATTCTGAATGGTTATAGAATTAATTGCTGCACCAATCTTAAAATAGTCCTTATAAACTTCTTTCAGTCCACGCATAGTTATTCCTCAATTATTATGTATTTTTTCAAAAAAGAAGCTGTAACATATTCTTTATTATGGGATAGTTACAGCTTCTTAAAAGTCCAATCATTGCCAGGCGTATGCTGTACGCCTGGCAATCACTGCCGAATTAATCAGCATTAGCTTTTTCAATCTTACTGTTCCATGTAGGCGTCATCTCTTCAAGCTGCTCTGAAGGCTTCTTGGCAAGAGCGTAAACACTGTATGTGAAATCACCGTAATCTGTATCAGGAATCATTGACTGATAATCAAGAATTCTATGCTCATCTTCTCTCATGAGTTCAAGAGTTTCATCTACAGCCCTTGTATCAGTAAACTGTGCATAATATGTCTGCTTCCATGATTCCTCAAGTGAATATCCTGGAGTAGTTTCTGTATACAGGTTATAAGCGAACATAAGCTTATCAACAAATTCAGGGTCGTCACGGGTTATATTTGGAACTACTATAATGTTATCAAATGGTACTGTTGCCATTGTTCCATTAGGTCCTGCAGGGAACATAACGAATCCGAACTCATCTTCCATAGTGCCTGCAAATGAAGAAACTGTATATACCTCAGCAGTCTGCATTGCACACTCGCCATCACGGAATGCTGTGATGAACCAATCCCATGAAGCTCCTTCCGGATCAGGCATAATGTACTTTTTCTCGATAAGGCTTACTCCCCAGTTCATGGCGTCAATAAAGTTCTGTGTTCCTGTTGCATTTTCATATTTGCCTTCTGCATTTCTTGTAACGAACTGAGCGCCGTTACTTGCAGCACAAAGCTTAAGGTAATCCTTTGAGAATGAAGCCATTGCATAGATATCTGTCTGACCGTCATTATCTATATCCTTAGTAAGTTTTGCACAATACTCTTCAAACTTATCCCATGTCCACTCTCCGCTTGCCTGAAGATTATATGGCTCCTCAGGATCAATTCCTGCTTCTTCAAATAATCTCTTATTAAAGAAGATGCCGGCTCTTGGCTCCATCTCAGTTGACATGCCATAGATTCCGCCTTTATATGTCATCAGCTCTTTAACCTGCTTGTTCCACTTTTCCTCTGAAAAATCTACTGTAGATACAGTGCTAAGGTCATAGAAAAGATTATTCTTAAGCGGCTGTGAAACCGTATCCTGATACATATAGTACATATCTACCGATGGATTACCGCTCATAACCTCTGTAGTGAACTTCTCTGCCATATCTACCCATGCGCATATCTGCTTTCTTTCAAAAGTAAAATTATACTTATTAAAAATTTCCTGCCTGTATGCCTCAGTATCCTCAGCATATGTTGTAGAAAGATCAGTCTCATCTGATGAATACCAGTCGCCTACGGTAAAACTTGCACCACCAAGATCATCATAAGTCTTAAGGCTTGAGCCTTCTTCTCCGGCTTCGCCTTCACCTTCCGCCTCGTTTCCCGGCGCTTCAGTTGCCTCAGTTGAAGGTTTTGATTCGCCTCCATTAGTACATCCGCTGAATGTTGCTGCGACCATAGCAGCCGCAAGACATAAAGCTAACCACTTCTTGTTTTTTCTCAATTTTACATCCTCCTTTTTTTGCGGTTTACACCGCTTAAAAAATAATTATACTTATAAACTCGCAGACCTACGCTTTCAGCGCTCCTTTACTGCCGTAAAAACGTATGCCCACTAATGAGCGCACATTCGCCAAACAGCTGCTTTGCAGCCGCCTGGCTCATTGTGTCCGCGTACATTATACCACATCATGCAATAAAATAAATATAAAAATGCATCCATTATATTGCATAAACAGTGTTCTACATCTTAATACCAGACTGGCTGAGACTTTCAACGAATCCCTTCTGAGCAAATACATAAATTATAAGAAGAGGAACGATAGTCATAAGCGTACCGGTTGCAACTATGGCTGATGAATAAGCCTGTGTCGCTTTTTCAGCAATTCCCGCATTTTTGATAAATGCGTCAAGCGCTCCTGAGAGTCCTGAAAGCTGTGTTGACAAAAGCGTATATTTTCTAAGGAACATCTGTGAATAGAACTTATCAGTCCACTGCCATACAAATGCAAAAAGGAAACATGATGTTATAATAGGTTTTGCATCTGGAAGCATAATTCTGTAAAATGTCTTGAACTTTCCACATCCGTCAACATATGCAGCCTCTTCAATATCCTTTGGAACATTTCTGAAGAACTGCCTTATAAGATAAATATACAGTCCGCTCTTAAGTCCCATACATCCCAAACACAAAAGCAGATAAGGAAGAATTGTGTTCAGAAGATTAACAGGCTTACCGGAAACAAGCGAAACGATTCCGAGCGGGTCAAAATATGTAAAATTAAGGTACAATGGAGCCATAATCGTCTGCGGCGGAATAATGATAACAAGTATAACCATAAAGAACCAAAAGTTCTTAAGCGGAAACTTATATCTTGCAAATCCGTAGCCAACTAACGTTGCAGCTGCCACCTGAAGCGCGCTGACTAAGAGACTGACATATGCAGTTGTTCCAAGCGCCTTCCAATAATTCATAAGCTGTGATGCAAGCTTATACGACGAAGTAGTAAAATGACGCGGTATGCTTACAATCGTAGAATCATAAAGATCCTGCTCCTCCATAAAACTAAGAGATATTTTGTTTAATAAAGGCTGAACAATAAGGAAACATAAACCAAATATCAATATAGCACGACATATCTTATATCCAATATTAAAGATTGTTTTGCGCATCAGATATCCATTGGATTTCCTGTTACGTTCCATAAAGGCCTGCCATTTTCCATTTTTCTTACTCATAATAGTACACCTTCTTTGAAAGAATTAGTGAGATGATTCCAATAATCACCAGACAACAAACAAAGTAAATCCATGCCATCGCAGCGCTCAAATCATATTGCATCTTTGATATCATCGCTGAGGATATGTAATCCATTACTTCATTGTCCGAACGACAGAAGTAATCAATTATTGTATAAATAACATTAACAAGTATAAGCGAGCTTACCATAGGAAGAGTAATCTTCCAGAAACACTCCCATGCTGTACATCCTTCAATCTTTGCAGCTTCAAACATACTTGGCGAGATAGTCTGAAGACCTGACAGAAATATAATAATCTGAATTCCTGACTGAATGGAAATATCATACACATGATCAATAAGGTTAAATACGAATCCAAAAAATTCACCCGACTGAGTTCCTTCAGTCACAAGCATATCCTGAAGTACTGTAGTAATGCTTGAGGCATTTGAGGTTTTCTGTATAACTTCTTTCATACTTGCAAGCATCTCATTGTTATACTCAAGTCCGACTATAACACCGGAAGAAAGAATAACCGGCATGAAGAATATGGCTCTTACGAATCCACGTCCCTTAAATGTCTGATTAAGCAGCAACGCCACAAAGAAACTAAATATAAGCGTTGCCGGAAGATCAAGCAGCATACCTCTTAAGTTCTCAATCAGAAGAATTTTAAATTCAGGATCTATATTAATCGCTTCATTATACAGGCTGAGTCCGGTAAATTTCATAGTAAACCCACCCATAGAAGGATCAATAGTTACTTCTGAGAAACTCATTCTGCACGATTGTACTAAAGGCACAAGCATGAATACCAGAAATCCAATAATAAACGGAAGTATGAACAAATATCCTGCTATCGCATTTTTAGTGGCAAGCGTCATCTTACGTTTCTTTTTCTCCATTAATTATTACCTCCTTCCACAATATAATCTCTGGCAGGAATTGAAACGCCGTTGTAATTAAAGTCATTGTAATTATAATTAACAATTACTTCAGTTCCATCAGCATATCCTGTCTTATATACGTTATCCGCAACCTTGTCATGGCTAACGATATATTCGTCATATGTTCCATTAAAGTCATTTGCAAATCTTGTATAATTTTCAGCAATCGTATCTTTCCAAAGGTCATATTCAGTTGCAAAATATTCGGTATATTTTGTATCCTGAAGAACCGATGCGCTGCTCTTTGTAATCGTATAAGTAAGCCCTGCTCCAAGTTCGGCCGACTTAAGGAAGGTTTCATCAGAATTCTGTGAAAGATTAAGCGGCTCGGCTGTATAATTAACGAGTCCATGTAAAGCTATCTGATAGAAAGGTATAGTCTCGTCAACAATGCTGAAGCTCTTATTACTAAGCACCATTCCGGTGACAATGTCAGAATACGGTATATTGTAGAAATAATCCGACGCAGTCATTACCTTTGAACCTGCAGCCTTAAGCTCCTGATATTTACTCGTAATCATATTCATTGTCTCTTCTCTTGATACATGCTTTTTATAGTTGTAGTCGCCGCTAAGCTGTGTACTAAGATCAGCAAACGCTATATTAGAAGTACCGATGCCATTAATATATTTTGCCACGCTGTCAACACTCTGCATTGCAACAGAAGGCTTTGCGAGATAATACTCATATTCTTCCGGCTGCTGTGCGAAGTATATAGGGCTGTAGTATGAAAGCTCTGCAATCTCTCTGCTGACAAACTTGGCCGAATCCCTGTTAACACTGTATTTGTCAAACAAAGAATTCTTATATACCAGCTGATAATTGGCATCCATATATACGTCAATATTATTATCATTAGCCGTCTTAATAAAGGATTTAAGCTTATTCTTACTTCCAAGCTTACTAATAAGCTTTACCTTCTTCACACTTGAGTTGTGAATACCTTTATTACACCATCCTGAGTACTTAATTGAAAGGTTTTCAATACCATTTGAAATAAGGTCCGAAGTAATCTCTTCTGCTTCCTCATACTTTGTCAGAGGAAGGTCTTTTGTTACAGGTACTCCCAAAACATGATCCTTATTATCAACACCGCCTATCATATTAATGATAACCGAAGTATTCTCACCGGCTTTTTCTGAAAGCGAAGGATACTTCTTAACAAGGTATTCTCTGTATGATGATGCCATGTCTACATAATCATCAGACTCAAGGAATATATATCTCTGCGTAATATGCTCGGCTGGAAGTCCTTTCTCATACGTACGGACTGTTACATCAGATTTACCTGATATATCCATATCCTCTCCGTGAAGCATGGTATAACAGAACTTAACTGAGTTAAAGCAGTTAAGACGTCCTGCAATATCACCCTCAACAATTGCATATGAGCTTCCAGACTCTATAGCACAGAGATATGAGCCTCCGTCTTTGGCAATTCCTATAAGCGGATAACTCACCTCGCTGTCATCAACCACAGCATCCCTTGTTACAGCAAGATCTGCTCCATATACCTGATTGTAATATGCAGCCTGACTTATCTTGCCGTTATTAAAATTAATTATTCCTCCTGAACCATCAGGTACAAACAGGAAGCCTTCTTCATCCATTCCCGCTGCTCCGAAGAATGGAAGCGGCGTCAGATATGTAATAGGATATTTGCCGTAATATTCTATTTCTTCCATCGGAACGTCTACAACAAGTCCGTCGTCACTGAGCGTATAATATACGGATACGTTAAATGCAGCCTTTCCGGTAGTCTGAGATACATTAATTCTGGAATTATCGTACTCATATTCTTCATATGTGTACCCCGCGCCTTCAAACATCTCCTGATATGATTCAAGTTTAGTATCACTCTGTCCTTCACGGATTACATATACCTTTGTATCAGCAAGGTCAGGATACTGCTCAAGAAGCTCGTCTTTATTATCAGTTGCCCGAAGCTGGTTGATGTCGATTCGTCTGTATACGTTTTTAATCATCTTTGCATCTGACGAATCCATCTTACTGCAGAACTCTTCCATACGGTCTTCTGTTATTGCGGTAGGTACTATATATGTTTTCTGAACGTCACCTACTGTGTATATAACCTTTACTCCATTTACATTACCTGATTCATCCTTTATCTCCTCAATCGAATAACGTTTATCCTTTATAGAATAAGCATAATTGTCATAAGAAAAGCTCTGGCCCTTTGAATCACTGTATTCAACAAATAAAGTAGAAGAAAGTATGTCTCTGTTGCTTCCACTTGCAAGCGTATCAGCCTCAAGATTCTGAGGATTAGAATACCACGTCTGACCATTTGCTTTATTAAGAACAGAAAATTGGGTTGTATCAGCATCCATTGTAAACTCAAGCTGACCGTTATCCACTTTTATTATTTTACCTTCCGCTTCCTGCGAATAATCCTGTACGTCAATAAATCCCTCTTCGGCAGCATCATCGCTGCATCCTGCCGCAAATACAAACATCAGAATTAACGGAAGCAATAGTTTTAGTCTTTTCATAAAGTATTAAGCCCTCCTTTCTTTCTCTTAATAAAACCTGAATGCAATTTCTTTATATAAGGATATAAAGTAAGCAACTGCATCACTTAACAAACTGAAAAACAATACCAGCAGGAATACAATAACCAACATACCTACAGCTATACACAATATAGAGAAGATGGCTTTTCCAAAAGAGAAATCGTGTATCTGCATGACAGATGCAAGGAACAAAAAGCCGCACCATATCATTGAAAACGCAAGGAAATATGTGTAAAACGCACCCTCTTCATAGGTTATGTAGTTACTTACTACAATCATCGGCAGCTGTATAAGCACATACGGCGTAAGAGCATATGCAGAGCCCATATATATATCCTTCATATTGCCTTTACCGTCAAACAACGTTGTCAGACACCAGTTTGACAGAATATACACAAAAAACGGAAGCAAAAAACTGAATATATTCATAATGATATTAAAATATTCCCACTGTACTCTTATGAATACAAAGCTTGTGTACCTCGTTTTCCATATACTTGTAAGGACAGTCATTATAACTATAAACGTCGCAGCGCTCATAGAACCGCGCTTTTCATGTGTAAGGTCCCAGAATCCGTCAAACGGACTGACAATACAATGAAGGGAATATCTCAGCGTTTTGCCGAAATGACTAAGCTTTGACCTGAAAGATTCTTTAGTTATACTTTTCATCCCTCACTAACCTCCCTTCGGATTTTCTTGACAGTATTCTTAACAAATATGACAACAATCAAAACTACAAGAAAGATAAAGACATATTTCACGTTATCTTCTATCTTTTCTTTTCTATACAGCTTATATGCCTTTGAATAATTCTTATAATCAAGCTTCAGCTTGAAATATTCCATAGCCTCTTCAAACCTGTCCTGTCTCAGAAGAGAACGTCCGATTCCAATATAAGCAAGGTCGTAATTGCCATTAAGCTTAAGAACCTCTCTCCAGTAATCGGCAGATACATCATATTGTCCAATCTTATATGTATCCAAAGCATTATTAATAAGTTCACCATATTCAGTCAGCGTCATTACTGTCAATGAGGCAAGCTCTTTATCAAGTACAAGAAGCGAATTGCCTATAGCTTCAATGGCTGCAGGGTTTTTGAAATTACCCTGTCTGTATCCGATACCTCCAAAAGCATACAGCATATTACCCTGGAAATCATATCCGAATATACGCCCTCTTGTCATATCCAGACAATAATAACAGTCGTTATCAAGAACCGTTACATCGGAGAATTTAGAAGGTCCGTTATATCCTCCGCCAGAGCCCCATGCAACATCGCCAACCGGAGCATAATATCCGTTTCTGATAAGAATATCAGTACCTTTTGCATTAAGCTTTCTTACAGGGTCTGCCGACATTACGTCACTCTCTTCAAACGTACTTAACGTAGCATATATGAACCCTTCGGAATCAAGCGCAATGTTATTATACTCTGTAGGAACAAAAGCTTCCATCTGTTCTCTCTGCTCCTGAGTAGATATGAGCTTATATACATATTCAATAAAATCAAACTGAACATCGGCAGCTCCGATGTATCCTACAAATTCACCGTCGCCTTCAAATTCCATAAAACCTTTATTGATATTCTCAGCCTGAACGAACACACGCTTTGCAGCATCTACAACAAGCTTCTTTGGAAGAAAAAGATAGTCTGCGCTGAGCGTCTCCTCATTCTCCGGTTTAGTTATCGTTCCGGTAACATTCTGATCATCATCGGTAACAAGTATTCTCTGATTACCATAATCAGCAATATACCATTCATTATCATCAGTAACGAATACATCATATGGCTGAAGTATCTGCTCCATCTTTCCGTTATTATTAACTTCTGAAACAACCTTTATAAGAGTAAATTTATCATTCTCATATGCGAACTGAACAATTCTGTTATTCATAGTATCGCAGATATATACCTGATTATCCTTTACGAACAATCCCTCCGGACTGTTAAAATTACCTATGCCAAAGTCATCTCCGAAAAGAACTGAGTTCATTGAATATGCATCAGGGGATTCTCTTTCAATTCCCCAATAGTCATATGTATATGTGTAAAATAAATCCTCTTCTGCAGATGCTTTCTTTGGCTGAATAAGGAGAGCTGCAAAGAACATCATCAGGCAAAACGGAATCAACCCATAATTAATCTTCTTCATTGTCATCCTCCTTAATCCTTAATACCTGAGCTTGCCATTGTTTCGATAACGTTTCCTTCGCACGCCAGGAATATCGAAATAGGCACAATCATCATAAATAACGTAACTGCCGCGCCGACGCCCGCACGGGATACGCCTCCGAGTATCAGCTGCTGAAGCGCATAAGGCAGCGTCTTAAGGTCCTCCGAATATATAAATGTTGCCGCTCTGTTATTCCATATTGCAATAACAGAGAAAATTATAAGCGTCAGCCACGCAGGCTTAACCATCGGCATAACAATTTTTATAAATATTCTTCCTTCTTTTGCGCCGTCTATCTTAGCGGCTTCAATAAGCGCGTCAGGAATTCCTTCCATGAACTGCTTCATAAGGAATAATCCCATAGGTGTTGCAAATGCAGGAATAATGATTGCTAAATATGTATCAATCCATCCAAGCTTGGTCATAATAAGATAGTTTGGTATCTGTGTTACATATACAGAGAACATGAGTGCCGTCTGTACTATAGTAAAGAAGCCTTTGCTTCCAGGGAATTTATATTTTGCTAAAACATATGCTCCCATCGAACAGAAAACTACGTTGCCAAGCGTACCTACTGCCGTCATAAATACCGAGTTAAATATATATCTTGAAAACGGTACGAACGACTGGCCCATTATGTTAAACAAATCTGCAAAGTTATCCATTGTCGGATTCTTAACATAAAACTTCGGAGGGAAAATATATATCTCATCCAGCGGTTTAAATGCCGTACATATTGAATATACAAGAGGCAGGGCAAAGAAAACGCCGAATAATATTAAAAGTATATAAATCCCAATATCTCCACCTACGGACCTGTTAGGTTTTCTCTTTTTTATCAATTTCTTTCTATTCTTTTTCATATCGGCATCTCCCCTTACGTTCCTACTTTTCTTAACAATGCGTGTACAGCCTTGTTACAGAGAATCATAACAACAAAGAGTACAGTAGCAATTGCAGAAGCATATCCCATATCAAATCTGTACTGTCCATAATCAATAAGATGAGATACTACGGTCTCAGCAGCGTAGTCCGTACTAGGGAAACCACAAAGCACCATTGTAACGTCAGCAACACCGAATGACTGTGTAATTGCCATTACCGCACCGAACAAAAGCATAGGCTTCATATTTGGAAGAGTTATGTACCACAGCTCCTGCCATCTGTTCTTAATACCGTCAACATATCCGGCTTCAAACTGCGATTCATCAATACCCTGCAAGCCTGCTACAAACGACAGGAATCCATTACCAAGACTCATCCACAAAACGACTATAATAATAACTCCCATCATATATTTTGTATCAGTAAGCCATAATACAGGTTCATCAATTATTCCAAACTGCATAAGCCATGCGTTGACATATCCGTACGAATCTCCTGAGAACAAAAGCGCCCATACCATATACACCTGACCAGAGATAGTCGGCGCATAGAATATAAGTACCATGATTGCCCTTAAAAGCCTTGGCAGCTCATTAATAAACCACGCAAACAGGAACGACATGATATATCCAACAGGCCCGGTAATAGCAGCCAAAAGGAATGTATTCTTAACCGATATAAGGAATACATCATCTGCCAGAATCAAATTGATGTAGTTCGTGAGACCGATAAAACGCGCAGGCTCAAGAACATTGTAATAGGTAAAACTATAATATATTGACATACAGACCGGCGCAATTGTAAAAAGTGTAAACAATACCGCGTATGGAAGCAGGAACAGATAACATACTCTGGATTGTTTTGCAACTTTCCAGCCATGCTTAAACTTGCGTTTCTGTATTGTCATATATTTAGCCATGACTGAACTCATTAACTTACCTCTCCTTTCATTAATATATTAACTTTTAAGGTCATTCTTCATTTTCTTTAACAGGAAGTCCGAATTCCTTACGTTTCTTGGTAATCTCATCGTTAATTGTTCTTACATAGTCAAGGATTGTCTCACGCGGGTCGTCATTATCATTCATTACATTACGTATAGCGTTAGTAATATGTCTGGATGTATAATAACCACCGGCAATCTCAGGAATACCTATTGCCCACTCCCACTGTTCTTTAAGAACGTCCGCGTCTTTCTTGCTCCATGACAGCTGTTCAAAAGCTACTTTATTAGCAGTAGCATATCTTGCCGAAGCTCCCATTACACTTTCAAGCTCACGTCCGAACCTGACCTGCGTATCCGGATCAACCCACCATTTCAGGAATGTCCATGCAAGATCATATTTCTGTTCATCCTCATCCTTGGTAAGAATCATAGCACATTGTCCCCATGACTGAACGGATTTGTCAATGTATGTATTGCCATTTTCATCTTCACGTTCATAACCCGGTACAAGTGCAAAATTCCAAAGTCCCTTAATCTCAGGCGCAAATACTACTAATGTATTGTAGTTTGAGAAATCCTGAATACCGATAGGCATCTCGCCCGACCTAAAACGGTTTACAAAGTCGTAACTTGTAGGAACCTTATAGTTAGTGAAAAGCTTTGTAAAGTATTCAAATGCTTCAATGGCTTCTTCAGTGTCAATATTAACAGCCTGCTGGTCCGGCGTATAAAGGGTTCCGCCTCTCTGATACAGCTGGCAGAAGTAGTTGGCAAGGTCAGGATTGGCAGTATTGCCGACCTTACGCTCCGTACTCGGAATACCAACCTGAAGGTTATTATTAGTAATAGTAGGAAGTATTGAAATAAGATCATCCCACGTCTCAGGAACTTCAAGACCAAGCTCGTCTAATATGTCCTGTCTATAGAACAATACGTTAAAGTTCTGCGTCTCAGGAAGCGCATACATTCCGCCGTTAAACTGATATGACAGGTATGAGCTTTCGTAATACTGCTTTTCAAGAACGTTCGTCTTCCACTCTTCCCAATCGTCAAACTGAGTCAAATCATATGCAGCTTTTCTAAGCGCATAATTGACTGGTTCTGTCTGTGCAACAGTAAGCGCAACGTCAGGGCCCGTGCCTGCAACAACTGCAGGAAGAAGCGTCGTTGCATCAATAAGCTTTACGTTGACTCCTATTCCGTACTCAGGAACAAATGTATCGTCTATCATTGACTTAAGTATTGAGCTCTGGTCTCTACCTGAAAGAATCCAGCAGTCAATAAGTTCACTGGAATCTCCCTCATATACATTACCTAATGCTGTATAATCAACTACGAAAGAAGCAATAAATACTCTTATTTCATGCATTGCGCTCTGAAGGAAGGATTCTTTACATTCAGGCTTTTCAGTATTAATATCAGATAATTCAATATAATCAATATCAAGAGGCGCTTCACTAAGCGAATTAATTCCCGTACCAATAGCGCTTATATTCTCTTTAAAGTTACCAAGAGACTTCGGAATCTTATCCGGTCTCTTAACAAATTTTTCAAGCTGGTTCGCAACAGTAAGAATAGATGAAACCTGAGAGCCCTTTTCGCCTGAAAATGCAACAAGTTCATCAACAAGCTTGTAAAGTCTCTTGCATTCCATATCCATTCCTTCGATTACTTCCGGATATACCTGATCAATCTTATAATCTCGGAACTCATCAGGTTCAGCGCCTGTAAGCACGAGAATCTTACGATACATTGCGTTCAGTCTGAACACGCTGTCATTAAGGTCGGTAAGTATATCTCCAAGCTCTCCAAGCGTTACTTCAAGTCTTATTGTATGAGTTCCTGCTGTAAGAGCAAACTGGTATGGATTGCCTTCCTCATCTCCGAGAGTAAGCATCTGCCAGTCATTATCAAACTTAAACGATATAACATTACATTCATCAAACGGAGTCTCGCCGTCAATAAGAACCGAACGGCTTGAAACAAAACCTCTGTTATAGTTCTGTCTTCCTTTTACTGAAATAGTATATAGCCCGTCTTCAGGCACCTCAACATCCCATTCAATCCAGTCGCCCGCAACTTTCCACTGAGCTCCTCCAATCTTATTCATAAGAATAAGCGTAGGGCTGTATGGTTCAGTAATTGCAGAAGCCCTGTCATTATTAGGATACAATGACGGCGACGATCTTCTTACAGAATCTTCACCCTGAACCCTTACCGGCTCTATACTGTCTGAATTACTATACTTTGCTGTATCAATAGAATTAATATAATCTGCATATGCAGGCTCATCTGCCTTATTGCATATCTGAACCTTTCTGATTACAAACGGTTCATTTACACCTTCAAACTTAAGAGTATTAGTACCCTTCTCAAAATAGAACTTATATGGGTCAATATGATATCCCATATAATCCTTAACATATGAGCTTTGCCATATCGGCGTCTCAACCTGAGTCGGCCTTATATCATTACCACGATTATCCTTCTGAATTTCACCCTCATCTGCCCACACACGGCTGAATGTTACGGCGTCTGCGCCATAGAACGGCATTTCCCCATTAATATAAACGGCGCGTTCGATATCGATACCTCTTGATTCTTTTGGGTAATATTCAACATAAATGTTGTACATACCGGCTTCAGGTATCTCAACCTCCCATTCTATAGAGCCTTCTTCAGAAGATTCGACGGCCCTCTCTTCCCCATCAATGTTGTTAACAACGTTTACACCGCTGCTATTCGATGTATAATCAAACACATCTACGTCAATCACTCTGTCAGGACTGGCAACGCCTTCATACTTTTGAAGGTATTTTACATATGTATCATCTCTGGCTATTCCTTCAACATCAGCCGTAAGATCTACGCCATCATATTTCTCGATATAACTGTCGTTGTTGCTGACCAAAGATTTCCATACAATAATGATAACTACGAATGCAATTATCACAAGAGGTATTTTAACAATTTTTTTGTTTAATACTTCTTTAACCTTTGACATGTCTGCCCATCGCTCCTTTCTTGCGTTTTAAGTAATGTTCATTTTACCAAACGAAAACAATCGCCTCTTTCGTTATTTTTGTAAAAATTGCATACTTTTTCGTAGTTTATTTTACCACTTTATTGTTTATTTGTCTATACTAGAACATGTAACTAAATTATGAAATACAAACTTATTATAATATTTTCACATAAAATGCATATCATTTCGTTTTGAATATAGTGTATTTTTCACAAAAATATATAAAATTATTATTATTTTACATATTGTGCTATTTACTCGTTTTTATTATTATATATCTACTATATTATAGATATTTTAGGAGGTTTATATGAAAAAATCATTCAATAATCCTGTTCTTCCGGGATTTTACCCCGACCCTTCGATATGCCGGGCCGGAAACGACTATTATCTTGTAACATCAACGTTTTGTTATTTTCCGGGTATTCCGATATTCCACAGCACGGACCTTGTACACTGGAACCAAATCGGCAATGTTCTTGACAGAGAAAGCCAGCTTCCGCTTGCTGATACAAGCCTTGCCGGCGACGGTATATATGCGCCGACCATAAGATACCATGAGGGCACATTTTACGTTATAACAACTAACGTACGCGGAGGAATCGGTAACTTCATAGTAACTGCGACAGACCCGAAAGGGCCCTGGTCTGACCCTATACCTCTTCACAGTGAAGGAATAGACCCGTCGCTTTTTTTTGACGACGACGGCAGATGCTATTACTGCGGCACCAAAGGCAGACGCGAAGGCTCAAGATATTTCGGAGATAACGAGATATATATTCAGGAGCTTGACCTTAAAACCATGACTCTCGTAGGCGAATCATGGCCTGCATGGCACGGCGCGTTAAGAAATGTCGAGTGGCCGGAAGGGCCTCACATATATAAGAAAGACGGCTGGTATTACCTTCTTATAAGCGAGGCCGGAACAGCACATATGCACTGTGTGACAGTTGCCCGAAGCAAAAGCCTGAGCGAACCGTTTACAGGCTACGCCGGCAACCCGATTCTTACGCACAGGCATCTTGGACTTAATTACCCTATTGTTAATGTCGGCCACCCTGATATCGTTGAAACACAGAATGGCGAATGGTGGATGATTGCTCTTGCATCACGTCCTTACGGCGGAGGATACCACAGAAATCTCGGACGCGAGACATTTTTAGTTCCTATGACATGGGAGAACGGATGGCCGTTAATTAATCCGGGCAAAGGAATAATAGAAGATACATGTACCACTCCAAAGCTTCCAGAATGCGAAAAAATACCAGTTCCCGGATATGATGACTTTGATTATGCTGCTCTTGCTCCGCACTATATGTATGTACGCAATCCTGACATGAGCAAATACAGTCTTTCCGAAAGAAAGGGCTTTATGAGGATTTACTGCTCTCCCGAAGATATATGCTCAAATGCTTCACCTTCGCTCATATGCAGAAGACAGACCGATATGAGCTACGAGCTTGAAACCAGAGTAGAATACGAGCCCGCCGAGGGTGAACAGGCCGGTCTTGTGCTTTTGCAGAGCGACAGCAATTACTATACATTTGCAGTATCAAAAAGGAACGGAAAAGACGTGCTTGTCATTACCAAAAGCTATATAAAAAACGACGCCGTATGCAAGGAAGAGCTTTTGGTTCACGCAGTTACATATAATCTTAAAGACGGAATTGTTCTTCACATAAAACAGAATGTACAGAGTCTTAGTTTTTCATATAAAACAGGCGACGGCGAATATATCGAACTGGCAGACGGCGCAGACGCGCGTATATTATGCACGGACGCTGCAGGCGGTTTCGTAGGTACATGTCTTGGCATATATTGTTCTTCAATGGGAAAAGAATCAATGAATTATGCTGATTTTGACTATCTGTCATACAAAGGACTTTAAGATTACACAGAATACCACAATTAAATACAGCGGACGTACTTAAATGTATATGCGGCGTCCGCTGTTATTCTGATAATTTTCAATTTTTACGAACGTTAATACCATAGCAGTACATTTTCTCATACGGCGACTCGCCATAACGCCAATATTCATAAACGATGTCTACCGTATCGCCTATTTGAATATCCTGATAATCCATTAAATCACCCTCAATATTATACGAATCCGTATCGAAAAGTCCATTTCTTGTTATCTTTCCATTGCTGACAACTGTCGGCATGCTTACTGACAAGCTATATGACTCTTCTCCTGATTTTACATCAATTATCTCTATAAAATCCTCTCCAATATCTGACACATAACATCCCGCAAATATACTGTGGCTATTAATAGCAGGATATTCCATGCTATGTCAATTATTTTTTTCGGTTATTTCAGCCTGTCACTCCATCTTAAGTATCTCCTTTTTCAGCCTTTTCATTATCTTTTTTTCCAGCCTTGATATGTACGACTGCGATATGCCAAGTATGTCTGCAACCTCCTTCTGCGTCTTTTCAAGCCCCTCTTCGTCGTCAATTCCATATCTCAGCTGTATAATAAGACGCTCTCTGTCATTCAGCCTTTCAAGAGCTTTTTTCAGAAGCTTTTTGTCAACCTCGTCTTCTATATCTCTTGATATTACATCATCATCAGTGCCAAGAATATCAGATAATAAGAGCTCATTACCGTCCCAGTCGACGTTAAGCGGCTCATCTATTGACACTTCAAGCTTGGTTTTGCTTGTTTTTCTCAAATACATAAGAATTTCATTTTCAATACATCTTGACGCATATGTTGCAAGCTTGATTTTCTTTTCAGCCTTAAATGTATTGATTGCTTTCATAAGGCCTATAGTTCCTATAGATATCAGGTCTTCTACACCCACTCCGGTATTGTCAAATTTCTTTGCTATGTAAACTACGAGCCTGAGATTATGTTCTACCAAAACTGCGATAGCTTCACTTCGTTCCGAGGGCGTCTCAAGTCTTTTTAGCCACATGCTTTCTTCCTCCGCATCAAACGGAGCCGGAAGAATCTCTGCTCCCCCGATATAATGTATATCGCCCCCGCTGCCAAATAGTATATCTTTTACATCCTTTATCATGCGAAACTGAAAACAATTTGGTATCGATATTCTGAATATCACAATCTTACATCTCCTTCATATAATTTATTATTTATAGCTTCATTCTGTGATTTAAAAGAAAATCATATGCGGCATCAGATGATATAAATCCGCCTGATACTGCAAGATAGCATTTTCCGTATTTAATATATTTGTTATCTTTTGATATACATACTTCATCTAAAAGCACCGCAGGAAGCATTCCATGTTTCTTCCCGACAGAACAGTAAGGAATGCTTCTTGTATATGTAATGCCATCCCATTTATCCGGAAGATTTGGAAACATATCTATGTACTTTTTTTCCCCATCCGTCAAAAATGAATTTACGGCTTCTTTATCACAAACAATTACAGCAAGACCTGATATAGGCTCTGAAAGCATGTTGGCGCTGTCGTATTTGGCGCATCCCGACATAGTTCTTTTCCCTTTGTATATTGTTATATTATACAAGCTTTCGTTTACGCTTCTTACTGACGACAGATTATATCTTCTGACAATAACTGCGCAGACCGTACATACAAACAATACTATAATAAACATTTTCCCTATCGTAAGCGTTCCCTTAAGTGCATAATTTATAAGTCCGTTTAATGCAAACGCACAAAAATACCATATAAGGACATATTTAAATATTGTTTTTACGCCAAGCAGAATCCTTCCCCTGTAAAGTATGTATATCATTACGCAGGGGACGACAATATCGGCCGTTATAATTTTGATTGCAGGACAGCCCGAAAATATTATGACAATGCAGCTGGTTAACGCCCCGGCAAATGACGCGCATACAATTCTTAATATGGAACTTCTCAGGTTTATCATCGTACAGAAAAAAACTGTCTGGGCAATATCCATAATAAAGTTGCATAAAAACAACACATCTATGTATATATACGTCTGACACACTCCTTTCAGCCATCTGCCCGGGCTCGTTTTATATTTTAGATGTTACAGTATGCGGATTATGTCGCAAACAGAAGAAAATAACAATTATTTCATTGACAAAAAAAGACAAAAAAGACAAAATAAATCTGCCGCCTTACGGATTTTTATCCGTTAAAGCGACAGTCCTTTACTCATACTCCCTAATGATTAACTTATTTGCTAATCTTTTAGGCGTATTTCCTACTATTTCATACCGTTTATTTCGCATATTTTCCATATTATTTTGAGTTTCAGAGCAAACAGGTATCATATGGGTATCACATGGTATCATGAAACTTTACAACCCAAATGTACGATACAGCCACGCTTTACTATCGACTAACATATGCAAAATTCTAACTATGTAAATGGTGTCCTCCTCTATCACATAATATATCTTGTAATTGCGATAATAATCTTTTCGGACACCCAATCCAGCAAGTAATTCATCTTCGTCCAATTCGTTCCTCTCTGGAAGGTTTACCAGAGAATTTATCTTTGCACGAATCCCACTTACTGTACTTTCAGCCGCAGACGGATTTTTCAATTCATAGGCAATGTAATCGCCAGCATTTTCCAAATCTTCCTCTGCCAACTTCGTAATTCTAATTTGATATTGCCTCATCTCTGTATTTCTTCTCCAATATGTCACACACAGTATTAAAGTCTTTTGTCTTTTCCTCTTTTATCTGTTCCAATCCAGCCATTACAAGCTCTCGGACTTCTTTTTTCTGTTCGTCCAAAGCTCTCTGGTAATCTACTTTTAATTCCACAGCCATAAAATCAGTCCTTTCTCCTTCATTTATAATTCAAACCCAGCAAGTTTACCCTACACTTTAAACCGTTTTGTATAATTTCCACTTCAATTACACAATCTACTCGGACTTACCGATTTTTTGTTGCTAAAATGTTGCCACATATTCATTATATCAAAGTTAATGAATTAAGCAATCTTTTTCATGACAAACATAATTTATATATTTTCAACTTATTAGTATAGCAATTCCTATATCTTTTCGTTTATCTGTTCAATCTCATTAAAGAATTCCACACAGCCTTTGCCGTTTTCTGTTGTAAGCTTTCCAAGCATTCCGTTCAGCATTGCAAGCTGCGGAGGCTTATGTCCGATGTCGGCCTCAAGTATAACAGGAACGCCAAACTTAGAAAGAGCATTTAATACGGCTTCTTTATAAGAAGTGTCTGTATCAGAGCTAAAGAACGCTGGTCTTCCAAATACAAATCCCCGCGCTGTTTCAAACCAGCCCGCTTCGGAAAGCTGCCACAGACCTCTTTCTATCTCTTCACTCGAAAGACTGAAGCTTTCAAGAAACCATATTATACCTTCACTACGGTATTTTTCTGTAAATTCACTTACCTTATCAAATCTCGTTCCTACGAGATTAAGAAGTACGTCAAGGCATCCGCCCAAAAATCTTCCGTTAAGCTCTATACTCTCTCCACCCAGCGCGCTTATCCATTTAACGTCTTTATCCTGTGAATATCCTTCGCTTCCCGACTCGTAATCAATGAATCCATCCTGATATCTGTCAAAGCTATGTTGCTTAAAGCTCTTACCTGTAAGTACATTCCAGTCAGCCCAAAGAGAATCATGCCATACGTCCATAGCAAAATCATTAAAATTAGACGCATATATCGAAGCCGTGTCACACAAGGTCGTAATAAGGAAACCAAGTCCCGTATTATCTGAAAATCCCTGAAACCATTTCGGGTTGCTGCGAATCATATCAAAATCAACATATGGAAGTATCTCCATCAGAAAATCCCCGCCCTTTGCCGAGATAACCGCCCTGATATCCTTATCTGCAAAAACCTCGTTTAACTCTTTTGCCCTTACATCGGCTGATGCGCTTCTTCCTTTTATGCTATGCCTGACATCAGGAGTTTCAATAACCTCAACCCCTCTTTTTCTTATGTTTGCTTTTGCCAGGCTCAGTCTCTGATAATCAATTTCCTTTTTGTTGCCGTCAGAGGGCGCCGTTACAGCTATAGTATCTCCTTCATGTATAAACTCAGGTATAATCATATTAAAAATCCTTCCTAATAGTTACCCAGTATAGTAAGTCCTTCAGATTCTTCCTCGGCTCCTCCCAAAGCATTTTTAACGCTCTGCATCATGAGATTGCCCGCAATATCCACGAAAAACCTGTACTCCCACGTCCTGTCAGGTATCGGCCTTGATTCAATTTTCTCAAGGTTAATGCCGTTTCTGTAAAAATGTGATAATATCCGATATAACGCTCCGCTTTCATGCTTAGCTTCAAATGATATGCTTATTTTCTTTGCATTTTTAATATATTTTTTCTCGGAAGAAAATACAACAAATCTGGTACTGTTATTATCAAGCTCATTTATCCTTGATTTTAGTATGCAAAGCCCGTAAACCTCGGCGGCCTTTTCAGATGCAATAGCCGCTGAACAATTATCCAAAGCTTCCGCCACCGCTTTTGCGCCTGAGGCAGTGCTTGATACTGCAATAGCTTCTATTTCAGGATGCGCATTTAAAAATGAGCTGCACTGCCTGATACCCTGCGAATGTGAATATATTTTACGTATATCTTCTGCCTTTACACCTTTTTTTGCAAGCAGCGCATGTTCTATCTTAATTATCTGCTCCCCTACAATATGTATATTATACTCCAGCATATGGTCATATATATCGGTAATTCCTCCGGTGGATGAATTTTCAATCGGAACAACTCCGTAATCTGCTTCGCCTTCCGATACAGCCCTCATTACTTCGGTAAATTTCTGTCTTGCATATGAAATATATCCGCCCTTTCCAAAAAAACGCTCCATAGCCTGTTGTGAATAAGACCCTTCGTTGCCAAAATACACAATTCTTGTATCATAGCTTATATCCAGCTCATCTATACATTTGAAGCTGTCAACATTATAATCCTTTCTTGCACATATACCCTCTGTGCATAAATCGTCATATATTCTTTCAATAGATTGTCTGATAACAGGATGAATAACCTTTGGCGCTATCTGTGATAACGGCTTTAAGACAAATTCCCTGTTTTCAGCTTCAGGATGCGGAATAGTGAGGTCTTTTGTATTAATAATAAGCTCGTCGTATAAAATTATATCTATATCTATTGTTCTCGGTCCCCAGTGTATGTTACGCACACGTCCGTCCATATTTTCAATGTCATGAATAACCAGAAGAAGTTCGTTTGGTTCAAGCACAGTCTTAATATGTACCGCAGCATTCAGGAAATCATCCTGTGAAGTATATCCTACAGGCGCAGTTACAATATAATCGGATATATCCATAACCTTAATACCGTCCGACATGCCAAGCCTCTCTACTGCCAAATCAAGATGCCTTTTCTTATCACCCATATTAGAACCTATACTTAAATAAGCGTCATGCCAGCATCTTTTTATGCTTACCGACACTGTATCAACCGGAATCTGAACAGGCGCCCAGGGTTTTTTTATCTCAACCGTGACAGCCTCTATAATGTCGTATCCAGTAAGGATAAGTCTGGCAATACCCTCCGCAAGCGTTTCAATAAGCTTAAATGTATTGTTCTCGGCATATTCCTTTATAATACGGCATACCTCTGCATAATTCACTGACTTTTCCAAATCATCCGAAATTCCCGCTTCTCTTGTGCTAAGCGAAAGACTGGCAGTAATAAGAAATTTCTGCCCCAAAGCATTCTCTTCTTTCATAACTCCGTGATATGCAAATACTTCAATATCCCTAATACATATTGTATCCATCAAAATCCTCCCGGTAAATGACCCCAGACTACAGGTCTGATATAACTTTATTTTAGAGACGGCTGCTTAACATCCTTTCCGTCATAAGCGCTGCCTGCCTGTTGCTTTTTACATCATGCACTCTTAAAAACTGCACGCCTTTGCCCGCAGCATACACACTCGTTGCAATTGTACCAAAAAGCCTCTCTTCTACCGGAAGGTCAAGCGCAAGTCCGATAACTGATTTATTAGATGTTCCCAAAAGAACTGGATAACCAAGTTCAAAAAAACTGTCAATATTAGCTATAACAGCCATATTCATAGCGTAATCTTTGGCAAAGCCAACTCCTGGATCTATCATTATCCTTTCATCTTCAATACCATACTTCTTCGCTGTATTAACTGATTCCCTTAAGTCATGAATTATACAGGAAATATTATTATATACGGTCTGTTTATCCATATTTTCCGCTTTATACACGTTATCATTATTATGCATAATACATACAGAAGCACCGGTCTCTTTAACAATCTTTGCCATGCTTATATCGTTTCCAGAGTAACCAAGCCCCCATATATCATTTATCATATCGGCGCCTGCTTCGGCTGATTCTTTTGCAGTCCTGCTGTGAAATGTATCTACAGACACCGGTATATCAAATCTCTTTTTAATCTCAGTAATAACAGGAATCACCCTTCTTAATTCCTCATCACAGCCAACCATCTCAAAGCCCGGCCTTGACGATTCACCACCTACGTCTATAATATCCGCGCCGTCCTTTATCATCTGCTCTGCATGAAATAATGCGCTATCGACGTCATTATACCGCCCGCCGTCAGAAAACGAATCAGGGGTCACATTAAGTATTCCCATTATATATGTTCTTCCTCTGTCATCAAATGTCCTGCTGCCAATAACCATAACTGAGCCTCCCGCATCGTGTGTTTTATTGTACAAGCTGCAGAAATGTATTCCTGAGCCCGCCGTCCTCATTCATGCATCCCCGGCACTCAAGGCTCACAGTTACAGCCCCCGGTTTTTTAATGCCTCTCATTGACATACACATATGCTCTGCCTCAATCATTACAGCAACGCCCTCAGGATTAAGATACTCCATCACCGCATCGGCTATCTGTGCTGTAAGCTGCTCCTGTATCTGTGCTCTTCTGGCATACACTTCAACTGTCCTTGCAAGCTTGCTGAGCCCTACAACCTTTCCGGCAGGCACATATCCTATATGCACTTTTCCATAGAAAGGTAACAGATGATGTTCACACAACGAATAAAATGTAATATCTTTTTCAACTACAAGTCCGCTTGTATCAGCTGTAAACGTCTTTGAAAGATGACTTTCTGCCGATGCATTAAGCCCTGCAAAAAGCTCCTCGCACATGTTGCTCACGCGTGCCGGAGTATCCACAAGTCCCTCTCTGTCAGGATTCTCGCCTATTCCTTCAAGAAATAATCTTACAGCCTGTTCTATCTTATATTTATCCAACGTATATGCCTCCAAAGAGAATAATTCCAAAGAACATTCTACCATTGGCAGAATAAGTATGCAAGAATTAGTTTTTGCCGAGTAATGACAGCGAACCGAATATTATAATCACACTCTTTTCCAAATCATCCGTATCCATTTTATTAATTATATCATCTGCCACCTCATAAACACTCTTATCAGGATGTACACAAGGCATTGTTTTAGTATTACGGTTAATTATATCTGCAAGCTGTCCGGCTTTCAGCCCACGAGGCCCCGGCGGCGTTACTGTATGCAGTTTTTCAAAGCGCCCCGAGATATTATTAATGATATTATCTATGTCTTTATCCTTAAATATTCCGATAATTCCTATTCTCTTATATCTTTCACGTGGAAATAAGACGTCCACAGAATCCATAAGCTTAAATACAGCGTCAGGATTGTGCGCTCCGTCCGCTATTACATATGGCGAAGCATTAATCACCTCAAATCTTCCGGGCCATCTTGTCCTTAGCAATCCTTTTCTTATTATCTCATCAGAAATATTTTCTCCAATATCTGAAAGCGCATGTACAGCCTCGATTGCCAATGCCGCATTTTCAACCTGATGTCTTCCGCACAGACTTATCATCCAGTCCTTTTTGCAGTACTCAAAGCTGCTTCCCCAAATCCCTGTGTCCGTCAGATGATATTCACCTGTAAATACCAGCCGGCAGTGAACGCTGTCTGCATATTCAAGAAGCACGTCCTTTACATCCTTATTCTGCTGTGCGCTTACTGCATTTACATGACTCCTCATTATTCCCGCTTTACTGCAGGCTATATCCGACAATGTATTGCCAAGGTATGCCATATGATCTTCTGATATAGATGTAAAAACGCATAATTCCTTATCACGTACGGCATTTGTAGCGTCAAGAACCCCTCCCATGCCGCATTCGACTATCGCATAATCACACTGCCAGTCATCAAACGCCATAAACGCCATCACAGTTTCCATCTCAAATATACTAGGATAAGCATTATGTTCTTCATATATCGCGTCCGCATATCCCTTAAGCGTGTTGATATACCTGCTTACTTCTTCTTCAGTAATATATTTTACACATCCGTTTTTTATATACTGGATTTTTTCCCTGTAACCATATACAGCCGGAGATATATATCTTCCCACTTTATATCCCGCCGCGCTTAATATGTATGCAATAAACGAGGAGACCGAGCCCTTTCCATTAGTTCCTGCAACATGTATGACTTTAGTATGTATCCGGGGATTATATGCTTTCTCAAATAATTTTGTTACAATATCAAGTCCATAGCATATGCCGTATTTTTCTGATATGGCATTCAAATATTTCAGACATTCAGTATAATCCATCATTTTCTCCCTCTCAGCTAAGCAAATAGAGCTTATGCGCCTTTACATAAAAGATTGGCGGAGGAGTATCTTTAAGGAAATTTAATCATTACCTTTACCTTGTATCCGCCGCTGCTTCTGTATATAATATACCGTTTTCTAAGGGAAATATCAATTGAAATATTGCTTTCTAATTCAATATAGAATACAGAATATTTAAAAACCTATTTTTTTAAAATCTTTTTTATAATATTTTTTCCTTTTCTTTCACACCTCCAAATTAACCTTGTTAGCAAATTAGGAAAGAAATACAGTCTAACTGCATTTTGAGGGTTTTTCTGATATAATTTCCAAAAAACTCCATAATCCCAGCCTTTCCATATTGGTCTGAGCATCTGTGGCTGCATAGATGTTTTCAGGCTCGTTTTTTCAAAATCAAAAGATTCAGCTAATTCTTTAAAGAGCATTTTACCTTTTTCACTATGCACCATCACAAGAGAAACTCCTTTATTATCGTCAAATCGCGGCGCGTTATTTCCTATATTCCAGTAGTCTGCGATAGTAAAATCGCTATACCTCTCTGTTGTTGTATATTTGCACTTATAACAGGAATCTCTGAACATAACGTGTCTGTAAAAAATATTTGTCCAGTTCTTTCCAGTTATCTTACGTCCATTATCCAAGTCATATGATTCAATATGATCCGCCCATCCATTAATTGATTTATCCCTGAAGTCTACATGACGTATACCCCCCCCCACACGATTGCAAAGTTCAGAAAGATACTCTGCCCAAACGCCTGGAGAAGGAACTCCGTGACATACAATATCAACTGTAATAAGCTTATCCGTCGGAACCTTGAATGTATTCAGATAACGCAACAATCCATGCACCTGACATCCAGTACCCGAGAATAATACCGGAATCCCGGTTTCCAAATAACCTTTACATTCTGAGAAGCATTGTCCCATATCACTCTGAACATATTTCGAGCCTTTAAAGAATTTACACTCTTCATATGTCTTTGCAGCGCTGTGAACTGCTTTACATCCGTCTGTCAATCTACATCCGAATACCACGCCGCCGCTCCCTATTATTTTCTTGCAAAGCACCATAAAAAAAGCTCCGCTCCTTGAAGTTTTGACCTCATGGGGATTTTTGTGACGGACAGCATATGATACCGGTTTCTTGCATGACGCATCAAACTTCTTGAAATCACAGACTAAATTACATAAACCACATTCTATGCAAAGCTCCCTGTCTATTTCAGGATATAAAAATCCTTTTTTATTCATCTTCATCGAAATGGCATTCTTTGAACAAGCGGAAACACATCCCGTACACCCGCAACATTCATCTTCACGCTGAAACAATTCAATCATATACGACCTCCTATATTCGCAGATAATGCTGACAAAAGAAAAGATAAAGACTTCCTTCTCTTTTCTTCAAGAATTTCGTTAACAGTTTCATAATTTATCTCTTTGCTAAAAGTAATCTGTAAATCATTACTCTTAGCAGCGTTTCTTTCATTCAAATAAAACTCATTTAACAACGAAAGAATTTTTTCGCTTGTTCCCGGATACACCACAAACTGCTTATTAAATTTAATTGACAACGCGGTCCCATGAAACGTAGAAGTGATAACGTATTTTGCTTCCTTCAAATATGAAAGAAATTCAAATGGAGAAACAATTATGTTTTTATGACACCAGCTATTGTAAGTCCCTACACTATATAACGGCAAATTTACTTTTTCAGAAAACTCCTTCACACTTTTAATATCAATATTCTCACCATAGCTATATACAAGAATATATCCTGTATTATCCACCACCTTTGGAAGAAATGGGTCATATGTATCAATCAGGAACGTGGGATCAAGAACAATCTCTGGTTTTCGGTCATCAAGACAGCATACCAGATTATAAGTCGTCTCATCCCTCACAGAAAGGTTTGTAAACCTTTGGAAATCAATACCAGACTCCTGCATTTGCACAACCGTTGTGTTTCCCGCGCTTGGAGCATAGCTGATAATTCTATCTGCTTTTAAGCGTTCCCCAAAATACTGTGGCTGATGAATAAAAGAATCAGAAGAAACATTCCAAACCTCATCTGAACCTATGACAGCCGCATCACAGCATACTGTCTCATCAAAATCCTTGAAATTCAGAGTCTTCCGTGCTTCGTCATACTTTTTATTGCTTCTGATTTTGTACAAAAGGAGTTTCATCTTCCCATGACAGGCATACTTCAATATTTTTTCCAGCTTAACAGCGGCGCCATTAGAAGCAGGCGCACTAAACTTTGCAAACGCCGGGTTATGACCTTCTGCTTTCAAAACTTCCGCCAAAGAAAACGCCTGTAAAAAAGCTCCAATATTATTCGCACCGGTAAGCGTAAAAATAATTATATCCATACTAGTCCTCCATAAAACAATTACTATCCTCTAAATTCCTGCTCGCATTTTTCTAATGCCAATGATATTACCTGATCCATATCGTAATACTTGTACTCGCCCAAACGGCCGCCAAAGATAACATTTCTCTCTTGATCTGCCAGCTCTTTGTACAGAGCATACAGCTTACTGTTCTTATCATCATTGACCGGATAATACGGCTCGTCGCCTGGCTTCCACTCGGAGCTATACTCACGGGAAATTACAGTCTTCGGCAGATCATTGCCTTTTGAGTCTTTTCCAAATTCAAACCATTTATGCTCTATTATCCGTGTCCAAGGAGTTTCCCTATCGGTATAATTCACAGCCGCATTGCCTTGGAAATTAGACTGATTCAGCACCTCGTTATAAAAGCGTACGGAACGATACTCCAAAGCACCTAGTTTGTAGTCAAAATAAGCGTCGATTGGGCCTGTATAAACCACCTTATATGCCAGTGCATCAAGTTCAGCCTTATTATCCAAATAGTCGGTATTCAGACGAACTTCGATACCTTCCAAAATATTTGCAATCATCTTAGTGTAACCTCCCACAGGAATACCCTGATAAAATGCATTGAAATAGTTATTGTCAAATGTCAGCCGAACAGGGAGGCGCTTGATAATGAAGGCAGGCAGTTCCTTGCAATCACGACCCCACTGCTTCTCAGTGTAGCCTTTAACAAGTTTCTCAAAAATATCACGACCAACCAAAGAAATGGCCTGTTCCTCCAAATTCTGCGCTTCTCCAGTAATTTCTCTGCGTTGCTCCTCAATCTTTGCCATAGCCTCTTCAGGAGTCACAACACCCCACATCTTATTGAAGGTATACATATTGAAAGGCAGGCTGTACAGTTCACCCCTGTAATTTGCCACAGGACTGTTGATAAAATGATTGAATTTTGCAAACTGAGTAATATACTCCCAAATCTTAGTGTCATTGGTATGAAAGATATGTGCACCATAAACATGGACGTTGATACCTTCCACGTTCTCTGTATAAATATTGCCGCCGATATTAGGTCGCTTGTCTACAATAAGAACACTCTTTCCATTTGCCTTTGCTTCATGGGCAAAAACAGCTCCATACAAGCCAGCTCCTACAACAAGATAATCATATTTACTCATAATCACTTTTTCACCACTTTCTTCTTAAAATACTCAAGAATGTTTTTAAGTATTTCTTTATTCATCCAAAACGCCAAACATATTGCTATCAAAACCATCACAATTGTTCCCGAAATATTAATAAAGCAAATACCAATTGTATATGCCACATTGACCGACATAATTATAGCAAAGTTTTTCCAGTCAACATCTATATTAAAATACTTTTTTGTTTGTTTAATTCTAATAATCCACACAATCAAGTTCCCGCAAACTGTTGAGATACATGCCGCCCAAATCCCAATGACAGGAATCAAAAACAAATTTATAATAAAGTTTACTACCGCACCTACAATAGTTGTCTTCATTGCATTTTTCGTGTCTTTTGCACTAATATAGCCCGTACCATAAAACCCTGAAAAGGACGAGAACAGGGATCCCAAATATAACAAACCTACATACTGGTAGGAATCTAAATAGCTTATATCCATGTAAAAAATAATAATCAGCTTGGATATAGGAATCAAAACTGCAACTGAACAACAAGCCAGCTTCATATAATGATTAAAAACCGTTGTATAATAACTATCACGACTATCACTGTCATATTCCAAAACAGCCTGCTCCTGCCATGCCTGATAAAATAAAGTATGCAAAATAGTTACAATAGAAGGAAATTTGTAAGCTAAAGAAAAAATACCAGTTGTTGCTGCTCCTGCCATAGCCGTAAGCATGATGCGATCAGAAGCGTTCATTATCCACCAACTGATATTATTGGGGACCAACATAATTGAATATGCTAACATCGCCATTGCAAGCCTCTTGTTCAAATGCATTTCCTTAAACCGTAATCTGTCTCTCAGCATCCAAATCAAATAAAGCACAACACATATATGCGCTATAGCCATCGACCAAAGCATCCCATTTATGCCCCAGCGGAAAACAACAATAAATAAAACATTTAGCGTCAACATTACCATCGTATAGACTATTCCTGACACTGCAAATACCTTATTCCTTTTTTCTCCTCTAGCAATAAACTGAAAACTAGTGTGTAAAGCAGTAAATGTCATCAACATAATAAAAACTCCGGTATATTCCCAACGAAGCAGACTACACACAACGAAAGCAGCAACGTCAGCAACAAACACAAATAAAAATAGAAGCGCAAGACCAGAGCCTAAAATATCGCCATGTTTTTCGTTCGATTTCAGAAGCCAGCGCAGCAATCCTTCGTGAATAGCTAATACGCACATTGGCGCAAGTAAATTTAATATAGAAATAATCGTATCATATGTACCAAATTCCGCCGTTGACAAATAAAATGTATACAACGGAACAATCAGGAAAGTCAAAACCTTTGAACCAAAATTACTGACTGTGTATATAATTGTATTTTTTATCAGTTTTGACTCTCGACTTTTCTCCATGTCCTCTCACCTCTCTAACAGTTCCTTCTTTTACGTTTCTCTATAATATATACCAGCATTTTGCGAGGTAATAACAGAGACATAACAGCTTTAATATGTTTTTTTATATAGTACTTTCTGTTAAGCTTTTTTACTGCTCTATCAAAACCATATTTGTTCATCAGTGCAAAAAAATGAGAGCGGGCCGCCGGACGTCGATTTGGTTCAGTTAACGCGCGGTTATATGGAACTGCCTCAATCGGATTAATCTTTTCGATATATAAATCATCCTTCAATTTTCCGAGAATCATATCTGCCTTTTCAGTGTTAATCAATACAACAGATACTCCCTCGTACATCTGCTGTTTACCAACCTTTTCTGCATTAACGCCCCAAAAATCACCAACTGTAAAGTCAGCAATTCTCGCCTGGCCACAATACTTACACTGATAACAGCTTTCCCTTAAAAAGATATTGCTATTAAATCCAATAAAATAGGTGTCGAGGAATTTATCCTGAGCTTCACTGGTGCCATCTTCAAAAAACAGCTTCATTCTTGTACCGCTGCCCAATTGCCATCCCTCTATTCCCTCTTTGATACGAAAGCGGAAATTAATTATTTTCTTATTATACTGCTTTTCTCTATCTTTAATATAAGCTGAGACCGTCTTCTTATTGGCTACACCGTGACAGAGAATATCCATTGTCAGAAGCAATTCGCTATTAGCCATATCTCCTAAATACGATTTCATTGCTGCAACCTGACAGGCCGTACCCGTAAACAAAACCATCTGTCCGGATTCCAGCAGATATTTCACCATACTATAAATATGTTTGGTCTCACTTTGATAGTATTTACTCAAACGAAGCTTATCTAAATCCTCACTAGAAAAAACAATATCATGGTATACATCTTTTGTTACAGGATTAAAAGCTACTCCAACAACCGCACCATTTTGCTTCAACACCCATTCTGCGACAGCTGTAAACATACCTCCAGATGAACTGGCCATAAGTATATCTCTATTTTTATTCCACGCCATATATAACACAGCACTATGTTTTTCAAATTTATGATTTTGTGGACACATCCTACTGCATAAACCACAGTTTATACAGTAAGATGAATCAATGTCAGGACGCACAAAACCCTCTGCGTCTTCCTGCATGGAAATACAATTTTTCGGACAGCCTGCGGCACAAACACCACATCCGACACATAAGTCATAAGGGCAGATTTCTCGAATTGTTTTATCACTCATCTGCTTTACCAATCGCTTTCTGTAAATACTTTATAGATTTTTCTCGATACACATTCTTCTTTTCCCAAGCCACAGCAAAGTCAATTTTCTGAAAGCCGCTTGGCACTTCATCCAAAGATGTAATAATTCTATTATTTAAGCCCAGCAATGAAAGAATACTGATTACTCTATTGTCTTTACTTGCCGGTTCCCTCAAGGTATAGAAATCTGTTCCTAAATTAAGAGCAAACAGTGTGCCATGATAGGAATTAGTCAGAACCAGTTCAGCATTCTGAACCAATGCAAGAAACTCTTTCGGCCCAGCTTCAATCATACTGTGAACACGCTTTCCTCCTGCCGCATAAGATAGCGGTGTAATCATAACTAATTCACAGCCACGTTCTTCTGTAAACCGACGAAGTTTTGACATGACAGCCTTTGTTTTCTTTACACCTTCAAGTGCATAATACAGAACAAATTTTCTTCCCCTTAGCTTTTCAGGCAGTTCACCAGATACTGCTTCCCAAGAATCCTTTCCTAACAGTAATGTCGGATCGAGAACAGCTTCGCTCTCAATGCCTGCAGTTTCATGTAATATTTCGCATGATTGTTTCTCTCTAAAACTCACAGCATCAAACTTTTGAATCTTATCTGATATATGCTGCAATTCTTCCTTTGTCATATTAACCACAGATGATGCATATGATACCTTTTTTCGCTCAGTAAAGGTAAGAAGATACGGATCCATGTATTTCCAATCAACAGAAATGAGCTCATTTGAATGTTTATTCCAAATCTGATCACTTCCACTAATAAACGTATCATATCTCTCTGCGTATAATTTAGCATCTTCTGGTTCACGAAATTCTTCTGTCAGGTTCATTTCTCGAATAAACTTCTCAAAACGCTTCTTTCTTAACATATACTGAGGTATTTGAGGAAAATGAAGCATATCCTTCAAAAAACTTTTTATTCCCTGCCGCGTATGAAGCATACTATAGTATTGATACTGAGATTTCATTCTGTAATTCAAAATATCCGTACTGAAACCCATTGATTCCACAACTTTCTGTGTAGCATACGCCTGAAGAACAGAACCGAAGTTATACGCTGAATGATAAGTAATTATTCCAATTTTCTGTTCCATCCATTATTCTCCTTTACAATTCTATCTTCCCAAAACAGCGAAACTCCAAACAATACAAACGGATAAGACGCGCATGCGCACGAATATGTATAAAACATATTAAAAAAAGCATTAAATGCCCACATAAACACTATAAGAACTCTTATCCATTTAGGAATATTTAACTGTGCCATGCAATTCGTATACATCAATTTATACATGTATAAATAGCAAAACAAACCTACATATCCATAATTCATCAAAATATTTATAAAATCATTATGCGCCCAGATTCTATTATGAATTGCCGCCTCGTTTACATCATAAACAAAATTAAATCCAAACCCAAACAACTGATGCAGATAACTGCCATTAAAAAAAGCTTTTATGTCTGCTGCCCAAAACAAAGATCTACCACTTGTAAACTTAATCAACGGATCTTTGTAAAATTCATTTTCGCCTACTGTCAACGAACTGTTGATTTTATTCATAATACTAGAATTAAATATGATTGCTACCATCACGAGCATAATTGGAATGAGTGATAGCCAAAAAAACTTCCGGCTCGGCGCCGCCATATAATATGCTGCAACAGCTAACGCAAGACCCACAGCCAAATATGTTCTCGATCCTCCTGAAAAAACGCAATAAAGAGGAACAATTGCCCACACAATATCTGACTTCTTGGCAGTTACTAAGACTAAAATTAACGACAATATAAAAATGGACGCTGTGGCGCTTCTAAAAACGTTTCCCGTATATGAGAAAAAGAAACCGTCTTTATACGAGCTTTTAAAAAACATAGAAATAACCACACATATATCCCATATAATTACAATTTTTCTTAGATATGGAATACGAGTCACCAAATAGTTCTTAATATAATCGTAGCAAATAATTGTATAACTTGAAAATATAATAAAAAATAGAAGATAAAAATATTCATTTGTATTATCCGCAACTCCGCCTGTAAAAACAAAGGACAACATATATACTAATCCAAAAGCAAGCAACACCACAGTTTCCATCAATGAGTGCGGACTCTTCAATACTATATATAACAGTCCTGTAATAACAATAAAGAAAACAACCTTATTGATTACTGGTACAAATCCCTGGAATAATACTGTTAAAGGAAGCAATACAATTACATCCATTACTAGTTTATTTATGTTTATTCTGCCCATTATTTTTTACCACCGATATCGTCCATTTTTGCAAGGAAATATAATGAATGCTTAAATAACTTTTCTAATTCTGTCCGCACCTTGTAACGGATTCTAGACCCCAATTGAACAGTAGGTTTCTCGACAAAAAGCACATCATTTTTAATTAGCCAGACATTGAGCAGCCGCTCAGATAGAAAACCATAAATTCTAGACTGATAAGCATCATAACCATTTAAGTCCTCTACAGCCTCCAGCTTATGCAGAATACCCAAAAGCCAGTCTGTATAAGCATCAAAGACCTCTGCTTTTGCAATTATCATATTATATGGGAACAAATAGGTTTTAGACATAGCGTCATAAAAAGCATCCAAATACTCCGGGGCATTCATTTTAATGATTTCTTCTAACAAATCGAGATCCTTACCATGATGTAAACATCTATAGTTTTCTGCAATATTCTTTTTTGAAAAATACTTTCTATCACTCACTATACAATCATATTTTTTTAAGAGCTTTCTCACATCTTTTTCCGATAAATAATATGCGACATCTTCATTCCAAATATTTTTAGTAAAAAATCTTCTGTAATGAACCAGTCCCTTAATATCGTCATTACAATTATGACGAATCCAATACATACCCGTCAATTCACAAAAACTTTCATTTTTTTTCGATATATTTTCTGAACCGCTGTCATCATAACAATATCCTTCACGACGGTCTTCTGTTTTATATGCACCGACATACAGCCATTTATAGAAGGTATCTAACTGTGGCATTGTATCAAGATATTTATGAGTAATAACATAAACAGACATTTCTTCACCTCCCACTTATACTTTTGGCGTTCCATTTACAAATGCATTCTGCTTCAGCTTTTTTCTTGCCCACTCGTCTGTATGTGTAATGAAACGAGCCGGATTCCCAGCATAAATAGAATTATCGGGAATACTCCCTGAGACAACGCTGCCAGCTCCAATAATACAATTGTTGCCAATATTCGTGCCGGGCAAAATAAACGTGCGGGCTCCGATAAAGCAATCTCTGCCAATATGGATTTCTTTTAAAAACTGAACCTCATAATCATGTTTGGTTTCCCCTATTGCTAAAAGACCGCACTCTATTGAAAAATCATGTGTCAATAAAGTCGTTCCTTTTGCGATAACTGTATTTTCACCCACAAAAATTTTGTTTGGTTCTGTCAAATCAAAATCCACATCATAATTAATATACTTTGGTTTCCCAGTGAAAACTACACCGCAATCACGAAAATATCGATAAGATACGTTCCTATATCTCTCATTACTGATAAATTTCCACAGTCTTAGCGTTTTAGCTCGGAACAATAACCCAAGACGCTTAATTTTATTCATACATTCATCTCACTTTCCATCAAGTATGGACGTATAGATTTCTCTCATTTGTTTATGTGAAACCGCAACATCAAATTGTCCTGCCATTTCATAACATGAATTTTTCATACTCTTACGCAAATCTGCGTCAGAGAGAGCTAAAATTGCATTCTTATATGCTTCTTCATCATAAGGAGAGCATAAATAGCCTGTTTCTCCTTGAACAACATAGTCCTTGATTCCCTGCACCTCTGTGCCCACCAACGGAATACCAGCACACAAAGACTGAATACCCGCCAAACCAAGTCCCTCACGGACTGACGGAATTGCTCCTATATCAGAACAGTGCATAATCTCCGGAATATCGTTTCTGTGCCCAAGCAACAGTAAATTGACGCCACAATCTTGTGCAAGCTTCTCTAACATTTCTGCAAAACCAGAGCCGGCAACTTCACGACCACATATAACATAACAATAGTCATCCTTATTTTCGATTTTTCCTAATGCTTTAATAATAATTTGATGATTCTTTCTCGCAGATAATTCACCAACGCTTAAAACAATAATTTTATCTCTAGGAATACCAAGACTGCGTTTATAACTGTTTACGTCAATATCCGCCTTATGATACATCTCAGTATCTACGCCTACACCGTTAATCTTTCTAACGTCTTTACAACACATTCTTTTTGCATTTGCAAAGTCTTCTCTGTTAATTGTAATTATAGTATCTGTAAATAACGAGGCAAATTTTTCAAAGCAATAATAAACCAGCCATTGTTTTTTAGACGATAGATGCGTAAAAGATAATCCATGCGTGGTATAAATCACCTTTGCGCCCTTTTTCCGGAAATCTTTTGCAGCTAATCGTGTAATAAACCCTGCAATAGGCGTATGGCAATGTATTACATCAAAACAGTCTCTTTTCAGCAATTGTCTGATGCTGCGATACGCCTCCATATTTTCCTTTGCAAACGGATTTTTACTTGAAAATCCTATTTGATAAAATGTTATATCCCTGCTGCGCAACTCTTCTTGATGATTTTCTCCCAATATAACTTCTGCATTAGCAGCAAAAGATACTTCGTAACCAAGTTCCTTCAGCACTTCAATATCATTCCAAAGAAATCCTGAAAAACCTATGAGGTTAGCTACTATTAATGCTTTCTTCCTCATTTTTATCCTTCCATCTGCTCAGCAATATCCGCATCCACAATCTCTTCACCGGTCCTGCCCTTAAGCTGCTCCATGCTCGCCTCGCTCAAACCATTATTCACTTCAG